>NZ_JAIXIG010000003.1:75822-164204 GCF_020297365.1 Curtobacterium oceanosedimentum
TTCTTCGGCGTGAACGTCACCGTGTCACCGGCATTGCCGGTCCCGGTCCAGGTCACCATCTCACCGCGGTGCTGCGACCCCGAAGTCGGCGCCGTCACCTGCCACGGCTTGTTCACCGGGTCCTCGGTCGACGGAGTGTTGAAGCGCAGGCCGCGCTCCGCACCGGTGACGAGACCGGTGGAGAGGTTCGTCTGCGTGATGTCGATCGTGTAGGCGCCGGTACCGAGGAACTTCTCGATCTTCCAGTGCCCCGTGCTGTCGACACGGACCGGCTGGGGATTGGTGCTGTCGAAGTTCGTCACCTTCAGGTCGATCTGCTCACCGGCGTTCCCGGTGCCCCGGAAGGTCACCAGTTCGCCTTTGTGCTCGGAGTTGTTCTCCGGGGAGGTGACGGCGAACGGCAGGTTGACGTTCTGGTTGAGCAGGATGTTGATCGGCGCACCCGTCTCGGTGCCGGCCGCGTTCTTCATCGCGACGTCGACGTCGTACGCGCCGACACCGGCGAACCGGTCGACCTTCCAGTCGCCCTTGTTGTCCACGACCGTGGACCACGCGGACTGCTCCGGGTTCTTCGGCGTGAACGTCACCGTGTCACCGGCATTGCCGGTCCCGGTCCAGGTCACCATCTCACCGCGGTGCTGCGACCCCGAAGTCGGCGCCGTCACCTGCCACGGCTTGTTCACCGGGTCCTCGGTGACGGGCTTGTTGATCGTCAGCCCACGGACATCGCCCGTGGTCGTGCCAGCGGCGTTCTGCTGCGTGATGTCGAAGACGTAGGTGCCCTCACCGAGGAAGCGCTGCACGGACCAGCGTCCGTCGTTCCCGACCTTGGTGGTGACGTCGGTGCTGGCGAAGTTGGTCACGTGGAGACGGACCTCCTCACCGGCGCGACCCTCACCCGAGAAGGTGACCATCTCGCCCTTGTGCACTGACTCGTTCTCCGGCGTGGTGACCTTGAACTCACGGTTCACACCATCGACCTGGACCGTCAGCTGCTTGTCGTCGACCTCGCGTCCGTCGATCGTCTGGACCACGCGGAGGGTGTTCTCCCCGTACTTCAAGCCGGTCACGGTGAGCTCCCACGAGCCGTCGTCGTTGGTGACGTCGACGGACTGGGTCCCGACCGACACCTTCGAGCCCTTGGTGGCCGTCCCGGTGAGCTTGGCAGTCAGTGCCTCGTTGTCGACCGACTCGACCTCGGCGGTCAGTGCGGTTTCAGCCGACTCGATCGTGGTCGCGGTGGTGCTCGTCGCGTCGAACGAACCCTCCACGGCCGTACCGACGAGCTTGGTCGTCATCGAGGGCGTTCCGTCAGCGATCTCCGCCGGCGTCTCGACGTCGATGCTCCAACGGAGCAGCGACGCGTCCGGCAGGGTCCAGGTGCTGCTGGTCGGCTTGAACGTGTAGGTGTAGGTCTTGCCGTCCATCGACAGGTCACCGTCGGTGAGGGTGGCGGAACGGTTCATCCAGTCCTCGCCGGGCCGCTTGTAGGAGCCCGCGATGGTGTTCTGCCCCTCAGCGAACGTGGTGCCCTCAGGCGCGGTGAACGTCACCTGCGCGTCCGGACGCGAGACGTCGCCCTTGGTCTCGAACTGTGCCTGCACCTTGGTGCGCTCACCACGCTCGAGCGTGGCGGCGGGGCCGTCCTGCCCGATGATCGCGGCGTCGTTGATCGTGACCGTGACCGGCTTCGAGTCAACCGTGTCGTTGCCGATCTTCTGCTCCACGAGCAGGCTGTTCGGGCCCGACTCCAGGCCGGTGACCTCGAGGCTCCAGTCGCCGTCCTCGTTCGCGGTCGCGCTCTGCTCACCGATGACGATCGTTGCACCCGGCGTCGCCGTGCCCTTGAGGACCGCGCTGCCGGCGGCGTGGTCGATCGAGTCGACTGCAGCCGTCAGCTCACGCTGCGCTACCTCGAGATTGGTGGTCGTCTTCCCCTCGGCACGGTAGTCACCCTTCGAGCTGTCACCGGCGTAGGTGAAGCCCATCTGCCCGGAGCCCGCAGCGGCATCAGCCGGAGTCGCGACGCTGAGCATGTATCGGTACTGCTCGCCGGCGACCATGTTTCCGCCAGCGGTGTCGAGGTCGAAGGTGATCTTGGTGTTCCCGTCGGAACGGACACCGTTCTTCAGATCCAGCGGCGTGTAGGGGCGGAAGTCACCGCTCGTTCCGGAACGGTAGCCGGCAGCGACCTTCGCCTGCCCGTCCGCGAACGTCGTACCCGCCGGCGCGGTCAGCGTGACCGAGCCCTTCATGTTCGTGCGCGATTCGTTGTTCTGCACCAAGAACGGCACCTGCGTGCTCTGACCACGCGTCAACTCGATCGGGCCTTGATTGACACCCACAACGGTGCCACCCTCAACGATGTTCACAGTGACGGGCTTCCGGTCGACCTCGGCGTTATTAACCTTCTGCACCGCAGTCAGCGAGTTCGCACCGGTGCGCAGCCCCTCGACCGTCATCGACCACGCACCACTGTCCGCGACGTTCACCGTCTTGCTTCCGATCGTCACCGTCCCCTTCGGAGTCGCCGTCCCAGCAACCACCGCCGTCTTCGCGATGTTGTTCGTCTTCGTGACCGACGCCGTCAGTGCTCTATTGACCTGATCCGCAGTTGGCTTGAACGAGTAGGCCTCGCTCGCACTTCGGGACGCCTTGAACGAGCTGGCACCGCCCGGCGTCGTTGCGATCCCAGTGATGTAGGGGTAGGTGGAGTAGTCCTTCGGGGTCAGTGTTTGGCCGTCGGCCGATACGGCAAAGGAAGAACAAGGAGAAGTGGTGCGCAGGCCTGCATTCAGGAATTCCCAGTCGTAACTACTGATGATCCCGCGAATGCAATTGCCGTTCGACATCTGGATGGTCCCGGTTGTGCCAGGAGTCGGAAACGTACCAGTCAAGGCTGCCGACATGGCGGCGGATAGAGAGGAGTAAGACGCAGCCTGACCATCACTTTTCAACGCGATGTAGGACG
This sequence comes from Curtobacterium oceanosedimentum, assembly GCF_020297365.1. Classification (GTDB taxonomy): domain Bacteria; phylum Actinomycetota; class Actinomycetes; order Actinomycetales; family Microbacteriaceae; genus Curtobacterium. The sequence continues at coordinate 78,794 of NZ_JAIXIG010000003.1, forward strand.
AGCCCCGCTGCATGACGAACTTCGCGGAGAATGACTGCGTCCAGGCCTTCGGAGCGTCAGGTGACGCAGCGACCGCGGGCGCTCCGAAGGACAGACCGGAGACGATCGTGGCGGCGGCCAGCCCGGCCGCGCCCATGGACTTGAAGGCCGTCGAGGCCCTCTTCTTGTGAGACATGTGCATCTTTCAGGACAAGCCGCGCATCGGCGGCTGTGCGGGAGGGAAGCACGCGGGCGACGGCGACCGTCGCGGCATGTGTATGCAGAATATCACGTGAAATACATAGGTCCGTTCGGCATCTCTCGCTGGGAGTTGAGTGGGACCGACGCAACTTCTGCCTTCCTGAGTTGACGCCGCCGTGGTCCCGAGTAGAGTTGAGTCCATCGGACGCAAGTCCAACGACTTACCCCTAGCAAGAGGAGCATCACCACATGGGACGTGCAGTAGGCATCGACCTCGGAACCACCAACTCGGTCGTCAGCGTGCTCGAGGGCGGTGAGCCCACCGTCATCGCGAACGCCGAGGGCCTCCGCACCACGCCGTCGATCGTCGCCTTCACGAAGGACGGCGAGGTGCTCGTCGGCGAGACCGCCAAGCGCCAGGCCGTGACCAACGTCGACCGCACCATCGCGTCGGTCAAGCGTCACGTCGGTACCGACTGGACGACCGAGATCGACGGCAAGAAGTACACGCCGCAGGAGATCTCGGCCCGTACCCTCGGCAAGCTCAAGCGCGACGCCGAGCAGTACCTCGGCGAGGACGTCACTGACGCGGTCATCACCGTGCCGGCGTACTTCAACGACGCCGAGCGCCAGGCCACGAAGGACGCCGGTGAGATCGCCGGCCTCAACGTCCTGCGCATCATCAACGAGCCGACCGCGGCCGCGCTGGCCTACGGCCTCGACAAGGGCAAGGAAGACGAGCTCATCCTGGTCTTCGACCTCGGTGGCGGCACGTTCGACGTCTCCCTGCTCGAGGTGGGCAAGGACGACGACTTCTCGACGATCCAGGTCCGCGCGACCTCCGGCGACAACCGCCTCGGCGGCGACGACTGGGACCAGCGCATCGTCGACCACCTGGTCAAGAAGTTCAAGGACGAGCACGGCGTCGACCTGTCCACGGACAAGATCGCCAAGCAGCGCCTGAAGGAAGCGGCGGAGCAGGCCAAGAAGGAGCTCTCGTCGCAGATGTCGGCGAACATCCAGCTCCCGTACCTGACGCTCACCGCCGACGGCCCGCTGAACCTCGACGAGACCATCTCGCGCGCCCAGTTCGAGCAGATGACCTCCGATCTGCTCGACCGCACGAAGAAGCCGTTCAACGACGTCATCAAGGAAGCCGGAGTCTCGGTCAACGACATCGCGCACGTCGTGCTCGTCGGTGGCTCGACCCGCATGCCCGCCGTGGCCGAGGTCGTCAAGTCGCTGACCGGCGGCAAGTCGCCGAACCAGGGCGTCAACCCGGACGAGGTCGTCGCCGTGGGCGCCGCGCTGCAGGCCGGCGTGCTGAAGGGCGAGCGCAAGGACGTCCTGCTCATCGACGTCACGCCGCTGTCGCTCGGCATCGAGACCAAGGGCGGCCTGATGACGAAGCTCATCGACCGCAACACCGCGATCCCGACCAAGCGGAGCGAGACCTTCACGACCGCTGACGACAACCAGCCGTCGGTCGCGATCCAGGTCTTCCAGGGCGAGCGCGAGTTCACCCGCGACAACAAGCCGCTCGGCACCTTCGAGCTCACCGGCATCGCGCCGGCTCCCCGTGGCGTGCCGCAGGTCGAGGTCACGTTCGACATCGACGCCAACGGCATCGTGCACGTGTCCGCGAAGGACAAGGGCACGGGCAAGGAGCAGTCGATGGTCATCTCCGGCGGCTCGTCGCTGCCGAAGGAGGACATCGAGCGCATGGTCCGCGAAGCCGAGGAGCACGCCGCCGAGGACAAGGCCCGTCGCGAGGCCAACGAGCGTCGCAACCAGGCCGAGCAGCTCGTCTACTCGATCGAGAAGCTCATCAAGGAGAACGACGAGAAGCTCCCCGCGGACGTCAAGTCCGAAGTGCAGGCCGACGTCGACGCGCTCAAGTCCGCACTCGCGGGCGAGGACGACGACGCCGTGAAGACCGCCTTCGACAAGCTCAACGAGTCGCAGGGCAAGCTCGGCCAGGCCATCTACAGCCAGCAGGACGCGGGCGCCGCGGCCGGTGGCGAGCAGCCCACCGCTGACGGCCAGGCCCAGGCGGACGACGAGGACATCGTCGACGCCGAGGTCGTGGACGACGAGGACGACAAGGACAAGAAGTAACGATGACGGATCCCAAGGACAACGTGCCCGAGGAGGGCGAGCCCCAGGTCGAGGGCGACGCCACCAACGCGCAGGAGCCCGAGGACCTCATCGAGGCGGAGGGGCCCGACGTCGAAGTGCCGACGGACGGCCCCGCCGCCGGGGGCCCGGCTGCGGACGCGGCCAACGACCTCTCCCCGGAGGACGAGGCCCTGCTCGCCGACGCCGCCCGGGGCATCGCCGAGGACAAGCTGAGCACCGAGGACCGCGACCTGATCGCTGAGATGCGTGCGGACATGCTCCGTGCGCAGGCCGAGCTGGTGAACTTCCGGAAGCGCGTCGAGCGTGACCGCGAGGCCAACCGCGAGGTCGCCATCGCCGAGGTCGTCCGGGCACTGCTCCCGGCGCTCGACGACCTCACCCGTGCCGAGGCCCACGGTGACCTCGCCGAGGGGCCGATGCAGGTCATCGGCCAGAAGATCCGCGGGGGCTTCGAGAAGTTCAAGCTCGTGCAGATCGGCGAGAAGGGCGAGGCGTTCGACCCGAACGTGCACGAGGCGATCGTCCAGCTCCCCACCCCGGGTGCCACCGGACAGACCGTCGCGGACGTCGTCGAGCCGGGCTACAAGCTCGGCGAGCGTGTCCTCCGCGCGGCCAAGGTCGCGGTGGCGGTCCCGGCCTGAGCCGGGGCACCGTGGCGATGACAGAAGGAGGCAGGTGATCCATGGCCAGTCAGGATTGGTTCGACAAGGACTTCTACAAGGTCCTCGGCGTGTCCAAGGACGCCTCCGACGCCGAGCTGAAGAAGACCTACCGGAAGCTCGCACGGCAGTTCCACCCGGACTCCAACCCGGGTGACGCTGCCGCCGAGAGCCGCTTCAAGGAGATCAGCGAGGCGTACTCGGTGCTGTCCGACAAGGAGCAGCGCCAGGAGTACGACCAGGTCCGCGCCATGGGGTCGGGCGCCCGCTTCACCGCGGGTGGCCCGGGCCAGGGCGGCGGCTTCGAGGACGTCTTCGGTGGCATGTTCGGCCAGCAGGGCGGCGGGCAGCGCGTCCGCTTCGGCCAGGGCGGCGCCGGTGGAGCCGGTGGGTTCGAGGACATCCTCGGCGGGATGTTCGGCGGTGGGGGTGCCTTCGGGCAGTCCTCCGGCGGGTACCGCGGGTTCGGCGGACCGACGAAGGGCCGCGACGTCACGGCGTCGACGACGCTCGACTTCGGCACCGCGATCGCCGGCGACACCGTCAAGCTCTCGCAGGGCAACGGCCGGCCGGTCAACGTGCGCATCCCCGCGGGGGTCGCGGACGGCCAGAAGATCCGGTTGCGCGGTCGAGGGGAGCCTTCTCCCGACGGTGGCGAGGCCGGTGACCTGGTCGTCCAGGTGTCGGTCCGCAAACACCCGGTGTTCGAGCGCGACGGGCTGAACCTGCGTGTGGACGTCCCGGTGACGTTCACCGAAGCGGCGCTCGGTGCGACGATCGAGGTGCCGACGCTCGGTGGCTCGCCCGTGAAGCTCAAGGTCGCTCCCGGCACACCGTCGGGCCGCGTCCTGCGCGTCAAGGGCCGCGGCGTCACGACCAAGAACGGCACGGGTGACCTGCTCGCGACCGTCCAGGTCGCGGTGCCGTCCCACCTGTCGGACAAGCAGCGCGAGGCCGTCGAGGCGCTCGCGGCCGCTCTGCCCGACGAGAACCCTCGCGAGGACCTCCTCGCGAAAGCGCGTGACTAGCGTCACGCCAGCACAGCAGTAGACCCGTTCTGGGCCCACGCCGCCGGTACCGGCCCGTCGCGAAGCGGCGGGCCGGCCGTGCCGGTGGGGAGAGGAGCGGTGCGGCTCCGTCAGGAAGCCGCACCGTTCCTCCAGACTGGTTCCAGGACCCCGCGGACGACGGAAAGGAACGCGCCATGACCGACATGGACGAGAACTCGCCCGTCTTCGCGATCGCGGTGGCGGCGGAGCTCGCCGAGATGCACCCGCAGACGCTGCGCCAGTACGACCGGCTCGGCCTGGTCGTGCCGGGGCGGACCCGTGGAGGGTCCCGCCGCTACTCCATGCGCGACGTCGTGCAGCTGCGCGAGATCGCGCGGCTCGGCTCCGAGGGGGTGTCGCTGGAGGGGATCCGGCGCGTGCTCGACCTGGAGAACGAGAACAGGGCGCTGCGCGACCGGGTGCGCGAACTCGAGTCTGCGTTGGCGGACCAGCTCATCAACCGGCCTGGCGCACGGGTGTTCGCGGCAACCGCGAGCGGTGCGGCCATCTCGCTCAAGGCGGGGTCGCGGCCGCAGCGGAACACGCAGATCGTGCTGTACCGCGGGCCACGCTGACCGTTCGTCCGGTCTGATCGTGATCGGCGACCGGAGCCGCAGGACCGCTCACGCTCGCAGCCGTCAGCGGACCAGCGCCGACCGATCGGTCGTGTCCGACGCCGAACGGCGGCCACGCTCCACCGGTGCTGACTCCGGCCGGTCGGACCTGGGGTCGTAGCGGTAGTCGTAGGCGGACTTCTTCCGCCCGGACAGCATCGTCATCACGAAGCCCACCGGAGCACACCCGACATCGGCGAGGACCGCGCGCGCCTGCTCGATCTGACGGCGGGTCGTCCGACGCATGGACACGACGAGGAGTGCGCCGCCCGTCAGCTTCGTGAGCGCGGCTGCATCTGTCACGGGGAGCAGTGGCGGCGCATCGATGAGCACGACCTCGTGGCGACGCTCGAGCTCCTGGACGACCGCACGCATGGCTTCGCTCCCGACCAGTTCGGTCGCGTTGGGCGGCAGCGATCCGGACGGCAGGACGACGAGTCCGTCACGCCCCCACGGCTGGACGGCGTCCTCGAGTTCGAGCCGGCCGATCAGCACATCGGTCAGCCCTGCGCCGCCTTCGACTCCCATCACCTCGGCGATGCGGGGCCGGCGGAGATCGGCGTCCACCAGCGCCACGTTGAGACCGCTCTCGGCGAGGCTCAGTGCCAGGTTCGCCACGGTCGTGGTCTTGCCCTCGCCGGGGATCGACGACGTCACGACGAAGCTGCGGCTCGCGCGCCCGATCTCGAGGAACTGCAGGTTCATGCGGAAGCGTCGGAACGCCTCCGAGCTGGGGCTCTCCGGCCGACTGCGCAGGACGAGTGGGTCTTCCCGCACGGCCTTCTCGAAGGGTATCTCGCCCACGGTCGCGGCACCGGTCAGGGTCTCGACGTCAGCGCGCCCCTGCGGCCGGTTGTCGAGCGCCGCGCGGAGGGCGGCCCCGGCGAGCCCGGCGATCAGCCCGGCGGCCACACCGCCCAGGACGTTCACCAGGAGGTTCGGTGACGCCGGGGCGTCCGGGGTCACCGCAGGTTCGATCGTCGAGATCCGGAACGGGCTCTCGCCGCCGATCGGTTCCTCGAGCTCGGTCGTCACGACACTGGCGAGCGATGCACCGATGCCGTTCGCGATGTCCGCTGCGAGCCGGGGATCGGCATCGGTCACGGTGACGTTCACGAGGACACTGTCGATCGGTGTCGTCGCCGCGACGTGTTCCGCCAGCTGCTTCGGCGTGGTGTCGAGCCGGAGGTCGTCGATCACCGACTGGAGGACGCGCGAACTCACGGCGACGTTGGCGAAGGACTGCACGCGCTGTTCGGCTGCGGACCCGCCCTGGGCGACCTCCGACGAGTTCGATGCCCCAGGGACCGCGACGTAGAGCGACGTCGTCGCCTCGTAGGTCGGCTGCTGCAGCGCGGCGAGGCCCCAACCCGCCCCGCCACCGGCGACGGTGGCGAGCAGGACCACCAGCCACCCCCGGCGGAGGATGCGCAGGATCGATTCGAAGTCCATCAGGCCTCTTTCGTCACTCGTGACCAGGTGTGCGGTTGATATAACACATGCTAGTGGATCAGAGCAGCGAGCGGTAGAGGTCGATGTGCTCCCGGACAGCGCGGTCGAGGGACAGGAGTTCGCGCTCGACGGGAGCATGCCGTTCGAAGGCCTCGGCGACCGCCCCGTAGCGCGCGAGCCGTTCGACCCCGAGGTCGATCCACCGGTCGACCTCGTCCGTCGCGGGGAGTTCGTAGCCGGCGGGGACCTGCTCACAGGCAGCAGCGACGTCGAACATGTGGACCGGCAGGGCGCTGATGATCGCCTCGCCCGCGACCGTCGACTGCCCCTCGCGGTAGGAGGGGAGGACGAGCAGGTGCGCTCGACGCATCTCCGCTCCCACCCCTGCCCGGTCTCGTGCCCCGAGGTACTCGACGGCGTCGTCGACCCCGAGGCGCTCGGCCTCGGCCTCGAGCTCCGGACGGAGGGTCTCACGGTGCGAGACGACTCGGAGCACCGCGCGCTGGCCGCCGTGCCGGAGCGCCTGGAGGAGTCGGAGCGCCAGATGGACGCGCTTGAACTCGACGAGCTGCCCGACGTACAGCAGCTCCCACGGCTCACCGGGCTGCGGGGCCACCCGCTGTGCTGCGGAGAAGTGCTGCACGTCGAGGGCGTTGCGGATGACGGCGACCTTCCGCTCCGGGATCCGCCCGCCGAGTCGCCGCCGTTCGTCCTCGGTGAAGACGACCACACGGTCCGCCCGGCGCTCGGTCGCTCGCAGGGCGATGCGGTGGTGCAGCGGCTTCCATCCACTGAAGTGCGGCGTGAACACGACTCGTGCCCGCGGGGTGACGAGCGATCGCGCACAGGCGTTCATGAGGTGGTTGAGGTGCACGACGTCGTAGCCACTCCAGTCACCGCGGAAGTGCGGCGCAGCGGTGGTCACGTCGACACCGGCACGTCGCAGCCCGTCCGCGAGGAGCGAGTCCGGCGTCTCGGCCATGTGGGTCGCCCGGTACTCGGGGGTCTGGGCGAAGATGCCGCTGAGCATGAGGACCTTCATCGGATGGACCTTTCGGGGAGGGGGTGTTCGAGCTGGTGCGTGGGCATGGGTGTGGGCGTGGGGGCGTGGTCGACGTCGGAGACCGGCACGCTCGCACCGATCGGTGCGCCGGGACCCTGCCGACGGAAGAGTCCCGCGACACCGACGACGACCAGCGGCGGGAGCGCGTAGTAGAGGACGTTCTGCAGGATCGAGTACGAACCGACGATCCCCGGCTGGGTGACCCACAACGCGATGGTCGCCGCGGCGTACGATCCGGGAACGGTCCGGTTGCGGGTGCGGAGCCCGTCACTGCACGCGATGAGGACGCCGGAGACGAGACCGACCACGAGGACACCGGTAAGGCCGAAGGACAGGTAGCCCTCGAACCACGGCGGGACGAGCTGGTCGCGACCGACGAAGCTGTGGTAGACGGCGTGGTTGAAGAGCGCGACGCCCGACTCGAGGCGCCAGGCGTCCGGGATGCCGGGGACCGGGCCGAGCAGCGTGAGGACGAACGTCCGGAGGCCGAACGCCGCGTTCGCGTCGGCCCAGGGCATGGCACCGGACAACTGCATCGGATCGGCCGCGTAGACGAGCGCGGACTGCATCATCGGGACCAGCCCGACCTCGGGCGCTTCGAGGCCGGTCCGTTCGAGCCACAGTGTCGACCGCAGGGTGCCCGCCGTGACGAAGAAGGCGCCGAGGAGTGCGACGACGAGTACCGACGGCCCGAGTCGGAGCCGCTTCGTGCCGCGATCGGCGAGGAGCAGCGCGAGGGCGATCACGGCGAACGCCATGGGAGCGCGGCGGAGCCCGTACGAACCGAGGGCGAACACGATGGAGCCGAGCAGGAGCGGCACGATCCACCACCACGTCCGGGCCGCGCGGTGTCGCGCGCGGATCGCCATCGCCAGCCCGAGGAAGAGCAGCGGACGCGTCAGTTCACCGAGGAAGGTGATGGGCCCCTTCGGCACGACGTCGTTCCCCTGGAGCCCGTCGATGTCGCCGGAGAGGAAGGACTGCACCGACGCGACGTCCGGGAAGCGGAGGACGAGCCCGACCAGACCGAGGACGATGAACACGCGGACCGGAGCGGACCCCGTGACCAGTGCGGGCACCCGGACCAGTCCGGCCGCACCGGCGGCACGGCCACCTGCACGGCCACGTCGGGCAGCGTGTGCGAGTCCGCCGACCGCCGCGCGCGTGACGACCACGGACACTGCGAAGGCGAGACCGAGGAAGAGGACGAGCGTGGCGTCGCCGTGCGTCCCGGGCCGCCAGAAGAAGTTGGTACCCGATCCGAACCACTGGATGATGACGGGAGCCACGTCCCCGCGGAGGACCTCCCACCCCAGGAACAGGGTGAGGCCGTCGACCCGCAGACCGGTCCTGGTGGCGCGGGAGACCTCGACCCCGACGAGCACGACCAGTGCGTGGAGCAGCACGGGGAGCGCGAAGGCGCCGACCGGGCCACCGACCGTGGCTGCCTGCGCGAGCGAGAGCACGGCACAGACGACGGCTGTACCCCGCAGGAGCCAGTGCAGCGTCGCGCGGCTGCTGCGCACGAGGTCGAGTTCGCGATCCACGGCACTCACGCGACAGGCTCCGGAGCCTGCAGACGCCTGACGACCCCGACGAGCCGCGCGGTGATGCCCGCGAGGTTCGCGACGACCGTCACGAGCACGACGGCGACGACCCCGGCGGTCCCCGTGTCCCCGGCTGTCCCGACGACGACGAGGAGCACCCCCACCACGGTCACGACGAAGCTGACTCCGTCGGCCACGACCCAGGTCCGCCACAGCCGACGAGCGACGCACACCTGCCCGAGTCCGATCAGCACTGCGCGCAGGGACGCAGCGGTGAGGACGACGGCGAGCGTGCCCCACAGCCCGTCGTAGCGCGCCACGAGCCCCGGGAACGCGGTGACCAACACCACCGCCGCTGCACCGGAGCCGACGACCGACAGGACGGCGAGCATGCCGACGAACGAACGCGGGGTCCAGTGGTTCCGTCCGGGGTCGGGTGCAGCGAGTTGACCGATGACCGTCTTCCCGAAGTACTGCGGCGCGAGGGTGACGACCGAGGCGAAGCGCAGCGCGACGCCGTACACACCGAGGCCGACCGGACCGCCGAGGATCCCGATGGCCCAGAGCACGGACCAGTTCGCGGCCTGACCGAGCAGGTTGGCCGTCAACCCGGCGGCGAGGCCCTCCCTCGCCGCGATGGAGCCGGAGACGTCCTCCTGCAACTCGACGCCTGCGGTCCAGGACCGGGACGCTGCGAGCCCGAGCAGCAGGACGGCGACCACGGCGTCCACGGCGAGGAGGCCGACGACGGCCCACCAGGGCCCGGCGGTCGTGCCGAGGAGGAGGGCCAGGGTGGCCCCTGCCACCGCCCGGCCGGCGTCGACCCAGGACGCCGTCCGGTAGCGGCCGGACCCGGCGAGGACGGCGACGACCATCTCGCCGAGCGGGAGCGCGGCGCTCATCACACCCGTGAGCACCAGGACGGGGAGCGCACCGTCCTGGTTCCCGACGACGAGCCGTGCTCCCACCGGGACCGCGACCGCAGAGACGAGCAGGTTTCCGAGCAGCGCTCTCCGACGGGCGCGGAGGAGCATGAGCACGAGCACCGGGAAGCTCTCGACGCCGTTCCGGACGGCGCGGGCGGTGCTCGCGTTCGCGGACGCCCCCATGGTCGACGCGGTGATGCTGGCGACGCCCAGGACGAGCACCTGGAGCGAGGCGAACCGACCGTAGTCCGCGGGCGTGACCAGGAGCGCCAGCCACGCGAGGACCGCGAACTGTGCGCCCCGGCCGAGCAGGGCGGGTGCGGTGACGATCGCGAGGTGCACGGATCGCCTCGTCAGGGCTGCTGCGTTCGGCTCGGCCACCGGGCCCCTTCCGTCGTCGTCCACCTGAGCATATCACGTGATATGTCATACTTGAGTGGTGAACGCCAGTGCGAAGGTCTCCGTGATCATCCCGACCATCGGGGTCGACGAGTGGTTGGTCGCCGCCGTCGAGTCGGTCCTCCCCACTGCGGCTGACGACGCCGTCGACGTGCTCGAGGTGGTCGTCGTCCTCGACGGCGCTCCGGCCGACGCGACGGTGCCGACGCATCCGCTCGTGCGGGTCGTGCGGCTGCGAGAGCGCGTCGGTTCGGCGGCGGCGATCAACGCCGGTGTCCGCATCGCGAGCGGGACCTACATCGCGCGAGTCGACGCGGACGACCTCGCCGTTGCCGGACGGATCCGGTCGCAGGTCGCCGTGCTCGACCGTCGCGCCGACATCGCGGTCGTCGGGACGGCGGCAACCGTCATCGGACCGGACGGCGCCGAGCTCGGTGCCGTCGACCACCCTGCGGGCGAGGACATCGGAGCCGAGCTCCTGCGGAGGAACGTGCTCGTGCACTCCAGTGTCCTGATGCGGCGATCGGCCCTCGAAGCCGTCGGCGGGTACGACACGAGGTGCGTCCGCATGCAGGACTACGACCTGTGGCTGCGGCTCGCCACCGTGGGGAAGGTCGCGAACCTGCCGGAACGACTGACGTGCTACCGCGCGCACCCGACCCAGCACAGTCGGAACACGAACCCCTTCAGCCCCTCTGCCGCTCGGATCCGCGCCTCCCGCCGGGCGCTTGCACGACACCTCGGCGTGCACCCGGTCGTGCAGCTCGTGCGCGACGCCGTGTGGACGGCATCGCAGGCTGCTCGGCACTGGGGCCTCCGCCGCCCCGGCCACCTCCGCTGACACCCCATCCCCTCGACAGCACCCCAGGAGAACCCATGTCCCGCCCACGCTCCGGCACCCTCATCGTCAAGACGGACATCGCCCTCGACGTGATGCTGCGCGACCAGCTCCGCTACCTCGCGACGACGCCGCTCGCCCCCGTCCGGACCGCTTCGGACGACACCGGCCGTGTGGACCGCATCCGCGAGCGCGAAGGGATCGACATGCACGTCCTCCCCCTCGAGCGGGATCCCGCCCCGCTGAACGATCTCCGGAGTCTCGTCCGACTCGTCCGACTCATGCGCCGACTCCGGCCGTACCGGGTCGTCTACGGGACCCCCAAGGCCACCCTCCTCGCCGGCATCGCTGCGAGGGTCTGCCGGGTCCCGGTCCGCATCCAGGTCCTGCACTGCCTCCGGCTCGAGACCACGACCGGCGTCTTCCGGCGGTTCCTGCTCGAGACCGAACGCCTGGCGCTCCGGCTCGCGACGCACACCGTCGCGGTCAGCGTCGGGCTCCGCGACCGTCTCGGGGAGCTGGGGGTCGACGTGTCCGGCATCGACGTCATCGGGAAGGGGTCGGTCGTCGGCGTGGACGGCGCCCGCGCCCGCCGCATCGGTGCCGATCGGTCCCTCCGGACCTCCCAGCGGGAGCGTCTCAGGGCGGCGGAGGACGAGGTCGTCGTCGGGTTCGTCGGAAGGGTCACGCGCGACAAGGGCATCGAGGAACTCGTCCGGGCTGTCGGGGCACTCCGCGAACGGGGCGTCGCCGCTCGCCTGGCGCTGATCGGCCCGGACGAGGGCGCTGAACACCTCGCGGTCGACGTCCGCGCTGCGCTGGACGCCCCGTGGGTCACCCGGACGGGCAACCTGTCGGACCCGGCCGAGGTCTTCGCGGCCTTCGACGTCTTCTGCCTGCCGTCCCACCGCGAGGGCCTGCCGACCGTCGTCCTCGAAGCGTGGGCGACGGGCATCCCGGTGGTCGCGACGTCGTGCACGGGGATCGCCGACCTCGTCCAGGACGGCTCGACCGGACTGTTGGTCGAGACCGGCGACGACCGCGCGCTGGCCGAGGCCCTGCAGCGCGTGCTCGATGACGCGGCGCTGCGGGACAGGATCTGCCGCGCCGCCCGCGCTGAGGTCGACGAGCACTTCGACCGTCCGGGCGTGTGGGAGCGCTGCGCCCGCTACTTCCTCGACGCCCGTCCACGTCAGCGCGCCCGCACGGGTGGCTCCGACCGGTGAACGAGGACGGCCCGCTCGGTCCTTGGGTGACCGAGCGGGCCGTCGCGTGCCCCGCCGTCGTCAGGTCGTGAGCAGTGCCGCGCCGTGGATGCGCGCCACGCGGACTCCACGGCGTCGGCGACCGCGTGCTGCGCGGACCAGCCGAGTTCTCGGTGGGCGCGAGTCGGATCCGCGACGACGATCGCCGGGTCACCGGCGCGGGGAGCACCATTGACCACCTCGATCCGTCGGCCGGTCACGACTTCGGCAGCCTCGACGACCGAGCGGACGGAGGTGCCCGTACCGGTCCCGATGTTGAACGCACGCGCTCCGGGGACGGTCCGGACGTGGTCGAGCGCTGCGACGTGAGCGTGCGCCAGGTCGAGCACGTGCACGAAGTCGCGGACGCACGAACCGTCCGGTGTCGGCAGGTCGGTGCCGAAGACCCGGACGGGGTCGCCCTGCTGTGCGGCGCGGAGCACGATCGGGATGAGGTTCGCGACACCGTCGTCGGCGAGGTCCGGCCATCCGGTGCCGGCGACGTTGAAGTACCGGAGGTTGGCTGCGCGGAGTCCCCACGAGCGCGCGGCGTTCTCCGTCATCCACTCACCGATGAGCTTCGACTGCCCGTACGGGTTCGCCGGTGCGAGCGCGTGTTCCTCGGCGACGAGCGGCACGCTGGTCGGACCGTAGACGGCCGCCGACGACGAGAAGACCAGCTGCTCGACCCGGCATCGCTCCATCGCGGTGAGCAGGTGGACCAGGCCCCCGACGTTGCGGTCCATGTAGTGGGTGGGCCGCTCCACGGACTCGCCGACCTGCTTCATCGCTGCGAGGTGCACGACGTCGGTCACCCTGCGGCCGGACAGGAACGCCTCGAGCGACTCGAGGGCACCCGGTCCGGCGAGGTCGAGGCGGAGGTCGAGTGGTCCGTCGAGCCGCGCCGCAGATCCGGTGGAGAGGTCGTCCAGCGTGACGACGGTCTCGCCGCGCTGCCGCAGGACCCGAGCGACGTGCGAGCCGATGTAGCCGGCCGCCCCGGTGACGAGGACAGTGCGAGGAGCGGACGCAGTCGAAGGCATGTGTTCAGAATACCAGTATCACATTCCGGTGGTCAGGCCTCGAGGCGCTACAGTCGACCCGTGCGATGGAGTCGAGTGAACTGGCCCTCCGTTGGCTACGTCTCCCTCGAGGACTTCGACGGCCAGCGCGACCACGTGAGCCGACTGCTCGAGGACGCCCCGCCCACCGTCGCCGCGCTGCTGACCGTCACGTGGACCGACGCGCGGGTCGAAGGCTGGACCGTGGAGTCGGCGGACGCCGTCGTGGACCCGGACGACGACGACGCGACGACCCCCGTCGACCTGCCCGGCCACGGTGTGCCCGACCCGGTCGTGGTGCACGCCGACGTCGTGGTCCGGAACGACGAGGTCCTCGACACCCCGGACGGCCTGTGGCGCCGGTGGAACCACGCCAGGGTGTCGCTCCGCCTGCGCGACGCCGTCATCGACCCGCCGGGCATCGACCCCGCGGCGCTGCTCGCCGGTGACGCGCACGTCGCCCGGGGCGAGCTCGAGTACGTCAACGAACACGACGCCTGGGAGCTCCGCCTGCTCGTCTCCCCCGTCGGCGAGGTCGCGATCCGGTTCCGGGGCGTGCGGGTGTCGATCCGGAGCGTCGCCGAGTCGGTGTACGCAGGCCTCGGCGAGCGTCCAGCGCGGGGCTGGCACGGTCCGGTGCCGGACGGCTGGGTGGAGTACGCGACCGAGGTCGTGCGGGCCGCGGCGTACGGCGACCTGGGTGGTCTGCACCTGGCCGACGACGCGAGCGACGTCGACGACGTCGACCAACGGTGGGGCTTCGCGCCGCTGCACGCCGCCGCGTGGTTCGACCGCCCCGAGATGCTCGAGGAACTCCTGCGTCGCGGGGCGTCGGTCCAGCTCACGGACACCGAGGGACGCACGCCGCTGACGCTGGCGATCGACCGTGATGCACGGCGGGCGGTCGACGTGCTGGTCGCCGCGGGTGCCGACCTGGAGGCCCGGGACGGCGACGGTAACTCCCCGATCGTCCGCGCCGCGTGGGGTGGGCACGCCGCGATCGTCCGTGCCCTCGCCGACGCGGGTGCGGACACCGGCGTCCGTGGGTCGCGGGGCGTCACGCTGCTCATCGCGGCGGTCGACTCGGGCGACGTCGACACGGTCCGCGCGGTGCTCGGACTCGACGTCGACCGCGGTGCCGAGGATGACGAGGGGTCCACGGCCGCGGATCGTGCGGCGTTGCTCCGCGAGACCGCGGTCGCCGACCTGCTCGCCGCCGACGGCTGATCCTGCGGACCCGTCCTCAGCCGCTCAGAGCGCAGCGCGCACGGGTCCGAGGGCCGTGCGCCGGCGGGCCGCTCGCGTGGTGCGCCCGGGACGCACCACGAGGCGGGCGTGACGGGGCGCGGCGGACGGGAGCAGGGCCTCCCGTCCGCCGCGCGTCTGCGGGGTCGACCGTCCTAGACGGCGACCGGCTCGAGGGCGTTCGCCTGCGCGACCCGCCCGTACCAGCGGGCGGAGTCCTTCGGCGTGCGCTCGAAGGTCTCCGGGTCCCACGCCACGAGCCCGAAGGTCGGGCGGAACCCGGAGGCCCACTCGTAGTTGTCGAGCAGCGACCAGTGCTGGTAGCCGAGCACCTGGATGCCGTCCTCGATGCAGCGGTGGATCCCCTCGAGGGCGCCCTGCGTGTAGGCGACACGACGGGAGTCGTCGGCGGTGGCGATGCCGTTCTCGGTGATCATCAGCGGGACGCCGCCGGAGAGCTCCCACGCGCTGCGGAGCCCGTCGGCCGAGGCCTCGGGGTAGAACTCCCAGCCGGTCAGGGTCGTCTCTTCCGTCTCGGCGACGGGCAGGGGCCCGTCCGGTCCGATGAACGTGCGGGTGTAGGCCTGCACGCCGAGGAAGTCGTCGCCGGCGGCCTGCTCGAGGTACCAGTCGTCGCGCGGGTACCCGTACTCGCGGAGCATCGCGTCCGCCCCGGGCTCGCCGTTGGACTTGAACGCCTGCGTCGCGACGGTCCACCCGGACTGGAGGCCCGACACCTGTCCCAGGACCTCGCGCGACCGCCGGTGGCTGGCCAGCAGGGCGTCGGCGACACCCAGGTCGGGGTTCGGCAGACCGTAGGCGACCAGGTTCGCGGCGTCCTCGCCTCCGGCGAGCATCGCCGCGATGTTCGGCTCGTTGATCGTGCAGACGTAGCGGACGCCGTCCTGCACGATCGGCAGCGCCGCCTCGGTGTAGCGGGCGAACAGGTCGGCCGCGTCGGGTGCGCGCCAGAAGCCGTCGCGCTCGAACCACCGCGGCACCGTGAAGTGCATGAGGGTGACGATCGGCTCGATGCCGAACTCGTGGCAGGCGTCGACCATGCGGCGGTAGTGGTCGACCTCGGCACGGCTGACGAACCCGCGCTCCGGTTCGATGCGGGCCCACTCGACGCTGAACCGGTACGAGTTCAGCCCGAGGTCGGCGGCGATGCGGATGTCGTCGCGGTAGCGGTGGTAGCTGTCGGCCGCGTCGCCCGAGGGTTCGACGATGGTGGTGTCAGGCTCGTGCTCGTGCACCCACCAGTTGCTGTTGACGTTGTTGCCCTCGATCTGGTGGGCGGCGGTGGCGGCACCCCAGAGGAAGCCGTCGGGGAACTGCAGGGTGGAGATGATGGTGCCTTTCGTGCGGGTTCGGGTCAGTGCTGGCTGAGGAATGCGTCGAACACGGCGACCGTGCCGAGGGGGTTCTCGACCTGGGGGCCGTGGTAGCTCGCCGGAATCACCTCGTACGCCGCCCCCGTGTCCTCGGCCATCTGCCGCTGCCAGGGGATCGGCCAGGCGCCGTCCCACTCACCGTGCGTGACGAGGACCGGGAGCCCGGTGGCCCGGAGCTCGGCGGACGAGTCGGTGTGGTCCTCGAGGATGTGCCCGCCGGCGACGACGCTGAGCGGGCTCGTGGCGTCGAAGCGGTCGCGGACCATCCGGACGTCGTCGGGGAGCTCCTCGTCGGGGCGGTACGCCCAGAGCGGGTTGGTCGAGTCGAACAGCTGCCGCAGGTTCCCACCGGTGTCGTGCAGGATCGTCAGCTCGGCGACCTTGCGGTACGGCCAGCCGTACGGGCCGGAGCAGAACTGCACGACGTCGCGGAACGACGACGGCGAGGCGATCGCGGCGGCGCGGACGATCACGCCGCCGAGCGAGTGGCCGATCAGGTGCACGGGGGCGCCGTCGTCGAGCAGGGCGGCGACCCGGACGACGTCGGCGGCCTCCTGGTCGAGGGAGTAGTCCGACGGCGAGGTCGGCGCTGCCGAGTCCGCCTGCCCGCGCCGGCTGATCGCCACCGCGGTCCACCCGGCGTCGCGGAGGACGGGCATGAAGGTGCGCCAGTCCTCCTTCGAGCCGGTGTACCCGGGGACGATCAGGACCGCGCCCTTCGACTCCCCCGCGGGCACGACGCGGTAGGCGGTGAGTCGGCCGACGGGCAGGTCGATGCCGACGACATCGACACCGTCCGGGGTGGGCAGGTGGCCGAAGGACGGGACGGACGGGAAGTCGAGCAACGTGGTCATGCGAGCAGTGTCCGCCGCGGGTTCGGCACGGCGTCCAGCAGGGCGACCGTGTAGTCGTCCTGCGGGTGCTGCAGGACATCGGCGGTCCGGCCCCGCTCCACCACCGCGCCGTCGTGCAGCACCATGATGTCGTCGGTGATGAGCCGCGCGCTCAGCAGGTCGTGCGTGATGTAGAGGAGCGAGACGCCCCACTGCTCGCGCAGGTCCTCGAGCAGGGCGAGCACACCCGCACGGAGCGTGACGTCGAGCATCGAGACCGGCTCGTCGGCGATGATCACCTGCGGGTCGCTCGCCAGTGCCCGGGCGATGACGACGCGCTGCCGCTGCCCGCCGGAGAGCTGGTGCGGGAGCTTCTGCGCGAACTGCTCCACCGGGGTGAGCCCGACGGTCTCGAGCAGCTCGAGCACCCGGCGTCGGGCGTCGCGGCCGCGCAGCCCGGTGTAGTTCGCGATCGGTCGGGACAGCGTGTACTCGACCGTGTGCAGCGGGTTGAGCGCCGAGTACGGGTCCTGGAACACCATCTGCACCTCGCGGCGCAGGTCGCGCAGACCGCGCTTGCCGAGCCGGGCGACGTCGAGGTCACCGAACCGGACGGTGCCCGTCGTGGGCTTCTCGACCCCGGTGAGCAGCTTCGCGATGGTGGACTTGCCCGAACCGGACTGGCCGACCAGGGCGAGTGACTGCCCGGGCTCGAGGGTGAACGACACGTCGCGCACGGCCTGCACCGGCTGCTCACCACGGCGCGGCGCCGGGTAGGTCTTGACGATGTGGTCGACGACGATCGGGTTGCGGGCGGCACTGCGCTCGCGGGAGCCGACGGTGCTGAACGAGCTGGTGGTCTCCTGCCGCGTGGCCGACGGGTCACGGAGCGACCGGTCCGGGAAGCCCGGCAGCGACACCACCTCGGCACGGGGGTCGGCGTAGTGCGACAGGAGCATCTGCGTGTACTCGTCCTGCGGGTCGCGCAGGATGTCCTTCGAGCCGCCGTCCTCGACGATGCGGCCCTCGTGCATGACGAGGACGCGCTCGGTGGCCTCGAGCACGATGCCGAGGTCGTGGCTGATGAGGATCGCCGTGAAGCCCTCGGATCGCTGGAGCTCGATGATCGTGTCCATGACGGCGTGCTGCACGAGCACGTCGAGGGCGGTCGTCGGCTCGTCGAACACCATGAGCTGCGGCTCGAGCGACAGGGCGAGCGCGATCGAGACGCGCTGCCGCATGCCGCCGGACAGCTCACCGGGGAAGCGGGCGAGCATCGACGTCGGCAGCTTGACCTTGCCGATGAGCTCCTGCATGCGGGCGTCCCAGCGGTCGCGCGGCACGTGGCCGTGCGCCGTGAAGACGTCGATGAAGTGGTTGCGGATGGTGCGCACCGGGTTGAGCGCGTTCATGCCGGACTGCAGCACCATGGCGAAGCCGCCCTGCCGCTGCTGGCGGAGTGCTTCGTCGTCGAGGTCGCGGATGTCGTGTCCGTTGAACACGATGCTGCCGCCGTTCGTGCGCGCCGGCGGCTTCTGCAGCCGGGTCAGCGCGTAGCCGAGCGTCGACTTGCCGGAACCGGACTCGCCGACCAGGCCGACGAACTCGCCCTTCGCGAGCTGGAACGACACGTGGTCGACGGCCTGGACGGCCTGCTGGCCGGCCGACTCGTAGACGACCGACAGGTCGCGGACGTCGAGCAGGACGTCCTGCGTGGCGCGCGTGGCGTCGGAGGGGAGGCGCGTGGCGGCGCCGGTGGGCGCCTCCAGGCCGTCTGCCGGGTGCGTTTCTGGCGAGCCGCTCATGCGCGCTTCTCCTTACGGGGCCGCGCGCCCTCGCGCAGCCGCGGGTTGGACACGGCGTCGACGCCGAAGTTGATCAGGGTGAGGCTCATCGCGAGCAGGGCGATGCAGAGGCCCGGGGCGAACAGCAGGATCCACTGGCCGGTGAGGAGCGCGTTCGAGTTCTGCGCCCAGTACAGGATCGTGCCCCAGCTGACGATCGACGAGTCGCCGAGGCCCAGGAACTCGAGCCCCGCCTCGGCGAGGATCGCGCTCGTCGCTGCCCCGAAGAAGCTGCCGACGATCAGGCTCGTCATGTTCGGCAGGATCTCGCGGAAGACGATGCGGGTCGCGCCGTCCCCGGAGAACTGGGCGGCGGTGACGAAGTCCCGGCCACGCAGCGACTGGGTCTGGCTGCGGAGCACGCGAGCACCCCACGCCCACCCGGTCACCACGATGACCGCGATGATCACCGCGATGCCGCCGTTCTGCAGGTAGGCGGCGATGACGATCATCAGGGGCAGACCCGGGATGACGAGGAACAGGTTGACGATGAACCCGATGACCTCGGCGATCCAGCCGCGGATGTAGCCCCAGCTCAGACCGATCGCAACGGCGACGAGGGTGGAGAGCAGGCCGGCGACCGCACCGACGAGCACGGAGACCCGGGCGCCGTAGATCAACTGGGAGAGGACGTCCTCGCCGGCGGCGGTGGTGCCCATCCAGTGCGCCCAGGTGGCGTCGGCGTTGCGCTCGAAGCCGTTCTGGCTGGCGCCGTAGGGGGCGAGGAGCGGGGCGGCGATCGCCACGAGGACGAAGAAGCCGAGGATGCACAGGCCGATGCGGGCCTTCGTGTTGCTCCAGACGACGCCGAACTGGCGGGCGGCGGCGCGCCACTTGGAGGGCGCTTGGGCTTCGTCTTGGGTACGTACTGCGATCGTGGTCATCGACGCGTCCTCGGGTCCAGGACGCCGTACAGGACGTCCACGATGAAGTTGGCGATGAGCACCGACACGGTGATCATCAGGAAGAGGGCCTGCATGAGCGGGTAGTCCTGCCCGATCACGGCGTTGAAGAGCAGGTAGCCGATGCCCGGGTAGCCGAACACCTGCTCGACCAGCACCGAGCCGCCGACCACGCCACCGAGCGCCAGGCCGAAGCCGGTCAGGTTCGGCAGGATCGCGTTGCGCGCGGCGTACCGGACGGCGACCGTGCGACCGCGGAGGCCGTTGGCCTCGGCGAAGGTGACGTAGTCGTCGCCGAGGGTGTTGATCATCGCGTTGCGCATGCCGATGATCCAGCCTCCGAGGCTCGTCACGAGGATCGTCACGGCCGGCAGGACCGCGTGCCGCAGGACGTCGCCGATGTAGGTGCCGTTCCAGCCCGGGACGCTCGTCGCGGACGACGCCCCGGTGGTCGGGAACCAGTGCAGGACGTAGCCGAGGAAGAACAGCAGCAGGAGCGCCGTCCAGAAGTACGGGAACGTCGACATGAAGCTGCCGGACAGGGTCGGGAGCGAGTCGAGCCACGTGCCGCGCTTCCACGCCGCCGCGACACCGATCAGCGTTCCGATGACGAACGCCAGGACCGTCACCGTGCCGACGAGCACGAGCGTGTACGGCAGTGCGCGGCCGACCAGGTCACCGACCGGCTGCGGGTAGAACGTGTAGCTCGTGCCGAAGTCGAGGGTGATGACCTGGTGCAGGTAGCTGACGTACTGGTCCCAGAGGTTGCCGCTGGGGACGCCGAGCTGGGCCTCGATGGCCTTCTTCGTGGCGTCGGTCACCGGACCGTTCTGGCTGAGCTTCGCGAGCGCGGCGTCGGACGGGCTGCCCGGCATGAGGCGCGGGAGCACGAAGTTCAGCGTGACCGCGGCCCAGAGGGTGAGGACGAAGAGGACGAGTTTCTGGAGGATGTACTTCACTTGCCTGCCTCCTTCTGCTGCGTCTTCTGCTCCTGGAGGATCGCCTTGCCCGCGGCGCTGTCGCGGAGCCGGAGCTTCGTGAAGATGAGCAGCGGTGCGGAGTCGTAGTTCTGCGGTGCCATGTACGGGTCCTCGGCGCTCGGCCACCCGACGAACTTGCCGGTGTTGAACAGGCCCCAGAGCCCGCCGTAGTACATGCCGATCACGGGCAGGTCGTCGTACACGATGGCCTGCAGCTGGTCCAGGATCCGCTGCTGCTCGGCGCGGTCGGTCGTACCGCGGTACTCGTCGAGGAGCTTCTGAGTGTCCGCGTTCTTGTAGCGCTCGAAGTTGTTCACCGTCGACTTGCCGACCGGCTGGTAGAAGTCGCTCGACAGCAGGGAGTTGTACGCCTGGAAGACGTCGCCGTTCCCCATGCCGCCCATCGCCATGTCGAACTTGCCGTTGTTGATGTTCTGCTGGTAGCCGGCGGGCTGCGGCGCCTGGATCTGCACCTTCACGCCGATCTTCCCGAGGTCACGCTGCACCTGCTGCGCGGCACGGAGCCAGTCCGAGTAGCCGTTCGCGGTCATGAGGTTGATCTCGAGCTGCTTGCCGTCCTTGACGAGCTTGCCGCCCTGCTGCTCGTAGCCGGACTTCGCGAACTCGGCGAGGGCACGGTCGGTGTCCTGCGTGATCATCCCCTCGTCGGGGATCGACGGGTCGAGGTACTGCTCCTGGTTCGGCAGGATCAGGCCGGTCTGGCCCGCGGCGCTGAGGTTGCCCTCGGAGGCGGTCTCGGCGATGCCATCGCGGTCCAGCGCGTAGGAGATGCCCTTGCGCACGTTGACGTCGTTGTACGGCGCCTTCGTCAGGTTCGGGATGAGACCGATCACGCCGCCGGCGGGGAACCACCACTGGTTCGTGTCGGACGCGGCCCCCCACGTGCCCTTGACGTCCGAGATGAACGAGTACGCCCAGTCGTAGCCGCGCGTGACGGTGTCGAGCTGCGTGTTCGTCGCGGGGAGCACGAGGTGCTTGATCGCGATCTTGTCGGCCTGCCAGTACGTCGGGTTCTTGTCCATCGAGTACTGCTGGTCGGAGTAGTTGCCGAGCACGAACGGGCCGGTGCCGACCGGGTCCGGGTCGCGCCAGGTGACCGGGTCCTTCACCTTCCCGTAGTGGTGCTCGGGGAGGATGTAGGTCGCGCCGATGATGTTGAGGCTCGGGACGTCCTCGCCGTTGAGGTGGAAGACCAGGTGGTCGCCGTCCCGCTCGATGCGGTCGATGTGCTGCCACGCGCCCTTGACGTCCATCGCCGGGAACTTCTTGAGCAGGTCGAACGTGAAGAGGACGTCCTCGGGGGTGAACGGCGTGCCGTCGGACCACTCGACACCCTTCCGGATCGTCATGTCGATCGTCCGCGCGTCGGGCAGCTCCCACGAGCTCGCGAGCCACGGGGTGCCCTTGCCGTCGAGCGGGTTGATCTCGATGAGCGGCTCGTACATCCACTTGCTCGCGGTGCGGGCGTTCGGGATGTACGGGTTGAAGTTGCGGTCGAACAGCGGATTGCCGCGGTCCGCGTTGATGAGCATCGTGTCCTTGCCGATCGTGGGATCGGGTTCGGAGCGGACCTGGATGCTGCAGCCGGTGGCGACCAGGGCCACCGCGGCGAGCCCGGCGATGGCGGCGACGAGCCGTCCACGCCGTCGTGTGCCGGCTCGGGTGCCGGTGCGCGTTCCGGGAGCGCGGGTCCCGGGGTCGCGCGTGCCGCGCGTGCGCTGTGGGGGAAGCGTCATTGCTCGGTCGACCTCCATGTCGATTCGGTACGTGCTCAATGTATGCGCTTACATGGCGGCGCGCAACACGGGTGGTTCCGTACCGGGGCGGCACGTCCTGGACCGCTCGGGGACTCGGGGCGGCCCGAGCGGCCGGGGAGGGCGCGGCGCGCTGGCCCGGCCCGCTACAGCGACGGCGGGCAGCTCTCGCGCAGCAGCACCTCGACGGGCAGGCGCACCGCACGCGGCGGACCCTCGCGGCGCTCCAGGCGGTCCACGATCGCCAGCACGGCGGCACGGCCGAGCGCACCCATCGGCTGGTGCACCGTGGTCAGCGGCGGTGACGAGAACCGCGCAGCGTCGATGCCGTCGAACCCGGTGACGACGACGTCCTCGGGCACCCGCAGCCCCCGGGCCGCCGCCGCGTCGAGCACCCCGAGCGCCGACTGGTCGTTCGAGCACACGACGGCCCGCGGGACGTCCCCGGCGAGCAGCTGGTCGGCGAGCTCCCGCGCCCGGGCCCGCCCGAAGTCGCCGTGCACCACCCGCACCGCCGATGCCGGCACGCCGTGGTCGGCCAACGCGGCCCGGAACCCGGCGGACCGCTCCATGTCGTCCGGCGAGTCGATCGGACCGGCGACGTACGCGAGCGACCGGATGCCCAGACGCCCGATCACGTGCGACGCGAGCGTGCGCATGCCGGCGGCGTTGTCGACGCTCACCGAGTCGAAGCCGTGCGAGCGCCGGTCGTCGGCGAGCACCACGACCGGGATGCGTCGGGCGACGTGGTCGAGCAGGTCGTCCGGCACGGTCTGCGCCAGCACGGCGAGACCGTCGACCCGGCCGGCGACGTCGTTGACGATGACGTCACGGGACGACCCGCGCCCGGCTGCGACCATCAGCGCGAGGCCCCGCTGCCAGGCCTCGGTCTCGGCGCCGCGCAGGACCTCGTCGAAGTACAGGTTCGACGAGAACGGCTGGGTGACGTGCCGGCGGTCGTCCACCACGCGGACGCCGCCGTCGGTCACCAGGTCCGGTCGCTCGTCGGGCACCACGTCGAACCCGGGCAGCAGCAGCCCGACGACACCCGTCCGCTTGCCGGCGAGACCGCGGGCGTTGCCGGAGGGGACGTAGCCGAGGGTCCGGATCGCCGCCTGGACGCGGTCCCGGGTGCCCTCGCGGACGGCGTCCGGCGTGCGGAGCACGCGGGAGACGGTCGCGATGGAGACACCGGCGGCGGACGCGACGTCGTAGACGGTGGGCGGTGCGGTGCGCTGGTCGGCCAAGCCGTGCCTCCCGTCCGCCGTCCGCTGGAGCCGCGCCTCGTCTGCGCGGCCGGACCATCCTAGGCACGACCCGGAGCGCGGTTTCTCCACAGGGGCACGGCGGGTGCTTGCGGGACCGTACCGTCCGCGCGACACTGTTGCGACCTCAGTACGTCCCGTGAGGAAGCGCACCAGCGGGCCGCCTGCCCGCACCGTTCTGGTTGCCCACACACGCAGGGAAGGACACCGACATGTCGCAGTCGACACGTTCCGGGAGCAAGCTCGCCAACCGCGCGAGCCACGACGAGGCCGAGGTGCGTGCTGCACTGCTCGAACGCACGGAGGGCACGACGTTCGACGACGTCGATCCGACCCAGGAGCCGGTCGACCGGCCGTAGCGGCGGCTCGTCGGGCCCTCACCGCACCGACGAGCGGTCGGGAGGCGCGGCGCACGCCCGCGCGTCCGGCACGCACCGACGGAGTGCGACCGCGAGCGGTCCCGTCCACGGCGTGGACGGTCCGTCAGCGCTCGGTCGTGCCGACGATCGTCATGCCCGCACCGCGCAGGCGACGACGCTCCTGGGCGATCCAGCTGAGCAGGCGGTCGTTCGTGCCGGCGACGTGTGCCGAGACGAGCTGCGCCGCGCGGTCGGCGTCACCGTCCCGGACGGCGTCGATGATCGCGCTGTGCTCCTGCCATGCGGCGTCGCGCGCCTCGGGCGTCCGGACCTCGATCCAGCGGGTCCGCTCCAACCGCGTCAGGGCGTCGGCGATCGCGTCGGTGACGAACCGGTTGCCACCGAGCGCGGCGAGCTCGAGGTGGAACGTCGACCCCATCCGGATGCCGGCCTGCTGGTCCGGCGAGGGCCGGAGGTCGTCGAGGTGCCCGCGGACCTCGGCCAGCTGCTCGGCGTCGGCGCGCTCGACCGCGAGCCGGACGGCGGCGGGTTCGAGGATGCCGCGCAGCTCGGCGAGCGAGGCGATCTCGTCGAGGTCGATCGGGGTGACCGTCCACGAGCGCCCCTCGTGCAGGATGAGCCCCTCGCGCTCGAGCCGCGACAGTGCGGCGCGGACGGGGGTGCGTGAAGCGTGGAACCGGGCTTCGAGTCCGCGCTCGGAGATGCGCTCCCCCGGCGCGATGTCGAGGGTCAGGATGGCTGCGCGCAGGTTGTCGTAGAGCTGGGCCGTCTGCGACACGGGCGCGGCGTCGGTCGTGTCGGTCACGGCGGACAAGCCTAGTGGCGAGTGGGCGGGAATGGTATACCGTCATGGTATACCAATCCGTTCCAGGGTGAAACGATGGCATGACCGCGACCACTCCTCCCACTCCTACCAGCCCGCGCGCCTGGACGATGCTGGCCCTCGGCGTCGGTGCCCAGGCCGCGGGCACGCTCGTGGTGACCGCTCCCGCCCTGCTCATCCCCTCCCTGCACGCGGACGGGACCCCGCTGCCCGTGGCCGGCCTGCTCGCCGCCGCGCCCACCTTCGGCATGGTGCTGACGCTCATCGCGTGGGGTGCGATCACCGACCGCATCGGCGAACGTGTCGTCATCGCCGGTGGGCTCGCCCTCACCACGATCGCGGCCGTCGGGGCGTGGGCGGCGGCGGGCGACCCGGTCCTGCTCGGCCTCGCGTTCCTGGCCGGGGGCATGACGAGTGCATCGACCAACGCGGCGAGCGGGCGGGTCGTGGTCGGCTGGTTCCCGAAGGAGCGGCGCGGCCTGGCGATGGGGATCCGGCAGATGTCCCAGCCCCTCGGCGTGACGCTCGCCGCCCTCACGGTCCCGCAGCTCGCCGAGGCGTCGAGCATCCGGGCCGCCCTGGTGCTGCCGGTCGTCCTGTGCGCGGTGCTCGCCGCCTGCTGTGCGGTCGGGATCACGGACCCGCCGCGTCCGGCCTGTGCCGCCGTGGCGACGGTGCCGGCCAACCCCTACCGATCCGACGGCTTCCTGTGGCGGGTGCACGCCGTGTCGGTCCTGCTCGTGGTGCCACAGTTCACGCTGTCGACCTACGGCCTCGTCTGGCTCGTGGGCCTCGGCTGGTCGACGCCAGCGGCCGGGCTGCTCGTCGGCGCCTCGCAGTTCGTCGGGGCCGTCGGCCGGATCCTCGTGGGCGTCTGGAGCGACCGGGTCGGGTCGCGGGTCGGGCCGCTGCGGGTCGTCGCGGTCGGTGCCGCCGCCGTGATGGGGCTGCTCGCGCTCGTCGACGTCACGCACCTGGCAGCCGGAGCCGTGTTCCTGGTCATCGCGACGAGCGTCACGGTCGCCGACAACGGCCTGGCCTACACGTCCGTCGCCGAGGCGGCAGGGCCGTACTGGTCCGGCAGGGCTCTCGGCGCGCAGAACACCGGTCAGTTCATCGCGGCGAGCGCCGTCGGCCCCGGTGTCGGTGCGTTGGTCACGACGGTCGGCTTCGCGGCGTCGTTCGGCATCGTCGCCGTCCTGCCGCTGCTGGCACTGCCCCTGGTCCCCCGCGTCGACCGCTCGTCCGACTGACGGGCGGCACCGGCGGAGCGACGGACGGGAGGCCCGAGGCGGGGTCGCCACGGGCCTCCCGTCCGTCACCGGCTCAGCACAGCGACGGCGTCCGGAGCCTCACGCGGGGACGGTCGGCCCGACCGGCCAGCGGAGCAGGGCGGCGGCCGGTGCGCCACCGGGCAGGGACGCCGCGTTCACGAGCACGAGGTCGGCGTCGGTCAGCACCGCGGCCCGCACGAGCGCGCACACCGCCGGCACCGCACCGATCACCGGGGTGCCCGCGGCCTGCTCGGGCGCGGTCGCCACCCACGGCGCACCCGCCAGGGCGAGCAGCGTGCGGTCCCCGACCGCCTGCGCGTCCACCGCCACCGTCGCGCCCTGGGCTTGCTGCAGGGCCTCGACCACGGACCCGATCCCGGTCACGACCTGGTTGTCGCCGCGGCCGGTGTGCGTGCGGAGCAGGTCCTCGAGGTCGTGCCGATGCGTCGCGACGACCCGGGCGAGCGCGGTCTCGACGTGCTCCACGAACGCCTGCTTCGACGCGGTGTCTGCCCGCGGGTCGCCGGGGAAGACCGAGACGAGCGCCTTCGCCTCGTTCGACAGCGACTTCACCAGGAGCTCACGGGCCGTGACGTCGCCGGCCACCACCACGAGCCCGGGCCGCAGGTCGCGGACGGCTGCGTCGAGGGCGCTCGCGACCTCGGACTGGTTCTGCTTCCAGATCTCCTCGGTGTGCTGCTGCCAGTGCGGCTGCTTCCAGCCGGTGCCGGCCTTGGCGTAGTGCAACGTGTCGTTGCGCCCCTCGACCTGCTGCTCGACGGCGACCGCGGCGTGTCCCAGACGGTAGGCGCGGAACGCCCCGCCCTCCTTGCCGGCGTGCACGACCAGGAACGGCAGGTCGACCGGGCGGTGGGCGACGAGCGGCACCAGGTCCGGCACGGCACCGACCCCCACGGACTCCGGTCCGTGCAGGTGCCCGGGCAGGACCTCGCTCAGCACCACGACGTCGTCGTGCACCAGGACGTAGCGCGCGACCGGCGACGGGACGCCCGGCTCCTGCTCGAACTCGGCGGCGACCAGGTCGACGACCGCGTCGGACGCGCCCTGCGCACGGAGGGTCTCCTCGATCCCGCGCAGTCGGAGTGCCGCCTGCCGTCGCGGGTCCTCGACGTTGCCGGAGACGTCGCCGTAGGCCCAGGCCCAGGTGCCTCCGCCCTCCAGTCGCTCCCCCAGGATCCGGTGCAGTTCGCTCGTCGCGTTGGTCGACGTCATGGCAGCTCCTCTCGGACGGGCCGGAGCCGACGAGCCCCGGCGCTCTCACGTGCGACCACACTCCACCCGCCCGACCGGGGCCGTCCACAGTCGCCAGCGAACACCCAGGCGGAGGGTTCCCGGCGACCCCACAGCAACGAGACGGTCACGAAACCACACCGTCGTTCGGTTCTGTGGTTGGGTGTGGGCAACCCCGATCAACGGCGAACGGAGTGCGGCAATGGCGCCACGACCACGACCCATCACGAGACGACACCTGTTGGGCTTCGGCCTCGGCACGGCGGCGGCGGGACTCCTCGCCGGCTGCGCCGTCCCGGGCTCGACCAACGTCAACAAGGCGGCCCTGGTGCCCGCCGCGGCCTCGGGCGAGACCGTCCAACTCACCTACTGGGCCTGGTTGAAGGACCTGCAGAAGGTGT
Source organism: Curtobacterium oceanosedimentum (assembly GCF_020297365.1). Lineage (GTDB taxonomy): Bacteria > Actinomycetota > Actinomycetes > Actinomycetales > Microbacteriaceae > Curtobacterium. Next base: position 106,332 of record NZ_JAIXIG010000003.1, read on the forward strand.
GCGACGTCTGGAACGAGACGCACCCGGACATCCAGGTCACCGCGAACTGGATCCCCGGCGGCAACAGCGGCGGTTACCAGAAGATGTACTCCGCGCTCGCAGCCGGCGGCGGCCCGGACATCGGGCAGGTCGAGCTCCGGCAGATCCCCGAGTTCATGCTCGCGAACGGCCTGGTCGACCTGGCCCGGTACGGCGCGAAGGACTTCGAGTCGAAGTACGACGAGGCCGCGTGGGCCCAGGTGTCGTTCGTCGACGGCATCTACGGCATCCCGCAGGACACCGGCCCGATGGGCTTCTACTACCAGACGGCGATCCTGGAGCAGGCCGGCGGCGAACCACCGACGACGTGGGACGAGTGGCGCGACCTGGCCGAGAAGGTCCGCGGCACCGGCAAGCAGAACTACCTCGAGGTGTTCCCGGTGGCCGACGCGTCGCCCTTCGCCGCGTACGCGCAGCAGGCGGGGGCGCGGTGGTTCAAGATCGACGGCGACCAGTGGGTCGTCGACATGACCGATGACAAGACGATGATGGTCGCCGACTTCTTCGACGGCGTCATCGACGAGAAGTTGGTCGACACGAGCGCCGGCGCGTACTCGCCCGGGTGGTACGCCGCGGCGGCCAGCGGCAGGATCGCGGCCGTCACGAGCGCGAGCTGGGGTGACGCCCTGATCCAGTCGGTGCAGGGCGGCGAGGGCAAGTGGAAGGTCGCCCCGATGCAGAAGTGGGGCGCCGACGGGTTCGGTTCGAGCGCGATCGGCGGTTCGACCGCTGCCGTGCTGGCGAACGCGAAGCACCCGAAGGAGGCGCTCGAGTTCATCACGTGGATGACCACGTCGAAGGAGGGCATCGACGCGATGATCAAGTACTGCGGCATCGGCTGGTCGCCGGCGGTCGACTACATCGGCGCCGCCCGCCAGCAGCCGTCCGAGTGGTTCTCCGGGCAGAACTACAACGAAGAGGTGTTCGTCCCCGCGGCGCAGGCGCAGAACGTCGAGTGGTCGTGGTCCCCCGTGACCCAGTCGGCGTTCACGAGCCTGCAGAACCAGTTCCGCCGCAAGCTCACCTCCGGCCTCAAGCTCAGCGACGCCGTGGAGCTCGCCCAGCGGGAGATCGTCCAGTCCTTCAAGGACAAGGGCCTCAGCGTCAGGACGGCACGATGACCCAGCAGACCACCACCAGGCAGTCCGCCGGTCGACCGGCCGCCGGCGCCCCCGCCTTCCGCACGAGCACGAAGGCCACGAGCGCCCAGAAGCGCGCCCCGTGGATCCTCCTCGCGCCGTTCCTGGCACTGTTCCTGCTGACGTTCGTCATCCCGATCATCAGCGCCCTGTTCCAGTCGTTCACGACCGTCGACCGCGAGGGACTGTTCGGCGAGGACGGTGTCGTCGGCCGGTTCGCCGGCTTCGACAACTACGTCATCGCCCTGCAGGACAGCGGCTTCGTCGCCTCGATCGGGCGGATGCTGCTCTTCGGCATCGTGCAGGTCCCGGTGATGATCATCGCCTGCACGATCCTGGCGCTGCTGCTCGAGTCGGCGAGCGCCCGGTGGCCGGGGTTCTTCCGCGCGATCTACTTCATGCCCTACGGCGTCCCCGGGGTCATCGCGACGATCCTCTGGTCGTTCCTGTACGTGCCGGGGCTTTCGCCGATCGTCGCGGGCCTGCAGTCGATCGGGTTGCAGCCGGACTTCCTCGGCGCGAACAGCGTGCTGTGGTCGATCGCGAACATCGTCACGTGGACCTACACCGGCTACAACATGCTCATCATCGTGGCGCAGCTGAAGTCGATCCCCGGCGAGGTCTACGAGGCCGCGAAGGTCGACGGCGCCAACGCGTTCCAGGTCGCCTGGCGCATCCAGATCCCGCTCATCGCCCCGGCCCTGGTGCTGACGACCGTGTTCTCGATCATCGGCACGCTGCAGCTCTTCGCGGAGCCGCAGATCCTGTCGACCGTGGCCCCGGCCATCGACACCGAGTACACGCCGAACTACGCCGCCTACACGAACGCGTTCGCGTTCAACGAGTACGGCGTCGCGAGCGCGCAGGCCGTCATCATCGCCCTGGCCGCGTTCATCCTGTCGTTCGCGTTCCTCGCGTTGACGAACCGACCGCCGAAGGACGAACGCGACCGCCGCAAGCGGGCGAAGCGGGACGGTCTGGAGGCCCGCACCGCGCTCCAGACGCGCGCTGCGGCGGGCAGCACGGTCACCACCACGGCCGAGCCGGGCCTCCCGGCCAGGACCGGACTGCAGAACGGGACGAAGGGGACGGACGCATGACCAGCGAAGCCATCGAAGCGCCGGCCACGGCGAAGACCGCCGTCCCCGTCGACACCACGTCGATCACCGCGCACCAGCGTCGCAAACTCGACCGCTCGGGCAGGTCGCAGATCGTCGTGACGGGGATCCTCGTCATCGCGGCGCTGTACTTCCTCGTGCCGCTGTACTGGGTGGTCATCGCCGCCACGAAGACCACCGGCGCGCTGTTCTCGACGCCCGGGTTCTGGTTCGGCGGCGAGTTCGCGCTCTTCAGCAACATCCAGCAGGTGTTCTCGTACGACGGCGGCATCTTCGTCCGCTGGATCGCGAACAGCGTCCTGTACTCCGGCGTCGGAGCGGTGCTCGCGACCTACTTCGCCGCGGCCGGCGGGTACGCCCTGGCGAAGTACGAGTTCCGCGGTCGGCAGCTCGTGTTCGGGACGATCCTCGGCGGCGTGCTCGTACCGGGCACCGCGACCGCACTGCCGCTGTTCCTGCTGTTCTCGACGCTGGGGCTGACCGACACGTACTGGAGCGTGCTCATCCCGAGCCTCGTCTCGCCGTTCGGGCTGTTCCTCTGCCGGGTCTACGCCTCGGCCTCCGTCGACACCGCGCTGCTCGAACAGGCACGCATCGACGGTGCCGGTGAGCTGCGGATCTTCCACACGATCGTGCTGCGGCAGATGACCCCGGCGCTCGTCACGGTGTTCCTGTTCCAGGTCGTCGGCATCTGGAACAACTTCTTCCTGCCGCTCATCATGCTGGCAGACCAGAAGCTGTACCCGATCACACTGGGACTCAACAACTGGCGTGCCCAGGTGGACCGGCTGCCGGAGTTCTACCAGCTCACCACCGGCGGGGTGCTCGTCTCGGTCATCCCGCTCGTCATCGCCATCATCGTCCTGCAGCGCTTCTGGCGCGGGGGCCTCACGGAAGGATCGGTCAAGGGTTGACCATCGCCGCACTCTCCTCCACCACCCCGGGTTCCGACACGCGGCTCGCACCGCGGGCCTGGTTGCACACCGACGCCCCGGCCCTGTCGCTGAACGGGGAGTGGGACTTCCGGTGGTCGCCGGTCGCCGACGTCCCCCTCCCCGGGGCGGAGGCGGAGTGGGGCAGCATCCCCGTCCCGTCGCACTGGGTGCTGCACGGGCACGGTGCGCCGAGCTACACGAACCTGCAGTACCCGTTCCCGATCGATCCGCCGCACCCGCCGGAGGAGAACCCCACCGGCGACCACCGCCGCACCTTCTCGGTGCCGTCGTCGTTCGACGCCGCGGGGCGCGTGCTGCTGCGGTTCGACGGGGTCGAGTCGCACTTCCGGTTGTGGCTGAACGGCGAGCTCGTGGGCTGGTCGACCGGGTCGCGACTGGCGACCGAGTTCGACGTCACCTCGCTGCTCGTCGCGGGGACGAACGAGCTGCTCGTCCGGGTGCACCAGTGGTCGGCGGCGTCCTACCTGGAGGACCAGGACCAGTGGTGGCTGCCCGGGATCTTCCGCGACGTCACCCTGCTCGCCCGTCCGACGGCGCCGATCGACGACGTGTTCGTGCGGGCCGGGTGGCGCGCGACCCTCGGCACCGCTGCGTCGGCGGGCACCGCGGCGTCGGGTCGCCCCGCGACGGGCACCGGCACGATCACCTTCCCGACGCTCGACGCGGCGTTCCCGGTGCGGTTCGCGGTGCCCGACCTGGGGGTCGACGTGACCTGGGCCTCGGCGGAGGACGTCGCGCCGATCGAGGTCGAGGGGGTCGAGCCGTGGAGCGCCGAGCTGCCGCGGCTGTACGACGCCACCCTGTCGTCCGAGGGCGAGACCGTCTCGCTCCGGCTCGGCTTCCGCACGGTGTCGATCGTCGGCGACCGGTTCCTGGTGAACGGTGAGCGCGTGGTGTTCCACGGCGTGAACCGACACGAGACCCACCCCGTGCGCGGCCGGGTCTTCGACGAGGAGCACGCGCGCGCCGACATGGCGCTCATGAAGCGGAACAACGTCAACGCCATCCGCACCTCGCACTACCCGCCGCACCCCCGCGTGCTCGACCTGGCCGACGAGCTCGGGTTCTGGGTGATCCTGGAGTGCGACCTCGAGACGCACGGGTTCATCTTCACCGGCTGGGTCGGCAACCCCTCCGACGACCCGGCGTGGGCCGAGGCCTACGTCGACCGCATGGCCCGGACCGTCGAGCGCGACAAGAACCACGCGTCGATCGTGATGTGGTCGCTCGGCAACGAGTCCGGCACCGGGCGGAACCTGGCGGCGATGTCGCAGTGGGTGCACGACCGCGACCCGGAGCGTCCCGTGCACTACGAGGGCGACTACACGGGCGAGTACACCGACGTGTACTCCCGGATGTACCCGACGCTGCAGGAGACCGAGTCGATCGGCGGCGGCACGCCCACGCCCCTGCTGGGCTGCGGTCCCGCCGAGGCCGCACGACAGCGGTCGAAGCCGTTCATCCACTGCGAGTACGTGCACGCGATGGGCAACGGCCCCGGGCAGATCGCCGAGTACGAGGCCCTGGTCGACCGGTACCCGCGCCTGCACGGCGGGTTCGTGTGGGAGTGGCGGGACCACGGCCTGCTGGCGACGACGCCCGCCGGCGAGGACTACTACGCGTACGGCGGCGACTTCGGCGAGGTCGTGCACGACGGCAACTTCGTGATGGACGGCCTGGTGCTGCCCGACGACACCCCGACGCCGGGGCTCGCCGAGTTCGCTGCCGTCGTGGCCCCGATCCGCCTGGCGGTGTCCGACACCACGATCCTGGTCGAGAACCGGTACCACTCGGCCTCGACCGCCGGGCTCCGGCTGTGCTGGACCCTGTCGCGGAACGGCGTGGTCGAGTCCGCGGGACGGCTGTCCACGGGCATCGTCGCCGCACGTGAGTCGGCGACGGTCCCGGTGCCCGCCGAGGTGCTCGACGCGGCCACGTCGGAGCTCGCCCCCGGCGACGAGCTCTGGTTCGACCTGACCGTGGAACTGGCGGGCCCGACCGCGTGGGGGGACACCGGCCACGTCGTCGCACGCACCCAGCGGCTCGTCGCGAGCCGCGCGGCGGACGCACCACGGGCCTCCCGGCAGACCTGGGACGGTGACCAGCTCGGTGACGGGACCTTCAGCGCGCGGGGTGACCTGGTGTCCTGGAAGGGCCACGAGGTCGCGGGGCCGCGCCTGGAGCTCTGGCGCGCGCCGACCGACAACGACCGACTGGCCTCGCAGGGTGGCTACGAGACGGCGGACCCGGTGCTCACGCACGGGGTCGGTGATCCGGACGCTCCCCCGTCGGCGACGCGCTGGCGCGACCGGGGGCTGGACCGCCTGACGCACCGGCTGGTGTCGGTGACCCGCACCGCGTCCGGCCTGGAGCAGCGCGTGCGCGTGGCGGCGGCGAACAGCGGGTCGGGCCTCGAGGTCACGCACCGCTGGACCCTGACGACCGACGGGCTGCAGCTGCAGACCGACGCCGTGCCGTTCGGCGCGTGGGACGTGACCTGGCCGCGGATCGGGGTGCGGTTCGACCTGCCCGCGTCGCTGGCCGATGCGGAGGCGACCTGGTTCGGCACGGGGCCGCTCGAGTCGTACGCCGACTCGTCGCACGCCGCCCGCGTCGGCCGGTTCACCGCGCCGGTGCGGTCGCTCGGTGTGGAGTACTCGCGGCCGCAAGAGACCGGGCACCGGCCTGCACTGCGGTCGCTGTCGGTCGGGCCGTTCACGGTGTCGACCATCGGGGCGCACCGTGCCGGGTTCACCCTGTCGCCGTGGACCGCGCAGCAGGTCGACCGGGCCGCGCACCCCTACGAGCTGCCCGTGTCGGACCACCTGTACCTGTACCTCGACGCCGCGCAGCACGGGCTCGGGTCACGCGCGTGCGGGCTCGACGTGCTGCCGGAGCACCAGCTGTGGCCGCAGGCGTTCTCGTGGAGCGTGCTGCTGGGGTAGGCGCGGCTGCGCGCGGCGCGCGAGCTGCGCCCCGCTGCGGTCTTCGCGCCCCGTCTCTCCGGGGCGCGACGACCGTGGCGGGGCGCGGGGCGGTTGCGCCGCGCCGGGCGCCCGCGCGCTACGCGCCCAGGGCCCGCAGCGCCTCGGGGTCGCTCGCGTTCAGGAACTCGGTCAGGCGCTCCGGCTCGCCGGGCTCGTCGATCGCCTCGGCCGCGCGGCGCAGGGCGAACAGCGCGCGCAGCACACCGCGGTTCGGCTCGTGCGACCACGGCACCGGACCGGCACCGCGCCACCCCGCCTTGCGCAGGGCGTCGAGCCCCCGGTGGTACCCGACCCTGGCGTACGCGTAGGACTCCAGGCTCGCGCCGCGCTCCCACGCCTCGTCGGCGAGCAGCGCCCACGCCAGGCTCGACGACGGGTGCGACACCACCACGCTGGCGACGGGGGCGTCCGCGGCGAGCGCGGCGGTCACCTCCGGTTCGGCGGGCAGCAGGGTCTCGGGGTTCGACGACGGGGTCGGCAACAGGTTCTCCGGCATGCCCCCAGCCTGTCATCCCTTGCGGGTGCGTGCGTGCGGGATTACCGTGGGTGCCACCTCGTCGTCATCGCGAGGCCCCCGGGGCGGGAGACCGACCGGCGGATCGGATGGCGGTCACGGGGGTCCCCGACGGAAGCAGACGGATTGCTGTCGATCACCGGTACCGCTCAGCCCACGCGCTGACACCGTGATCGCGCGCCCCGTCGGGCGCTCCTCGCCCGCTCGGGTGGGCTCGGTGTCGTGCGCCCAGCACCGACACCGGGGAGACACCTCCATGCCCACCAGTCCGTCCGTCGTCCTGCACGACGTCACCTTCGCCTGGCCCGACGGCACCGTCGCGCTCGACCACCTGTCCGCCGCCTTCGGGCGCGGTCGCACCGGCCTGGTCGGGAGGAACGGGGCCGGCAAATCCACGCTGGTCCGGCTCGCGACCGGCCGGCTCCACCCCACGTCGGGCACCATCTCGACGTCGGGTCCCGTCGACCACCTGCCACAGCGGCTGTCGCCGCCGTCGACCCCGGGCCAGGCCGCCACGGTGGCGGACCTGCTCGGCGTCCGCCCCACGCTCACCGCGCTGCGTGCCGTCCTCGCCGGCGACGCCGACCCCGCGCAGCTCGACGCGGTCGGTGACGACTGGGACCTCGAGGAGCGTGCCGCCGCGGTGCTCGAACGCGTCGGACTCGACGGCAGCGACCTCGACCGGCCGCTGTCGACGCTGTCCGGCGGGCAGGGCGTGCTCGTCGCCGTCGCCGGGGTCCGGCTGCGCGGTCGGCCGATCGCGTTCCTGGACGAACCGACGAACAACCTGGACCGACGGGCCCGCGGGCTGCTCCTCGACGTCGTCGACGACTGGCGCGGGACGCTCGTGGTGGTGAGTCACGACCGTGAGCTGCTCGAGCACGTCGACGAGACCGTGGAGCTCCGCGCCGGTTCGATGACCGTGTTCGGTGGCACGTTCAGTGCGTTCCAGGACCACCTGGCCGTGCAGCAGGCCGCCGTCGAACGCGAGGTGCGGGTCGCCGAGCAGCGGCACCGTGCCGAGAAGCGGCAGCGCATCGAGGCGGAGACGAAGATCGCCCGCCGCGCGAAGGCCGGTGCCGAGGCGGGCCGGTCGATGCCGAAGATCCTGGCCAACGAACAGCGGAAGAAAGCGCAGGAGACCGCCGGACGCCTCCGGGTCGCGCACGGTTCCGCCGAGCAGCAGGCACTCGCGACCGTGCGCGCGGCCGAGCTCCGTCTGCGCGACGACGAGTCGATCCACGTCGCCCTGCCCGACCCCGAGGTGCCGGCATCGCGCCGCATCGCCACCATCACCCTGCGCGGACGCGGGACGATCGTGCAGGGGCCGGAGCGGATCGCGGTCACCGGGGACAACGGCGTCGGGAAGTCCACCCTGCTCGAGCAGCTCGTCGGCGACCCCGCGGCCCGTGCGCACCCGCTGCCGGACACCACCGCCGTCGCGCACGTCGACCGGATCGCGTACCTGCCGCAGCAGAAGGACACCCTCGACGACACCGCGACCGTGCTCGACAACGTGCGCCGGGACGCCCCGCACGTCCCCGTCGCCGAGGTGCGGAACCGACTCGCGAGGTTCCTGGTGCGTGGCGACACCGTCGACCGGCGGGCCGGAGATCTGTCCGGTGGGGAGCGGTTCCGCGTGGCGCTCGCGACCCTGGTGCTCGCCGACCCGCCACCGCAGCTGCTCGTGCTCGACGAACCGACGAACGACCTCGACCTGACGAGCGTCGACCAGCTCGTCGACGCGCTGCGGGCCTACCGCGGAGCGCTCATCGTGGTCAGCCACGACGAGACGTTCCTGGACCGGCTCGACCTCGACGAGCGGATCGAGCTTCGGTAGCCCGACGGCGGCGAGGTCCTCAGCGCCGTCGGGTCGGTCGGATCGCGAGCGACTCGACGGTGCCGCGCTCCGGCAGGTCGACGACGGTGCGGACCGCGGCGGCCACGTCCTCCGGCGCCAGGTAGTAGTCGGTGTCGTAGGACTCCCCGAGCTTCGCCACGAGCTGCCGCTGCATGTCCGAGTCGGTGCGGCCCGGGTGCACGCTCGACACCCGGACGCCGTCCGCCCGTTCCTCTTCGCGCAGGGCGTCGGCGAAGGCCCGCAGCGCGAACTTCGACGCGGCGTACACGCCACCGCCGGGGCCGGAGTGGAAGCCGGAGCCGCTGTTGATCGGCACGACGATGCCCCGGGCCGCCCGGAGCGCCGGCAGCGCCACCCGGGTGAGCTCGGCGACCGCGAACACGTTCGTCGCGAAGACCTGCTCCCACACGGCGCGCGGGGTCTCGGCGACGGTCGTCCCCTGCTCGACGCCGGCGGAGTGCACGAGCACGTCGAGCCGCTCCGGCAGCGGCGGGAGGTCACCCGCACCGAGGTCGCCGACGAAGGGCGCCGCGCTCGGCAGCTCCGCGACCAGGGCGTCCACGGCGCTGGCGGAGCGCCCGCCCACGAGCACGTGGTGGGTGCGGCCGAGGTCGGCGGCGATCGCGCGGCCGATGCCGCGGGTGGCTCCGGTCACCAGGGCGACCGGACGGTTCTGGAGCGGTTCTGTCGTCACGCGGGCCAGCCTACGGAAGCCGGGCCGGGCCTCCTGAGCGGTTGCGACGCCTGTGGACGACCGTCAGCGCGACGGCGGCGGTGACCACCAGTCCCCCGAGCGCCGCGATGCCCCACGGCGACCCGGCCAGCGCCGCGACCACGGCCCAGAACACCGCCAGGCCGACGGTCGCGTACAGGAGCGCCCACGCGACGCAGCCCGGCACCATGGCGACCGTGTACCGCCACCAGGCGATCCGGGCCAGACCCGCCGCGGCGTTCATCACCGTCTGCAGGCCGACCACGACGAAGCTCACCGTGACGACCGGGAGTCCCCAGCGCTCGAGCAACGCCGAGCCTCGACGGACGGCGGGCGACCGCAGCCACCCGCCCCACCGCGATCTCGAGGCGCCCGTGACCGCGAGCCGTGCGACCCAGTACGTCGCCTGTGCACGGCAGAACACGATCGCGAAGAGTGCGAGGACGAGCCACCGGAACGGGAGCCCCTCGAGGAAGGACGGCACGGCGGAACCGTAACGCCCCCGCCCGGGAGGGCCCCGTCAGTCCTTCGTGCGCCCGGCGCTCTCGCGGATCTTGATCCCCTCGAGGACGTCCTTGGCGTGCTGCTCGTCCTGCTTCTCGATCTGGCGGGTGTCGCGCTCGGGCAGCTGGATGTCCTCCTCCGCCCTGATGCCGGCCTGCAGCTGGCGGCCGCGCTCGAGCTCGGCGTCGAACTCGGCGCCGAAGAGCAGCGCGTTGTTCGTGATCCAGATCCACAGCAGGAAGACGATGACCCCGCCGAGGGAGCCGTACGTCGCGTTGTAGTTCGAGAAGTTGCCGACGTAGAACCCGAACCCGACGCTCGCGACGATCCAGATGACGATCGCCAGGACCGCGCCGCCGCTGACCCACTTGAACTTCGACTGCCGCACGTTCGGCGACCAGTAGTACAGGATCGCGACGACGGCGATCATGATGACGAGCAGGATCGGCCACTGCACGATGGACACGACCAGGGCCGCGGCATCGCCGAGCCCGATCACGTCGCCGAAGCTCCGCGCCAGGGGGCCGGAGACGAGCACGAGCAGCCCGAGGACGAGCAGCACGACGGTCGCGACGGTGACGCCGAGCATGGTCGGGCGGAGCTTCCAGATCGGACGACCCTCGCGGACGTTGTAGATGCGGTTCATCGCGCGGCCGAAGGCGCCGACGTAGCCGGAGGCCGACCAGAGGGCACCGAGCACACCGACGATGAACGTGATCGGGGCGGCCGGCGAGCGGACGAGCCCCTCGACCGGGTCGCGGAGGAGTTCAGCCACCTGTCCGCCACCGACGTTCGTCACGACGTCGAGCAGGGTGTCGATGGTGTCCTTCGGGTTCGACACCAGGCCGAGGATCGAGACGACCGCCAGCAGCCCGGGGAAGAGCGCGAGGACGGTGTAGTACGTCAGGCTCGCGGCGAGGTCGGTGCACTGGTCACCGGTGAACTCGCGCAGCGTCTTCTTGAGCGTGTACGTGAACGACGGCTTCGTCAGGTCGGTCGGGCTGTCCGGCTTGCGGGGGTCGTCGGGTGCGGGCTTCTGCGCGTCGCGTGCCATCGGTCTAGCCCTTCACCCTCGCGGCCGCCTTGGCGCGCTTCGCTGCCTTCTTGCGGTTCTTCGTCGCCTGGCGCTGCACCGCGGCGATGCCGATGCGCTGCTTGTTGCGCAGCTTGTGCGCGGGGTCGCGTTCGAGCGCCTCCTCGGCCGCCTTGCTCCGAGCCTTCCGACCCTTCCGGTCCGAGCGGGTCTGGTCGAGGTCGAGTCCACCACGTGCGCCGAACGGCAGCAGGGCGGTGAACGCCGACGATGCCGGCGGCTGGGCCAGGTGTCCCGCCGGGCTCCGGCCGATGCGCGCGCCGAGGATGATCGCGGCCAGGCCGGTCGCGGCCGTCACGCCCATCGCCACGAGGGGCGTCGGGTCGCGGTGCCACCGCTGGCGTGCCTTCGCGACGGCGAGCCGGGTGCGGGCGGGCACGTCCGAGCGGCGTCGGATCTCGGAGACGCTGTCCGTCAGGCGTTCGCGCGTGCGCACGTTCGCGAGTTCGAGCTCGGGGATGCTGTCCTTCGGCATGCTCTCTGCCTACCAGTCCGGGGCCGCGGGGGTGCTCAGCCAGTCGCGGCTAGCGTGCGCGTCATGCTCTTCCGGGACGTCGCCGAGGGGATCCACCGCCTCGAGATCGCACACACCAACACCTACCTCGTCGAGACGGGCGACCGCCTGCTCGTGGTCGACGCGGGGCTGCCCGCCGTCTGGCCGCACCTGCTGCTCGCCGTGCACGACCTCGGGTACACACCCGACCGGGTCGAGGCGCTCCTGCTCACCCACGGGCACTTCGACCACGTCGGCACCGCGGCGCGGATGCACCGGGAGTGGGGCACCCCGGTGTACGTGCACCCGGGCGACCGGCACCTCGCCGAGCACCCGTACTCGTACCGGCCGCAGACGAACCGGTTCGGCTTCGTGACGCTGCACCCCGGCGGCCTCGGGCCGCTCGGACGCATGCTGCTGGCCGGCGCCGCCACCGTCGAGGGCATCGCCGACACGCAGCCGCTCGAGTCCCGAGCAGAGGTCCCGGGCTCCCCGTGGATCATCGAGACACCGGGACACACCGACGGGCACGTGGCGCTGCACTTCGCCGACCGCGACGCCGTGATCGCGGGCGACGCGCTCGTCACCTTCGACCCGTACACGGGCGGCATCGGACCGCGCATCGTGGCCCCCGCCGCGACCGCCGACGTCGACACCGCGGTCGCGTCGCTCGACCGGCTGGCGGACACCGAGGCCGAGCACGTGCTGCCGGGCCACGGCCCGGCGTGGTCGCTCGGCGCGCGGCGGGCCGTCGCGCAGGCGCGGCGGGCGGCCGGAGCCGCCTGACGCAGCGACCTGCTCGCAGGTCCACGGGCTCGGCGACACCTCACGGACGCTCCGACGCGTGGACTGTCGGTGAGCGCGAACCGTCACCGGCGTTAGCCGGCGCGACCACCGCCGGACGGGAGGCGCGGGGCGGGCCCGCCCCGCGCCTCCAGGCCGCGGTCAGGACGGGACGACGACGTCCTCGGGCAGACCGGACGCGGCCGAGCGGGTGGCCGCCTCCATGAGCGCGAGGCTCCGCAGGTTGTCGCGGCCGCTCGTCGCCGGGGCCGGACCGCCCTCGACGGAGCGCGCGAACGCCTGCAGCCCGCCCTGCCGGTCGGTGTGCTCGAGCACGGGCAGCTCGACGGGCACGGCGTCGTCGTCCTGCGTGCTGCGCACGGTGACCCGGTCGCCCTCGACCGCGTTCGGCGCACCGCTGCGGCTCGTGAACCAGACCTCGCCGTCCTCGCCCTGGATGCTCCACTCGCCGGCCCAGGCCGTGCGCGGGGCGCGGCTCAGCCAGCTGCCGCGGTAGCTCACCACGGTGCCGCCGTCGAGTTCGATGATCATCGACGCGACCGCTTCGTCCTGGTACTTGCTGTGGGCGGGGTAGCTGGCCTTGGCGAAGACCCGGACGGCCTCCTGCCCGGTGATCATCCGCAGCAGGTCGAAGTGGTGGATCGCCATGTCGTTGATCATCGCGTGCGGGAACCGGTAGTGCGGGTACGTCTCGGCGGGCTGGTCGTTGTCCCACTGCCGGAAGTCGACGGTGATCGCGGAGAGCTCGCCGACCGTGCCCGACGCCAGCAGGTCCTGCACGACCCGGGGCGCCGGGTACCAGCGGTAGTTCTGGCTGACCTGCAGCACGAGGCCGAGTTCCTCGGCACGGCGGACCGCGGTGACGGCCTCGTCCGTGGTGTTCGCGAACGGCTTCTCGACCAGCACGTGCTTGCCGGCGTCCAGGGCCTCGAGCGCGAGCGGCACGTGTGTGACGGCGGGGGCGGTGATGACGACGGCGTCGGCCTCGACCCCGGCGAGGGCCTCGGTCAGCGACGAGAACGCGGCAGCCCCGGGCAGGTCGAGGTCCTCCCGGACGGCCTCCAGCGTCGCCGGGACCGGGTCGACGAGCCCGACCACCTCCACTTCGGAGACCTCTGGGATGGCGGTGCGGGCCCAGTTGCCGCCCCACCCTCCGAGACCGACGTGGATGATCCGGACCGTCATGCGTGCACTCCTTCGTGGCTGGTGTCGCACCACGGGCGCCGCGGTGCGTCCGTCCAGTCTGTCAGGCGGGGGCGGTGCGGGGCGCGGACGGCACGCGCCCCATCGCGCCCCGGGCGTTCGCGCCCGGCCACGGGCATCGCGCCCCGGAGAGTCGGGGCGCGATGCCCGCCGCGGGGCGCGGACGGCGCATGCCGCGAGTCACGCGACCGGCGCCCCGACGCCTCCCGCCTCAGTGCGCGAAGGTGTACGTGATGAGGGCCATCGTCACGATGAACCCCGCCAGGTAGTTGATCCAGAGGAACCGCTTCCACCCGGCGTTCGCCGCCTCGGCACCGTCGTCCGTCACGTTCCACCACGGCAGCACGTTGAGCGCGTACGGCACCACGACGACCGCGGCGATCGGCCCCGGGAACGCCGAGAACAGCAGTGCGACCCCGGCGACCAGGTACGCGACGAAGGCCAGGCGCACCGTGGCCCGCGCGCCGATCACCGTGGCGACCGAGCCGATGCCCCCGGCCCGGTCGGCCAGGACGTCCTGTACCGCGCCGAACGCGTGCGAGGCCACGCCCCACAGGAAGAACGCGACGCACACCGCGACGAGCTGACCCGTCCAGTGCGGCCCGGCCAGCGCCAGCCCGTAGACCGCGGGCGAGACGAAGTGCGTCGACGAGGTCAGCGAGTCGAGGAACGGCTTCTCCTTGAAGCGCAGCCCCGGCGCCGAGTACGCGATGACCGCGAAGACGCTGATCGCCAGGACGAGCCACGACCACGGACCGTTGCCGGACACCGCCCCGAGCACCACGAGGGCGACGAGGAACGGCACGTTCGTGACGACGACGGCCCACAGCGTCGTGCGGTGCACGCTCTTGTCGAGCAGCGCTCCCTCGACCCCGCCCTTGCGCGGGTTCCGCAGGTCGGACTCGTAGTCGAAGACGTCGTTGATGCCGTACATCGCCAGGTTGTAGGGCACCAGGAAGTACACGACGCCGACCAGGAACGCGACGAGCGAGAACTCACCACCGCCGTCGACCCCCACCCCGCTGCCGAGCAGGTACGCGGCACCGAACGGGTACGCGGTGTTCACCCAGCTGATCGGTCGCGACGACACGAACAGGGCGCGCGCGGTCGACGGCCTGGAGGCGGTGCTGGCGTTCACTTCGGGTCCTCCGCTGGTGCTGTGGTCGGGTCGGGCGCGGGGCGCGCGCCGGACCGGTCGCGTGCGCCCGTCCGGCCGTGTCCGCCGGTCCGGTCGAACAGGACCCAGAGGCTGGGCAGCAGCACGATGGCGGACACCGCGTAGGCGAGGTCCTCGACCGGGATCGCCCCGATCTTCGCACCGCTGATGAGTGCGGGGTCGTAGGCGACGATGCGCAGCGTGACGATGACGTTGTCGAACACGACCGTCATCAGCAGGAGCGCGACGCCGGCGATCACCGACGTCAGCACCGCGACGCGACGCCCGTTCGCCGGTGCCCGCCCGGCCGCGCGTGCCCGCCGGGCCGCGACGATCCCGGCGACGACCGCGACGACCGCGGTGACAGCGAAGAACGGCACGGCGAGGAGCGCGTAGGCGCCGGAGCCGTTCACGACCGCCGCCGTCCGGCCGAGCGCGCGACGAGGGGCCGCACGAACCCGACCAGGTTCATCGTCGAGTAGCAGAGCAGCAGCAGGAAGAAGAGTTCCTCGAGCGGGACCTCCGGCGCGAGCAGCACGCCGGTCAGCAGGTTCTGCGGCCCGATGAAGAAGATCCCGGCGGCGACCCCGGCGACGTCCCACACCAGGAAGAACGCGACGCCGACCACCGTCACGGCCGCGGCCCGCCACGGTGCCCGCCAGAAGAACAGCCGGAAGCGCGCGTCGAGCACGGCCATGCCGACCAGCGACACCACGAGGCCGGCGAGGTAGAGCCCGGGCATCAGGCCTGCTCGGCCCGGTCCCGCGGAGCACGCAGCGGCGTCGGCAGCGGTTCGGTGCTGGTGTCGCCGTGGATCCGCTTGAGCAGGACCTCGGCGCTGATCAGGCACATGGGCAGACCGATGCCGGGGATCGTCGAGGCACCGACGTAGTACAGCCCCTCGACCTTCTTCGACGCGTTCTTCTCGCGGAAGAACGCGCTCTGCCGCAGGGTGTGCGCCGGCCCGAGCATGGAGCCGTTCCAGGCGTTCAGGTCGTCGGCGAAGTCCCGGGGCCCGATCGTGCGGCGCACACGGATCCGGTCGCGCAGGTCCGGCACACCGGCCCGCTCCGCGACGACGTCGATGGCACGGTCGGCGATCTGCTCGACCAGTGCGTCGCCGGCACCGTCGATGCCGCCCTTGCCGATCGACAGGTCGGCGGGCAGGGGCACCAGGACGAACAGGTTGCTCGACCCCTCGGGCGCGACCGACGGGTCGGTCTCCGAGGGGGCACACACGTAGATCGAGGCGGGGTCCGGCACGTGCCGGTCCTTGCCGAAGATCGCGCCGAAGTTCGCCTTCCAGTCGGCGGTGAACACCAGCGTGTGGTGCAGCAGGCCGGGCGTCGGACCGTCGATGCCGAGGTACACGAGCACGGCGCTCGGCCCCGGGTCGCGCCGCTTCCAGTGGTCGGCGCCGTGCGTGCGGTGCTCGGGCGCCAGGAGCTGCATCTCGGTGTGCTGCAGGTCGGCGGCGCTCACGACGAGGTCGGCCGGCACGGTGTGCTGCACCCCGTCGCGGTCGCGGTGCACGACGCCCGTGGCGACGCCGTCCTCGACGAGGATCCGTTCGACCGTCGCACCCGAGGTGATCGTCACGCCCTCGGCACGTGCCACCCGCTCGACGGCGGAGATCACCTCGGTCAGGCCGCCCTTGGGGTAGAGCACCCCGTCGGCCAGGTCGAGGTGGCTCATCAGGTGGTACATGCTCGGCGCGGCGTACGGGCTCGTGCCGAGGAAGACCGCCGGGTACCCGAGGACCTGCCACAGGCGACGGTCCCGCACCGCCGACGCGGCACGCGAGGACAGCGGCTGCAGCAGGAGCCGTGCGAGCTTGGGCAGGCGTCGGAGCACGTCCGGGGCGGCGAGCTTCGTGAGGTCCTGGAACGTCGTGTACAGGAACCGGCGGATGGCCATCGCGTAGGTGTCCTCGGCCGAGGCGAGGTACTTCCGCATCCGGGCACCGGCACCGGGCTCGACGGACTCGAACAGGGCGATGTTGGCCTCGCGGTCGGCCCGCAGGTCGATGGGCTCGTCGTGGCCCTCGCTGTAGACGCGGTAGCCCGGGTCGAGCCGGACCAGGTCGAGCTCGGCGTCGGCGGAGGTGCCGAGCAGCTGGAAGAAGTGGTCGAAGACCTCGGGCATGAGGTACCACGAGGGGCCGGTGTCGAACCGGAACCCGTCGCGCTCCCAGGAGCCGGCGCGGCCGCCGAGCTGGGTGCGCTGCTCGAGCACGGTCACCGAGAAGCCGTCGCGCGCGAGCAGCGCGGCGGCGGCGAGGCCGCTGATGCCGCCGCCGACGACGACGGCACGGCGCGCGGGGACCGCGCGCCGGGTGGTGGGGGCGACCGTCTCGGGTCGGGAGGCGCGGGGCGGGGTCATGACGGGCCTCCCGGCCGGTGGGTGGTGGCGCGCGACCGGAGCGGTGCGCGTCCGGCGAGGACCTGCGCGGCGAGGCGGGCCTTCACGGTGTTGGGGACGCGCACGCGCGTCGTCACCAGGCGGCTCGCCGGTGTGCGCGCGAGCCGGTCGTTGAGTTCCTGGAACAGGGCGTGGGCGAGACCGACCGCGTTGCGGGCGTCGGCCGGCAGGAGCCGGATCGTCCGCGCCGCGTGGTCGAGGTCTGCCTGCACGTCGGCGACCAGGCGGTCCTTCGTGGCCTCGTCGAACGAGCGGATGTCGACGCCCGGGAAGTACGAGCGACCGAGCACCTCGAAGTCGGCGTGCAGGTCGCGCAGGAAGTTCACCTTCTGGAAGGCCGCACCGAGCGCGCGCGCACCGGCCACGAGTTCGGCCTGGTCGAACGTCGGCCGGCCGGCGCGGTACACGAAGGCGCGCAGGCACATGAGCCCGACGACCTCGGCCGAGCCGTACACGTACGCGTCGAACGAGGCGTCGTCGTGCTCCGTCCGCTCCAGGTCCATCCGCATCGAGGCGAAGAACGGCCGCGTGAGCTCCGGACCGAAGCCGGTGACGCGGGCGCTGCGGGCGAAGGCGTGCACGACCGGGTTCACCGAGAAGCCGAGCGCGATCGCCCGCTCGGTGTCGGCCTCGAGTTCGTCGAGCACGGTGCGGGCGAGGTCGCGGTCGAGACCGGCCTCGGTGGCGGGACCGTCGACGACCTCGTCCGCCACCCGGACCAGGGCGTACACGTTCCGGATGTGCTCGCGGGTGTCGCGCGTGAGCAGGCGGCTCGCGAGCCCGAACGAGGTGGAGTAGCGGTCGATGACGACGCCGGAAGCGGCCTCGGCCGTGGCGTCGTAGAGCTGCAGGCGCCCCGGGCGGGACCCGGGCGCCGTGGTGGTGCTGTGGGTCACCGAGCGCGCTCCACGAGTTCGGTCACGAGGGCCTCCAGGTGGTCGGCGAGGTGGTACGGCAGCCGGGCGAGTTCGGCCCGGGCCAGGGCGGTGTGCTCGGCGACCCGCGCTTCGGCAGCTGCGCGGGCACCGCAGGTCACCAGGGTCGCACGGACCTCGTCGGCCCGGGCCTCGGTCAGGTCCGGGTCGCCCAGGTACGGCTCGAGGTCGGGCCAGCAGTCGGTGGTCGCCGCGTACGCGATGAGCATGGTGCGCTTGCCCTCGCGGAGGTCGCCGAGGACGCTCTTGCCGGTCATCGTCTCGTCGCCGAACACCCCGAGCAGGTCGTCGACGATCTGGTACGCGATGCCGATCTCGCGACCGAAGGAACCGAGCGCGGCGACGACGTCCTCGTCGGCGCCCGCGAGCACGGCACCGGACTGCAGCGGCGCCTCGAACGAGTACACGCTCGTCTTCGCACGCTCCATCGCCAGGACCTCGTCGACCGTCGGCATGACCCCGAGGGCCAGGTCGACGTCGGTCATCTCGCCGGCGGCGCTGGCGAACACGGCCTCGTCGAGCAGTTCGAGCAGCCGCTGCCGTCGGTCGCCGTCGACGCCGGACGCCTCGATGAAGCGCGGGGCACCGGCGAGCGCGAGGTCGCCGGCGATCACGGCCGCGCTCATCCCGCGGTGCTCGGCGGTGGGCAGCGGGAGCCCGCCGGTCGTGCCCGTGTCACGGAAGGACCCGGCGACGTTCGGCTGTCCCCGCCGCGACCAGTCGCGGTCGATGACGTCGTCGTGCACCACGAGCGCCGTGTGCAGCAGCTCGTAGGCGGCGGCGACGTTCGCCGCGGCGTGCACGTCGGAGCCGCCCATGCCGGCGTAGGCCGTCAGGACCATGCGCGGTCGGAAGCGCTTGCCGCCCATGCTCGCCTTGCGGAGCACCCGCCAGAGTTCCTCGGAGGGTCGGCCGTACCGCTCGGCGCGGGCCGAGGACACGGCGAAGAAGCGCTCGAGGCAGTCGTCGACGAGCGCGAGGTCGATGTGCGGCACAGTGGTCGCTTCCTCGCTCATTGGCCTAATCTATCGACACAGATGACTTCTTTCCCTGAATCCGTGGTGCTGCTGGCCGACGACCGTACCCCGATCGGCACGGCGGACAAGTTCACGGTGCACACCGACCACACGCCACTCCACCTGGCGTTCTCCTGCCACGTGCGCAACGTCGACGGGGACGTTCTCGTCACCCGGCGCGCACTGTCGAAGAAGACCTGGCCCGGTGTCTGGACGAACACCTTCTGCGGCCACCCCGGCCCGGACGAGTCCTTCGAGGACGCCATCGCCCGCCGTGCCGAGCGTGAGCTGGGCATCACCGTGCGCGACGTCGAGGTCGTGCTGCCGGAGTTCCGGTACCGCGCGGTCGACGCCTCCGGCATCGTCGAGAACGAGGTCTGCCCGGTCTTCCGCGCGGTGACCGACGACACCCCGGCGCCCGCCGACGACGAGGTCGCCGAGCGGGCGTGGGTGTCGGAGGATGCTCTCAGGTCCGCCGTCGCCGGCGCGCCGTTCGCCTGGAGCCCGTGGCTCGGGTGGCAGCTCGCCGAGCTCGAGACCGCCGGGTTGCACGTCACCCGCTGACCCCCGCCGCGCTCGACGGTCGCGCCCGACCGCCGTGGGCGCGACCGGTGCCGAGCGTCCGGTCGATCGACGCACAGCTGGCGTCCGTGCGCCGGACGTGCATAATGATCTGGCCCGGAATGTGAACGTGCACATCGACGTGCCACGGCCCCGGGCGGAAACGAGCAGCAATGGCGTCACCGCGGACACAGCAACCGCGTTCGCCCAGCATCCGTGACGTCGCGCGGGTGGCGGGGGTCTCCCACCAGACCGTTTCGCGCGTGCTGAACAACTCGGACGCGATCCGGGCGGAGACGCGCGACAAGGTCGTCGCGGCGATGGAGCAGCTGCAGTACCGGCCGAACCGCGCCGCGCGGGCGCTGGTGACGAGCCGCACGCACACCATCGGCGTGCTGACGGCACGCCGTGCCCACTACGGGCCCGCCGTCGCCCTGCAGGCCATCGAGGACGCGGCGATGCTCCGCGGCTACTCGGTCACCACGGCGAACATCGCCGAGGCGACCGACACGGCGGTGCGCGAAGGACTCGGACACCTGCTCGACCTGGACGTCGAGGGCATCGTGGTGATCGCCCCGCAGCAACGGGTGTTCGACCTGATCGCCGAACTCGGCATCAAGACGCCGTACGTCACGATGCGCGCCAGCGTCGGCGAGGACCCGACCGCGCTGTGGGTCGACCAGATGGAGGGCGCCCGGCTCGCCACGGCGCACCTGCTCGACCTGGGGCACGAGTACGTCCGGCACATCGCGGGGCCGCGGGACTGGATCGAGGCGGACGCCCGCATGCAGGGGTTCCTGCGCGAGATGTCCGACCGCGACATGACCGTCGTGCCGCCGATCCTGGGCGACTGGACCGCCGACTTCGGCTACCACGCCGGTCGCGAGCTGCTCCGGTGGCGGGACTGCACCGCGATCTTCTGCTCGAACGACCAGATGGCGCTCGGGGTGATGCACGCCGCGCGCTCCTACGGGCTCGACGTGCCCGGCGACCTGTCGGTGGTCGGGTACGACGACATCCCCGAGGCGAAGCACTTCTGGCCCCCGCTCACCACCGTGCAGGTCGACTTCGCCGAGCTCGGCCGCCGCTGCGTCGACCTGCTGCTGCCGGGCGACGGCGACCTGCTCCGGCCGATCGACATCGTCCCCCAGCTCGTCGTGCGCGCCTCGTCGGCCGCGCCCCGCAGCCGCTGAGCGGGTCCGACCGGCGCTGAGCGGGTCGACAGGTACTGAGCGGTCCGGCAGCCACTGAGCGGCCCGGCAGGCGCCCGGCGTCGGACGGGAGGCGCGTGGCGGGCCCGCCACGGGCCTCCCGTCCGACGTGCGGAACCACGCAACGGACGGCAGCTGCGCGCCGCCCTGCCCCCAGGCCGGGGGACGTTCCCGCCGGATCGCGCAGGCCGTTACGAAAACGCGACCAATCCGAATTGACAGCCGCACCGAGGCTGTGCGTAAATTGCCTCCGTCCTGCCGATGTGACCGTTCACATGAGCGTCGCACCGAGCCGGATCCGGACGCGACAACGAAGTCCACACAGGCCCGCCTGTGCACTCGCTGCCGCAGCAGAACCACCGAACACACTGCCGCGTCGAAGCGGCAGAAGGAGATGCACTGTGGCGTCAACCCCGATCGACACCGGCCTCGAGACCCGGTCGATCACCGCACCCGAGACGATCCTCGAGATGCGCTCGATCACCAAGGAGTTCCCTGGTGTCAAGGCGCTGTCCGACGTCTCGCTCAGCGTCCGCGCCGGCGAGATCCACGCGATCTGCGGCGAGAACGGCGCGGGCAAGTCGACCCTGATGAAGGTCCTGTCCGGCGTCTACCCCTACGGCACGTACAGCGGTGAGATCGTCTACGAGGGCGAAGAGGTCCGCTTCTCGAACATCAAGCAGTCCGAGCAGGCCGGCATCGTCATCATCCACCAGGAGCTGGCGCTCGTCCCGGAGCTCTCGATCACCGAGAACCTGTTCCTGGGCAACGAGCCGAGCCGCGGTGGCGTCATCAACTGGACCGCCGCGCAGCTGCGTGCGCAGGACCTGCTCGCCCGCGTCGGCCTGGCCGACGACCCCGACACGCAGATCAAGAACATCGGTGTCGGCAAGCAGCAGCTCGTCGAGATCGCGAAGGCCCTGCACAAGGACGTCAAGCTCCTGATCCTCGACGAGCCGACCGCCGCGCTCAACGAGAACGACTCGCAGCACCTGCTCGACCTGATCGTCGGGCTGAAGGCCAAGGGCATCGCGAGCATCATCATCAGCCACAAGCTCAACGAGATCGAGCAGATCGCCGACGAGATCACGATCATCCGTGACGGCAAGGCCATCGAGACGCTCAACGTCAAGGCGGACGGCGTCAACGAGGACCGCATCATCCGCGGCATGGTCGGTCGCTCGCTCGAGTCGCGGTTCCCGGACCGCACCCCGAAGATCGGCGAGACCTTCTTCGAGGTCCGCAACTGGACCGTGCAGCACCCGCTCGACTCGTCGCGGCTGGTCTGCAAGGGCTCGAACTTCCACGTCCGCCGCGGCGAGATCGTCGGCTTCGCCGGGCTCATGGGTGCGGGGCGCACCGAGCTCGCGATGAGCCTGTTCGGTCGCTCCTACGGCACGTGGCTCGACGGCCAGATCATCAAGGACGGCCGCGAGATCAAGGTCACGAACGTCCAGCAGGCCATCGACAACGGCCTCGGCTACGTCTCCGAGGACCGCAAGGCGCTCGGGCTCAACCTGCTCGACACCGTGAAGCGCTCGACCGTCGCCGCCGACCTGCCGAAGATCTCGAAGGCCGGTGTCGTCGACTCGCTCGAGGAGTACTCGGTCGCCGAGAAGTACCGGAAGATGCTGCGCACCAAGGTGCCGAGCGTCGAGGACAACGTCGGCAAGCTGTCCGGCGGCAACCAGCAGAAGGTCGTCCTGTCGAAGTGGATGTTCACCGACCCGGACATCCTGATCCTCGACGAGCCGACCCGCGGTATCGACGTCGGCGCCAAGTTCGAGATCTACGGGATCATCCAGCAGCTCGCGGCCGAGGGGAAGGGCATCATCCTCATCTCGTCGGAGCTCCCCGAACTGCTCGGTCTGTCCGACCGCATCTACACCATCTTCGAGGGCCAGATCACCGCTGACCTCCCGGCCGACAAGGCCGATCCCGAATCGCTCATGCGCAGCATGACCTCCGCGCGGAAGGGCGCCACCGCCTCATGAACAACCTGAAACTGCTCTTCGGCAAGGGCAACAGCATCGGCCAGTACGGCATGGTCATCGCGCTCATCGCGATCCTGATCTTCTTCTCGATCACGACGAACGGGCTCATCCTCGAGCCGACCAACGTCATCAACCTGTTCCTGCAGTACTCCTACATCCTGATCCTGGCGCTCGGCATGGTCATGGTGATCATCGCGGGGCACATCGACCTGTCGGTCGGTTCGGTCGCAGCGGTCGTCGGCATCGTCGTCGCGCAGTCGATGGCCGTGTGGGACTTCCCGGTGTGGGCAGCGATCCTGCTGGGTCTCGCCTGCGGCGCCGCGATCGGTGCGTGGCAGGGCTTCTGGGTGGCGTTCGTGAAGGTCCCGGCCTTCATCGTGACCCTGGCCGGCCAGCTCATCTTCCGCGGTGTGAACCAGATCATCGGCAACTCGACCTCGGTCCCCGTCCCGAACGACTTCATCCCGATCGGCGCCGGCTTCCTCGGTGACTTCGGCCCGGACTTCGGCTTCAGCAACGGCACCCTGCTCATCGGGCTCGTCACGATCCTCGCCCTCATCATCATCGAGGCCCGTGGCCGTGCCCGCCGCAAGAAGATGCAGGCCGAGGTCCCGCCGCTGTGGGTCTCGATCGTCCGCACCGGCATCCTGGTCGCCGTCACCCTCGTCGCGACCTACCTGTTCGCCGCCGGCCCCATCGGCACCTCGGTCCCGATCGTCGCGATCATCCTCGGTGTGCTGACCATCGTCTACGGCTTCGTCACGAAGAACACCATCTTCGGTCGCCAGGTCTACGCCGTCGGTGGCAACGCGAACGCCGCCGTCCTGTCCGGTGTCTCCGCGAAGAAGGTCAACTTCTTCGTCATGATGAACATGTCCGTCCTCGCCGCCATCGCCGGCATGGTGTTCGTCGCCTACTCGGGTGCCTCCGGCCCCGCGGACGGCACCGGCTGGGAGCTCGACGCGATCGCCGCCGTGTTCGTCGGTGGTGCAGCCGTCGCCGGTGGTGTCGGCACGATCTCCGGCTCGATCATCGGTGGCCTCGTGATGGCGCTGCTGTCGAACGGTCTGCAGCTCATGGGCCTCGAGTCGAACCAGGTGCAGATCATCCGCGGCCTGGTCCTGCTCGTCGCCGTCGCCTTCGACGTCTACTCGAAGTCGCAGGGTCGTCCGTCCCTGATCGGTGGGATGCTGCGGCAGTTCCAGCGGAAGGACACCGAGGACAACACGGTGGCCGCCCAGCAGCCGCGGTCCATCGAGGACCAACCGGACAAGATCACCCTCCCCTAGTCCCACACTCCACACCGGGGCTCCGGCCCCACCTCCTCAACGAAGAGAAAGCAATCACATGCGCAAGAAGATCGTCGCCGGCCTCAGCCTGGCGCTCATCGCGGGCCTGGCCCTCAGCGGCTGCTCGGCTCGTGGCACCTCCGGTGACTCCGGCAGCGATGGCGGCAGCACCATCAAGAAGGGCGACCTCATCGGCGTCGCGCTCCCCGCCAAGACCTCGCAGAACTGGGTCCTCGCGGGCGCCGCGTTCGAGAAGTCGATCGAGGAAGCCGGCTTCAAGGCCGACATCCAGTACGCCAACGCCGGCAACCCGGTCCCGGACCAGCAGTCGCAGATCTCGGGCATGATCACCAAGGGCGCGAAGGCCGTCATCATCGGTGCCGCCGACGGTTCGCAGCTGACCGCGCAGGTCAAGTCCGCCAAGGACCGCGGCGCCGTCGTCATCGCCTGGGACCGCAACATCCTGAACACGAAGAACGTCGACTACTACGTGGCGTTCAACAACTTCAAGGTCGGCCAGCTCCAGGCCGAGGCGCTGCTCAAGGGCCTCGAGGAGAAGAAGGGCGACAAGCCGTACAACGTCGAGCTCTTCGCCGGTTCGCCGGACGACGCCAACGCCACCGTGTTCTTCAACGGTGCGATGGACGTCCTGCAGCCGAAGATCGACGACGGCACGATCAAGGTCGTCTCCGGTCAGACCACCTTCCAGAAGGTCGTCACGCAGGGCTGGCTCGCGCAGAAGGCCCAGTCGCGCATGACCGACCTGCTCGCGCAGTACTACACGGGTGACACCGAGCTCGACGGCGTCCTCTCGCCGAACGACACGCTCGCCCGTGCGATCCTCACCGCGACCAAGGCCGCCGGCAAGGACACCCCCGTCGTGACCGGGCAGGACTCGGAGACCGCGTCGATCCCGCTCATCATGCAGGGCACGCAGTACTCGACGATCTACAAGAACACCACGGAAGAGGCCCAGGCGGCCGTCGACCTCGTCTCCACCCTGGCGAAGGGCGACAAGCCGGACACCAAGATGGACAAGACGAACAACTACAACGGCGTGAAGACGGTCCCCGCGATCGAGCTCACCCCGGTCCTCGTCACCAAGGACAACGCGGTCGAGGCCTACGAGGGCAACGACACCCTCGAGGAGCTCGCCAAGAAGGGCTGATCTCCCCCGCACCACGGACGGCCCCGTCTCGCCTCGGCGAGACGGGGCCGTCCTGCGTCGTCCGGGGCCGGCCCCACGGCGGACGGGAGGCGCGGCGCACGTCGTGATCCGTGCCTCCCGTCCGGCGTGGGGTCACCCGTGCGTGGCGCGCAGCCGCGCCGCGGCGGCGGCCAGGTGCGGGACATCGGTGCGCGCCGTCCCGGACACGACGGCGCGCGTGGTGTCGAAGTACCGGCGGGTGAGCCGTTCCCCGAGGTCCGAGACCCGTGACCACGGGATGTCCGGCTCACCGGCCGTGACGGCGGCGGGCAGCACCCGGACCGCCTCACCGATCTCGACCAACCGCATCCGCACCGCGTCGTGCACCAGGTCCTCCGGCAACCGTGGGTCGCCGACGTAGCGGCGGATGGCCTCGCAGGCGCGGATCACGTCGTCGAGGCGGTCGCCGACGGCGCGACGCGATCCGTCCTCCGCCATCACAGCGGCACCGCACTCCGGACGACCTCGGGGTGCATCCCCGCGGCGTCCACCACGTCGACGCGCACCCCGAGCAGCCGTTCGGCGGCGTCCTGGATGCGCATGAGCGCGAAGATGCCGAGCCCGTCGTCGACGTCGATCATCAGGTCGACGTCGCTGTCCGGGCCGTCCTGGCCGCGGGCGACGCTGCCGAACAGGCGGGGGTTCCTGCCGCCGAACCGTTCGACGACGGCGACCAGGTCGTCGCGCGCCGCGGCGACGCGCTCGCGGAGCGGCGGGGACTCCTCGACCGGCTGCAGGTCGATGGTGGTCGTGAACCCCGCCGCCCGGAGCATCCGCTGCAACGCGGCGAGCGAGGGCTCCCGTCGACCGTTCTCGTACGTGCTGATGACGCTCTGCGTGACCCCGGCGCGGCGCGCGAGCTGGACCTGGGTCAGCTCGGCGCGCTCGCGCGCGTCACGGATGAGCGCTGCCGCCGACAGTGGCGGTGCAGGTCGTGGAGGAACCGCGGACATGCTGCAACGATACACAGCATTGAACATTTCAGTTCGGTCTGCGGGTTCCGGGCGTCAGCGCTCCCCCGACACGTCCGCCCGGTGGAAGTTCAGCGCCGAACGCGAGGGCGTCGGGCCGCGCTGCCCCTGGTAGCGCGACTGGTACTCGGCCGAGCCGTAGGGCTTGTCCGCCGGGCTCGACAGCTGGAAGAAGCAGAGCTGCCCGATCTTCATGCCGGGCCAGAGCTTGATCGGCAGTGTCGCGACGTTCGACAGCTCGAGCGTGACGTGCCCCGAGAAGCCCGGGTCGATGAACCCGGCGGTCGAGTGCGTCAGCAGGCCGAGGCGACCGAGCGAGCTCTTGCCCTCGAGCCGCGCGGCGATGTCGTCCGGCAGGGTCACGACCTCGAACGTGGACCCGAGGACGAACTCACCGGGGTGCAGCACGAACGCCTCGTCGGGGTCCGTCTCGACCAACCGGGTCAGGTCGGGCTGGTCCACCGCCGGGTCGATGTGCGGGTACTTGTGGTTGTCGAAGAGCCGGAAGAACTTGTCGAGCCGGACGTCGATGCTCGACGGCTGGACGAGCGACGCGTCGTACGGGTCGAGACCGATGCGGCCTGCGGCCAGCTGGGCGGTGATGTCGCGGTCGGAGAGCAGCACGCGCAGAAGCCTAGCGGCAGCGGGCGGCGCGCCGGTATACTGCCAGGCTGCCCACCACCCCGACGGGCGGCGTTCGGAGAGCACGATGACCACGTACACCGTCGACGAGATCCCGGTGCCCGCCAGCATGGACGACGACCCGGCGACCGTCGCGACCTTCGCCGCCTGGCGCGCCGTGTCCGACGGCGCCGAAGCCGCCGTGCACGGGTTGCACGAGCTGGCGTGGACACCGGAGGAGTACCTGCCGCTGTGCCGCGAGCCGGGCGCCCCGAGTCGCCTCGTCGTCGCCCGCGACCACCGCGGCACCGTGGTCGGAGCGGGCTCGTACGACACGAAGCAGGAGCCCGGCACCACCAACTGCTGGCTGTCCGTCGGCGTCGCGCCCGAGCACCAGCGCCGCGGTGTCGGGACGCTGCTCGCCGACCACCTGGAGTCGATGGCCCGCGCCGACGGCCGCACGCAGTGGAAGACGTACGCCGTCTCACGGCAGGTCGGTCCGGCGTCCGGGCCCGGGTACGTGCAGGCCCCGACCGGGTACGGCGCCGTCCCGGAGGACGAGGCCGGCGTGCGGTTCCTGACCGCCCGCGGTTGGCACTTCGGCCAGGTGAACCGCATCAGCCGGCTCACGCTGCCGGCGGACACGACCGTGGTGCGCGGCGTGCACGAGCGGGCGGCGTCCGCCGCCGGCGAGCAGTACCGCGTGCACGCCTGGACCGGGCGCACACCGGAGCAGTGGCTCGACGGCATCGCGTTGCTGGAGACCCGCATGAGCACCGACGCGCCCGCCGGCGACATGGCGGAGCCCGAGGACGTCTGGACCGCCGAACGACTCCGCGAGCACGAGGACGAGCTCGCACGAGCCCCGCGGACCCTGCTCACGGTGGCCGTCGAGCACGTCCCGACCACCACCTTGGCCGGTTTCACGCAGCTGTCGGTGCCGGACGACCCCGCTCGGCCCGCGCAGCAGTGGGACACCCTGGTGCTCCGCGAGCACCGCGGCCACCGGCTCGGCTGGCTGCTCAAGGTCGTCGGGATCCAGGAGCTCGAGCAGCGGTTCCCCGGGCGTCCCTCGATCATCACGTTCAACGCCGAGGAGAACCGTCACATGCTCGACGTGAACGAGGCCGTCGGGTTCGTCGGCGTCGGCTCCGAGGGCATCTGGGAACACCGCGTCTGAACGCGCACCCGAGGGGCTGCTTGCCAGCCGGCGCGCCTACCATTGGACGGTCATGACCGTCACGTCACCCGAAACCCAGCCCACCGGGTCAGCACCGGACGCAGCCCCCTCGCCCGGGCGCTCGTCCACCGTCGCGACGGTCCTCGTCATCGCGGTCCCGCTCGCCGTCGCCTGCTCGATCCTGGGCCTGACGTTCACGGGCGCCTTCGGTGCCGATCAGCAGCTCGTCTCGGCCGGCGACGTCGTCGACTACGGGATGCCGATCGCCCGGGTCGTGCACGACACGATGGCGGCGCTCACCGTCGGACTCCTCATCGTGGCGGCCTTCGCCCTGCCCGCGCAGAAGAAGGACCACGGCGCCCTGTCGAGCGTGCAGCACCGGGCGACCCGCTGGGCTGCGGCGACCGGTGCCGTGTGGTTCCTGGCGGCGGCCGTCAGCATCGTCCTGACCGGGGCGAACACACTCGGCGTCCCGCTGACCGACCCGGTCTTCGCCCGCAACTTCGCCCTGTTCGCGTTCCAGGTCGAGATCGGCCAGGCGCTGGTGGTCTCCGCGGTCGCGATCCTCGTGGCGACCGTGATCGCCGCGTTCGCCACCCGCGTCACCACCCTGGCCTTCGGCACCGTGGCGAGCCTGTTCGCACTGCTCCCCCTCGCGCTGTCCGGCCACGCGGCCGGCGCACTCGAGCACGCGAACGCGGTCAACTCCCTGGCGATCCACCTGGTCGGGGTCTGCGTGTGGGCGGGCGGACTGGTCGCCGTGCTGGTCCTGCGCACGCGCACGAAGGGTGCCACCGGCCGCGTGGTCGCCCGGTACTCGACGCTCGCCGGCTGGTCGTTCGGCGCCGTCGCGTTCTCGGGCGTGGTCAACGCCTCGCTGCGCCTGACCGGGCCGCTCGACCTCGTCACGACGAGCTACGGCTGGCTCATCACGGTCAAGGCGCTCATCCTCGTGCTGCTCGGCGTCGCCGGGGTCGTCCAGCGGCGTCGGCTCGTGCCGGGCCTGCTCCGCGCCCCGCTCGACCGCGGTCGGTTCACCCGCTTCGCCCTCGCCGAGATCGTGTTCATGGCGGTCGCCATCGGCGTCTCGGTCGCGGTGTCCCGGTCGCAGCCGCCGATCCCGCAGACCCCGGAGACGGGCGAGGACACCCGCTCCGGGCTCATCGGCTTCCCGTTCCCGCCGGCCCAGACCGTGCAGACCTACCTGACCCACTGGCACATCGACTGGGTCTGGCTCGGCCTCGCCGTGGTCGGCGCCGTCTGGTACCTGCTCGCCGTGCGCAAGCTCCGGCAGCGGGGCGACGCCTGGCCGGTCGGACGCACCATCGCGTGGCTGATCGGGTGCGCGCTCTTCGCCTGGACCACCTCGGCCGGCCCCGCCGTCTACGGCATGATCCACTTCTCGTCGCACATGCTCCAGCACATGCTGCTCATGATGTTCGTGCCGCTGCCGCTCGTGCTCGGCGGCCCCGTGCTGCTCGCGCTCCGGACGCTGCCGGTGCGGACGGATGGCTCCCGCGGGGCGCGCGAGTGGCTCATGCTGTTCGTGCACTCGCGGTGGATGCAGTTCCTCGGCAAGCCCGCCGTCGCGGGCGTGATCTTCGCCGGGTCGCTCGTGGTGTTCTACTTCACGCCCGCCTACCAGGCCGCGATGCAGTCGCACGAGTGGCACGTCGCGATGATCGTCCAC
Organism: Curtobacterium oceanosedimentum; assembly: GCF_020297365.1. Lineage (GTDB taxonomy): Bacteria > Actinomycetota > Actinomycetes > Actinomycetales > Microbacteriaceae > Curtobacterium. Next base: position 136,007 of record NZ_JAIXIG010000003.1, read on the forward strand.
TTCGTGCTCAGCGGCTACCTGTTCTTCTGGGTCTTCGTGGGCGTCGACCCGGGCCCGAAGCGTCCGCCGTACCCGATGCTCATCATCACGCTCCTCGCCACCCTGGCCTTCCACGCCTTCTTCGGCGTCGCCGTGATGACGTCGCAGTCGGTGTTCGCGATCGACTGGTTCCACGCGCTCGGGCAGACGAACGACGCCGCCCTGCTCGACGACCAGCACACCGGCGGCGGCATCGCCTGGGGTGCCTCGGAGCTGCCCATGGTGTTCGTGGCGCTGCTCGTGGTGCGGAACTGGATGCGTTCCGACAAGCGCGACGCCAAGCGCCTGGACCGCAAGGCCGACCGCGACGGCGACGCCGACCTCAAGGCCTACAACGAGCGCCTCGCCGCGATGAGCAAGCGGGACTGACCGCTCGGGGCACGGCCCCGGTCCGACCCGCTCAGTCGCCGTGGACGATGCAGACCGCGTCGAGCTCCATGGCCGCGTCGAGCGCTGCCGCGATGCCGTCCTCGCCGTCCGGGCCCGTCGGGGTCACGGTGTCCACCCACCACAGCGGGGTCGTCAGGGACGGGGCGTCCGGCAGGATCCGCTCGACCTCGTCCGACGAGTCCACCCGCCGCACGCCGAGCACCGTGATCACCGGGTGGGTTGCGTCACGGCAGACCTGCAGCATCGGCCCCTCGTCGAGGGCGCGGACACCCCACGTCTCGTCGTGCAGCAGCAACGCCTCGGCGACCTCGCGGGCCTCGATCGCGCGACGACTCAGGATCGTGACGTCACGCGGCACCCTGACCGCCCGCCACACGGCCGTCCCGGAGGTGTCCGTCGAGCGTGCCCTCGTCGTGGGCGGGGTCGAGCGGCGCACCACCGACGAGCTGCAGGAAGCGGTCCTCGTCGATGCGGTCGAGGAAGGACTCCAGGGCTTCCCAGCCGTCCTCGAAGCGGACGATCATCCCGGCGTCGGCATCCGGGTCGGCACTGCGTGCCCCCGTGCCGAACGTGGCGGTCGTGGTGCGCGGCGGCGGCCACACCCCGTCGCGGTCCAGGAACCCGGCAGCCTCGGGCCCGACCACGACGGCGAGCGGCGACGGCTCGCCGTGCGAGACGGCACGCACCAGGTGGTCGGCGTCCCCGCGACGCTGCATCACGACGCCGAACACCGGGACGACCTGGTCGGCGACGCGCTGCACGGCGTCGAACATGCGGTTCGCCAGGTCGGGGTCGGTGTTCTCCTCGGGCACGGTGAGCACGGCCGACATGGTCTCGACGACGACCCCCGCGACCAGGTGCGCGGTCATCGTGGCCGAGAAGCCCTCGCCGACGGCGTACGAGGTCGAGATGCCCGGCGCCTCGTGCTTGGCGTACTGCGTGACGACCCAGCGGTCCCACGGCACGGTGAGGGGCTCGGCGGTGCCCCACCGGGTCGGGCAGGTGCCGACCGTGTGGCACAGCGCCTCGATCGCCGACCCCATGTCGACCGCACGGCCGGGGTGGTGGCGGAGCGTCAGGTCGATGCTGATCTGCCGCACGGAGTCGGCGGCGACCGGGTGCTCGGGCGAGGGGGTGCCCAGGAGCTCGGGGCCGCGGTGCACGAAGTCCTCGATGTCCGAGGCCGCGACGCCGGTGCGCCCGTCGCGCAGGGTGCCGTCGAAGTCGGCGACCGCCCACGCGGCGCCGTACGCACCGAGGGCGTGCCGAAGGGCCGGGGTGATCGCGGATCCCCGTCCGGTGCGCAAGACCACCGTGCGTCCCGCGTCCGACGCACGTCGGAGCAGGGACGCGAGGGCGTCCGTCAACCACACGACGGGAGCGGCGGACTCGACCACGAGGGCACGACCGACCACGTCGTCGATGAGGGGATGCCTGACCATCCGGGTCCTCCTCGGTCGGGGGCTGGGACTCCCTGGACGGTACACACGGGCGCGACACCTGTCCGTCAGGCAGGCGGGCTCACAGCGGAGACTCGGGAGGCCCGACACGGCTCCGGCGCGCGGCTTCCGGTGAGCGGTCGGCTGGCGTCCAGGCGAGAATCCGCTAGGCTTGCTGCGTCCCGTCCACCGGGGCGCGCGAGTGTAGTTCAATGGTAGAACTCCAGCTTCCCAAGCTGGTAGCGCGGGTTCGATTCCCGTCACTCGCTCCGTCAGGTCGTACGCTCGCCGCATGGCCTCCTCCCCCACTCCCCGCACCGTGGTCATCGGCGCCGGCGTCGTCGGTGCCGCGGCCGCGTACGCACTCACCGCCCGGGGCGAACGCGTGCTCCTGGTCGAGCAGCACGCCCGCGGGCACCACCTCGGCTCGTCCCACGGCGCGACCCGGATCTTCCGGCAGGGCTACGCCGACGCCGAGTACGTCGCGCTCACGACCCGTGCGCTCCGCCTGTGGGAGCAGCTCGGGGGCATCGTCGGCGAGGAGCTCGTCGTCCGCACGGGGGCGGTCGACCACGGTCGGCCAGAGGTCGTCGACGCGATCGCCGCCGCCCTCGCCGCCGCCGGCATCCCGCACGAGTCCCTGACGCCGGAGGCCGCCGCCGCGCGCTGGCCGGGCATCGCGTTCGAGGGGCACGTGCTGACCCACGCGACCGCCGGGCGCATCCGCTCCGAGCGCACCATCGAGGTCCTGCTCACCCTGGCCGAGCGGACCGGGCTCGCCGAGCTGCGGTTCGACACCCGGGTCACCGGACTCGACGACCACGGCGACGACGTCACCGTGACCCTGTCCGACGGCACCGCGGTCCGCACCGCGTCCGTGGTCGCCGCCGTGGGCTCCTGGGCTCCCACGCTGGTCCGCGACCTGCTCGCCGGACGCGGGGCGGGCCTCCCGGCCGTCCGCGTCACCCAGGAGCAGCCCGCGCACTTCCCCAGCCACCTGCCGGACGCGGCGTGGCCGAGCTTCGTGCACTGGGCTGACGGCGACGACGTGTACGGGCTGCTGACGCCGGGCGAGGGCGTCAAGGTCGGGTTCCACGGCACCGGTCCCGTCGTCGACCCGGACCATCGCGACTTCGTGCCCGTGGCGGCCGAGGCCGAGCGGCTGCAGGCGTACGTGGCGCGGTGGGTGCCGGGGGTCGACGCGACGCGGCCGACCTTCATCAGCTGCCTGTACGACACGTCGCCCGACGAGGACTTCGTGATCGACCGGGTGGGGCCGCTGACCGTCGCGACGGGGTTCTCGGGGCACGGCTTCAAGTTCGCGCCGCTGCTGGGGGAGATGCTCGCGGACCTCGCGACGGGTAGGGCGCCGCACCCGCGGTTCGCGTTGCCGGCGCCCGAGTCCGCGGCGTCGCTGGCTCGCTGACGCTGCGTCCCCGCTCGAGGCGTTCGCCCGACGCGTTCCTCTGCAACACACCGGCGTCTCCGCTCGACGCCCCCATGCCGCCGAGACGCCGCCGGGATCGGAGGCGTCTCGCGCAGAAGACGGCGTCCCGCGCACACGCCGGCGCCCCGCGACCGGCCACTACGGTGGACCCGTGCGCATCATCGTGGCTCCGGACTCGTTCAAGGGCACCGCGACGGCAGCCGCGATCGCCGCGGCTATCCGCGACGGCTGGCTGACCGAACGCCCCGACGACGACGTCGTCCTCGTCCCGATGGCCGACGGCGGCGAGGGCACGCTCGACGCCTTCGCGGCCGCGACACCCGGGGCGGTCCGGGTCCCCGTCACCGTGACTGGGCCGGCCGGCACCCCGGTCGACGCCCACTGGCTCCGGCTGCCCGACGGCCGTGCCGTGGTCGAGCTCGCGGCGACGAGCGGCCTGCCCCTGCTCGACGAGCCGCTGCCCGACACCGCGACGAGCCGCGGCTTCGGTGAGGCGATCGCCGCCGCACTCGACGCCGGGGCGACCGGACTCGTGCTCGGCATCGGCGGCAGCGCCTCGACCGACGGCGGCGTCGACGCACTCATCGGGCTCGGCGCACTCGTCCACGTCGATCCCGCGGTCCCCGAGCACCCGCCGCGGTGGCGTCAGGGAGCGGAACTGCTGGACGACGTCACGTCCGTCGACACGACGCACCTGCGCCGCCCACCCGCGCAGGGTGCCGTCGTGCTCACCGACGTGACCTCGCCCCTGCTCGGACCGGACGGCGCGGCCGCGGTCTTCGGCGCGCAGAAGGGCATCACGCCCGACCGTGTGGCGGCGTTCGACGCACGGTTGGCCGACTGGGCGCGCTGCTTCCCCGAGGTCGACCCGTCGACGCCCGGTGCCGGTGCTGCCGGTGGTGTCGGCTTCGGGCTGCTCGCGTGGGGCGCGACGCTGGTCGGCGGGGCGCAGGGCATCGCTGACGTCCTGGGCCTGCCGGCACTGCTCGACGGTGCCGACGTGGTGGTCACGGGCGAGGGTCGGTACGACGCGCAGTCCGCCGTCGGCAAGGTCCCGAGCGCCGTGCGGGCGTCGGCGGCGGCGCACGCGCCCGGTGCCCGCGCGATGCTCGTCGCCGGGGACATCGACGCCCCGCTCGACGACTTCGACGCCGCGGCCTCGCTGACGGTGCTCGCGACGCAGACGACGGGCGAACCCGACGACGCCCTGGCCGACCCGCTGCGCTTCGCCCGCATCGCCGGACAGCGACTCGCCCGACTGGTCTGACCCGCGTCTGTCGGTCCGCACAGGGGTGTCCTGGTTGTACCTCCCACCCGATGGCGCGCTCCACGAGACTGGGACGTGGGCCGCACCCGGCCCGGACACTCCACCCCCACGAGGAGACTATTGCGTACCGTCAACGCCTACGCGGCACCGTCCGCCACCGAGCCGCTCGTCAAGACCACCATCACCCGTCGTGACGTCGGCGCGAACGACGTCGAGATCGACATCGCCTACGCCGGCATCTGCCACTCGGACATCCACACCGTACGCGGTGAGTGGGGTCCCATCCAGTACCCGCAGGTCGTCGGCCACGAGATCGTCGGCCACGTCACCGCCGTCGGCGAGAACGTCACCAAGCACCAGGTCGGCGACCGCGTCGGCGTGGGCTGTATGGTCAACTCGTGCGGCGAGTGCGAGAACTGCCTCGCCGGCGAGGAGCAGTACTGCCTCAAGGGCAACATCCAGACCTACGCGGGCGTCGACCCGGCCGACGGCAGCATCACCCAGGGCGGCTACTCGCAGGCCGTCGTGGTGAACGAGGACTTCGTGCTCCGCGTCCCCGAGTCGCTCGACATCGAGAAGGTCGCGCCGCTGCTCTGCGCCGGCATCACCACCTACTCGCCGCTGCACCACTGGAAGGCCGGCCCCGGCACGAAGGTCGCGGTCGTCGGCATGGGTGGCCTCGGTCACATGGCCGTCAAGATCGCCGTCGCGATGGGTGCCGAGGTCACGGTGCTGTCGCAGACCACCTCGAAGCAGGAGGACTCGCTCCGCTACGGCGCGACGGCCCACTACGCCACGAAGGACCCGGAGACGTTCGAGCAGCTCGCGAACTCCTTCGAGCTCATCATCAACACCGTCTCGGCGAAGATCCCGATGGGCGCCTACCTCGGCCTGCTCAAGGTGGACGGCACGCTCGTCAACGTCGGTGCTCCGTCGGAGCCGCTCGAGGTCCCGGCCTTCGCCCTGATCCCGCGCCGGCTCAGCTGGGCCGGATCGGCCATCGGCGGCATCCGCGAGACGCAGGAGATGCTCGACTTCTGCGCCGAGCACGACATCCTGCCGGAGACCGAGCTCATCAGCGCCGACCAGATCAACGAGGCCTACGAGCGCGTCCTGTCGTCGGACGTCCGCTACCGCTTCGTGATCGACGCGGCCACGCTGGCGTAGTCGGCACCACCTGACGGACGGAAGGCCCGTTGCCAGCTGGCAACGGGCCTCCCGTCCGTCGTCTCGGGACCGTCAGCCGACCTCGTCGCCGGACGGCAGCGCACCACACCAGTCGACCGACCCGGCGTCGACGCTCGCCTCGAGCGCGCCGGAGGTCGCGTCCACGATGCTCACCAGCTCGCCGCCGGCCGACTTCGTCGCCACCGCGACGAACTGGCTGTTCGGCGACGGGCAGACCGCCGTGACGCTCGTGTCGTCCGGGATGGTCACCGGCAGCCGGGAGGCCCGGTCCCCGTCCACACGCACGATCCGTGCCGCGATGGTTCCGTCCGACCGCACGTCCCCCAGCACACGCAGGTACGTGTCGTCCGTCAGCTGGGCGATCCGGCCGAGGACGGCCGCATCGGTGCTGGCGGCGGGCGCCTGCAGCGCACGCTCCGCACCGTCGGTCAGGTCCAGGCGCACGATGCCGGTGCCGGTCTCCACCACCGCCGTGGTGCCGGTGCCGACGAAGCCGTGCAGGTACGTGGCGCTGCCGAGTCGCACGGGGTCGGCGCGGCCGCTCATGTCGACGAGCACCAGGTCGTCACTGCCGGTGCGGACCAACGCGCTCTCGGTCCGGGGCACGTAGGCCCACTGGCCGACCGTCATCGGCACGGCGCCGGTCTGCGGCGTGCCGTCCTCGGCGATCGCCGTCGGCAGGTGGGTGCCGGTCATGTCGACCACGTACAGCCCGGTGTTGCGGGACTGCCCGGTCGAGGTGTCGGCGTACTCGAAGCCGAACGAGGCGCCGTCGTCCGCCGCGTGCAGCGCCGTGACCCGGCCCGCCGAGGTCGGCAGGGTGAGGTGCTCGACGGGGGCGTCCGCGTCCTGCACCCCGCCGCTGAGCGGCACGATGTCGACCGAGGAGCGCGCGTCCGTGCCGCTCACCACCACCAGCGAGCGCCCCAGGCGGGCGTACTCCGAGATCGCGGTCCCCTGGTACACCGTGGTCGCGCCACCGGCGTCGAGCGAGCGGCGCACGATGCGGTCCTGCGCCCCCGGCGCCCCGGGGACGAGTGCGAGCACGTCCGTGCTGCCGGTCCGGACGGCGGCCGTCAGGTCCGAGGTCGCCCGCTGCCCGGGAGCCCGGACGTCCGTGACGGTGACCGTGTAGTCGCTGTCGTAGGTCAGGGGTCCGTCGAACTCGACCGCGATGGTGTTGCCGCTCGACGTCACGGTGTGCGCTGCCGCCGGGCTGACCCGGACGTCGTCGGGCGACACCCGCTGCAGTGCCTGGTTGGCGGTGAGGATGACGCGCTGTGCCGGCCGGGACACCAGGTCGCCGGCGTCGTACGACACGTCGCGCAGCCGCGGCCCCTGCTGCGAGCCGACGACCGCGGCGAGCGCGGCGACCACGGCGAGCACGAGCACCACCGCGAGGTACCGGCGGTGGAACCGGTGCGCGACCGGTCGGCGCGCGCGGTGGTCCCCACGGCCCGGGGCCTCAGTACTCATACGGGTCCTCCGGCTGCGCGATCTCGGTGAGCTTCGCGGCCCGGATCACGATGCGGGCGTCGGCGGACTGGTCCGGGTTCGCCGCCAGGGCCCCGCGGACGGTGACCCACTGCCCCTCGTCCGGCACGGCGTCGGCGCCCTTGCCGTCGCCGACGACCCCGATCCCGACCGGTTGCGCATCGACGGCGCAGCAGCTGATGACGAACCGCGTCAGCGTGAACGAGCCCTGCGGTCCCGGGACGACGAAGCCGGTGAGCTCGACCTGCTTGCCGACGAGCGCCGTGGTGTCCGTGGTCTGCCGGATGAGCGCGGCCCAGTCCTTGACGCCGTACTCGGAGGTGTCGACACCCTCGCTGCCGAGCAGCGCGACCGCCGCCTCGGAGCCGGTGGCGTTCGACAGGGTGGCCGAGTCGACGCTGCGCTGCTGTGCGGTCCGCGCGGACAGCGTCGTCGGCGGCAGCACGAGCATCGCCACGGTGACACCGACCGTGACGACCGCCGCGGCACCACCGAGGGCGAGTCGGACGCCACGACCGCGTGCCGGCGCGTGCGCTCCGTGGTCGTGCTCGTCCGCCTCGTCGCCGTGGGTGTGACCGTGGCCCCGGGCGATCACGACCAGGCCGGCGATCGACGCGGGCACCCCGACGGCGGCGAGCACGACCGTGAACACCGAGTAGCGCGGGTTGATGTACAGGTCGAGGTGCCCGACCAGTGCGAGCCAGAGCGTGCAGAGCGCCACGGCGAGCACCGACCCGAGGCCCAGGTACGCGGCCGCGTTGCTGCGTGCATCAGACGAGGACATTCATCACCAACCCGACGGCTCCGGCGAACAGGACGCACACGACGGACAGCAGCACCAGGAACCGGACCCGGAAGGTCGTGCGCAGCAGGGCGAGCATCTTGACGTCGATGATCGGCCCGATGATCAGGAAGGCCGTGATCGACCCGGGCAGGAACGTGGACGCGAAGGACAGCGCGAAGAAGGCGTCGACGTTCGAACACAGCGAGATCGTCATGGCGAGCAGGATCATCGCGGCGACGGACAGCACCGGGTTCGAGCCGATCGCCACCAGGGTGGAGCGGGGCACGGCGACCTGGATGGCGGCGGCGAGGCCGGCACCGACGAACAGCGCCGGCATCATCGTCGCGCTCTCGCCGCCGAACTGCGCAGCGCTCTGCCGCCAGCGGTGCAGCCCGCGGGGCGCTCCCACGGCGGCACGGCAGCGGGCCTCGAAGGCGGGGAGCAGCAGGTCGGCGGGACGGCGGTGCGCGGCGACGATCCAGCCGACCAGGTTCGCGACGACGAAGCCGCCCACGATCCGGACCGGCAGGATCCACCCGGACCAGCCGAACGCCTGCGCGGTGCTGATGATGACGAGCGGGTTGAGGATCGGCGCGGCCACCAGGAACGTGACCGCCTCGGCCGGGGTGAAGCCGCGCATCATCAGGCCGCGGGCGAGCGGCACGTTGCCGCACTCGCACACCGGGAACAGCATGCCGATCAGGGAGATGACCGCCCGGCGCCCGAACGCGTTCTGCGGCAGGACCTTCTCGAGCGCGCCGACCGGCACCCACACCTCGACGACGATCGAGAGCACGATGCCGAGCACCACGAACGGCAGCGACTCGACGACGACGCTGATCGCCAGGGTCAGGAAGTCCTGCACGACGTCCGGCAGCCCCGCGGTCCCGATGCTCGGGGAGAACAGCCGGATGCCCAGCAGGACGACGACGGCGAGCAGCACGAGGCCCGGGCCGGTCAGGCTCCGGGTGCGCTGCGGCGGCGGCGTGGTCGTCGTCACCGGGACAGGATAGGCGACCCGTGTCGTGCGAGCCTGCGCCCGCGCCCGGCAGCGCGACCACGACCGTCCCGGCGACGCGACCGTGCCGCGCGCGTCAGACCCGCGCGATGCCCGCCACGTGCCGGTCGAGCGTGTCGATCGCCCACGAGGCGTCCCCACCGGGGTCGAGCCGCACGATGTGCATCGCGAGCCCGTCGACCAGGGCGTGCAGCCGTCGCGTCTCGTACGGCACGTCGGCGGCGGGGACACCCACGGCGCGCAGGATCCGGCCGCACCACTCCCGCATCTCGTCGACGACCCGGTCGTGCATCGGGCGCAGCTCGGCGTCGGTCAGGGCCGCGGTGCCGAGGGCGAGGTAGACGTCGAGCTCGACGCGGCGCTCCTGGTCGAGGGGCAGCAGCTCGAGCAGGACGGCCCGGGCGTAGGCGGTGCCGTGCAGGACGGCCGGGATAGCGTCGACACGGTCGGCGGTCGCGTCGAAGACCAGCTCGAGCGCGTGCGATCGGACGCTCGCCTGCGTGGGGAACGTGTAGCGGACGGTGCTCGGCGGCAGCCCGGCCTCGGCGGCGACGTTCCGCACGCTCAGCGCGCCGATGCCGTCGCGGGCGAGGACCCGGCAGGCCGCCTCGGACACGGTGCGGCGCCGTTCGTCGACGTCCATGCTCCTGGCCACGGCGACATACTCGCACAGTCGTACCAAATCGTGCTAGCGTCGACGCCGTTGTCGCACAGTCGTGCGACTACGGCGACCGGAAGGATCCACTCCATGGCATGGCTCGTCCTCGTGCTGAGCGGCGTGCTCGAGGCCGTCTGGGCGACGGCACTGAGCGCGTCGGACGGCTTCAAGAAGGTCGTCCCGACGATCGTGTTCGTCGCCGGGATGGCGCTGAGCATGGTCGGGCTCGCGTTCGCGATGAAGAGCATCCCGGTCGGCACCGCCTACGCCGTCTGGGTCGGGATCGGGGCGTCGCTGACCGTCGTCGTCGCGGTCCTCCGTCGCCAGGAGGCCGTGTCGTTCGCCCGCCTCGCCCTGGTGTTCGGCCTGGTGGCGTGCGTCGTCGGCCTCAAGGTGGTGAGCTGACGTGGCGTGGGTCGTCCTGTTCGTCAGCGCCGCGCTCGAGACCGTGTGGGCGACCGCGCTCGGGGCGAGCGACGGCTTCACCGAGCCCGGCCCGACGCTGGTGTTCGCCGTCACGATCATCCTCAGCCTGGTGGCGTTCGGCTACGTCCTCAAGCACATCCCGATCAGCACGGCGTACGCGGTGTGGACGGGTACCGGCGCGGCCCTGACCGTGCTGTGGGGCATGGCGACCGGCGCCGAGCCCGTCACCGTGCTGCGGGTGCTGTTCATCGCCGGGATCGTCGGGTGCGTCGTCGGCCTCAAGCTCGTGCCGGCCCGCCCGGTGGCGGAGTCCACCGCCGAACGCACGCGCTGAGCGACAGCTCACGCGCCAGCGATCCCGTGAGGTGTCGCCGACCGCGTGACGTCGGCACGTGCACGTGCACGTGCACCGAGACGGACGGGAGGCCCGGTGCCAGCTGGCACCGTCCCTCCCGGCACGGCCGTCGTGCCGCTGGCGCGTCACGCCGGAACCGGCGGATGGGGCCCACCTCCCGTCCGATCTGCGATCACGCCCACCGCACGTGTCAGACGGACGCGCCCGTCCACTCGTCCTCGGCGGCGACGTGGTCGCTGCCGACCGTGCCGGCGGCCATCGCCGCGGCCACGCGCGAGGCGTGCGACGGCGGGTCCGACGGCACGTCGGCCGGGCGCCCCTCGTCGTTCAGCTTGCGCAGCTCCGGCACGATGTCCTCGGCGAGGATGTCGATCTGCTCGAGCACCGTCTTGAGCGGCAGCCCGGCGTGGTCGATGAGGAACAGCTGGCGCTGGTAGTGCCCGACGTGGTCCTTCATGGCCGCGTACCGGTCGATGACCTGCTGCGGCGACCCGACGGTGAGCGGGGTCTGGGCGGCGAAGTCCTCCATCGAGGGCCCGTGGCCGTAGACCGGGGCGTTGTCGAAGTACGGCCGGAACTCGTCGACGGCGTCCTGCGAGTTCTTGCGCGCGAAGAACTGCCCGCCCAGGCCGACGATCGCCTGGTCGGCGCGGCCGTGCCCGTAGTGCTCGAAGCGCTGGCGGTACAGGCCGACCATCTGCTCGGTGTGCTGGATGGGCCAGAAGATGTTGTTGTGGAAGAAGCCGTCGCCGTAGTAAGCGGCCTGCTCGGCGATCTCGGGCGTGCGGATCGAGCCGTGCCACACGAACGGCGCGACGCCGTCGAGGGGGCGGGGCGTCGAGGTGAAGCCCTGCAGCGGCGTGCGGAACTTGCCCTGCCAGTTGACGACCTCGTTCTCCCACAGCTGGCGGACCAGCGCGTAGTTCTCGATCGCCAGGTTGACGCCCTGCCGGATGTCCTGGCCGAACCACGGGTACACCGGGCCGGTGTTGCCGCGGCCCATCATCAGGTCCATCCGGCCGTCGGACAGGACCTGGAGCATCGCGTACTCCTCGGCGATGCGCACCGGGTCGTTCGTGGTGATGAGCGTCGTGCTCGTCGACAGGGTGATGTCCTTGGTGCGGGCAGCGAGGTACGCGAGCATGGTCGTCGGGCTGGAGGCGACGAACGGCGGATTGTGGTGCTCCCCCGTGGCGAAGACGTCGAGGCCGGCCTGGTCGGCGTGCTCGGCGATCGTCGTGATGTCCCGGACGCGGGTGGTGTCGTCCGGCGTGGTGCCGGTCGTGGGGTCGGTCGTGACGTCACTGACCGTGAAGATGCCGAACTGCATGATGCGCCGCCTCCTGGCTAGCTGTCGTGTCGAGCATTTCGATGCGTTTGCATCGACTTGCTGAGTACAACGTAGCGCAGGGCGTGGCATTCCCGCCAGCCGCGGTGCGGCGCGGACGAGTCCGTCCGATGCGTCCGGTGCGTCCGGTGCGTCAGCCCGTCGGCCCGTCGGCCTGGAGGCCCGGCTCGGCCCCGCCCGGTCAGGGTCGGGTCGGCAGGGTGGCCGGGTCGGTGCGCGCGGCGTGGTGCATCCCGTCCAGGAACCACACCACCGTGACGACCGCGAGCACGCTCGCACTCGACGCCATCCGCCCCGCCACCAGGACCGCCGCGTGGTCGTGCACGCCGTCGCCGGTCACGCCGAGCACGAGCGCCGCGACCCCCACGACCAGCGTCACGCCGGTCGCCACGAGCAGGACGACGCTCACCACCCGTCGCGGGCCCCGTCGCCCGTCCCGATCCCCGCGCAGCCCTCGGTCCACCCGCGGGCCGGCGGCACGGACGGCACCGAGCCAGAAGACCGCGATCGCGCAGGCGCCGATGATGTCACTGACCCGGTGCCAGCCGTAGACGACGGTCTGGTTCGCCACGAACACCGCGTACGCGGCACCGAGGACCGTCACCAGCGGTCGGAACCGCCGCGGCGTGACCATGAGGACCGCGAACAGCGCCGCGAGCGCGATCGTCGCGTGCCCGGAGGGGAACGAGTTCGGGGTCGTCGACTGGGCGATCTCCGGGCGCACGGCGATACCCTTGACGAGCGTCGAGGTGGCCGCCGACGCGAGCACCACGACGCCCGCGCCGAGGCCCACCGACAACCGTCGCCTGGCGAACGCCACGGCGACGATCACGACGACGAGCAACAGGATCACCGGCACCGAGATGACGTTGAGCGCGGTGTCCGAACCGAACAGGTCGGACTCCCGGACCCCGCCGAGCGCGGCGTCCTCCGCTCGCTGCCCCATCGGCGTCAGCACCGCGACCGCGTAGACGAGAGGCACGATCACGAACCCCACAGCCGCCAGTGCAGCCCACCGCAACCGCCGCGAGACCCACGGTCCACGTGGCTCGGGTGCAGTGCGCTCGGGTGTGAAGGTCACCGGGCTGGTCCTCCTCGGGGTGGTCGTCGTCGGGCTCGTCGCACGGTTGGCGGCGGCGCTGCGATTCGGTCGGTCGGGGTCCGACACGATACCGTTGGAGCACTCGCCGGAGGCTGGGAACCGCACCCCGATCGCTCGAGCGCTCCGCGCCGGGACGACCGGTCTCGCGGGCGTCACCGCACCGGCGCACCACGCGGGACCGACGCACGTCGCGTCGGCAGTGTACGAGGAGGAGACCGAAGTGGCCATCAAGGAACCGGGCATCACCGCGTCCCCGAACCGGGGCCTCGCGCTCACGGCCGGCAGCCTGTTGGCCCTCTGGGGCGCCATGGGGTTCTTCTTCGCCGCCGACGGCGACCCGGGCTTCTTCAGCCGTCAGGGTGGCATGCTCTGGAACGCGTTCGGGGTCAACCCGGCGCTCTGTCTGGTGTGGGTGCTGCTCTCGGTCGTGCTGCTCATCACCGGCCTCGGCAACACGCTCGGCTCGCGCAACGGCAACCTGCTCGTGGGCGCCCTGCTCGTCGTGTTCGCGGTCTACGGCTTCGTCTTCGTCGACACCTCGGCCAACGTCTTCGCGCTGAACACCACCGACAACGTGTTCCACGCGATCGTCGGTGTGCTGCTGCTGCTCACCGCGGTCGGTGCCGACAAGGAGAACCTCCGCGCGCTGCGTGCGGCGCGCGCCTGACGCTCCGCTCGACTCCCCGACGCCCGTCTGCCCCTCCGGCAGGCGGGCGTCGTGCGTGTGCGCGACGCGGCGGTCCGGTGAGGTCGCACTCCGCCCCGGTTCGGGGCCGACGATGCCGGCCGGAGTGCGACCTCACCGGCGACCAGCGCACCCGGACGGCGGCGGGGACCCCGGGCGTCAGTCGGCGTCGGGCTCGGTACCGGGTGCCGACGCCTCGAGCTCGGTCGCGACGATGCGCGGCGCCTCGGACATGAAGCGACGGACGTCCAGGTCGACGATGATGTCCTGCGGGCGGAGCGGTCGGGTCAGGTACAGCCCCTCGAGCGAGGTCAACCGCGACAGCGCCACGTAGGTCTGCCCCGCACTGAACACCCGGTTGCCCAGGTCGACCACGGCCCGGTCGTACGTGCTGCCCTGCGACTTGTGGATCGTCACCGCCCAGGCGAGGCGGAGGGGGAACTGCTGGAACTCCCCGACGGTGTCCTTCTTGAGTTCCTTCTTGTCGGCGTCGTACGAGTACTTGAACTTCTCCCACACCGACGGCTGCACCTCGAACGACTCCCCGTCGACGTCCACCCACACGGTGTCGCGGATCGCCGTCACGACGCCGAGCGTCCCGTTCACCCACCGCTGGTCGGCGTCGTTGCGCAGGAACATCACGTGGGCGCCGGGCTTGAGCTCGAGGGCCTCGTCGGCGGGGAAGTTCCGTCCGCCGAAGTCACCGTTCACGTCGGCGCGGGCGGTCTTCACCTTGCCCGGCAACCGCTCGAGCGCCGCCTTGTTGATCCGCGCCACCGTGTCGTTGCGGGTCGCCAGGGTGATGGCGTCGTCCGGTGCCGGACGGGCGCCGGCGGCGTTCAACTGCCCGGCGATGTCCGCGGTGACCCGGCCGTGCCGGACCGCGGTGAGCATCGCGGCGAAGGCATCGTCGCGCTGCCGGTGCACGGTGGCGAGCTCGATGATGTTGAGCTCGGTCTCGAGCCAGACCTTCGCGTCGAAGAACCACATCGAGCGGTAGTGATCGGTGAAGTAGGCCCGTTCATCGGCGTCGCCCGGCACCGGCGGCAGCTGGTACGGATCGCCGAACATCACGACCTGCACGCCGCCGAACGCCTCGAACTGCCGCCCGCGAGCCTTGCGCAGCGAGCGGTCCATGCCGTCGAGCAGGTCGGCGTTCACCATGGAGACCTCGTCGATCACCAGGGTGTCGATCGTGTTGAGGAGCTTCCGGGTGTCGGGGCCCTGGCGGAGTTCGGCGTCGGCGATGAGGCCGATCGGCAACCGGAACAGCGAGTGGATCGTCTGTCCGCCGACGTTGAGCGCGGCGACGCCGGTCGGCGCGCAGATGACGACCTGCTTCTCGGTGTTCCACGACAGGTGGTTGAGCAGCGTCGACTTGCCGGTGCCGGCACGCCCGGTGATGAAGACGTGATCGCGGGTGTGCTCGATGTACTCGAAGACCGCGCGCTGCTCGTCGCTCAGCTCGATGCTCATCGGGCGTCGGCCTCCGGGGCACGGTCCAGGTCGTCACTGGCGTCGTCGAAGTCGAGCTCCTCGCGGCTGCCGCGACCGTCACGGCCGGACGACTCCGAGACCCCGGACGCACCGTCGACGTGCGGGGCGGGCGCGGGCCCCGCCTCCGACTCCGTCACGGCGAGGTCGGCCCGCTCGGACCGCGCCGCACCCACGGAGGCCTCGGCCCCTGCCGCACGCACCGGGTCGACCGCTCCGCCGTCGCGCCGGAGCCGCGCGGCCACCACCGCGCCGACGACCAGCAGGAGCAGCACGCCCGCGGCCACGAGCACGATCCCGGCACGCGCCTGGTCGACGAGGGGGTCCGGGCCCCAGGTCCGCCCCATCGCACCGAACCACGACGCCTGGACCAGCCCGAGGGGTCCGCGCAGGGCGACACCGAGCGACACGAGCCCAGCGGCGACCACGAGTGCCCCGACGACCCGGACGAGCGCCGCGGCCACGGAGGGACGGCGCTGCCCGACCCCGACCGGGGTGAACAGCGTCGGCAGGGCCAGCAGCCCCACGACGAGGAAGACGACGTCGATGACGGTCCGACCGATGGGGTCGCTCACCGACCACCGCAGCGCCTCGGTGGCGAAGAACGCCCACCACACCGCGCCAGCGAGCACGAAGGCCGGGAACGGCTGCGCCAGGTACCGCACCGCGGGGTGGTCGACGATGATCCCGGTCCACTCCCGCACGCCGGTGCTGTCGTCGGTCCGTGGGTGCACGGCGGCACGGACGAGCGCGACCGGTGCCGCAGCCCATGCCAGCGCCGGCACGACGAGGCCGATCACCACGTGGGCCCCGACGTTGGCCGAGAGCAGGAAGCGGTCGTACTGGTGCAGCGACCCGGAGGTGGCGACCACGAGCGCGAGGAGGGCGATCGCCGCGGCCACCGGACGTCGTGCCGGCCAGCGCACACCGGCCCGGCGCAGACGCAGCACCCCGGCGGCGTACGTCGTCGCGAGCAGGACGGCGACCATGAGCCAGAACAGGTCGATGTTCCACTGCGTCAGCCAGCCCCAGGCCCCCGGGGCCGACGGCAACGGGTCGTCGGTCAGCAGCTCGGCCGGGGTCGGGGTCGCCGTCCGGCTCGGTGCGACCCGGTCGACCGGGGTGGCCGTCCGCGCGAGCGCAGCGGCGACGCCCGACGCGACGCCCATCACCGCGAGTTCGACGACGACCAGCACCCAGAACGGTCCGCGGCGGTCCGGTGCGGCCGTCAGCGCGCGGATGACCCGACGGCGCTGCAGCGCGCCGAGGACGCCCATCGCGACGATGGCACCGATCTTGACCAGCACGAGCGTGCCGTACGGCGTCGCGAGGTTCGACAGCGCCCCGACGCGGATCTGCGCGGAGGCGATGCCCGAGACGGCGACGAGCACGAAGCAGCCGAGGGCGATGCTCGAGTACCGCGCGACCACGGCGGCGAGCCGGTCACCGGTCAGCACCCCCTGCAGGAGCACGAGGAGCACGAGCCCGCCGACCCACAGCGCTGCGCCCACCAGGTGCAGCCCCAGTGCGGTGACGGCGGCGTCGTGGCTGGCCGTCCCCGCGGCGTGCCCCTGCTGTGCGAGCGGGATGAGGCCGATCATCGACACACCGGCGGTCAGGGCGACCATGCCGCGCGACCGGACGGCGAAGCAGAGCACCGTGACGGCCGCGGCGACGAGCACCGTGACCAGCCAGGCGAGCCCGAGGTCGGTGCCGGTGAGGAACACGCCCATCGACTGCCCGAACTGCTCGTCGAGGCTGACCCGCGAGCCGGCGACGCTGAGGAAGGTGCAGAAGGTGGCGACGGCCGAGGACACCGTCCAGATGCCGCTCGCACCTGCGGCGACGTCGATGGCGCGGTTCCACTCGGGGCCGGAGCGGGAGAGCCCGACGGCGGCGAGGGCGAGAGCGCCGATCGCGGTGGCCGCGGACAGGTCGACGACGAGCCGCGCGATGGGGAGGCCGAACCGGACGGCGGGACCGGGGTCGGCGATCTGCGCGGGGTCGGCCCCACCTCCGACGACGAGCGCCGTGAGCAGCGCGACGAACCCGACGAGCAGGAGCACGGCGGGACCGGCGGTGCGGGCGATCCGGTTCACCCGTCAAGCCTAGGTGGTGGCCACCCGGCCACCGAACCCGGCGGGCCGATCTGTGGAAGCCGGGACGGGCCTCCCGGGAACGACGGAAGGGACGGCCGAAGCCGTCCCTCCCGGTGCGCGGAACAGTCTTACTTGACCGCAGCCTTGAGCTTCGAGCCGGCGCTGACCTTGACCGAGTCGCTCGCGGCGATCTCGATGGCGTCACCCGTCTGCGGGTTGCGGCCGGTGCGGGCGGCGCGGTGCGTCTTCTCGAAGGCGATCCAACCGGGGATCGTGACCTTCGTGCCGTCGGCGACGGACGTCGAGACGACGCTGAAGAGCGCGTCGACGACGCCGTTGACGGTGGCCTGGCTCTGGCCGGACTCAGCGGCGACGGCAGCGACGAGCTCGGTGCGGTTCAGTGACTTGTCAGCCATGGATGTCCTCCTCGGACTTCTTGCAGTATCGGTCGGACGCACGTGTCGTCCGGCGCCCGGAGCGGTTGCCCCGTGCCACGGTGCCAGTGGGCCGAGGGCCCGGCGGAACCGGAGTTGAACCTACCAGCCACCCAGGGTGAAAACAGCCGACTCGCCCGGATTTCCGGGGTTGTCGGGGCTCCGAGGGGATACGGGAGGGGCAGATGTGACGAATGAACGGTCCGATGTACCCCGCACACAGCGAACGCCCCGCCACCAGGAGGTGACGGGGCGTCGGGTGCTGCGGGTGCTTACCAGGAGCTCTTCGTGATGCCGGGGAGCTCGCCGCGGTGGGCCATGTCGCGGAAGCGGACACGGCTGATGCCGAACTCACCGAGGTGGCCACGGGGGCGGCCGTCGATGGCGTCGCGGTTGCGGTAGCGGATGGGCGATGCGTCGCGGGGCAGCTTCTGCAGGCCCACGCGGGCGGCCTCACGCGACTCGTCGGTGCCGTTCGGGTCCACGAGGGCCTTCTTCAGCTCGAGACGACGCTCGGCGTAGCGCGCGATGATGACGGCACGCTGGTTGTTCTTCGCGATCTTGCTCTTCTTCGCCATGCTTAGCGCTCCTCACGGAAGTCGACGTGCTTGCGGATCACCGGGTCGTACTTCTTGAGCACGAGTCGGTCGGGGTTGTTCCGACGGTTCTTCTTGGTCACGTACGTGAACCCGGTGCCCGCCGTCGAGCGGAGCTTGATGATCGGACGGATGTCCTGACCCTTTTTCGCCATCAGATCTTCTCCCCACGGGCGAGGAGATCCTTGACGACGGACTCGATGCCGCGTGCGTCGATCACCTTGATGCCCTTCGCGCTGAGCGTGAGCGTGACGTTACGACGAAGCGAGGGCACGTAGTACGTCTTCTTCTGCACGTTCGGGTCGAAGCGGCGCTTCGTCCGGCGGTGCGAGTGCGAGATGTTGTGACCGAAGCCGGGAACGGCGCCGGTCACCTGGCACACTGCTGCCATGGTTTCCTCCTGAGTACCGTGCGACCGGACGGCCGCACCCAAGTTCACTTGCCTGGTCCGCACGCGCACGACCACCGGAGTGGAGCGTGCGAGGGGGTTGTACGGACCGCCCAGGCCCGCAGCCCCTGTCGAAGAGGACGTGGACACCGCGCGACCGCGGCGTTCGCGACGGTCGGAGGGCTTGGAACAACTGGGCTCGCCGCGCGGACGCGGAGAACCAGGGGTCTACGTTACGCGAGGACCGGGCGTGTCGCAAGCCGCGCCTCCAGGTCGGGAGGCCCGGTGCGGCCGGGCGCGACCGGTCGCGTGGCTGCGTGGTCCCGACCACCGCCCCGAGTGAGCAGGAGACGTCGGGTACCGCACACGCACCCGACGTCTCCTGCTCACTCGACGGGGCGGGCGGCGCGGCGGGGCGCGGACGGCGCGGGCGGCGCGGCGGGGCGCGGACGGCGCGGGCGGCGCGGGCGGCGCGGGCGGCGCGGCGCGGCAGGCGCCGCGGCCGCGCTACGGGCCCTGCGTCGGCCGCGGGGCCAGGGCCTGCACCATGAGCTCGCCGAGCTGCTCGGGCGCCGTGAACATCGGCCAGTGCCCCGTCTCGAGTCCGACGATCGACAGGTCCTCGGTGGCGACGAGCTCCGCCGCCCAGGCCTGGTGGTCGGCCACCATCGCCAGCAGCTCGGCCGCGGGGATCTCGCACGTGATGATCGTCGCCGGGATGGTGTGCCGCGCGGCGTCGGTGTAGTGGAACCGGTCGGACGGCACCGAGGCCGGCTCGGGGATCGCCCGGCGTTCGACGTCCTGCCGCACCTCCGGCGTCATGCCGCGCACGGTCGCGGGTTCCCAGACGTCCCACGACGGCAGCGGCACCGCCCCGTCGACCACGGGCAGCTCGTCGTTGACGCACCCGCCCTCGGGCCCGGGGAACGTGTCGACGTAGACCAGGTGGGCCACGAGCGAGGGCCGCTGGTCGGCGGCCATGTACGCGATCGGCCCGGCGCCGGAGTGCCCGGCCAGCACCACCGGCTCGTCGGGCGAGGCGACGTCGTCCAGGATCGCGACCAGTGCGTCGACCTGTTCGTCGAGGGTGTCGCCGTCGCGGGTGACGGCCTGCACCGAGTGGCCGGCTGCGCGGAGCAGCGGCGCGACGTCGTCCCACGCGCTCGCGTCGAGCCAGAACCCGGGGACCAGGATGACGTGCATGGTCGGAGGCTACTCGGCGGCCGTGCCCGACGTCCGTGCCGCCGTGCAGACCGCGCACTCGCCGAAGATGTCGACCACGTGGCTGGCGTTCGTGAAGCCGTTGGCGGCGGCGACGTCCTGCGCCCACTGCTCGACGGGGTCGGCCTCGATCTCGACGGTCCGACCGCAGTTCCGGCAGATCAGGTGGTGGTGGTGCGAGTCGGTCGTGCACGCGCGGTACAGCGACTCACCGTCCTGCTGCAGCGAGTCGGCGTCGCCCTCGGTCGCCAGGTCAGCGAGCGCGCGGTACACGGTGGCGAGCCCGATCGTGGAGCCCTCGTCGCGCAGGTGCTGGTGCAGCGCCTGCGCGCTGACGAACCCCTCGGTGGAGTCGAGCGCGCCGCGCACGGCCTCGCGCTGCCACGTGTTCCGCTTGTTCTTCTGCACGGCGTTCATGCTGGGGCACCCACCTTCGTCTCGGCTGATCCTGCGGTCCCGGTCGTCCCGGTCGTCCCGGTCGTCCCGGCCTGGAGGCCCGGTGCGCCACCGCCCCGCCCGTCGCGGCGGGCGACCCGGTCGCGCCCACGGCGGTCCCGCCGCGACCCGATGATCCGGCAGACCACCCAGATGGCGAACGAGATCGTCGTCACGTACGGGCTGATCGGCAGACCGCCGCCGAGCGCGAGCAGGATCCCACCGACGACCGACACCACGGCGAAGGCCGTCGACAGCACCGGCACCAGGACCGGGTGCGACGACAGCCGCAGCGCCGCGGCCGCCGGGGTGACGAGCAGGGAGAGCACGAGGAGCGCGCCCACGATCTGCACCGACACCGCGGTCGCCAGTCCGAGCACGAGCATGAAGACGATCGCGAGCGTCCGCACGGGGATGCCGGCGGCCGCGGCCACGTCGGGGTCGACCGAGGCGAACATGAGCGGCCGCCAGATGACGAGCAGCGTCGCCACGACGATGACCGCGATCACGATCAGGAAGGTCAGCTGCGGGTTGTCGACCGAGACGATCTGGCCGGTGAGCAGCCCGAACTTGTTCGCCGCCCGGCCCTTGTAGAGCGCGAGACAGAGGATCCCGAGCCCGAGCCCGAACGGCATGAGCACGGCGATGATCGAGTTGCGCTCCCGGGCCCGCGAGCCGAGCACGCCGATGAGCAGGGCGGCGACGAGCGACCCCACGAGTGATCCCGTGACGACGTTCACCCCGAGCAGCAGCGACGCGCTGGCCCCGGCGAACGAGAGCTCCGAGATGCCGTGCACCGCGAAGGGCATGTTGCGCGCGACGACGAACGGGCCGATCAGGCCGCCGACGATGCCGAGCACCGCACCGGCCCAGATCGAGTTCCGGACGAGCACCAGGAGCTCGCCGTAGTCCTGGAACGAGAAGACGGACGACAGCAGGTCCATCAGATCCGCCCCTCGTCGGGCGCGACGGCGTGCGGGTCGACCTCGCCCGCGTGGTGGTCGTGCGCCTCGTTCGCCCCGACGATCACGATGCGCCCCATGGTCCGGACGACGTCGACGGGGGTGCCGTACAGCTCGCTGAGCACGTCGGCACGCAGGACCTCGTCCGGTGCGCCGATCCGGAACCGCCCACCGGCGATGTAGAGCACCCGGTCGACGACGTCGAGGATCGGGTTCACGTCGTGCGTCACGAACAGCACGGCCGCGTCGTGCTGCCGGCGCTGGCGGTCGATCAGCTCGGTGACCCCGCGCTGGTGCCGCAGGTCGAGCGAGATGAGGGGCTCGTCGCAGAGCAGCAGGGCCGGGTCGGCGGCGATGGCCTGCCCCACTCGGGTGCGCTGCTGCTCGCCGCCGGACAGGTCGGCGACGGGTGCGTCGGCGAACGCCGTCGCCCCGACCTCGTCGAGGACCCGGTCGACACGCGCTCGGTCTGCACGCGAGGTCGGCCGGATGCCCCACCGGTGCCCGGTGACGCCCTGCGCCACCATGTCCCGCGCCCGGAGCGGGGTGCCGGCCTCCATCAACCGCTGCTGCGGGATGTACCCGATCTTCCGGTGCCCGCGGTGCACGGGCTGACCCAGGAAGGACATCGTGCCGCTCGTCAGACGCTGCTGCCCCAGGACGGTCTTCAGGAGCGAGGTCTTGCCGGCGCCGTTCGGGCCGAGGACCGCGACGAACTCCCCGGGCGCGACGTCCAGGTCGAGCCCCGTCCACAGCGTCCGGGCACCGTACGACAGCCCGGCGTCGCGCAGCGCGAGGACCGGACGAGCCGCAGCCCGGTCGCCCACCGAGGTGGACGCCGGGCCGGAGGTCGCCGCCGGAGCGGTCGAGGTCGTCACTTCTGGAGTGCCGCCTTCACCGCGTCGATGTTCGCCTGCTGCCACGAGACGTAATCCTCCCCCTTCGGGAGCGTCTCCGTCACACCCACCACCGGGACGTCGTTGTCCTTCGCGGCCTGCTCGACCTGCTCGGTCTCGGGGCTCGAGGTCTGGTCGTTGTAGGCCAGGAGTCGGACGGACTCGCTGGTGAAGAGTGCGAGCGTGTCCTTGAGGGCGGCCGGCGGCACGTCGTCGTCCTCCTCGATCGCCTCGGCGAAGGCCTCGGGGGTCTCGTTCTCGAGCCCCATCGCGTCGAAGAGGTACCCGGGCACCGGCTCGGTGTAGGCGACCTCCTCGCCGCCGTCCTGCTGCTCGACCTCGGCCGTCTGCGACTCGAGGTCCTCGAGCTCCTTCGTGAGTGCGTCGGCGTTCTGCTGGAACGTGTCCTCGCTGCCCTCGTCGAGCGCACTGAGGTCCTTCGCGACCTGGTCGACCAGCTTCACCATCGTCGGGTAGCTGTAGAAGACGTGCTCGTTGAAGTCGCCGCCCTGGTCCAGGCCCGACAGCTCGACCACGTTGATCGTGTCGGCCTCCGTGTCCGAGGCGTCGGCCAGCGTCGTCATGAAGTCGTCGTACCCGCCACCGTTCTCGATGATGAGGTCGGCCTTCGACACGGCGAGCTGCGTCCGGGCGCTCGACTCGAACGAGTGCGGGTCCTGCGACGGGTCGTCCAGGATGCTCGTGACCGAGACGGCGTCACCGCCGATGCTCTGCACGATCGAGCCGTAGACGTTCGTGGAGGCCACGACCTTGATCGTGCCGTCGCTGCTGGCGTCGCCCGAGGCGGACGAGGTCGCGCACCCGGTCAGGGCGAGCGCAGCGGCACCGGCGACGAGCGGGAGGGCGAGGAAGCGGTTGCGCATGTGCCGACGGTACCGCTTGCTGATAACGATTGTCAAAACCGCTCTCATCGGTCGGGCACGTGTCGCCCCGGGACGACGGACGGGAGGCGCGGTGCCAGCCGGCACCGCGCCTCCCGTCCGTCACAGGGTGACGTCTACGGCTTGGTGGCCGCGTCGATCGTGTTGTCGGCGATCGTGTCGTCCTCACGCCCCGGGGTGCGGAGGTTCCACTTCTTGATCACGAAACTGAACAGGAAGTAGTAGACGACCGCGTACCCGAGTCCGATCGGGATGAGCCAGAGGCCACCCTCGGACTTGCCGAGGTTGAGCACGAAGTCGATCGCCCCGGCCGAGAACGAGAACCCGTCGCGGATGCCCAGGGCGTTCACCAGGGCGAGCGAGGTCCCCGTGAGCACGGCGTGGATCACGTAGAGCGGGAACGCCACGAACATGAACGAGTACTCGAGCGGCTCGGTGATGCCGGTCACGAACGAGGTGAGCGCGGCCGAGAGCATGATGCCGCCGACGAGCTTGCGGTTCTGCGGCTTGGCGTTGCGCCAGATCGCCAGGGCACCGGCGGGCAGGGCGAACATCATGATGGGGAAGAACCCGGTCTGGAAGATGCCGGCCGTCGGGTCACCGGCGAGGAAGCGCTGGATGTCGCCGTGGTACGTCATGCCGCCGCTGCTGAAGCTGCCGAGCTGGAACCACGGGAAGAAGTTGAGCAGCTGGTGCAGACCGATCGGGATGAGCATGCGGTTCGCGAACCCGAAGATGCCACCACCGATCACGGCGTTGTCCGAGACGGCCTCGCCGGCAGCGGTCAGGGCGATGTCGAAGTAGCGGTACACGAAGGACATCAGCACGGCGATGACCAGGCCGGCGGCCGCGGTCAGGATCGGCACGAGTCGACGACCCGAGAAGAACCCGAGGAAGTCGGGCATCTTCGTGCGGTGGAACCGCTGCCACATCGTCGCGGAGACGAGACCCATCACGATGCCGCCGAGGACGCCGTAGTTGATCATCTTCTGCTCGCCGTTGGCGTCCTCGACACCGGCCAGGACGATCGGCGACATGACCTTCCACACCTCGTACATGACCATGTAGCCGACGACCGCGGCGAGCGCCGTGGTGCCGTCGGACTTCTTGGCCCAGCCGATGGCGATGCCGACGGCGAAGAGCAGCGGCAGCCAGGTGAAGATCGCGTTGCCGGCGGCGCCGATGACCGACGCCCCCTGCTCGAAGCCGGGGATCGCGCCGAGCATGTCCGCCTGACCGAGGCGGTTGAGGATGCCGGCGGCCGGCATCACCGCGATCGGCAGCAGCAGACTGCGGCCGAGGCGCTGGGCTTGCGCGAACAGCTTCGACTGCTTCTTCGGCTTCTTCTTCTCCGGCACGTCCGTTGCAGCAGCGGTGCTCATCGGCGTTCCTCTCGTCATCGGGTGGAGCTGTCGGGGTGAGTTGAGTCGTGCAGCCGGCGCAGGTAACCTCGGGCGGAGTCGCCCAGGCCCGGTCCTGTCCGGTCATGACCAGTTCCGTAGTCTGAACCGCGCGGGGTCCGGTGTCAACCTGGTACGAGAACCCTTAACGAGGAGGAAACGATGGCCGACATCAAGGCAGCCGACATCATCGCCGCGCTCGGCGGTGCCGACAACATCGAAGAGGTCGAGGGCTGCATCACGCGCCTCCGCGTCGAGGTCGAGGACGGCGACCTGGTCGACAAGGACGCCCTGAAGACCGCCGGGGCCCAGGCCGTGGTCGGTGGCGGCACCGGCTGGCAGGTCATCGTCGGTCCGATCGCCGACAACCTCGCGCAGGACATCCAGGACGAGCTGTGACCGCCGTCCGCACCCCGTTCGGCGGCCCGGTCGTCGCACTCGCCGACGTGCCCGATCCGGTGTTCGCCGGGCAGCTCGTCGGCGCCGGTGTCGCGGTCGACCCGACGGGCGTCGAGGGTGCGGTCACCGCGGTGGCCCCGGTCGACGGCACGATCGTCAAGCTGCACCCGCACGCGTTCGCGCTGCAGGGCACCGCGGGCACCGACGTCCTGGTGCACGTCGGCATCGACACCGTGAAGCTGTCGGGTGAGGGCTTCGAGCTCCTCGTCGCCGAGGGCGCGGCCGTCACCGCCGGCGACCCGGTCGTCCGGTTCACCCCCTCGGTCATCTCGGCCGCCGGCTACTCGCCGGTGTGCCCCGTCGTGGTGCTCGGCTCGACGCCGGACTCGGTCGACCAGGGCACCGTCGGCACCACGGTGCTGGACGGCGACACCCTCTTCGAGGTCTAGGGGGTCTCCCCCAACCAGAGCGACTGTGTCCCGCGGAACGTTCGCGGGACACGGTCGCTCTCGCGTCCCGGGGGCCCGGCGCCGCGCCTAGGCGAAGACGCGGGTGGCGGTGACCTCCATCTGCACCCGGTAGCGGTCCGAGCGGTACCAGCTCCTGGTGTGCTCCACCGGGCGGTCGGCGGCGTACGACACCCGGTCGAACTCGAGCAGCGGCGCACCGGTGCGCGTGCCGAGCAGGGTCGCGACGTCGTCGGCGGCGGGGTTCGCGGCGACGGTCTGCTGCGCGCGGTCGATCGGGGTGCCGTACTCCGTCGCGATGATCGAGTAGACCGACCCGGACAGGTCGTGGTCGAGCAGGCCCGGGAACGCGTCGGCGACGAGCCAGGCGTCGTCGACCGACACCGGTGCCCCGTCGGCCATGCGGAGCCGCTTCACGTGGAAGGCCGGCACGTCCGCGTCGATCCGGAGCGCGGCGGCCGTGTCCCTCGGCGGGACGCACTCCTCGCGGACGAGCACGACCGTCGTCGGCTCGTGCCCCATCGCCCGCATCTCCTCGGTGAACGACGCCAGGTGGAGCGTCGACTGCACCGGGCGGTGCGCCACGAAGGTGCCCTTGCCGCGCACGCGTTCCAGGTAGCCCTCGTTGACGAGCTGCCCGAGGGCTTCGCGCACGGTGATCCGTGAGACCCCGTACTCGGCGATGAGCTGCCGTTCGGACGGGATCGCCGCCCCGGGGGCCAGGCGCGTGGTGACGAGGTCGAGCAGGATGCGCCGCAGCTGCTGGTGCTTGGGTTCGGCGCCCTCGGTGATGCGGCTCGTCATCGGCTCCTCGGCTCCATCGCTGATCTGCTCGGTGGTCATGTGCGGACATGACCAGTCCCCATCACAGTAGCGAGTGGATCTCGGAAGACCAACGTGAGCGCCCGACGGCGGCTGGCGCGCTCAGGCGTTGCGGACGAGCCAGGCGAACTGCTCGTCGGAGAGCGCGCGGTCCGTCCAGACCTGCCCCTCGACCCCGGCAGCGGCCTGCGTCTGCACCCCGGGAGCGCCCTGCCACACGAGCGAGAGCCCGGCGCGACGGAGCACTGCGGCGGACGCGGGGTTGTTCGTGAGCACCCGGCCGGTGACCGGCACCGCGGCATCGGTCTCGGCGGCGGCCCGGACGGCGGCACCGGCGATCTCGGACGCCAAGCCCTGACCCCAGGCGTCGGGCGCCAGGCGGTACCCGAGGTTCCAGACCCCGACGGCGGTCATGTCGACGCCGCCGACCCCGACGAAGCCGTGGTCGGACGCGGTCCGGACGGCCCACGAGCCCAACCCGTACCGCGCTCGGCCGCCGATCTTCCGCTGCACCATGTCGACGCTCGAGCTCCGCGCGACGTGTCGGCCGCTCGGCAGGTGCTGCCACGTCCGGGCGTCGGAGAACAGCGCGTGGACGTCGTCGATGTCGGCCGGTGACAGCGGCGTGAGCAGGAGGCGATCCGTTCGGATCTCCTGCGAAGGGGTCAGGAGCTGGTGGACCATGCACCGATCATGCCGCCGACCACCGACATCGACGTGAACACCACGCGACGAGTCCGCGAGCCGGCACATCGTGAGCAGGAATGGTCGGGTGGCCGCGGGGCGACCCGAGCATTCCTTCTCACCGAACGCGACCGCGGCCCGCGAGCGCGGCCCGAGCGCGAGCGTGCGCCCGGAGCCCTAGTCGAGCAGGAGCGCGGGCTCCTCGAGCACCGACGCCACGTCGTGCACGAAGCGCGAGGCCACGTCGCCGTCGACGACCCGGTGGTCGAACGAGGCGCCGATGGTCGTCACCATGCGCGAGCGGACCTCGCCGTCGACGACCCACGGCTTCGGCTTGATCGTGCCCATGGCGACGATCGCGACCTCGCCCGGGTTGAGGATCGGGGTCCCGGTGTCCATGCCGAAGACACCGATGTTGGTGATCGACACCGTGCCGTTCGCCATCTGCTTCGGGGTGGTCTTGCCGTCGCGGGCGGTCAACGTGAGCTCCTCCAGCGCCTGGGCGAGCTCGAACAGGGACATGTCCTGCGCGTCCTTGATGTTCGGCACGATCAGCCCGCGCGGGGTGGCCGCGGCGATGCCGAGGTTCACGAAGTGGTGGACGATGATCTCGCTGTCGGTCCAGGTCGAGTTCACCGAGCGGTTGCGGCGGACCGCCCAGATGACGGCCTTCGCGACGATGAGCAGCGGCGAGACCTTGACCCCGGCGAACGTCGGCGAGGCCTTGAGCCGCTTGACGAACTCCATGGTGCGGGTCGCGTCGACGTCGACGAACAGCGACACGTGCGGCGCCGTGAACGCCGACGTGGTCATCGCCGTCGCGATCGCCTTGCGGACACCCTTCACCGGGATGGTCTCGCGGCGGACGTCGCCCCACTCGGGCGTCTCGATGTTGCGGAAGACGCTGGCCTGCTTGGCGTGGCGGATGACGTCGTCGCGCGTGACCTCGCCCGCGAGTCCGGTCGCGACGATCTCGGTCAGCTCGACGCCCAGGTCCTTCGCGAGCTTGCGGATCGGCGGCTTCGCGAGCACGTTCGCGGCGGGCGACTGCTTGCGCGCCAGGCTCGTGCCCTGCGCCGCGACGGCTTCGGCCGTCGCCTCCTCGCCGGGGTCGGTCGCGGCCAGTTCGGCAGCGATCGGGTCCGCACTGGAGGCACGGCTCGCCTCGGCCGCGAGCGCTGCGGCCCGCCGCGCACCCGGCTTGCGACGGGACGGCGACGAGGTGGCCGAGCCGTAGCCGACGAGGACGGCGCCGGAGGACTCGTCCGCAGCCTGGACGGTGGCGTCGACGGCCACCGACGGGGCCGGCGTCGTGGTCGAGGCGGACGGCGCAGCGGCGACCGGTGCAGCCGTCGCGGC
>NZ_JAIXIG010000040.1 GCF_020297365.1 Curtobacterium oceanosedimentum
GAAGACACCCCCGTCCCGGACCGCGTCCACCACCGAGGCTCGCTGCACAGCAGCATCGGCGAGCGCGTCCACCCCGTCCGGCACGAGCTCGCGCACCGCGGCAGCGAACCCATCACCGCGACGCACGATGTGGTCCGGCCCAAGCGACCGCACAAGCGCCTCGTCAGCGGGTGAAGCATCCGCGATCACCGTCAGCCCCGCCGCTTTCGCCAGCTGCACCACGTAGTTCCCGAGCAGCCCCGCAGCCCCGGTCACGGCGAGCGTCTGCCCCGGCGCGAGCGAAGCGTGCGACAGGATCTGCAACGCCGTCAACCCGTTCATCGGCACCGTGGAAGCAGCCTCGATCGACGTCCCACGAGGGATCCGCGAGAACGACCCCACCGGCGCGACGAGCTCCTGCACGTAGGCCCCACCGTGCGCGCTGAGCGGCAACGCCATCGCCATCACCTCGTCACCAACGGCCCACCCGGACACATCGGGCCCGACCTCGTCGATCACGCCAGCCGCGTCCATCCCCGGCACGTACGGCGGCGAGGCCTGCGAGCTGTCCCGCTGCCCGGCCCGCACCCCCGTGAACGACCATTCGCTGCCGTGCCTCCCCCGACCAGGTCGGCTTCGTCCCCGGTCGCCTCCATCGACCAGGCGAACAATACGGGCGTGCTCAACCGCAGCGTCGCCGTGAGCGGCGACATTGATCAAGGCTCGTCCATCCTCCCGTTCAACAGCCCAGTCGCGCCGGCAACGACGGATGTGCCGCTCCCTTCGAGGACGGCGGTGAGCCGCGGCGCGTGCAAGGTCTGCAGCAGCCCCAGCACGATTTCGCGCAAGGCGAGCGGGAATCAGGGCCGCTACTCGGGGTCGGCTCAGCGCGCCTTGATGATCGCGCGCAAATGCTCCCGCAGCGCCGGGTCAACCACGTACAGGTAGGTGCCGAGTACCCCGCGCGTCATCAGGACCGAGTACACGTTCGTCACGAAGCGGAGGACGTCCTCATCCGAGTACTTGATCCCGAGCCGCGGATTGTTCTCCATACCCTTCTTGTCGAAGTAGTTCGATCGGTCGAAGACGACACGCTGCGCCTCTTGATCGAACCGCGCGTCCGGCCCGATGATGACACCCGCGTAGTTGAGGTCGTACCCCTGCACGGTGTGGATCGATCCGACCTGCTCGACCGCCCCCGGTGAGGTGATCCAGTCGGTCTGGGTCTGGTTCCACTGCAGCTTGCGACCGTCGATTTCGATGTCGATCGCGGCCGAGTCGTTCTTGCTCCTCCACTCCCAGGCGTACCCGGCAACGAGGCGGGAGAGACCGACTTCTGTGTCGCGGGCGCGGATTGCGTCGTGCATCTCGCCGAGGTCGTCGAAGAACCGCACGTCGTAGGCTCCAAAGTCCTCACGCTCGCGGGGCTTCTCACTCAGGAGCGCTCGCGCGAAGGACACGTAATCCGCTCCACCCTGCACGCGCATCTGCGTGAAGAGTCGGTAACGGCGATCCGCGGCGTCGCTCTCGTCGATGAGCGCCTTCTGCGTCGCTTGCGGGAGATCGGCCGGGCGCACGCTCTGATGCGAATCAATCAGGAAGATCTGGTGCCGGCTCTGCTTCCGGATCCAGTCCACTTGTGTCAGGTGGTCCGAGTCGGCGCCGAACAACTTCTCGTTGATCTCCCCGAAGCCCTTGTTCTGCATGCCGGACGCTTGATTGGCGCGGTGGTTGAGGCGGTGCGATTCATCGACGACGAGCAGGTCCCACGGCTCATCGCTCTTCCCGACCTCGAACGGAGTCAGCACCATCGTCTTGTCAAGACCGGGGGTCTTCGCGAACACGCGCTTGAGGGACGCCCGCAACGCCTGCTGCGGAACGACGAGGCCGAGCCGCGAACCATCGAGCAGACGGTGGTTGTCCTCGGTGAAGAAGTCGGAGAAGAGGGCGTCGCTCTCGACATCGTCGAGCCCCTTCCCCTGGGCGAGGTCTCGGAGGAGCTTGAGTAAGTAGACGGCGACAATGGTCTTGCCGGTGCCGGGATCCCCTTGCACGGTGATCGGAGTCGCTGCCTCGTCGTTCCAGTCGTCGAACAGGCCCTCGAGGATGTCCTCCATCGCGATCGCCTGGTCACGGTTCAAGGCCTTGAAGGGTGAAAGCTTGAAGAGCTCGCGATTCTCGATCTCGGGCAGACTGCGAGAGAACACCTGCTGCTCGCGGAGTGCATCAAATATCTGCTTGAAGGTGTCGCGGTACCTCGGTCGATCGAAGTAATCGGCATCGACGATGCCCTTGTTGCTGTTCAGCACCGTGAACTTCTCGTCGGCCGCGAGCAGGGCGATGAGCTGCGACTCGAGGTCGAGGCAAACAGACTTGTTGAACGTGTCGTCGAGGACGAGCCGAACCGCCTTCAGCGTCTTGCGCTCGGCTGACTCGAGGTGCTGCCGCATCCGCGCGGCGGTGTTCAGGGTCTCGCCGACGTACGCCCGCTTCCCATCGTCGAGGATGTAGACCACTGGCCAGTTGATGAAGCGACGATCATCCGCTTGCCACGACCGCAGGTCCTTTCGGGTGAACGGGAGCCGCTCGATGTCAAAGCTGGTCATACTTCGTGCTCCGCCCTCGCGATCGTTCCACCGGGTACTTGGCCTTCGTAATTGCGAGCTTTTCGCGGATCAGGGTCTCCGGCGACGTGCCGAGGCGGTCCGCGAGGAGGAAGCAGTACGTGAGCACGTCAGCAAGCTCGCTCCGCACGCGGGACTCGTCGGCCTCGGCTTTCCACTGGAAGCACTCGAGCAGCTCCGCCGCCTCGATCGAGATACTCTTCGAAAGGTTCTCCTGACTGTGGAACTGACCCCAGTCGCGTTCGTCGACGAAAGCCCGTAGCTCGTCACGCAGCCCCTCATCCGCCATGCTGCGACGCTAGCAGCGCGGCGCACGACAGCGAGACGAGCGCACGGTCGGTCGGTCGGTCAAACGCTCTCGCTACGCAGACCCTGTCGAACGAACGACGATATTTGTTGAGCTACTGCCGCCATCGAACGGCTGAGATCCAGTGCATGCCGATTGATCAGAGGACCGTCGATCACCTCGATCTGCCGCGCTTCTGACTCTCCCGCCGCGTAGACGAGATGCCCCTCCCCCAACCCGAGCCTCCTGCAGTACGCGGCGATCTGGTACAGATCAGCGTTCGGGTACTGCCCGTGCTTCTCGACCTTGTACTTCACATCGATGCACGCCCGCACGACCCCGTCGACGAGCCACAGGAGGTCAGGCGCGATCTTCACCGTGCCCTCGACGTCGAGGGTCGATTGGTATTGCGACACGAGCACTCCCCCGTACGGCTTGAAGGCCTCGCGGAGAGCAGCCGAAACGAACTCCTCGAACACTGACCACATGTCGACGAGGAATCCTGACGCGACGACAGTTCCTGCGCGTTGCTCGATCGATGACCCTGACAATACGAGGGACGCCAGAGCCAACGCCGATGAGTAGCGCGCGTTCCGTCGATCCGCCCGGACGACCGGCACCCCGACGGGGATCGCCGACACTCCGTCGAGCACCCGCACGAGCACCCGCACGAGCCGCCGCAACGCGCCGAGCACGTCCGCCGGCACACCGGGCAGCCGCAACAACCGCGTCGCAGCTGTCAGCAGCACCTGGTTCTCGGGGATGTCCTCGAGGTAGCCGTCGAACAACACCTCCACCGGCAGCGGCTGCCCTCCGCGCCGCGTCAGCTGGTCCCCGATCCGCCACCGCCCACGCACGAGCGGCAGCGCTTCCTCGCGGGTGACGTACCCGCGGAGCGGCCCGCCGGCGAGCGCCCGCGAGGCCTGTCGCACGAACGCGTGCGCGAAGGCCGGCACCAGCTCATCGTCCTCATAGAACCCGAAGTCGTCGTCGGTCCAGATCGCACTGCCGGCCCGCCCGTACCCGAGCATTGCGAACAACCGCCGCACCGGCTTCTTCGGCTTGAGCCACACGGTGTGCCCGGCGATCCGCACAACGCCGACCTTCCGGACACCGCTCACGCGGTACTCGTCAGCACCGAACGTCGGCGCGACCGTCGCGATGTTCGCCGACGCAAGACCGACCGCCACCGCGCGCGGCAGCCGGTGCACCACCGGCTGGTCTGCTTCCCGCAGCTCAATCGTCGAAGGAAGCACCTTCGGCCCCGTCCGTAGCCTCGCGTGTCGCCTGGTGACGCAGCGTTGCCAGGCCGTACCGTGCCTCCAGGTTGACGCCTTCGCCGTAGTGGTGCTCCGCCAGGAGCGGCAGGATCTCGTACCGCCACACGTCCTGCAGCCCGGTCCCGGCGAGATCGCGCATCAGGAACGACGGCCCGACCTTCGCATCGTGGTCCTGGATCTGCGCGTTGAGTCGCGTCAACAGGTCGGCGCAGCTGTGTGGATCAGCTTCGAACCGAGCGCAATCCTCCATCTGGAGCGGCGATCTCGAGCAGGCTGACCGCCGGGATCTCCTCGGAAGGCAGGTTCATGAAACTGGCGATCAGCTCCCCGAAGTCGGCCGCGGATCGGCGCGCTGCACCCGTCTTCGCCCACGCGGGGAAGCGGAGGGTCACGTCCGCGTCCTTGGTGATGATCTCGACGACGGGTGGCCGCTCCGGAGCCTCCGGACGCCGGACGTACCGGATGTTCGCGAGGCTCAACTCGGAGTCGATCGCACCAACCCGTCGCAACGAGTCCTGCTTGGTCAGGAGCAGACGTCGGTCGGTAACGGCAACCCAACCGTCGCTCAGACGGGGAAGGGTGATCCGGTCGAACGAGACGTCTGCTAGCGCGAGGACCTGCTCCCCGGACTGGAGGCGGAACGGGAGGATCCGAACGAGCTCCTCCGGAACGTCGTCCTCGAAGACCAGCAACGACGGAAGCTCGAGGGACTCTCGGTCGCTGGCCGCCTCGAGGCCACGGATGTGCCCCAGGGCGTCCTGGAGCTCGCGCACCATGAGGTGTGACTCCTTCGCCGCTCGTGCGGTACCCCCGATCTTGAACGTCCGCTTGCCCGGCAGTTCGGCGATGATTGCGAACTCTCGAGCGAGTTGGTCCAGCAGTTCGTCTGTCTGGGCAAGCGACTGCTCGTGCAGATCGCGGGCATCAGTCACCAACCCGTCGAGCAGCTTGGCGTCTGCGTCGTTCGTCTTCGCACTCCGCAACAAGTGGCCGGCGCGGAGGGATTGATACACGAACCAGGATGTCTGCGAGAGCAGAAGCGCCTGGACGTCGGCGATGATCGCCTGTCCGTTGTCGGCGAGGTACTGCTGGCGGTCCTTGTGTCCGACCTTCCTCGCCAGCTCGTCGGCGTATCGCTGGACTGCATGCTTGTTCGCGTCCCACTGCGACGTGAGCTCACCCTGGTAGCCGCGCACCTCAGCGAAGACGGCGTCGGTTACTTCCCCGATCCGTCGGGCGTGCCGCAGTTCGCGGATGAGGGTCTCGTAGTGTCCGGTCACGGCGGACCACTGGCCCTGGCGCACGACCTGCAGCACCTTCGAGGTCAGTTCCAGATTGTGCTGGGCAACAGCAGCGATCTGGTTCAGCTGGAACTGGACGACCATCAACGTGATCGCCGGCCCCATCGAGGCAAGGACCGAGGCAGTCGTCGCTGCAGTGGCGGGGAGCCAGCGGACCGACGCTGTGAATGAACCGCCGCCGCTCGCGAGGGTCCCAAGGTTCCAGCCGTCCTTGACTATCGGTGTCGCCGTCTTGAGCGCCTCGATAGTCTGCGGTGCAAGTCGCACGAGTCCCTGGGCCTGCATCGCTGCATTGATGCCCTGCGCGCCGACGCTTCCAAGGCCGACGGCGTTCCCGACGGCCGTCGAGACTGCGCGCAGCGTTGGCTCGTCGATGAACGAGAACGGAACGACCTCGAGTCCATCCGGGACATCGGTGCCGAAGAAGATGGCGAGACCGTCCTCGAACTCGACCAACGCCGACGAGGGTGCCTCGTCGTTCTGTGGCTCATCCTCGTGCACTTCGTCGTGGAGCTCATCGCTCATCGGTGTCTCCTTCAGCGTTCTGCGTGTTGGGGTTGAGCTGGTCGACAAACCACCGCAGCGCATCAACGACCTGCTCGCGGGCAGTGGTCGCGTTGAGCACGTCGATCGGGAACGACGGCCGCTTGTCGATCCTGCTGGCGGCGAGGTCGATCCCTGGCACGGCGTTGAGTCGGCTACGGAACTCTTGCCGCAGGGCGAGGTCATCGAACGGCGGGCGGACTCGCAGGTGCTGGAACACCACCTCGACGCTCCCCGAGATCGGGTAGATCGCGAAGGGCCAGTGCGACGGCCCCTCCGCGGACCGTCGCGGTGCCGTCATGAATGCACTGCTCTCCCGGTTCGACCCGAACTCGACGGTGCCGCCGAGTTCCTTCCACGCGGTGAAGAGCTCGGAGACGGCATGGAAGGTCGCCGGCGGGTTCGCGCTCGACAACTGCCCCATGAACGTGCCGTCTGACACCGCATCCGTGCTGTTGGCTCCGTCAGTGACCAGACCCACCCGCTCGGCGAGCGCCGCGGTCGAGAGCCGGGCAGCCTCGTCAGCAGCGCCGTTGGTCCAGAATCGCAGCCCCTCTTCTTCGAGCACCGCTCGAGGGTCACGCTCGTCGGCCGGGTCCGCCCAGCGGAACCCGGGCGAGATCGTGCCGCCGCCCTGCAGGACCCGGTGTGCGCCGATGACTTCGTGGCTCGCCAGATGGACGCCGAGCGGGACCGGGTGCGTGCCGACGAGAGCAGCGACGTCACCATACGACGACCAGTGCCCGGCCGGGATCGCCATGATCGCCTGGTGCACGAGCGACCAGTCGCGGCCGGTGTCGGATGACTGAAGCCGTTCGTTCGGGCCGGCCCACTGCTCGACGATCCGTTCGGCGAACCACTCTCCGCGAGCGAGGATCTCGGCGCGCCCCCACGTCGAGGCTTCGAGGACAAGCCGGTTCAGACCGCTGAAGCTGCTCTTCCGGAAATCTTCCTGCTTCGAGGGGAATGGCCGGTTGCTGAGCTCGGAGTTGTAGCCGGTGAGGGTCAGGTTTCCGAGCGAGTGCACGAGCTGCTCGTGCACCAGGTCGACGGTCTCCTCGTCAGCGAGGTCGACATCGAGTGCTGCACGCCATTCCGGGGTCAGCGTCTGCGGCAAGATGTGCTCGATCGTCGACTTCTCGACGTCAACGGGTTCCTTCGAGTTGAGTTCCTCCTGTACCCACTTCAGGATCAGCTTCTGCTGGGTCCGCAGACCACGCAGGTAGAACGGCTGGGTGCGGACCGCGTCCCGGATCTGGTCGTCGGTCGAGAAGTACTTTCGCCCGGTCGAGAAGTAGTCGACGAGAACCTGGTCGACCGGTCGATCATCAAGGACACCGCACGCCTGCAGGATGGTCCGGTTCAGGCCCTGGCCCGAACGCCCACCAATGGTCCGGCGAACGATGTAGGACTCGACGGCTGCGAGCGCGCCCGCGACCTGCTCCGTGCTGCTGGTGCCGGCGGCGCGCCGTGCGAGGAGCCGAAGGGTGAGCGGCACGGTGGTCGTCGATCCCCATTCAGCCAGGTGCTGCAGGTGCTGGCGAACACTGGGGTCAGGCTCGCGGGAAGGCTCCCGGATCACCTCGAGCTGCTCAGACAAACGGCTGAAGCGTTCGATCTCCGCGAGGATCTGCTCGTCGTTCATCTTGGCAAGCCGCGCCTGCTGGTAGCTGTAGATGTCGCCCTGCTTGAGCAGCGGTTCGTCTGCGACGGCGTCGAGCCAGAAGATCAGCTCGAGATCGTTGACGCTGAGTCGGCGCTGCATCGGGAGCCACCACGACGAGTAGACGGATTCCCCTCGCGACCCGAGTCGCATGAACAGGTAATTGCGGACGAGGTCACCCTGGGTCAGTCGGAGACCCGTGTTGTTGAGCGACTCGAAGATCCGGTAGACGTTGTCTTCGTCGCGAGCGGTGATGGACACGAAGCTCAGACCGCCGAGGACGGCCTCGCGGATTCGTTCGATGTCGTGGGGATCGTCCGGGTCGTCAGCCGGCTCGAGCTCGCGACGGAAGAACGAGTAGGCGTCGCCCACCCCGGACGTGGAGTCGGCACCGACCGCACCGTCGACGACAGCACGGAACGAGTCGCGATCCGCCTGCGTGGGTAGAAGCTTCAGTCGGGCGTCGCCAGGCTTGAAGCGGTCCGCGATGTACTGCTCGTGGATGCTCTCGGCGAGCATCGGCGCATCGGTCTGGTGCACCCGGAGGTAGTCGCGGAGCGCGCAGAGCAGGATCGACAACGTCGTCAGTCGCTGCTGGCCGTCGACGACGAGGAACTCCATGCCGGTCGGCACGATTGCGCCGGTCGAGAGCACGAGTGAGCCCATGAAGTGCGTCGCGCTCGGATTCGTCCGGCGGGTTTCAGCGAGTTCGAGGATGTCGCTCCACAGGCGCTTCCGCTGACGCACCTCCCACGCGTAGGGCCGCTGGTAGAGCGGAACCAGGTACTGCTTGGGTCCGCCGAGCAGTTCCTGCAGGGTGGTCTCACGTACGTCCATGTATGGTCCTCCGTCATCGAGATCCTAGGGACAGAACCGAGTCCTTCTCGACACTGGTGGCCACGCTCCACCATTCGTCTCGGCACTTCTGCGGAACCCCGCAAGCGTCCGTTTGCTGATGTGTAACGCATCTACCCAATGGCTGCTAAACGAGGGCACCCCAAAAGAGGTGCTTTTGAGGCGGCATCGCATCCGCGAGGATGAATCAGCACCGCGCGCTCCGGGGACGGCAAACGGTCAAGACGAACGGATCCTCCGAGGGGCAACACCATGACAATGGCTGGAGAATCCGCAGGGGTCGAGGCGCACCGCCAGCGCAGTCACGCACGCGAACTCCGCCGCCAGGCAGACGATGCCGAGCAGCGGGCTGACCGCTTCGAGATCGCGCACCGCACCGAGAGCGAGACCGCCCGGATCCTCGCCCCACTCGCCGGCATCGGGTACCACCTGCTCGCAGACCGCCGCTGGCCCGGCAGCCGCACGGCCCAGGTGGACATGGTCGTCGTCGGCCGTGCTGGCGTCTTCATCGTCGACACGAAGGCCTGGCGCGAGGTCGCGGTCCACGGCGACCGGATCACCCGCGGCCAAGAGGACGTCACCGACGACATCGCCCGCCTCGCCGACCTCGCCTACAGCACCGAGGCAGCACTGGCGGACACGGGCCTGGCGCCCGGCGAAGTCCACGCGGTCGCCGCACTCGCCGGCCAGAAGAAGATGCACGCCCGCGTCGCATCGGTCGACGTGATCGGGGCGCACGACCTCGTCGGGCACATCACGAAGCGCGGAGCCCGACTGTCGGCATCCCGGGTCGACGACGTCCTCGCCGCGATGCTGCGCCACTTCCCCGTGATCGGCGACGAGGCAACGGCACCGCCGCAGATCGTCGCCCCCACAGCCGTCCTCCCCCGCGAGCCCGCGCCAACGCCCGCGCCGACGATGGCTGCGATGGACGACGAGCTGACCGACCAACTCCTCGACGGCGTGCTCGAAGCGCCGATCGAGGACTGGATGGCGTTCCTCGACCCGGCACAGGCCAAGCTCGTCCGCCGCAGCTTCAACGGCCCGGCCCGCATCCGGGGCGCTGCCGGCACCGGCAAGACCGTCGTCGGACTGCACCGTGCCGCGTACCTCGCACGCGCAACCGGCGGGCGCGTGCTGTTCACGACGTACATCAGCACCCTGCCGAAGGTCCTCGAGTCACTCCTCGAACGCCTCGCACCCGACATGGTCGGTCGCGTCGATTTCATGGGTGTCCACGCGTTCGCCACGCGCCTGCTGAAGGAACGCGGCATTGCGTTCCGCGCTCCTGGACGGGAGGCCCGACTCGCGTTCGACGACGCGTGGAACGCGATCCGCGCCTCCAGTCCATTGCGGTCGTCGCGATTCTCGCGCTCGTACTGGGAAGACGAGATCAGCCACGTCATCAAGGGCCGCGGCCTGACGCAGTTCGACGAGTACGCGGACCTGGCCCGCGTCGGGCGCAAGCACGCGCTCCCGCTGGAGACGCGCCAGGCCGTCTGGGACCTGTACGAGGCGTACGCACGCGGGCTGCGTGAGCGACGGGCGCATGATTGGGAGGACATCGTCCTGCTCGCTCGCGACGCGGTGCGCGCGGTGCCGCTCGAGCGGTACGACGCGGTCATCGTGGACGAGGCGCAGGACCTGTCCTGCGCGATGGTCGCGCTCGTGCACCAGCTCGTGGGTGACCGGACCGACGGCCTGACACTCATCGGTGACGGACAGCAGACGATCTACCCCGGCGGGTACACGCTCGGCGAGGTCGGCATCAACCTGTCGGGCCGAGGCGTGGTGCTCGACGTCAACCACCGGAACACCGCTGAGATCCTCGAGTTCGCGAAGGAGATGGTGGCGGACGACCAGTTCGTTGACATCGAGGGTGTCGACGGGGTCGGTGACGCGGTGTCCGACGTCTCGCGCTCCGGTGCCGCTCCGACGATGACGCGCCTCACAAGTCGCGCTGACCACGACCGGGCCATGCTCGACCGGCTGGCCGAGGTCCTTCGACTCGTCGGGACCGGTCACGGTGACGTCGGCATCCTCACGGCGACGAACCGGCAGGCGAACGACGTCATGGAGGCGCTCGGGCGAGCCGGCATCCCGACCGTCTCACTGCAGCAGTACGCGGGTCGGACCTCCGACGCGGTTCGCGTGGGGACCGTGAAGCGGGCGAAGGGCCTCGAGTTCAAGCAGGTGCTGCTCGCGCACGTCGACCCCCGGCTGCTCGATGCTGCCCCGGCCGAACCGTCGGAGACCGAACGGGAGCGGCGGGAGCGTGGTCGCCGGGAGCTGTACGTGGGGATGACACGGGCGCGGGACGGCTTGTGGGTGGGTGTCCGCAACGGAACGGGGAGCAACAGATGACCAACAGGGGCTTTGCAGTGGTCGACCTCGAGACGACGGGGCTGTCTCCCAAGACAGGCCACCGAGTGATCGAGATCGCCGTCGTCCTCGTCGACGAACATGGGCGGATCGAGCGCGAGTTCGAGACAGTCGTCAACCCGAACCGAGACCTCGGGCCCACGCACATCCACCGTCTCCGCGGAGCGGACGTCATCGGTGCGCCGACGTTCGGGGACATCGTCGGCGACCTGACCGACCTCCTTCAGGGACGGACGCTCGTCGCCCACAACGTGCGTTTCGAGGTCTCCTTCCTGCAGGCGGAATTCGCTCACGCCGGCGCGCCGTTCCCGTGCACGACGGACAACTCGGTGTGCACGATGCGACTCGCGAGCACCTTCCTGCCCGGCGCCGCGCGGAGCCTCGCCGACTGCTGCTCCGCGTTCGACATCGACCTGGTCGACGCGCACGAAGCACTCGCAGATGCCCGAGCGACCGCTCGGCTCCTCGGCGCCTACATGCAAGACCCCGCAGAGGACCGGCGGTGCTGGGACGAACGTCTCGAGACCGGCGTGACACTCACGTGGGGACGCCCCCGAGCGAGTGGGCCGGAGTGGCTGCCCCGACGCCGCGCCTCAGCCGCCTCAGCCACGAGCGCGATGGACCGCGCGGTCGAGCTCCTACCGGCGAGCACCGACCACACCGAGCGGGAGTACCTCGCGCTCGTCGACCGTGCCGTCGCGGACGGGTTCCTCAGCATCGACGAATCAGTCGCGCTCGACGACCTCGCTGTGCACCTCGCGATGCCGGCAGACCAGCGCGCCCGACTCCACCAGGAGTACGTGCACACGCTCGCCCGCGCCGCCCTGCGCGACGGCGTGCTCGATCCCTCCGAACGGGCGCAAGTCGACCGTGTGGCCGAACTGCTGCGCGTCCCGTCCGACGTCGTGCGGGCGGCGCTCGCAGGGTCCGCCGGTAGCCCGATGCCGCTCAGCACACCGGCCGCTGAGCCGCGGCCGCAGCTCGACGCAGCGACGATCGTCGTGCTGACGGGCGAGATGCGTCGCCCCCGCGCGGACATCGAAGACGAGCTGCGCGCGCTCGGTGTCACCGTGGGCGCCGCGGTGACGAAGAAGACGACCCTCCTCGTCGCGGCAGACCCGGACAGCCTGAGCGGCAAGGCGAAGAAGGCGCGGCAGTACGGCGTCCCGATGATCGACGAGGCGACGCTCGATTCAGCGCTCATCTCAGCCCGTGCCGGTGATGACGGCGGCTCGTGGCAAGGTGAGTCGCTGTCGGCGGGGGTTCCCGTACAACCGTCGGCTGCTCCGGAAGCGCCGTTGACCGAACCGCGCTCACGACCTGCACGAGAGGACGCTGCGATGACGAACGGCCCCGAGGACGTCGAGTACGTCGGAGCAGCGCTACGAGTCGCGGTCGCCGGCCTGGAGCCGTTCGTCAGTGACGTCCTGCAGCCCCGCATCTCGTCCGGAGCGCGGTGGCCCCAACTCATCCAGCTGCTCGACCAGCAGAAGCACGGCCGGTCGAACACCCAGTACGACGAACACGACCTGCAGGTGGTCCTCCGCGCCCTGACCGAGAAGTTGCCGCAGCTCGGATTCGCCTTCGACCTCGACCACAACGGGCGACGACTCGCCGGCGAGCTGCGCGATGTCCGGAACCGATGGGCACACAACGCCGTCTTCGACGAAGCAGACACCTACCGGGCGCTCGACACAACCGTCCGTCTCCTCGAGGCCGTGGGTGCCGATGAGCAAGCTGCGGAGGCGACGGAGCTCCGGCGGACGTTCCAGTCGTCGATGGCCGAGCGGACCGCGACACCTGCGACCACTGCGTCCGCGGAGGCGAGGCACGCAGCTTCGGCAAACGACTCCGCCTCGGCCGACTCGGCATCGGGCGAGGCAGGGAGGGCAACGAGGTCCACGGAACTCGCGATCGACTGTGCACCGCTCATCAGCTACGCGATGGCGCACAACCGGATCGCGGTGGTGAACGCCGTCCGCATCCGACACGACGGCGCGAACGTCCGAGACGCACGGCTCACCATCGAGGTCTCCTCAGCCGGGCTCTCGCTCGGCGAGCCGAGGGAGCACTTCTTCGACCTCGCGCCGCAGTCCGAGATCGAGAAGCACGACCTCGGGTTCCGGCTCGATCCGGCCGTCACCGCGACGGTCGAGGCCGCTCGTCCTGCCGTCGTCACGGCCACGCTTCGCGACGGCGACGAGCTTCTCGCCACCGCCGCCGCTGAGGTCCACCTCGTTGCCGCCCACCAGTGGGTCGACGGCGGCACCCAGCTGTCGGAGGAGATGCTCGCGGCACACGTGCAGCCGAACCATCCGGCGCTGACCTCGCTGCTCGACGAGGCGTCGACGATCTTGGCGGCCGAGACGGGGCGAGCGAGCCTGAGCGGCTACCAGGAGGGGCCGGAGCGCGTCGATGAGACGGTCGCTGCGATCGTGCGGGCGATGCGGAACCGCCAGGTCCGTTACAGCATGCCGCCCGCGAGCTGGGCCGGTGCGGGCCAGCAGGTGAGGACCCCGGCAGAAGTGCTCGAAGGCCGGTTCGGCACCTGCCTCGACACGACGGTGGTGCTGGCTGCTGCGCTGGAGTGGGCCGGGATCCGCCCACTGCTGATCGTCATGCGCCGGCACGCCTTCCTCGCCTACACGCGCTTCGACACACCGATGCCGTCACTCGTCTCCCCCGGGGTCACGCTGAAGAACCTGGTCGACATCGGGGCCGTGACCCCGATCGAGACCACGATGCTCACCACGGACGGCTCGGCGGCTTCGCTCGCCGACGTGATCGCTGCCGGGGCACGTCACCTGTCGGAGGAGCTCCACGACGTCCAGGGGG
Source organism: Curtobacterium oceanosedimentum (assembly GCF_020297365.1). Classification (GTDB taxonomy): domain Bacteria; phylum Actinomycetota; class Actinomycetes; order Actinomycetales; family Microbacteriaceae; genus Curtobacterium. Next base: position 13,749 of record NZ_JAIXIG010000040.1, read on the forward strand.
TCGTCGACGTCTTCCTCGCACGCCGGAGCGAGATCCTCCCGTTGCCGGCGAGGACCGTCACCGACGACGGAGAGGTGCGAGTCGTCGAGTACCAGGTCGAGCACGCGCGTCTCGCTGAGTACGTACCAGCGGACTCCGGTGCAGCGATCGAGTCTGCAGAGGACTCCACGCCCCCTCGCGTGAAGCAGTGGAAGAACAACCTGCTCGACCTGAGCCTGCGGAACCGCCTGATCAACTTCACGGACCGAGCCCGCTTCGAGCTGTACCTGGCGTCGAACGGGCTCGCCGAGTTCGAGGACTACCTCAACTCCGGCAAGCCCTTCACGATCCGGGCCTCGAACGACCTCCCCGAGGTGCTCCTGCAACGCGGCGTGCGGTCGGCGGCTTCCCTCCCCGACGATGACAAGACCGAGCTGTTCCGAGGCAACAAGACGGTCTACGGGGACGTCTCCGTCGACCGCTACTCGCGCCACTTCCAGACGCTCGCGCACAAGGCGAAGACCGTCGTCGAGGAGACCGGATCCAACAACCTGTACATCGCACTCGGGTCGATGGTCTGGACGGTCAAGAGCAAGCAGGTCCGTTCCCCGCTCATCCTCGTGCCCGTCACGCTGAAAGCCCGGACGCGCGGCGGCGCGTACGAGGTCGTCCTCGACGAATCCGGCATGTCCACTCCGAATTACTGCCTCCTCGAGAAGATCTGGGCCGAGCATCGCATCCGGATCCCGGCGCTCGCCGACCCGAAGTCCGACGCGTCGGGCATCGACGTGGAGCAGGTCCTGGCGGGCACGCGAGCGGCGATCCTCCGTGCCGGCATCGACGCCGTCGTCGAACCCACGGTGGACCTCGCCATCCTGCAGTTCGCGAAGTTCCGCCTCTGGAAGGACCTCGACGAGAACTGGGCGTCGCTGTCGACCAATCCGCTCGTGCAGCACCTGATCGAGTCACCGACCGAGCGCTTCGTCGGCGACCAGGTCGACCTAGAAAGCGCTTCGGCCGGGACGGACGAGCTCGACGAGCTGTTGTCCGAGCTCCCCGTGCCGGCTGACTCCTCGCAACTCGAGGCAGTCGCTGCTGCGATGGCCGGCCGCACGTTCGTGCTCGAGGGCCCGCCCGGTACGGGGAAGTCGCAGACCATCACGAACCTGCTTGCGAAGTCGATCGCCGACGGCAGTCGCGTGCTGTTCGTCGCGGAGAAGCGCGCCGCCCTCCAGGTCGTTCAACGACGACTCGACGCGGTCGGACTCGCGCCCTTCACTCTCGACCTGCACGACAAGGGAGCAAAGCCCGCTGAGGTGCGCGCGCGTCTCCGAGAGGCCCTCGCGCAACGACCGCGGGTCGACCACGAAGCAGTGGTCCGCACCGGCGACGCAGTCTCGCAGAACCGCCGTGGCCTCAGCCGGTACGCCCGGAGGCTGCACGAGACGAACGAATCTGGTCGATCGTTCTACACGGCACGCAACTCGGAGCTCGCGACCGCCGACATCACACGGACACTCGACATCCCGGTCGACGTCGCGGCACGCATCACCGAGTCGGAAATCAACTCGATCCGTCGAGCACTCAGAGAAGCGCCGGACGTCGCACTGCGGGCGCGCCCGGTCGCCGATCACCCATGGGCCTTTGCCTCGGCCGGTACCGATCCCGAAGCCCTGCGTGCCCGCGCCGTCGCGTTCGATCGTGCAGTCGACATGGTCCCGGCGCGCGACGACCCGACGCTCGGCTCCTACGCCGAAGCCCTGACCAACGCCACGAGGCCAAAGCACTTCCGCGCCCTCGCCTCGATCGTCGAGGCACCGCCCGTCGCCGCGGCCGTGCTCACCGAAGCCGGGACGCAGCGGTGGCGTGATGCGACAGCCGCCGTTCAGGACCAGGTCCACACGTTCTCGCAGCGCTACGCCGACGTGCTCGCCGTGATCCGCCGGGAATCGCTTCAAGCGGATCTCGCTACGATCGCCAGGGAGGCAGCCGCCGCCGCGACGTCGAGCATCTTCGGTCGCAAGAAACGCCTTCAGAGCGTTGCCGACGAACTCGCTCCGCACACGGTTCCCGGTGTGGTCGTCGACCCGGACCGGCTCGTGGCACTGACGGCGCGCGCGGCGGACATGCAGCAGGCTGCTCGGGACCTCGCCAGCAGCATCGCTGTGATCCCGGGCCTCGCCACCCGCGCGGGATGGAGTCCGCTCGACCAGGACGCCCATGCGTCGCTCGCGACCGAAGTCCGGTGGTTGAGCTGGTTGGCCGATGTGACCGGCGGTACGAGCGAAGATGCGGAAGACCGACGGTTCCGTCGATCGTTGTTCGCCTACACGACCCGTTCCGGTGCTCCGCAGCCCGAGCTCCGCGACCAGGTCGTCGCATTCTCGTCCGCTCTCGAAGTGCTCGCCTCGAGCGCGGCGTGGCTCCCCTGGCTCGGCGAAGAGCTGCCAACCATCCGCTGGAACGCGACCCGCGACGGCCGTTCGGGAGCATCTCGTGACGGGTGCACTCCCGAGGCCTGGACGGACTGGCTGTCGGTCCTCGAGCCGCTCCGCGCCGCGGGACTGCTCGACGCGTACGAGGTCCTGCTCACCGGCGACCAGGGATCCGAGGACGCGCTCGAGGCTTTCGACCGGGGGCTCGCGACCGCGATGCAACTCGAACGGGCACGCGCCACGGGGCTCGACCAGTTCGACCCTGCCGCCCACGAACACAAGATCGGACGGTACGTCGACGCCGCTCGTGATCTGCGGGAGCACCTCCCGCGTGTCATCCCCGAGAAGGTCGTCACCCGGCGGACGTTCAACGAGACCACCGCGTCCGGCGGCGCCGGGCAGTTCCTCGCTGAGGTGCGCTCGTCGAAGGTGCGCAAGCTCATGCCGGTCCGCGAGCTCATGTCGCGTTACGGCCAGTACGTGACCGAACTGACCCCTTGCGTCCTGGTGAGCCCCGACTCAGTCGCACGGTTCTTCGAAGCGACACCGGGCCTGTTCGACCTCGTCGTCTTCGACGAAGCCTCCCAGGTGCGGGTGGCGGACGCGATCGGTGCCATGGGGCGGGCGAAGGCGGTGGTCGTGGTCGGTGACTCGAAGCAGATGCCACCGACCTCGTTTGCGGAGACCTCGATCGACGACTCGGACGACGACGAGAACGGCGCCGCCGAACAGGTGACGGTCGACGAGGAGTCGATCCTCGCCCAGTGTGTGCAGGCCCGCGTGGACCGTTTCCAGTTGAACTGGCACTACCGCAGCCAGGACGAGTCGCTCATCGCGTTCAGCAACCGGTACTACTACGACGACCAGCTCACGTCCTTCCCCGCACCTGCGCTGGGTGAGGCATCCGCAGGCGTCGACGGTCACGGGGTGTCCCTCCGACGCGTCGACGGCCAGTTCATGCGCGCAGGGCATGAGGGCACGACCCGGCAGAACCTCCGGACGAACCCGGTCGAGGCCCGCGCGATCGTCGCGGAGATCCAGCGGCGGTTCACGGCCTCGCCCGGCCTCGTCCCGTCGCTCGGTGTCGTGACCTTCAACGCGCAGCAGCGGTCCCTGGTGGAGGAACTCCTCCGTGCGCTCGAAGATCCACGCATCAACGAGGCGCTCGATTCGGCCGTGGACGGCTTGTTCGTGAAGAACCTCGAGAACGTGCAGGGTGACGAGCGCGACACGATCCTGTTCTCCACCGCTTTCAGCAAGAATTCGCGGGGCATCCTCCCGCTCAACTTCGGGCCGCTCACGAGCCCTGGCGGTGAGCGGAGACTGAACGTGGCGGTGACCCGTGCACGACGGCAAGTGGTGCTGTTCTCGAGCTTCGACCCCCAGGACCTCCGCGCTGACGAGACGACCTCGTTGGGCATCAAGCACCTGCGCGCGTACCTCGAGCTCGCACAGCGCGGTGCCCGAGCAGCCCTCGGCACACGGGACGACGCCGTCTTGACGGATCGGCACCGCGACGAGATCGCCTCGGAGCTGGCTGCGCGCGGGCTGGCCGTCCAGACGGACGTGGGTCTGTCTGACTTCAAGGTCGACATCGCGGTGGCCCACCCGTCGAACCCGACGGAGCCGCTGCTCGCGGTGTTGCTCGACACTCCCGCCTGGGCGGCACGCGCTACGGTCGCTGACCGGGACGCACTCCCCCTGGAGGTCCTCGAGAACCTGATGCACTGGCCGAGCGTCCGACGGGTGTGGATGCCGCAGTGGCTGGCGGACCACGACGTCGTGGTCGACTCGATCGTCGACTCGCTTCAGAAGGCGCATGAGGAGCGAGTCGTTGCCGCTGAGGCGACAGCCGCCGTTTCGACGGCGATCCACGAGGTGCTCGAAGAGCTGCCAGGGGCGTTGGCGTTCTCGGGGGGTCCGAACGGGTCCACGATTGACCGCTCGCTTCCGGTGTCCCCGATCGACTTCGCAGCCCGGGCAGACCTCGTCGAACCAACTCCCGAGCCCTCTGATGACCCAGTCGACGTCCACCTCGACGCGCGCGCTGGGGGCGGAGGCCCCGACGAGCCAGGCACGTCGCGCTCGCACGTCGCGCATACCCCGCAGGTCGAGCAGGACGCCCTCGCTCGCGAAGTGGTCGCGACCAGAGAGGTCGAACGGTTCCGTCCGTGGTCGCAAGCTGATCTGTACGGCGACGTCTCCGTCCTCGACGCGATCGATCTCCCGCAGAACGCCGCTCGTGTCCAGGCGCTGTTGGTCGAGGTGGTCCAGGCGGAAGGGCCGATCGCCGAGGAGCGTTTGGTGCGCCTGGTCGCGAACTCGTTCGGCCTGGATCGCGTGCACGCTGCTCGGGCGCAGGCGATCTCGGCGCTCGTGCCACCCATGCTGCGCTGGAGTGCGTTGGAGCGCTTCGTCTGGCCGATAGGCGTCGACCCCGAAGGCTGGTCGGGCTTCCGGGCATCCACTCCTCAGGACTCCCGGCCGGTGGAGGTCGTCGCGCTCCGGGAGATCGGCAACGCGATGGTCCACCTGATCCGTCACGGCGGGCCTCGGTCCGAGACGTCACTCTTGCGCGAGACGCTCGCGCTCTTCGGTGGAACGAGGATGACGCAGAACGTCAGCGACCGTATGACGATGGCGTTGATGGTTGCGCTGACCTCGCAGCGGGTCGCTCGGACTGCTCAAGGCGATGTTGACCTGGGCCGGATGGCTGACCGATGAGGAGAAACGTGGCAACGCAAGAGGTCGGCGGGAGCGCCGGCGCGTCAGCCGCGCAGGCAGCAGTGCTCGACCACGCAGTCGGCTACCGGGCAGTGCTTCGTCTGCCAGAGGACGTCTCTGCGCTGGACTTGTCCGATGAGGAGCTGCGGCAGTGGCTGCGCTCGAAGCTTCGCTCGAAGCGCCGCGGAACTCTCGAATCTGCGGACTGGGACGGCGAAGGCGACGTCCGGCTCGGGAAGAGTGCAGTTGTATCGGTCACCATCGACGACGATGCCCACGGGGCCCGGCGGCGCCTCACGCGCTTCGTCGAGACCAACGAACGAGGTACCTGGCTCATCTCGGTGTTCGCGCTGTCGTCTCGGTCGAACGGCGAGGCGGTGGTGATCGAGGCGGGCATGCTCGACGTTGAGCCGGAGCGAGCGATGCGAGATGTCGCACCTCCTCGCATCGTCAAGAACCTCCTCGCTCGGACCATCGTCCGCGACGGGGCGGCTCACCTCACACCGGCGCCAGTCCGTGTCGATGTTGATGACGTCGCAGCGCTCGTGGCCGTGATCAACGACGCAGAACGCCGAGTACCGGTAGTCGTGGCAACCTCCCTTAGCCGCGACACGGACGAGGTCTGGCAACGGACGATCGCCGACCTGACCGCGATGAGCGTCGGCGTGGCTGCCACGTATGTCGTGACAGATGCTGCCGCCGTTGCTCTCGCTGCAATGCTCCCGCCGTCACATGGTGTTCCACCGGGACGGGTCCGCACCTTCGTGACGGACGTCGACTTCGCACTTCCCGCCGACGGTGCTCGACACCGTGTCCTCGGCCCGGCGACTTTTGCTCGCTCCATCCGGGGCGGCCGAGTTGCTTTGCCTCTCCAGTCTCTGCACGCGGAAGGCATCCGAAAGCACTTCCTCGGTCACGAACTCCCGAAGGACGTTCGCCGTGGAATGCGACTGCTCATCGACGCCGAAAGCCGAAGGATTCGGGACGCTCGGATCAGTACGATCGTCGCGGAGCGCGTCGAGACAACGCTCGCGACGGACGAGGCTTTCGAAACGCGCTCGGTCACGCACACGGGGACGACCGAGGCGACGGTCAGTTCTTCCATTGAGTCGCCAGAACCCAGTGCCTTCTCCATCGGGCTGAAGGACCGGATCGCCCGATTCGTGCGACGCTGGCTCGGTGCCTCGGACTTGGAGCACGACCACTTCGATGCTCTGGATTCGCTCCTCGCGAAGGCCGCGGGCGAAAAGTCAGCCTACGAAGAGCTGTTCGCGGAAGCCGGCGCCCGAGAGACTCGGCTCGCCGATCAGCTTCTCGCGCTCAAGGAGCGCATCGATGAGCTTGAGTTGATCGCGGCCAGCGAAGCGCAAGATGCTCTTGACCTGAGGCGGGAACGGGATTGGCTCCGCACTTCGATGACCAGCGAGCAGCGTGCCGCCCTGGTCATCGTGCCCGATGACAGCGCCTGGGCGGGTCCTGAAAGCGTGAGGGAGCTGGTTGCGCGGCTGACGCCCGGTGATGAAGAACACGCGGCGTTTGCAAGAGTTCAGTTCACCGGCAACGACGCTGGTCCCCTGTCCGTCGATGAGCGAGATCCCATCGGGCGCTACGCTTCCGCGCTGTGGTTGTACGTTCGCGTTCTTCACGACTACGCCGAGGCGAAGGCGGGCGGCTGGAGCGGGAACATGCACATGTATCTCACCAATGACGATGGACCAATGGGAACCCGATGCCCACGTGATCGCCACGCCTCGACGGAGAGTGATTCAGTTCTGCAGAACAAGGGTTGGCGTCAAGAACGCATCTTCACGATCCCCGACTCCACGGGCACCCTGGTCCCCAGGGAGATGTTCGCGCACTTCAGACCAACACATCGCGACACGTTCGCTCCACGCATGCACTACTTCGACGACACGGACCGGAGCGGCAAGGTGTTCATTGGCTACATCGGGCCGCACCTCACGAACACGAAAACCAACTAGCCCACGTTCGCGTACGGCGCGGTCGCCGCAATCTCTCCCCGACGACCGAGAGCCACAGCACCGCCCGCAGCGCGCCTCTCGGCCGCCCCGCAACTGCCCGCCCTACCAGGTCAGAACGAACCGCCCCCGCGTCCCCCCAGCCTCCAACCGCTCGTGCGCCTCCGAAGCCCGAGCAGCCGGCAGCACCTCAGCCACCCGCGGCGTCAACGTCCCGCTCTCCACCGCATGCCGCAGCTGCTCGAGCTTGTCGAACGACCGGTACTCCGAGAACACCATCACCTGCAC
>NZ_JAIXIG010000041.1 GCF_020297365.1 Curtobacterium oceanosedimentum
CTGAGCCAGGATCAAACTCTCCGTAAAAAATTACAACCAACACCCGAAAGCGTCAGCGAGTTGATTCTGACTGTCGACTGTCTACTGACAATCTTCAATCCAAAAGGAATTGTCTCAAACCCAGCCAGAAGGCCAGGCACGAGGTCAATAAAATTGGCATTGACAATGTGCACGCTGTTGAGTTCTCAAGGACCAGACGCACTTGCTCCTCGGCTCGAGTTCGAGCTTCAGCCACAAGGCTTGTGTACTTGGCTTGCCACCGGTCGTTCGTCGGACCCGGAGGTCCAGTGGCTCATCCCGAGGGGAGAGAACCGGTGGGCTTGTCATCCTAGGCGTCGAAGCGATCCGGCGCAAGGCCCGATCTGAACTTCAGTGGAGGATGGTCCCGCTTGAGGGCCGGCGTGCTCTGGGCTTTCGCTCCAGCCGCTCCGCCGCACCTTTGGGGTGACGAGTAAGAACTATACGCAGCCCTGAGCGAGTGCGCCAAGCCTGCCCCCATCCCGGGCGTGTCGCGTTGTGCAACACGCGTCGCCCGCACGCAGCGATGCCCGGTTCCACAGGGGAACCGGGCATCGCGAGGGGTCGAGGAAACGGTGATCAGCCGAGCGTCACACCGGCCAGGGTCTTCTTGCCCCGGCGCAGCACGAGCACTCCCCCGGGCAGGGCGAGGTCGGACAGCGGGGCAGCCGGGTCGTCGGCTCGGACGTTGTTGACGTACACGCCGCCCTGGTCGATCGCACGACGGGCCTCGCCGAGGGACTTCACGAGTTCGGTCTCCACGAGCGCCCGCGCCACGTCGGCACCGGGATCGATCGTCGCCGAACCGGGCAGTTCCGCGATCGCGGACCGCAGGGTGTCCGGGTCGAGCGCACCGAGGTCCCCGTTGCCGAACAGCGCCGCCGCGGCATCGATCGCCGCCTGGGTCGCGGCGACCCCGTGCACGAGCGAGGTGACCTCGAACGCCAGGGTCCGCTGGGCCTCCCGTCGGAAGGGCTCGTCGGCGACGGTCTGCTCGAGCCGTTCGATCTCGGCCCGGGTCAGGAACGTGAACTCGCGGAGGCGTGCGACCACGTCGGCGTCCGCCGTGTTGAGCCAGAACTGGTAGAGCGCGTACGGCGACGTCATCTCGGCGTCGAGCCAGATCGCGTTGCCCTCGCTCTTGCCGAACTTCGTGCCGTCGGCGTTGGTGATCAGGGGCGTGCCGAGGGCGTGGACCGTCGCCCCCTCGGAACGACGGATGAGCTCCGTGCCGGAGGTCAGGTTGCCCCACTGGTCCGACCCGCCGGTCTGCAGCGTGCACCCGTACTGCCGGAAGAGCTCGCGGTAGTCGAGCCCCTGCAGGATCTGGTAGCTGAACTCGGTGTAGCTGATCCCGGCGTCGGAGCTCAGTCGGGCCGCGACCGCGTCCTTCTTGAGCATCGAGTTGACGCGGAAGTACTTGCCGACGTCGCGCAGGAAGTCGATCGCCGACATCGGCGCGGTCCAGTCGAGGTTGTTCACCAGGCGGACGCCGTTGTCGCCGTCGGGGCTGAGGAACCGGGACACCTGGACCTGCAGCCGGGACACCCACTCGGCCACGGTCTCCGGGGTGTTCAGCGTCCGCTCCGCCGTGGGGCGGGGATCACCGATGAGCCCGGTCGACCCGCCCACCAGCGCGAGTGGCTTGTGTCCGGCGAGCTGCAGCCGGCGCATGGTCAGGAGCTGCAGGAGGTTGCCGCAGTGCAGCGACGGCGCGGTCGGGTCGAAGCCGCAGTAGTACGTGATCGGATCACCGTCGAGGGCCGCCTGCAGCGCGGCCTCGTCGGTCGAGACCTGCACCAGGCCACGCCACCGCAGTTCGTCCCACACCGAGTCGAAGGTGGGATCGTTCTGCTGGCGCGTCAGGACGTCGTGGGCGGGAGCACTGGACACCCCGCCATCGTAGCGGCGACGGACGTCCGGCAGGCGCGCTCTGCCGGGAGGCCCGTGGTCGCGTTCACGAGTCGACGGCGCCCTTGTGCCGTCGGTACGCCGAGACCGTCGGGTCGCCCGTCAACCAGAAGCGCCAGGGGTACCGCACCCCGCCGGCGATGCCGCCGACGCCGGTGCGCGGCCCGCGCGAGATGCGCGGCACCGGACCGCCCCCGCCGGGGGCGGGGACGGTCTCGGACAGGAGCGCGTCGATCACGGGAGCCGGACCGGCGGAGGCGATCCGCGCCTCCAGACCGGGTGCCAGGGTGAGCACGAACGGGCCGGAGCCGTCGAGCAGTGACGTGCCGTCGTCCTCGCCGAGGACGGCCCCGAGGGCGCCGCCGAGGTTGCCGGGCCCCCGCGCCAACGCGACGTCGGCGACGGCCGGGCCACGACGCGCTCGTGCCACGTCGAGGCCGTCGACCACCTCCGCACCGCGGAGCAGCGATCCCGACGACGTCCCCACTGGTCCGCTCACCACGTTGACGCACGTGTGGATGCCGTACGACCGGTAGGCGTACAGGGTCCCGGGCGGTCCGAACAGGTGGCGGTTGCGTGCCGTCGGCCCGCGGTGCCCGTGCGAACCGGGGTCGGTGGCGCCGGAGTAGGCCTCGACCTCGGTGATGCGCAGCGTCACGCCCCGGCCGGCGATCGTCGCACCGAGCAGGGCCGGCGCGGCGATCGGGGCCACCTCGGCGAGGAGGGCGTCGATCCCGGCGGTCATCGGGAGAAGGGCGCGCCCTCGGCCAGGTCGTGCACACGCCGCGTGAGCGCAGCGAGCTGCTCGGCCACACGGTCGGGAGCCGTGCCACCGACGCCGGAACGCGACGCGACGCTGCCCTCGATGGTGAGCACGCCGCGGACCTCGGGCGTGAGGTGTTCGGACACCGCGCGGTACTCGTCGTCGGTGGGCTGGTCGAGCTCGAGCCCGCGCTCCTCGCAGTACCGGACCAGCGCGCCGGAGACCTCGTGGGCGTCGCGGAACGGCACGCCCTGGCGGACCAGCCACTCGGCGACGTCGGTGGCGAGCGAGAAGCCCTGCGGGGCGAGCTCGGCCATCCGCTCGGTGTCGAAGGTCAGTGTCGCGATCATGCCGGTGAAGGCGGGCAGCAGCACCTCGAGCGTGGCGACCGAGTCGAAGATCGGCTCCTTGTCCTCCTGCAGGTCGCGGTTGTAGGCGAGCGGCAGCCCCTTGAGGGTCGCGAGCAGGCCTGTCAGGTTGCCGATGAGCCGACCGGACTTGCCGCGCGCGAGCTCGGCGATGTCCGGGTTCTTCTTCTGCGGCATGATGCTCGAGCCGGTCGAGAACGCGTCGTGGAGCCGGACGAAGCCGAACTCCTTCGTGTTCCAGAGGATGACCTCCTCCGACAGTCGCGAGACGTCGATGCCGATCTGCGCCAGGACGAACGCGAACTCGGCGACGACGTCACGGGCGGCGGTCGCGTCGATCGAGTTGTCGGCCGGGCGGTCGAACCCGAGCTCGGCAGCGATGGCCGACGGGTCGAGACCGAGCGAGCTGCCGGCCAGGGCACCGGCACCGTACGGGCTGACGCTCGCGCGTCCCGCCCAGTCGCGGAGCCGCTCGAGGTCGCGGACCAGGGGCCATGCGTGCGCGAGCAGGTGGTGCGCGAGGAGCACGGGCTGTGCGTGCTGCAGGTGCGTGCGCCCGGGCATGATCGCGTCCGGGTGCTCGGTCGCCTGCTGGGTGATCGCGTCGACGAGGTCGATCACGAGCCGGCCGATGCGCCGCCCGTGGTCGAGCATGTGCATGCGACCGAGCGTGGCGATCTGGTCGTTGCGGCTGCGGCCGGCGCGGAGCTTGCCGCCGAGCTCGGGGCCGAGGTCGGCGATGAGCAGGCGTTCCAGTGCGCCGTGGACGTCCTCGTCGGTGTCGTCGGGCTGCAGCGTGCCGTCGGCGTGCGCGGCCTCGAGCCGGTCGAGGCCGGCGAGCATGCGCTCGAGTTCGTCGGCCGTCAGGTAGCCGGCGGTGTGGAGCGCGCGGGCGTGGGCACGGGAGCCGGCGATGTCGTAGGGGGCGAGCTGCCAGTCGAAGTGCGTCGACTTCGAGAGCGCGGCGAGGGCGGCGCTCGGGCCGTCGGCGAAGCGGCCGCCCCACAGGGCACCGGTGTTGGTGGCGTCGGTCTTGTCGTCGGTCATGTCGTCCTGCGTCGTTCGGTGGTGCTGGATGAGGGTCAGTTCGCGGCGTCGCGGCGGGCGGTGATCCTGCCGGGCAGCGACCAGAGCTCGGTGAAGCCCCTGGCCGGGGACCGGTCGGGCTCGTCGCCGGCCTCGGACGTCGCCAGGTCGAAGTCGTACAGGCTCTGCTCCGACCGGCGGCCCGTCACGGTGGCACGACCACCCTGCAGCCGCAGCCGGACGTCGCCGGAGACGTGCTGCTGGGTGTGCTCGAGGAAGGCGTCGAGACCGCGCTTCAGGCCGCCGAACCACAGCCCGTCGTAGACCAGGCCGGCCCACTCCGCCTCGACACCGCGCTTGTAGCGGAGGACGTCGCGCTCCAGGGTCAGGCTCTCGAGCTCCTCGTGGGCGGTGATGAGCGCGATGGCCGCCGGGGCCTCGTAGACCTCGCGCGACTTGGTGCCGGTGAGGCGGTCCTCGACGACGTCGATGCGTCCGACGCCGTGCTTGCCCGCGACGGCGTCGAGCTCCTGCACGAGCCGCAGGACGCTGAAGCGCTGGCCGTCGAGCGCCACGGGGACGCCGCGGTCGAAGGTGATCGTCACCTCGTCGGCCTGCTGCGGGACGGCCGGGTCGTGCGTGGAGGCGTAGAGCGCTTCGGCGGGGGCGCTCCACGGGTCCTCGAGGGACGCGGACTGTACCGAGCGGCCCCACAGGTTCTGGTCGACCGAGTGGTGCGAGGACTCGACGTGCGGGACCGGGAGCCCGCGCTCCTGTGCGGAGGCGATCGCCCGGTCGCGGTGCAGTCCGGGGTCGCGCACCGGCGCCAGGGTCCGGAGGTCCGGGGCGATCGCGGCGACGGCGGCCGCGAAGCGGACCTGGTCGTTGCCGACGCCGGTGCACCCGTGCGCGACGCTGTCGGCACCGAGCTGCTTCGCCGTCAGGGCGAGGTGCTTGGCGATGAGCGGTCGGCTCAGCGCGGACACCAGGGGGTACCGCTTCTGGTGGAGCGCGTTGGCCCGGAGCGCCGGCACGACGTACTCGTCGGCGAACTCGTCCTTGGCGTCGACGACGAGCGACTCGACGGCACCGCAGTCGAGTGCCCGCTGCCGGACCACGTCGAGGTCGTCGCCCTGGCCCACGTCCACCGCGAGGGCCACCACGTCCTTGCCGGTGGCGTCACGCAGCCAGCCGATCCCGACGGAGGTCTCGAGACCGCCGGAGGAGGCGAGGACGACGCGGTCAGCCACTGGTGCTCCCTGATCCGCTAGTCGTTGGCGAGCAGCCAGGCCAGCAGTGCCTTCTGGGCGTGCAGACGGTTCTCCGCCTCGTCCCAGATGATGCTGCGCGGCCCGTCGATGACGTCGGCGGTCACCTCGTAGCCACGGTCGGCCGGCAGGCAGTGCATGAAGACGGCGTCGTCGGCGGCGTGCGCCATGAGCGCGTCGTCGACCCGGTACCCCGCGAAGGTGTCCAGGCGCGACTGCTTCTCGGCCTCCTTGCCCATCGACACCCAGGTGTCCGTCACGACGACGTCGGCACCGGCGACCGCCGCGACCGGGTCGGTGACGACGAGGACGGACCCACCGGTCACGGCGGCACGGTCCTCGGCGTCGGTGACGACCTGCGCCGACGGGGCGAACTCGGCCGGGGCCGCGACGCGGACGTGCATGCCCGCCGTCGCACCGGCGAGCAGGTAGGACTGCGCCATGTTGCTCGCGCCGTCGCCGATGAACGCCACCGTCTGACCCGCGAGGGTGCCGCGGTGCTCACGGATGGTGAGCAGGTCCGCCAGCAGCTGGCAGGGGTGGAAGTCGTCGGACAGCGCGTTGACCACGGGGACCGTCGTGCCGGCGGCCATCTCCTCGAGCCCGGCCTGCCCGTAGGTGCGCCAGACGATCGCGGAGACCATGCGCTCGAGCACGCGGGCGGTGTCGGAGGGGGTCTCCTTGCCGCCGAGCTGGCTGTTGGCGGTCGAGATGATGAGCGGGCTGCCGCCGAGGTCCGAGATGCCGACGTGGAAGGACACCCGGGTGCGGGTCGACGACTTGTCGAAGATGACCGCGACGCTCTGCGGCCCGGCCAGGGGCTGCTCGGCCCAGCGGTCGGCCTTCATGCGGTCCGCGATGTCGAGGATCGCGGACTGCTCGGCCTGGCTGAGGTCGTCGTCCCGGAGGAAGTGGCGGGTCATGCGGAGGTCTCCTGGCTGGTGGCGCCCTGCTCGGCGGCGACCGCGGCCAGGCTCTGCCCGAGGATCGACAGGAACTCGTCGATCTCGGCGTCGGACACGATGAGCGGCGGCGCGATGCGGAGGCTCGACTCGTTGGGGGCGTTGATGATGAGGCCGCGTTCGAGTGCCGCGGCGTTGACGAGGGGGCCGACCGGGCCGGTCAGACCGACCCCGATGAGCAGGCCGGTGCCGCGGACCTCCTCGACCAGGGGGGAGCCGATCGCGCGGATGCCCTCACGGATCCGTTCGCCCTTGACCACGGCGCCCGCCACCAGGTCGGCGCGCTCGATCTCCTCGAGCACGGCATTGGCGACGCGGGTGCCGAGCGGGTTGCCACCGAAGGTCGAGCCGTGCTGGCCGGCTGAGAACAGGTCGGACGCCCACCCGAAGGTCACGAGGGCGCCGATCGGGAAGCCGCCGGCGATGCCCTTGGCGACCGTGATGGCGTCCGGGGTGATCCCGTGGCCCTGGAACGCGAACCAGTTGCCCGTCCGGCCGACACCCGTCTGGATCTCGTCGAGGATGAGCAGTGCGCCGTGCTCCGCGGTCAGTCGGCGTGCCGCCAGCAGGAAGCCCTCGGTCAGGTCGACCACGCCGGCCTCGCCCTTGATGGGTTCGAGGATCAGGGCGGCGACGGAGTCGTCGATCGACGCTTCGAGCGCCTCGACCGAGGTGTCGATGTGCTCGACGCCGGGCACCATCGGCAGGAAGTCCTGCTGCAGCGCGGGCTTGCCGGTGAGCGCGAGGGCACCCATCGTCCGGCCGTGGAAGCCCTGCTTGAGCGCGACGATCCGCGTCTTGGTGCCGTCCGCACCCTTGTTGAGGCGGGCCAGCTTGAACGCGGCCTCGTTCGCCTCGGCGCCGGAGTTGCCGAAGTACACGCGACCGGCGTCGCCCGCACCGGTGATGCGCTTGAGGCGTTCGGCGAGCTCGAGCTGCGGCGGGGTGGCGAAGTAGTTCGACACGTGCACGAGCTTGGCCGCCTGGTCGGCGACGGCCTCGACCAGGGCGGGATGCGCGTGGCCGAGGGAGTTCACGGCGATGCCGGCGAGGAAGTCGAGGTACCCGTTGCCCTCGACGTCCCAGACGCGACAGCCCTGGCCGCGCTCGAGCATGATCTTCGGCGGGGTCAGGGATCGCATGAGCGACGCCCCGAACCGGTCGTTCCAGGTCTGGGTCTGCGTCTCGGTGCTCACTGCTGCTGTCCCTTCTCGGTCGCGCCGGCCACGTGCTGGCCGGTGCTGCTGTCGATCGACGGCGACGCCACGCGTCGGCCGATCTCGGCGTGGGTCATCTGGTTCTCGGTGCGACGGCTCGGGTCCGGGATCACCTCGGTGCCCGCACCCCGCAGGGTGAAGACCTCGAGCAGGATCGAGTGCGGGATCCGGCCGTCGATGATGGTCGCACCGCCGACGCCGCCGACCACGGCGTCGAGGCACGCGGTCATCTTCGGGATCATGCCGGACTCGAGGGTCGGCAGGAGCTCGCGGAGTTCGTCGACGGCGATGAGGTCGACGATCGAGTCGCGGTCCGGCCAGTTGCGGTACAGCCCGGGGACGTCGGTGAGCATCATGAGCTTCGACGCACGGAGCGCGATCGCCAGCGCACCGGCCGCGGCATCGGCGTTCACGTTGAGCGCCTGGTCCGGGTGGGCGTCGTCGATCGCGATGCTCGAGACCACCGGGATCCGGCCGGCCTCGATCGCGGCGAGCACCCCGGACGGGTCGACGTGGGTGATGTCCCCGACGTGCCCGAGGTCGTACTCCTGCCCGTCGACGACCACGCCCTTCTGCTCGCCGGTGAACAGCGAACCGCCGTCGCCGAACACGCCGACGGCCAGGCCCTCGCCGTGCTCGTTCACCAGGTCGACGATCTCGCGGTTCACCTCGCCGGCCAGGACGTCGCGGACGACCGTGATGGCCTCGGTCGTGGTGACGCGGTAGCCGCCGCGGAACTCGGACTCGATGCCCTGTTCCTTGAGCGCGGCGGAGATCTGCGGCCCGCCACCGTGCACGACGACCGGGTGCAGACCGGCGTAGCGCAGGTAGACCATGTCCTCGGCGAACGCGCGCTTGAGGTCGTCGTTCACCATGGCGTTGCCGCCGAACTTGACGACGACGATCTTGCCCGAGAACCGCTTCAGCCAGGGCAGCGACTCGATGAGCGTCGCGGCCTTGACGGCGGCGAGCTCGTGCTCTTCTTCCTTGGTCAGGTCGTCGCTCATCAGCTGGAGTACGCGCTGTTCTCGTGGACGTAGTCGTGCGTCAGGTCGTTCGTCAGGATCGTCGCCGCGTGCACGCCGACCCCGAGCTCGATCAGGACGTGGGTGTCGCGCGGCGTCAGGTCGACCTCGTCGATCGGCCGGTCCGGGGCGCCGGCGTGGCAGACGCGGACGCCGTTCATGCTGACGTCGACCGCGTACGGGTCGAACTCGGCGTCGGTGGTCCCGATCGCCGCCAGCACGCGGCCCCAGTTCGGGTCGTTGCCGAAGACCGCGGCCTTGAACAGGTTGTTCCGGGCGACGCTGCGCCCGACCGTGACGGCCTCGTCCTCGGACACCGCGCCGGTGACCTCGATGGTGATGTCGTGGCTCGCGCCCTCGGCGTCCTGCTGGAGCTGCCGGGCGAGGTCCGCGCACACCGCGGTCAGTGCCTCCTGGAAGTCGCCGACCTCGGGGGTCACCCCGCTCGCACCGGAGGACAGCAGCACGACGGTGTCGTTGGTCGACATGCAGCCGTCGGAGTCGACCCGGTCGAACGTGATGCGGGTGGCGGCGCGGAGCGCCTGGTCGAGCTGGTCCGGCGTCTGCACGGCGTCCGTCGTGATGACCACGAGCATCGTGGCGAGCCCCGGCGCGAGCATCCCCGCGCCCTTCGCCATGCCGCCGACGGTCCAGCCGTCCTCGGTCACGACGGACTGCTTGGCCTTGGTGTCCGTCGTCATGATGGCCGTCGCCGCGTCCGGACCGCCGTCGCTGCTGAGGGCCGCGCTCGCCAGGTCGACCCCGCGGAGCACGTTGTCGCGGAAGGTCTGGTCGCCGACGCCGATGAGCCCGGTCGAGCAGACGACGACGTCGCCGGCACCGATGCCGAGGGCGTCGCCGACCGCTTCGGCCGTCATGTGCGTGGTCTGGAACCCGAAGGGTCCGGTGAAGCAGTTCGCACCGCCGGAGTTCAGGACGACGGCGCGCGCGACGCCGTCACCGACGACCTGGCGGGACCAGATCACCGGGTGCGCCTGGGCGCGGTTGCTGGTGAAGACCGCGGCCGCCGCGGCGTCCGGTCCGTCGTTCACGACGAGTGCGACGTCGGGCTTGCCGCTCGCCTTCAGGCCGGCGGTCACGCCCGCAGCGCGGAAGCCCGCTGCCGCGGTGACGCCCTGGCGCGACTCGCTCGACGGTGACGCGCCAGCGTCACGCGAGTCGCGCCGACCGAGCCTGCGAGGGAGGTGCTCGCCCTGGGTGGTCGTTCCTGCGTCGGTCACGGTGCGACTCCGTCCACGCTGAGGCCCGTGGTCTCGGGGAGACCGAGGGCGATGTTCGCCGACTGCACGGCGGCGCCCGCCGTGCCCTTGGCGAGGTTGTCGAGGGCACTCACCGCGACGACACGACCGGCGGCCTCGTCGACGGCGATGCCGACGAGTGCGGTGTTCGCGCCGATGGTGTCCGCGACGCGCGGGAACTCCCCCTCGGGCAGCAGGTGCACGAAGGGCTCGTCGGCGTAGGCCTGCTCCCAGGCGAGTCGCACGTCGCGCGCGCTCACGCCGGGCGAGAGCTTCGCGGTGGTGGTGGCCAGGATGCCGCGCGACATCGGCACGAGCACGGGCGTGAACGAGATCGTGACGTCCGCTGCGCCGGCGACCTGCAGGTTCTGCTGGATCTCGGGGACGTGCCGGTGGGTGCCGCCGACGGCGTACGCACTCGCCGACCCCATGATCTCGGCGGCCAGGTACGTGTTCGCGAGCTTCTTGCCGGCACCGCTCGGGCCGACGCTGAGCACCGCGACGAGGTCGTCCGACTCGACCAGGCCGGCCTGGACACCGGGCTGGATGCCGAGCGTCACCGCGGTGACGTTGCACCCGGGCACCGCGATGCGCTTCGTGCCGACCAGGGCGGAACGCTGCTTGCCCTGGGAGGCGATGTCGTCGACGTCCCGCCACTCCTCGGCGGAGCCGGGCGTGGGCGCCGCGAGCAGGAGTTCGGGCAGCCCGTACGTCCAGGCGCCGAAGTACTCGCCGCCGTAGAACCGCTCCCACGCCGCCGGGTCCGTCAGCCGGTGGTCCGCGCCGCAGTCGACGACGAGGGTGTCGTCCCCGAGCTCGGCGGTGATCGCCCCCGACTGCCCGTGCGGCAGCGCCAGGAAGACCACGTCGTGTCCGCGGAGGGTCTCGGCCGTGGTCTCGACGAGCGTCAGGTGCGACAGCGAGCGGAGGTGCGGCTGCGTCGCGATCAGGGGCTGTCCGGCGTTCGAGAACGCCGTTACCGTCCTGACGTCGAACTCGGGGTGGGCGGAGAGCACGCGCAGGAGCTCGCCGCCCGCGTAGCCGGACGCTCCCGCCACGGCGACGGATACGGACATGGGATTCCACCTTTGGTCGGACTGGTCGTCGAGGAGTCGGAGGCGGCGACCCCGGGCGGTGCTGATCCCGTCGTGGGTCAGTCGCGCAGGGTCGCCCCGAATCGCTCGCCGGCACGTCGGACTGCGCCGTCGCGGGCCTCGGTGGCCTCGGCAGCGGTCAGCGTGCGGTCCGTGGCGCGGAACCGCAGGGCGAACGTCAGGGACTTCTGTCCCTCGTCCACGCCCGTGCCCCGGTAGTCGTCCACGAGCCGAGCATACTCCAACAGGTCTCCCGCGCCAGAGCGCACGGCGTCCAGGACGTCACCGGCCGGCACCTCCGTCGCGACGACGAGCGAGAGGTCCTGGGTGGCCGCCGGGTAGGACACGATCGGTCCGACGGCGACGAGCTCCGGAGCGGCTCCGACCAGGGCGTCGAGGTCGAGTTCGACGACGGCCACCACGCGGGGCAGCACGGCGGCCTCGGCCAGCTCGGGCAGGAGTTCGCCGGCGACGCCCACGACGGTGCCGTCCACGAGCAGCGACGCGGCGCGGCCCGGATGCAGCGACGGGTGGGTGGTCTGGGCGACGGTCAGCTCGACGCCGACGGCCCACGCGATCTGGTGCGCGGCGTCGATCGCGTCGGCGATGCCGTAGGGCACGGCCGTCACGCCCGGCTGCTTCACGACGCGGTTGCCCGTCAGGAGCGCGGCGACGTGGAAGGGCTGCGCGGGCAGCGACGCGTCGAGTGCCTCGAGCGTGGCGCGGTCGGGGCGGACCGCACCGGCGGGGACGGTGTCGGTGCCGAGGGTCGCGTCGGTCTCCGGCAGGAACACCCGTGACGTCTCGTAGAGCGCGACGTCGACCAGCCCGCGGGCCACGTTGCGGCGCGCGGCGTCGACCAGCGCGGGGACACCGCTGCGGCGGAGCAGGTTCTGCTCGCTGTCCAGGGCGTTCGCGAGCACGACGCTCGGACCACCCTGCGGGTCGATGCCCGGGTAGGCGGCCTGGGTGGCGGCGGACACGAACGGCGCCGTCACCACCTCGACCAGACCGGACGCGGCGAGGGCCGCTGCGACCCGGCGGCGGGCGCGCTGGTGGACGGTGAGGCCGCGGCCGGGCGGGGCGACGGGCAGCACGCTCGGGATCCGGTCGTAGCCGACGATGCGCGCGACCTCCTCGACGAGGGTGGTGTCGTCGGTCAGGTCGGGGCGCCAGGTG
Organism: Curtobacterium oceanosedimentum; assembly: GCF_020297365.1. Lineage (GTDB taxonomy): Bacteria > Actinomycetota > Actinomycetes > Actinomycetales > Microbacteriaceae > Curtobacterium. The sequence continues at coordinate 12,091 of NZ_JAIXIG010000041.1, forward strand.
GGCGGGGTGACCGCGAGCTGTTCGCCGTCGACCTCGACCGCCGCACCGATCGCGCGGAGCGTCTCGATGACCTCGGCGTCGGTGTACTCGACGCCGACGAGCTCGGCCGGACGGGACAGGCGCATCGGGACGGTCGACCGCGGCTCGGTGTCGACGAGCGTCGACCCGAGGGCGTCCGCCGTGCCGCCGGCGAGCTCGACGAGGAGCTCGACGGCACGGTTCGCAGCGGCCTCGGCCACCTGCGGGTCGACCCCGCGCTCGAAGCGACGGGATGCCTCGCTGGGGAGCTTGTGGCGCCGAGCGGTGCGGGCGATCGAGACCTGGTCGAACCCAGCGGCCTCGATGAGGACGTCGGTCGTGCTCGCCGAGATCTCGGTGCGGGCTCCGCCCATCACGCCGGCGAGGCCGACAGGACCGTCGTCGTCGGTGATGACGAGGTCTTCGGGGTCGAGCGTCCGGACGGTCCCGTCGAGCGTCTCGAGGGTCTCGCCGGCAGCTGCGCGGCGGACACCGAGCCCACCGCGGACGGTCTGCAGGTCGTAGCCGTGCAGGGGCTGGCCCAGCTCGAACATGACGTAGTTCGTGATGTCGACGGGCAGCGAGATCGACCGCACACCGGCGAGGGCGAGACGCGACACCATCCAGGACGGTGTCTTCGCCGCCGGGTCGATCCCCCGTACGACGCGCGTGACGAACGTGGAGGCGCCCACCCGACCGCGGATCGGGGCCTGGTCGTCGATCGTGACCCGGAAACCCTCGGCGGTGCGGGGCGCGACGCGGTCGACCGGGTCGTGGAAGCTGGCGCCGGTGGCGTGGGCGTACTCGCGCGCGACGCCGCGCATGCTGAGGACGTAGCCGCGGTCCGGGGTCACGTTGATCTCGACGGCGGCGTCGTCGAGGCCGAGGAGCGCGATGGCGTCCTGCCCGACCTCCGGCTCCATGCCGAGGTCGGCGAAGCGCAGGATGCCGTCGTGCTCATCGCCCAGGCCGAGCTCGCGGGCCGAGGCGATCATGCCGTCGGACACGTGCCCGTAGGTCTTGCGCGCGGCGATCGGGAAGGGACCGGGCAGCACGGCGCCGGGCAGCGTGACGACGACGAGGTCGCCGACGTCGAAGTTGTGCGCGCCGCAGACGATCCCGCGCGGCTCGGCCTCGCCGACGTCCACCTGGCACCAGTTGATGGTCTTGCCGTTCTTCTGCGGCTCGGGCACGCGTTCGAGCACCCGGCCGACCACGACGGGTCCGGTCAGGTCGAACGTGTGCACGGCTTCTTCCTCGAAGCCGACCGACACGAGTGCCGCGTGGACGTGCTCGAGGGTGACGTCCTCGGGCAGGTCGACGGACTCACCGAGCCAACGGAGTGGGACGCGCATCAGACCACCGTTCCGAACTGCTGCGAGAAGCGGATGTCGCCCTCGAGGAAGTCACGCATGTCGTTCAGGCCGTTGCGGAACTGCAGCGTCCGCTCGATGCCCATGCCGAAGGCGAAGCCCTGGTACTCGTCCGGGTCGATGCCGGCGGCGCGCAGCACGTTCGGGTTGACCATGCCGCAGCCACCCCACTCGACCCACCGCGCGCCACCCTTGGCGTTCGGCTGCCAGACGTCCATCTCGGCGCTGGGCTCGGTGAACGGGAAGTAGTTGGGGCGGAGACGGATCTGCGCCTCGGCGCCGAACATCTGGCGCGCGAAGTGCTCGAGCGTGCCACGCAGGTGCGCCATCGTCAGCCCCTTGTCGATCGCGATGCCCTCGACCTGGGTGAAGACCGGCAGGTGCGTGGCGTCGAGCTCGTCGGCACGGTAGACGCGCCCCGGGGCGATGACGTAGAGCGGGAGCTCACGGGACAGCAGCGACCGCACCTGCACCGGGGACGTGTGCGTGCGCATGACCAGGTGCCGGTCGACCGGCTCGACGAAGATCGTGTCGGCCATCGCCCGGGCCGGGTGGTCGGGATCGAAGTTCAGGGCGTCGAAGTTGAACCACTCGTGCTCGAGCTCGGGCCCCTCTGCGACCTCCCACCCCATGCCGACGAAGATGTCGGCGACGTCCTCGTTGAGGAGCGACAGCGGGTGGCGCGACCCGGTCGGGCGGTGCGTCGGCAGTGCCGTGACGTCGACCCGCTCGGCCTCGAGCCGGGCGCGTTCCTCGGCCACGGCGAGGACGGCTTCCTGTTCGGCGATCGCCCCGTTCACCCGGCCACGGGCCTGGCCGACGAGCTTGCCGGCCGCGGCCTTCTGCTCCGGCGGCACGCTGCGCATCGACGCGTTCATCCGGGCCAACGGCGACTGCTCACCGGTGTGCTCGGACCGGGCCTGCTTCAGTTCGGCGACCGTCGTCGTGGCACGGACGGCGGCGAGGGCCGCGTCCACCGCGTCGGCGACGGCCGATTCGCTGATCTCGAGAGGTTCTGACACGAGACCCAAGCCTACCGGCCCCTGGGATACCGCCGTCCTGTACCGGACGGACGCCTACGCCGTGCGGAGCGCGAACGCCGACTCGTACAGGCACACCGACGCAGCGGTCGCGAGGTTCATCGACTCCGCCTGCCCGTAGATCGGCACCTTCACGGCCCGGTCGACGAGGGCGAGGTCCTCGGCGGTGAGCCCGCGGGCCTCGTTGCCGAAGACCCACGCGGTCGGACCGTCGAGCATGCCCTCGGCCCGGACGACCGGCAGGTCGTCGCCGGAGACGTCGGCCGCGAGCACCGTGTAGCCCAGGGCCTTCGCCCGCCCGATCGTGTCGGCGAGGGTGACGCCGACCGACACCGGCACGTGGAACAGCGAGCCCGTGGTGGACCGGACGACCTTCGGGTTGTACGGGTCGACCGAGCGCCCGGTCAGCACGACCGCGTCGGCGCCGGCGGAGTCGGCGGCGCGGATGATCGTGCCGGCGTTCCCCGGGTCCCGCACCTCCTCGAGGATGGCGACCAGTCCCGGCAACGCGTCGGGCTCGTCGGACGCACCCCGGGCCTCCAGGTCGGCGTCGTCGCCAGCGCGACGGTCGGGGAAGACGTCCTTGACGGAGGTCGGGAACTGCTGGCAGACGGCGACCACGCCCTGCGGGGTGACGGTGTCGGCCATCGCGTCCAGCACCTGCTCCGTCACGAACCAGGTGTCCACCGGGGCGTCGTCGAGGCCGTAGCGGGCGGCGGCCGTCGGGGTGACGTAGAGCTCCCGGAGCAGCTCCGGGCCGTACTCCAGCGCTTCACGGACCGCCTGCGGGCCCTCCAGCAGGAACAGGCCGGTCTCGGCCCGCACGTCCTTCTTGGCCAGGGCCGCGACGGCCTTCACGCGTCCGGCACGGGGGTTCTCGAGGAGATCGCTCACGACCCAAGTCTAGGAACGACGAAACCCCCGCCGTGCGGCGGGGGTTTCGCGAGCAGAAGATCCGACTACGCGGCCTTCGGGGCCGAGGTGTCGGCCGGGAGGGCCTTCTTCGCGGTCTCGACGAGCGCGGTGAAGGTCTCCGGGTTGTTCACGGCGAGGTCGGCGAGGATGCGACGGTCGACCTCGACGCCGGCCAGGTTCAGACCCTGGATGAGGCGGTTGTAGGTCAGGCCGTTCGCACGGGACGCAGCGTTGATGCGCTGGATCCAGAGGCGACGGAACTCGCCCTTCTTCGCGTGACGGTCGCGGTACGCGTAGACGAGGGAGTGGGTGACCTGCTCCTTGGCCTTGCGGTACAGGCGCGAACGCTGGCCGCGGTAGCCCTCGGCGCGCTCGAGGATGACGCGGCGCTTCTTGGCGGCGTTGACCGCTCTCTTTACTCGTGCCATTGCACTATTCCTTTACGTTCCGGGGGCTCAGTGGCCGAGGAGCTTCTTGACGTTCTTCGCGTCAGCCTTGGAGAGGACCTGGTCCTCGTTCAGGCGGGCCTTGCGCTTGGCGCTCTTGACCTCGAGGTTGTGACGCATACCGGCCTGCTGCTTCATGATCTTGCCGGTACCGGTGACCTTGAAGCGCTTCTTCGACCCGGAGTGGGTCTTCTGCTTGGGCATGGTGGTGCCTTTCCGTGGGATGGATGGGGGGCCGCGTCGTTGCGGGGTCGGTCCGAGGGACCTACTCGGCCGGGGCGTCCGTGGACGTGGCTGCGGCCTCGCCCTCCGGCTTGCCCTTGGCGGCGTGCTCGGAAGCGCGGCGCTCGGCCTTCTGTGCAGCACGCTTGGCGTTCTGCTCGCCCTTGACGTCGGACTTGTTCTTGAGCGGGGCGATGATCATCGTCATGTTGCGGCCGTCCTGGGTCGGACGCGACTCGACGACACCGAACTCGGCGATCTCCTCCGCGAACTTCTGGAGGAGACGCACACCCTGCTCCGGACGCGACTGCTCGCGGCCACGGAAGAGGATCATCGCCTTCACCTTGTCGCCGCCGAGGAGGAACCCCTCGGCGCGCTTGCGCTTCGTCTCGTAGTCGTGCACGTCGATCTTGAGGCGGAAACGAACCTCTTTCAGGTCCGTGTTCACCTGGTTGCGACGGGCTTCCTTGGCCTTCTGAGCGGCCTCGTACTTGAACTTGCCGTAGTCCATGATCTTGGCCACGGGCGGCTTCGAGTTCGGCGCGACCTCGACCAGATCCAGTTCGGCTTCCTGCGCGAGACGCAGTGCCATGGCGATCGGGACGACGCCGACCTGCTCACCCTGCGGACCGACGAGTCGGACTTCGGGAACGCGGATTCGGTCGTTGGTACGGGGATCGGTGATGCGGAGCTCCTTCAATCAGGTGGTGGCCGTCCGGGGCGTATGCCCTGGACGACAGCACGAGAGAGGAGATCTGACGCACGGGATGTCGACCCGTTCGGCAGCCGCCCTGCATCGGGTCCGTCGGACCCGACCGGCGAGTGCAGCACGTGCACCCGCGGAGCGGTGGTGACCCGGTAGCCTGGTGGAACGCGGCCGCGGGTGGGAGAGACTCCTCTTTCGTGACACCGTCCGGACGCTCTCAGGAAGACCTGGGGGCACACGGACAGCATCTGCCGCGGGACAGCCTAGCAGAGGAGCACCGTGAGCGACACCCCGACCGACGAGGACAGCATCGGCATCGACGCCGCCAGGGACATCGCGGAGGTGCCGGCCGTCGAGCTCATCAACACCGTCGCGGTGCACCTGCTCAGTGCCGCCGCCGTGAAGGTCGGCCTGGCCGACGACCCGCAGGAGCAGACCGACCTGGACGAGGCGCGGAAGCTCATCACCGCACTCGCCGGCCTGGTGACGGCCGCCGCGACCGAGATCGGCGACCACCACGCCCGTCCGCTCCGCGACGGGCTGCGGTCGTTGCAGCTCGCCTTCCGCGAGGCGTCGGCGATCCCCGACGCCCCCGGCAAGGGCCCGGGCGAGAAGTACACCGGTCCCGTCAACTGACGGGCGTCACCACCTGACGGACGGGAGGCACGGTGCCGGCTGGCACCGTGCCTCCCGTCCGTCGGTGGGTCGCGTCGGTCAGGACCCGCCGCCGACCAGGCGTCCGACGGCAGCCGACGGGATGCCGACCCAGTCCGGGCGGTTCCGGGTCTCGTAGACGACCTCGTAGACGGCCTTGTCGAGTTCGAACGCGTCGAGCAGGGCACGGTGGTCGCCGAGGTCGACGCCCGTGCCGCGCTGGTACCCCTGGAGGAACCGCGCCCGTGCGTCGGCCGCCCAGGCCGCCGCGTCGACCGGCTCGGCCTCGTGCGCCAGGGCTCCGGCCACGTAGTCGAACGACCGGAGCATGCCGGCGAGGTCGCGCAGGGTGACGTCCGGCAGGGAACGCTCGTCGAGGGGACGCAGGGGCTCGCCCTCGAAGTCCAGGAACACCCAGCCGCGCGGGTCCGGTGCGGCGAGGACCTGGCCGAGGTGCAGGTCGCCGTGGACGCGCTGCAGGTCCGGCCAGACGGCGTCGGCGGCTCGCGCGTAGACGGCACGGATCGCGTCGGCGTGTGCCGCGACGGCCGGGGCCTCGCGCGTGGCCGTCTCGAGCCGGTCGTGCATGGTGGCGACGGCGGCGTCACGACGGGCGGCGTCCGCGGGTTCCGTCGGCAGGGCGGTCGCGAGGGTGCGGTGGACGTCCGCCAGGGCGGTGCCGAGCTGCTCGGCGCGGTCGCCGAAGGGCGTGCCGGCCTGCGCCTCCCGCAGGGCCACGCGCCAGGCGTCGTCGAGGCCGGGCAGGAACTCCTGCGCGAAGGCCAGGTGGCCGCTCGCGGTGCCGTCCGGTCGGCCGACGTCGGGCCACTCGGAACGGAGGGCGCCGTACACCCGGGGCACGCGGGTGCTGCCCGCCGCGGTCAGTGCGAGCTGCGTGGTGACGTCCGGGTTGTCGCCGTGGTGCAGGACCCGGAAGACCTTGATGATCACGCGCTCGCCGGACTCGGTGTCGCAGATCACCGAGGTGTTCGACTGCTCGCCGGTGAGCACCCGCGCGGCCACGACCCGGCCGATCGGGGTGAGGCTGTCGGTCGAGGCGTCGATGCGTGCGGCGAGCGCCGACACCCACCCGAGGTCGGTCGTGGCGTCGACGAGCGAGCCGTCGGCGTCGGTCGTCACCGGCGACTGGTACAGGACGGGGACCGCGGGGGCGTCGTCGATCACCAGTCGGGTCCCGGCGTCCGTCGAGACGGTGCGGAGCCGCGGCACGGATCCCTTCGAGGCGTACCACCGACGGTCGGCGATCCAGGTGCCGAGGTCGTGGTCGCTGGGTGCGCCGGCGTCAGGGGCGTCGATGCC
>NZ_JAIXIG010000042.1 GCF_020297365.1 Curtobacterium oceanosedimentum
GTCGGGACGGGCGGCGGCCCGCGCGGCGGGGCAGGCATCCGGCGTCGCGCACATGGGTGCCCACGCACTGGGTGCGGCCGCCTACGCCGCCCGCGCAGTCGACCTGGCCACCGGGGGCGGGGAGGGCGACGGCGACGACGAACTCGCGTGGCAGCTCGACGCGATGAGCGACCCGGTCCGTGCAGCGCTCCGGCGCCTGCCACCCCTCGGACAGGACCGGTCGGGACCCCTGGGGCCGGGGCTGCTGGCGTCGGGTGCCCTCGGCGCACACATCCGTCGCCTCCAGGACGCGCTCGGCCACGGAGGACCACCGGCGGCCCGGTGACGGCCCGGCGTCACCTGGCCGACCGGACACGCGACCCGGCCGGTCGACGGGGCGTGGGGGGAGTGGTGCGCGGCGCACGACCGCGACCGACGTGGCGGGCGTGCGCCGGGCCTCCCGGACGACCGCGGCGCCGACCGGTCGGTCGCGCCGGTAGGATCGGGGACCATGGTCGAACTGGACTTCACCGAGCAGCTCTCCGCCCTTCGCGAGACCTTCGGCAACATCCGCTCGGTGGTCGACGTCGACCGTCTCGAGCGCGAGATCGCCGACCTCAGCGAGCAGGCCGGGGCCCAGGACCTCTGGGACGACGTCGACCACGCACAGCAGGTGACGAGCGCGCTCTCGCACCGGCAGTCGGAGCTGAAGAAGATCACCGACACCGAGCAGCGCATCGACGACCTCGAGGTCCTGGTCGAGATGGCGAACGAGGGCGACGACCAGGAGTCCGCCGACGAGGCCGCCGCCGAGCTGAAGTCGATCCAGAAGATGATCGGCGACCTCGAGGTGCAGACGCTCCTGGACGGCGAGTACGACGACCGCCCGGCCGTCATCACGATCCGCGCGGGAGCCGGTGGCGTCGACGCCGCCGACTTCGCCGAGATGCTGCTCCGGATGTACCTGCGGTACGCCGAGCAGCACGGCTACAAGACCACCGTGATGGACACGTCCTACGCCGAGGAGGCGGGCATCAAGTCCGCCACCTTCGAGGTCGACGCGCCGCACGCGTTCGGCACGCTGTCGGTCGAGGCCGGCACGCACCGCCTGGTCCGGATGTCGCCGTTCGGCGCCGCCGGCAAGCGGCAGACGTCGTTCGCCGCGGTCGAGGTCATCCCGCTCATGCCGGAGACGGCCGTCATCGACATCCCCGAGAACGACATCCGCGTCGACGTCTTCCGGTCCTCCGGCCCCGGTGGGCAGTCGGTCAACACGACCGACTCCGCGGTGCGCCTCACGCACATCCCGACCGGCACCGTCGTGTCGATGCAGAACGAGAAGTCGCAGATCCAGAACCGTGCAGCCGCCATGCGCGTGCTGCAGTCGCGGCTCCTGCTCCTCAAGCAGGAAGAGGAGAACGCGAAGAAGAAGGAGCTCGCCGGCAACATCACGGCGAGCTGGGGCGACCAGATCCGGTCCTACGTGCTGGCGCCGTACCAGATGGTCAAGGACCTCCGCAGCGAGCACGAGGTGAACAACCCCTCAGCCGTGTTCGACGGCGATCTCGACGGGTTCATCAACGCGGGCATCCGCTGGCGCAAGCAATCCGCCGCCGAGTAGGGCGTCGCGAGCCGCGCGCCTGGCGTGTTTTCCGAGCGGGGCGACCTACCCTGATCCGGTCATGATCAAATTCGACCAGGTCACCAAGGTCTACTCGGGCAACCCGAGTCCGGCGCTCGACAACCTCACCCTCGAGATCCTCAAGGGCGAGTTCGTGTTCCTCGTGGGCGCGTCCGGCTCCGGCAAGTCCAGCTTCCTGCGCCTCGTGCTCAAGGAGGAGAAGCCCACGCGTGGGCAGATCCACGTGCTCGGGCAGCGCCTCGGGGCGCTGGCGTCGCGGAAGGTGCCGTACTTCCGCCGCAACCTCGGCGTGGTGTTCCAGGACTTCCGGCTGCTGCCGAACAAGAACGTGTTCGACAACGTCGCGTTCTCGCTGCAGGTCATCGGCAAGAGCAAGGGCTTCATCAGCGAGGCCGTCACCGACGTGCTCAAGCTGGTCGGCCTCGCCGGCAAGGCGACCCGCATGCCGCACGAGCTCTCCGGTGGTGAGCAGCAGCGCGTGGCCATCGCCCGCGCGGTCGTGAACAAGCCGGCGATCCTGCTGGCCGACGAGCCCACCGGCAACCTGGACCCCACCACGTCCGCCGGCATCATGGCGCTCCTCGAACGCATCAACCAGGGAGGCACCACCGTGCTCATGGCGACGCACGACGCCAGCATCGTGAACCAGATGCAGCGACGGGTCATCGAGCTCTCGAACGGCGCCGTCCTGCGTGACGAGCAGTCCGGCGGGTACCAGACCCAGGCCGTGCCGATCCAGCGGGGCACCGTGTCGAACACCACCGGCATCCAGACGATCCCGGGGCTCATCCGATGAGGCTCGGGCTCGTCATGTCCGAGGTCGGCTCGGGCCTGCGGCGCAACGCGTCGATGGTCGTGTCCGTCGTCCTCGTGACCTTCATCTCGCTCACCTTCGTCGGCACCGCGATCCTGCTCCAGATGCAGATCAACCAGATGAAGGGGTACTGGTACGACCGGGCGCAGGTCGCGGTCTACCTGTGCACCGACACCGACACCACCGGCAACTGCACCGGCGCCAAGGCCACCGCGGACCAGCGCGAACAGATCCAGGCGCAGCTGGAGTCGTCGACGCTCAAGCCGTACATCGAGAAGACGTACTACGAGAACCAGGACCAGGCGTTCACCCGGTTCAAGGAGCAGTTCAAGGACTCCGCGGCGACGGAGTTCGTCAAGCCCGAGTACCTGAACGAGACCTTCTGGGTGAACCTGAAGAACCCGTCGCAGGCCGACGTCCTGGTCGAGAGCCTGTCGAAGGTCGCCGGCGTGCAGAGCGTCGTCGACCAGCGCGGGTACCTGCAACCGATCTTCAACCTGCTCAACGCCTCGTCGTACACGGCCATCGGCATCGCGGCGCTCATGCTCGTGGCGGCGGTGCTGCTCATCGCGACGACGATCCGCTTGTCGGCGTTCAGTCGACGGCGCGAGCTCGGCATCATGCGGCTCGTGGGTGCGTCGAACCGGTTCATCCAGACACCGTTCGTGCTCGAGGGGGTGATCGCCGCCGCCATCGGGGCCGTCCTGGCCGGTGGTGCGATCACCGCCGTGGTGTGGTTCTTCGTCCGGAACTTCCTGGCCGAGCGGTTCACCGGCACGGCGTTCATCGGCATGGGGGACGCGGCCGTCGTGGTGCCCGCGGTGATCGTCATCGGAGTGCTGCTGGCGGCGGTGTCCGCGTCGATCGCCATCCGGCGCTACCTGAAGGTCTGACGCGCCCGCCGGCCCGGTGCTCGGGGCGGGTGCCGGGTGCTCGGGCCGGGTGCCGATTGCCGGGGGCTTGGTTTCGCGCTGGGCGACACATCACGGCGCGATCGACGCGTGAGGTGTCGCTCAGCGCGTGGGTCCGTGCGCGACGGACCGCCGGCTCGGGCCCCGGCACCGTGCACGATCGACGCCGGCGCGCCGGGAACGTGCGGGGCGCCGCTCGTGTTGGGTAGTCTGTAGGGCTGCGCAGCGCAGTGCCCGCGATCGAGAGGAGTCGACATGGCGAAGGAACGCGGTGAGAAGATCGTCGCGACGAACCGTCGCGCACGGCACGACTACCTGATCGAGGACACGTACGAGGCCGGCATGGTCCTGTCCGGCACCGAGGTGAAGTCCTTGCGGATGGGGCGTGCGTCGCTCGTCGACGGGTACGCGTTCATCGACGGCGGGGAAGCCTGGATCGACGCGGTCCACATCCCCGAGTACACCGAGGGCACCTGGAACAACCACTCGCCGCGTCGGAAGCGCAAGCTGCTCCTCCACAAGCAGCAGATCATCAAGATCTCGCACAAGACGGCACAGGGCGGCTACACGCTCGTGCCGCTGCAGATCTACTTCCACGACGGCCGGGCGAAGATCGAGATTGCGGTCGCGAAGGGCAAGCGCGAGTTCGACAAGCGCCAGGCGCTGCGCGAGAAGACCGACAAGCGTGAGGCCGAACGGGCCATGCGCACCCGGAACCGCGTCGGGGAGTAGCGCCGACGCACCACCTCGGCTAGACTGAGGGACTGCTCCGATCGGGGCATTGGCAATTCAACAGCGTGACAGCGGCTCGCACGTTCCGGCCCGCATGGGGATGATCGGTTTCGACATTGCCTGTGTGCCGACGGGAAGCGGGCCGAGGACCCACGGTCATCTCGTGAACGATCCGTGGAAAACAACAAGTGCCAATTCCAAGCGCACTGACTTCGCTCTCGCTGCGTAAGCAGCCCAGCACATGAAGTCCGTCGGCCAGGTGACCGTCCCCTAACCTGATCCCGGCGTCATCCAGAGGACTTGCTGCACGGTTGCGCCTCAGGGCCGTGCGGGACTCGCACTGAGACTGGGCCCGTCGTCCTAGAAGCCGGTAGCAAAGGACGGGGCCGAGCAGAACGAATCATCCGGATACGCCCGTAGAAGACGTCGAATTGCAGCGATGGACGGGGGTTCGATTCCCCCCATCTCCACCATTCGCCGGACGCCGGACCGCTGTCACGCTCTGCCACACGAACGCCTCGACACCGTCCCTGGACAGTGTCGGGGCGTTCGCTGTTCCACGGTGTCCGAGGACTACGCTCCGGGGCAGGCGCCGAGAGATCCCTCGGCGTCGGAGCCGAAGGAGAGGTCACCACGTGGTGCAGGAGATCGCGATCCGAGTCCGTCTGCGAGCGCAGGAACGAGTGGTGCTCGCCGAGTACGAACGGCTCGTCGGGTCCGTCGCGACCGTGACCGCCCTCGCCACCTGGCTGCCGACGCCCGAGGCTCGTCTGGTCGTCCGCGGCCGTGGCGCCGAGCCCGTGCGGCTGGAGACGGCGACGTACGGCTCTGTGGTCGAGATGCTCGTCGTGATGGACCAGCGCTCCGCCGACGTCGAGCGGGCGGCGGCAGCGATCGCGGCGCTGATCGAGGCGGTGCGGCACGAGCACGTCGCCGACGACGTGTCCGGGGTCGCCGGAGAGCTCGACCGTCTGGACCGCGCCGCACCCCGAGGGCGCTCCGCCGTCGAACGGTCGCTGCGCGCGTTCCTGCAGGGTGCGCGCGCCGACGTGCTCGCCCGACGGACCACCACGCGTGTCCGGACGGCACAGGCGCTGCTGCGACTCGCCGAGGCCGATGCGGTGCTCACGGTCGAGCGGGTCGCTGACGCGCTGGCCCCGGTGCTCGAGGAGCAGGCGGTGGACATCGAGCTCGACGGTGGCTCGGCCGTGATCCTGGGGGACGGCGACGGTGCCCCGGCGCTCGACGCGGTGCCACAGCCGGATGACGGCACGCAGCCGGTCGACGGCGCGCAGCCGGACGACGGGGCCGACATCGTTGCCCCCGTCCTGCCCCTGCCGACGACCGAGCAGCCCGACGAGCAGGGCAAGCACGACAAGCACGACAAGCCTGAGAAGGGCAAGCACGACAAGAAGCCCAAGCACGACAAGAAGGACAAGCAGGACAAGAAGGACAAGAAGGACAAGAAGGACAAGAAGGACAAGCAGGACAAGAAGGACAAGCAGGACAAGAAGGACAAGCAGGACAAGAAGAAGGCCAAGCAGGCCAAGAAGAAGCAGTGACCCGCCGCCGCTCACCCGCCTAGAAGTCGAACAGGTTCCCCCGCACCCCTCCGGCGCCGTACTCCCGCCGCAGGAGCCCACGGCGCCGGAGCACGGGCACCAGGTCGCCCAGCATCCGGTGCACCTGCGCCGGGTGCAGGTCGCCCGAGAACAGGAACCCGTCGTTGTCCGCGTCGCTGCCGAGCTCCTCGATGTAGTCGGCGAACTCGTCCGCGGTCCCGACCAGGCCGGACCGCGAGTCGATCCGCCCGAGCCGCGCCTTGCGGGTGAGCAGTTCACGCAGCGGTGCGTCCGGGGTGTTGCCGAGCAGCCCACGGATCGTGCCGGCGGAGACGTGCTCGCCGAAGGTCCCGTCCGGCACCGGCGCATCGAGGTCGAGTGCGAGGAGGTCGGTCTCCGAGTCGCTCGACCACGCGACGGCGGCCGCGCGCAGGGCATCGTCGGACGGGTGCTCGGACGCGGCGACGAGCCGGTCGGCTTCCTCGGTCGATGCCACGACCACGGGCTTCAGCACGAACAGCACCCGGATGTCCGCGGCAGACCGCCCGGCGGCCTCGGCTGCGGCGACCACGCCGGCTCGGTGGTCCGCCACGGCTGCGGCGGACAGCGGCGCGAGCGCGAGCTGCACGTCGGAGTGGGTCCCGGCGAAGGCCAGTCCTCGCCCGGAACCACCGGGGGAGACGACCACCGGGTCCGAGTCGAGCGGCAGCGCGTTGAGCGGACCGTCGGCGGTGAAGAAGTCGCCCTCGTGGTGGAACGCGTCGAGGGCGTCACCGTCGGCGAACCTCCAGCCCGACGGCTCCCCGATGTACCCGGAAGGCCCCCACGAGTGCCAGAGCCGACGGATCAGGGTGATCCACTCCTCGGCACGGTCGTACGCCCGGTCGTGCGGCAGCGGCGGCAGGCCGGCGTGCCGGGCACTGCCGACGTCGGTGACGACGTTGATGCCGAACCGGTCCGAGGACAGGTGCGCCAGGGTCGCGAACTGTCGTGCGGCCAGGTACGGCGGCGTGATGCCGGCGTTCACGGTGGGGGCGATGCCGATGTGGCTGGTGGCGGCGAACAGGTACGGCGCGAGCAGCAGTGGGTCGTGCTTCGGGCCGCCGTACGCCTGTCGCATCCGCAGGTCCAGGGTGGCGGGGCTGCCGAGGGACACGGCGTCCTCGGCGACGACCAGGTCCATGCCGGCCTGCTCGAGGGTCCGGACGGACTGCTGGTACAGGTCTGGCTTCGTCCAGTCGTACCCCCAGTCCCAGTCGGAGCGACCCCACGCCTGCGGGCCGAACCCGCGCGAGAAGAAGTACCCGAAGTGCTGCAGCTCGGCCACTAGCGCACCTCGCCCACGACGTGGTCCGTCCGCATGGCGGGCGCCGCGGACCGCACGGCGGCGAACCCGCGCTCCAGGTCGCGGAGCAGGTCCGCGACGTCCTCGATGCCGACGGACAGCCGGATCAACCCGTCGTCGATGCCCTGTTCGGCGCGCTCCTGCGGGGTCCGGCCGGCGTGCGTGGTGCTCGCCGGGTGCAGGATCAGGGATCGCACGTCGCCCAGGTGGGTCATCCGACTGAAGAGCTCGACGCCGTCGATGAACGCCTGCGCGGCGGCTTCGCCACCGGCGAGCGTGAAGGCGAAGACGGACCCGGCTCCGCGCGGCAGGTACCGCTGGGCCAGGTCGTGGGACGGACTGGAGGCGAGACCCGCGTGGTCGACGCTCGTCACCTCCGGCTGGTGCTCGAGCCACTGCGCCACCGCCAGCGCGTTCGCGCTGTGGCGCTCCACCCGCAGCGACAGCGTCTCGATGCCCTGGCGGAGCAGGAACGCGTTGAACGGCGACGGTGTCGGACCGATCCGCGCTGCGACGACGTCGCGTGCGTAGGCCGCGAAGGCCCGGTCGCCGAACCGCTCGACGTAGCTCGCGCCGCCGAGCGCCCGGTCCGGACCGGTCAGGTGCGTCCACCGGCCGGGTGCGGCGGACCAGTCGAACCGGCCACCGTCGACGACCACCCCGCCCAGACCGGCGCCGTGCCCGGACAGGAACTTCGACGCCGAGTGCACGACGATGTCGGCGCCGTGCTCGACGGGGCGCACCAGGTACGGCGTCGCCAGCGTGTTGTCGACGACGAGCGGGACGCCGGCGCGGTGCGCGGTCTCGGCGACCCCGGTGATGTCGAGCACGTCGTTCTTGGGGTTCGGGATCGTCTCGGCGAAGAACGCCTTCGTCTCCGGGCGGACCGCGGCGGCCCAGGCGTCGAGGTCACGCCCGTCGGCGACGAAGTCCACCGCGATGCCGAGCCGGCCCAGGTTCTGCACCAGCAGTCCGCGGGTGCCCTCGTAGATGCTCCGGGCGCTCACGACGTGGTCTCCGGCCTGCAGCAGCCCGAGGAACGCGACGGTGGCGGCCGCCTGCCCGCTGCCGACCAGGATCGCCTCGACACCGTGTTCGAGCAGGGCGACCCGGCGTTCGACGTCGGCGTTCGTCGGGTTGCCGAGGCGTGTGTACGTGTAGCCGTCGTCGGTGCCGGCGAACCGCTCGCGGGCCTGGTCGAAGTCGTCGAACAGGAACCCGGAGGACATGTGCACGGCGGGCACCCGGGCGCCGTGGGCCGCGTCGGGCAGGAAGCCGCCGTGCACCTGTTCGGTCGTGAAGCCGAGGACGTCGTTCGCCATGGGGCACCTCCGGGGATCGTGTGCCGGACAGCCTCGCAGCCCGCACCCGCGCAGTGCGGCGTGTGGCGTCCGGTTACGCGACCGCAGCGCGCCGTACCGGGTCGGCGCCGGGATCAGACGAGGGCGCGGACCCCGGCGGCGACGGTGTCCCAGACCTCGAGCAGCGGCCCGCGCGCCAGCCAGACGGCGACGCCGTTCACGACGACGAACAGCACGAACCACAGGGTCGCCGGTACCCGCATCTCGTCGGCCGCGATGTGGAAGTCCGTCCGGACCCGGGCCCCGGTGAGCAGCCACCGTGCGACCTGCACCACCGAGCGCAGGCCGTCGACGACGAAGAACGCCCCGACGGCGGCGACCACGAGCACGGTCGTCTCGGACGGGCGGAGCGCCACCCAGAGCGCGAGCACGTCGAAGCCGAGCACGACGAGCAGCCCGAACCAGTTCCGCACGAACGCGAGCGCCACGAGCCCGACGACGGCGAGCACGACGACGGGCAGCCACCGTGACCCGTGCAGCACGCCGGTGACCAGGAGCACCCCGGCCCAGAGCGGCGCGCTGTACCCGGCGTACAGGTTCAGGATCCGGACGAGCCACCGCACGCCGCCCGGCACCCGGCCGAGCTGCACCCAGGCCTCGCCGGAGCCGTCGGGGTGCAGTTCGATCCGCTGGATGCGGCCGCCGAACGGGACGACCACGATCGCGTGGCCGACCTCGTGCGCGATCGTCGCGGCGATGCGGGCGACCCGGCCGACGACGGGCACGAACGGCAGGAGGGCGCCCACCAGGAGGGCGACGAACACGAGGGGCGGGGCTGCGGTGGTCAAGACACCAGCATCGCACCCCCGCCCGAGCGTTCCGCCGACGACCGCTGCTCCGGCACCCCGGGCCGGGGCGCTCGATTACTCGACCGTTACCGACTTCGCCAGGTTGCGGGGCTTGTCGACGTCGCAGCCGAGCTGCAGGGCGAGTTCGCGGGCGAGCAGCTGCAGCGGCACCACCGCTTCGAGCGGCCCCCACGGCGCGGTCACGTCGCCCCAGGCCAGGTCGCCGGTGCCACGGCGGCCGAGTGCGGGGATGTCTGCGAACTCGCCACCGATCGTGATGACGAAGCCTCCGCGGGCCCGGACCTCGGCGATCGCCGACTGGATCTTCGGCGCACCGTGGTCGATGACGACCACCGGGGTACCGTCGTCGACCAGCGCGAGCGGTCCGTGCTTCAGCTCGCCGGCGGGGTAGGCCTCGGCCCAGCGGTAGCTGAGTTCCTTGAGCTTCAGGGCGCCCTCGGCGGCGTACGGCAGGCCGGCGCCGCGGCCGAGGAACAGGAACCCGGACGCCTCCTTGACGCTCGACACCAGCAGCGGCATCCGGTCGGCGGAGACCCGGGCGGCGTGCTCGATCCGGGCGGGCAGGTCGAGCAGCTCGTCGACGAGCACCTGGGCGCGGGACGGCTCGATGCGCCCCGACGTCACCATCGCCGAGATCATCGCGGCGACCCCCACGACGACCTGCGCCGTGAACGTCTTCGTCGCGGCGACGCCGATCTCGGGTCCGGCGTGGCAGTCGAGCACGGCGTCGGCGCGCCGGGCGAGCGACGAGTGCAGGTTGTTCGTCAGGGCGAGCACCGGGTGGCGGTCCTCGAAGCGGTCGAGGGCGCGGAGCACGTCGGCGGTCTCGCCGGACTGGCTGATCGCGACGACCAGGGTGCCGGGGCCGAGCACGGCCTGGTCGGCCTCGCTCGCGACCACGATGTCGGTGGGCACACCGCCGATCCCGCGGACCGCGGTGGCGATCACCTGGCCCGCGTTCAGCGACGTGCCGCAGGCGACGACGGCGAGTCGGTGGAACCCGGGCAGCCCGAGGCCGACCCAGGTGCTGCCGTCGGCGGTCCGGCGTGCCACCCGGTCCAGGATCGTCGCGACGACGTCGGCCTGCTCGGCGATCTCCTTGGCCATGTGGTCGGTGTGGTCGCCGAGGTCCAGGGCGGCCGCGGCGAACGGGGCCGGGGTCGGGAAGGGCACCGGGACCGCGATGCCGCCGGAGGTCCACGACCAGGCCTCACCGAGCTCGACGACGTCGCCGTCGCGGAGCGGCACGAAGGTCTCGCACCACTCGGCGATCGCGCCGACGTCGCTCGCCACGAAGTCACCGCGGCCGGACCGTGCGACGACGAGCGGGGAACGGTCCGCCGCCGCCACCATGCGGCCGTCGCGTGCGTCGAGGACGACGATCGCCCACGACCCCTCGAGCTGCGCCGTGGCGATCTGCACCGCGAGCATGAGGTCGGGGTCGACGGCCAGGGCACGCTCGACCAGGTGCGCGACGACCTCGGAGTCGACCTCGGACCGGAACCGGTGCCCCTGTGCGGTCAGCGTCGCACGCAGGCGGTCGGCGTTCTCGATGATGCCGTTGTGCACGATGGCGATCCGGCCGGAGCAGTCGCCGTGCGGGTGTGCGTTGGCCTCGCGCACCGTCCCGTGCGTGGCCCACCGGGTGTGGCCGATGCCGACGCCGGTCAGCGCGGCACCGGTGCGCGCCGCGACCAGCGCCCGCAGGTCGCCGACGCGGGACACCGACCGGACGGTCTCGGTGCGCCCGTCGGCGGTCCGCACGGCGATGCCGACGGAGTCGTAGCCGCGGTACTCGAGACGCTCGAGCCCGTCGAGCAGGTAGGGCGTCGCGTCGTCGGACACCCGGGCTGCGATGATGCCGCACATCGGCTGTCCCTTCGGTGGATCGGGTGGATCGGGTGGAGCGGTCGAGCGGGGTGGAGCGGGGGAGGTGGAGCAGGGGCTGCACCGACCGCCGTCGGGTCTGCCGCGCGTCCGGGTCCTCGGGTCGGTCGCGAGGGCCGTCCACGGATCAGGCGAGGACGGACGTCGGTCCCGGTGACCACGAGGGTCGGGTACCGGACAGGGTCTGCGGGCTGGCCCCCGGGGGAGGGGCGCGGCGGTCGGTGCAGGAGAAGCCTCACCCGACCACGACCGCACGGCAACACCCGTCCGTCACGTGGTCACGTCGACTAGGTGAGCAGCGCGACCAGGTGCGAGCGCGACCGCGCTCCCACCTTGCGGTAGATCTGCGTGAGCCGCAGCTCCACCGTGCGCTGCGACATGAACAGCGACGACGCGATCTCGCGGTTGCGGTACCCCTCGGTGACCTTCTGCACCACGGCGCGTTCCTCGGCCGTCAGCGACGTGAGCACTGCCGACGCGTCCGGGGCGCTGCGCGGCGTCCCGGGGGTCGACGGCGACACGACCGGAGCGGACCGGAGTGACGCCCCGGCGCCGGAGCGGGGCATGGCGACGGTCGGTGCGGGCGTGGCGAGCGGTCGCCGGAGCCCCGCCGCCTCGTACGCCGCAGCGGCCGCCGCTCCCAGGCGCGGACGCTCGGCCGGGGTGCCGACGGCGGCCAGCGCCGCGAAGGTCCGGGCACGTTCGAACTGCGAGTCGTGCGGCTGGAACAGCTCGATCGCACGCCGACGGGCGGGTTCCCGCGTGGTGTCGTCCGCGACGAGCGCCAGGCAGCGTGCCAGCACCAGCGCACCCCAGCGGCCGGGCCGCGCGTGGTGGTCGGCCGCGAGCCGCGCCGTGACCGTCCGCGCGTCCTCCACACGGCCGAGCAGCACGTAGGCCTCGACGAGGTCGCCGAGGTGCCGCAGCACGGCGGGGTTCCGCAGCGACCGTCCGACGGCGTCGGCGGCCTCCAGCGCGGTCGCCGCCTCGTCGAGTCGGCCGTCGAGCAGCAGGATCCGACCGCGGAGCGCGTACAGCCGTGCCGTCGCGCCCCACAGGCGGTTCGTCGACCGGTGGTGCAGGCACCGGTCGACCGCGTCCAGCGCGTCCGTCGACCGGCCCTCGGCGAAGTGCCGCCACGCGACGGCGATCGCGCGGGACGGTTCGCGCAGCCGCTCCACCACGGACGAACCGGCCTCCCAGACGTCGATGGCGCGGAGTGCCTGCCGGAAGTTCCCCGCACGCACCTCGTTCTCCGCCGTCAGGTACCGCGCCGCCTCGGTCCACACCGGCGACGACTCCTGCCCGCGGGTCACGACGAGCGCGAACACCCGCCGCGCACTGCGGTGCCGTTCGCCGATGCTCAGCGCGTGCGCGAGGAGCAGCAGTGCCGGGTCGGACAGTGCGACGAGTTCGGACGTGGCGAGTCCACCGTGCAGCTCGGTGTCCGGTGGCAGGACCCCGTCGACGGCGGCGATGAGCTCACGGGCCGTCGTGGCGATCTCGAGGGTGTGCGGGGACGCCGACGCCACGAGGGGTTCGAGTCGCTGCAGCAGGTCCTTCGCCTGGTCGAGTTCCCACGCCTCGGCCCGGAAGCACGCCACCATGGCCATCAGGCCCGCGACGGCGTCGATCTCGGCGGGGTCGGTGGTGTCGACGGGGACGAGGAGTTCGTCCGCGTGCACCGCGTCACCGCTGAGGTACTCGGTCGAGTACTGCAGCCGGAGTCGACGGACCTCGTGCGCCGTCGTCCGGAACGGACGGAGCGCGGCGAGGTAGCGCGCCGCGAAGCCGAGCAGGCGGTTGCCGAGCATCGACTCCGCGACGCCCAGGAGCGCGACGTGCTCGTCCTCGGTGCCGCTCCCGACGTGCAGTGCGCGTTCGGTGAGGGCGGTCGCCGCGTGCACGGCGCCGTCGGCGACGTACGACCGGGCGGCCTGCAGCAGGGCGACGACGTCGGGGACCTCGTCGACGAAGCTGCGGTGCCACGCGGCTGCCCGCGGGTCAGACACCGCGCTCGAGCTGGCGAGGGCGGAGTGGGCGGCGCGACGCTCGCGGGCGGGCATCCGCCAGTAGAGCGACGACCGCACGAGCGGATCGCGCACGGTGACGCTCTGCCCACGCACGGTCACGAGCCCGGCGCCGACCAGGTCGTCCAGTTCGTCGCGGTCCCACGCCGTCGTCCGCGCGACCGGCACCAGGGCGAGCTTGGCGAGGACGTCCAGATCGCGTCCTGCGGCACGCCCGAGTGCGAGTGCCGCGAGGGCCTCGGTCGTCGGGGTCGGTCGGAGCGGGAGCACGATCGGCTCCGCGCCGGTGAGCTGTTCGCGGCTGAGCACCGCGAGTTGTTCGCGGAGCGCGCCGGGGTTGCCGCCCGTCTCCTCGGCGAGGACGGCGAGGACGCCGTCGTTCGCCTCGTCCGGTGCCATGGCGCGGGCGAGGGCGAGTGCCTCGTCCGACGGCAGCGGTTCGATGCGCAGCATCGGCAGCGCCGCGAGCGGGCCGTCCGACGGGACGGTGCGCACCGACGCCACGAGGCGCAGTGCGGTCCCGGCCAGCCGACCGGCGAGGAAGGCGATGAGCTCCTGGCTCTCGACGTCCATCCGGTCGAGGTCGTCGATGAGGACGAGCGTCGGCGGCAGGGTCAGCGCGTGCACGGCGTCGAGGAAGTCGTGCGCCGCGGCGAGGTCCGCCGTGTGCTCGGCCGTCGTCGCGCCGCCCGCCTGGATGAGGTGGGCGATGTGTGCCGTGGCGCGGGGGTCGTCGAGCGCGGTGAACAGGGAGGTCACCCCGGCCAGCGGCCAGCGGGACTCACTCCCGTTGACCCCGACCCGGACGACGGGGAGAGGGACGCGGTCCGAGACCGCGTCGAGGACGCTGCTGCGTCCGGAGCCGGGGTCGCCGACCACGACCATCGCGGACTCCCTGGGGAGTGCTGCGAGGGTCGCGATCCGGTCGACCTCGAGACGTCGACCGGTGAGTGCCATGACTCACCGGCCTCCGGGTCCGGAGGTGGATGCGGCGACGAGGTCGTCGGAGAACGTGGTGTTCGCAGCGACGGGTCGCGGGGAGGCGGTCCGGACTGCTGCACGGCGGGTGACCGTGACGGAGTGCGGACGGGTGGCGGCGATCGGACGCGCGCCGGGACGGTCGTGGACGGAATGCGGTCGACGAGTGAGGGTGCACTCGGTTCCGCTCGGGAACGATGATGTCATCGTCTGCATCACCCCTCGGGTTAGGGTCTTCGGACGAACGACGGCTGGTCTGCTCGGCGGTCGGATCTAGGGAATCCTCGGCGTCACGTGACCTGCTGTCGTGAGCACGATAACCCAGGGACCGGCCGTCGCGACCGTCCGCAGTGCCACGCTGTCCACAACGGTGCCCCCAGTACGGGGGGCCACGGACGAGGGGGGGCGGCGCGTCGGGAGACGTCGCCCGGCGGGGACCGGACGGAACGGGGTACACCTCGGTCCGGACCGTGCCCGAGCGCATCGGTGTACCACGGACGGGATGTCCGAAGCCGAAACGACCGACGCCCGCCTCGACGACCGCACGCGGTGGCGGGCCTTCGCCGTCTGCGTGGCCGTCGCGGCGCTCACCATCCTCGACCTGTCCAAGGTCAACGTCGGGCTGCCGTCGATCGAGCAGTCGCTCGGGGCGTCCAGCTCGTCGCTGCAGCTCATCGTGGCGGGGTACGCGCTCGCCTTCGGTCTGGCCCTGGTGCCGGCCGGTCGGCTCGGCGACCTCAAGAGTCGTCGTGTGCTGTTCGTCGTCGGGCTCTCCGCGTTCACCGGATCGAGTCTGCTGTGCGCCGTCGCGCCGAACATCGAGGTGCTGATCGTCACGCGGATCCTGCAGGGCTTCGCCGCGGGCATCCAGATGCCACAGGTCATCGGGCTCGTGCAGCAGCTGTTCCGTGGCCCGGAGCGCGGCCGGGCGTTCGGGTTGTTCGGCGCGATGATCGGCATCTCGACGGCGCTCGGACCGACCATCGGCGGTGGGCTCATCGCGATCGGCGGCGAGGAGTCGGGTTGGCGGCTGCTGTTCTGGATGAACGTGCCCCTGGGTGTCGCCGCGCTGTTCTTCGCGATCCGGCTCCTGCCCAAGGGGGTGCAGGGGAAGGCGCAGGACCGCGAGCTGGACATCGTCGGGATCCTGCTGCTCGGTGCCGCGATCGTCACCCTGATGCTGCCGTTCGTGCTCACCAGCGGTGGTGGCGGGTCGCCGGCGCGGTGGTTCTGGCTCGTCGGCTTCGTCGTGTTCCTGGTGCTGTTCGTGCTGTGGGAGCGGCACTTCACGCGGCAGGGGAAGTCACCCGTGGTGCACTTCGAGCTGTTCCGGCTGTCGTCGTACCGCAACGGCCTGTCGATCGTCGCCGTCTACTTCGCGGCGCTGCCGGCCTCGTTCCTCATGGTGACGCTGTACCTGCAGGAGGGCCTCGGGCTCTCGCCGCTGTACGCCGGGATGGTGAGCATCCCCTTCGCCGCCACGAGTGCCGTCGGGTCGTACGTGGGCGGACGGATCGTCGACCGGGTCGGCCGCGCACTCGTCGTCGCGGGCCTCGGCATGGTGGTCGTCGGCTTCGTGCTGCTCATGGTCGCCGCGGTCGCCACCCCGCCGGAGGTCACCCCGTGGGCGATGGCGGGCGCGTTCCTGGTGGGCGGACTCGGCGGTGGGTTCGTCGTGTCCCCGAACCAGACGCTGACCCTCGCCGAGATCCCGGTCGAACAGTCCGGAGTGGCCGGCTCGATGCAGCAGCTCGGGCAGCGTGTCGGCACGGCGATCGGGACCGCCGTCGCCACGAGCATCTTCTACGGGATCGTCCGGAGCGAGGCGGCCGGTGCCGGCGGCGGCGACCGGCTCGACGCCTACCACGACGCGTTCCGCAGCGGGACGACCTTCACGGTGTCGCTGATGGCCCTCGCCCTGGTGCTGGCCGGTGCGGACCTGGTGGCGCGACGACGGGCGGCGCGACGCGAGGACCGATCGGCGCCCGCGCCCGGGCACGAGGGGTCGTCAGCCCCGGCCGCGCAGCACGAGGGCTAGTCCGCCCGGCGGATGAGCTCGACCACGGCGTCGTGCACCAGGCCGTTCGTGGCCAGGGCGCTGCCGTGCCAGGCGCCGGGGTCACCGTCGAGCGAGGTGAAGCGACCGCCGGCCTCCTCGACGATGGGCACGAGGGCCGCGATGTCCCACGGCTTCAGGTCCGGTTCGCCCGCCACGTCGAGGACGCCCTCGGCCACGAGCATGTACGACCACATGTCGCCGTACGCGCGGGTGCGCCAGACCTTCCGCGACAGCGCGACCAGCGCGTCGAGCCGGTCGTCCTCGTCCCACTGCTGGATGCTGTTGTAGCTCAGGCTCGCGTCCGCCAGCTCGTCGACGCCGGACACCCGCAGGGGGCCGTCGAACGAGTGCGCGCCGAGTCCTTCCGCCGCCCACCACCGCTTGCCGAGCGCCGGCGCGCTGACGACGCCGAGCACCGGCCGGCCGTCGACCGCCAGGGCGATGAGGGTGGCCCACACCGGGACCCCGCGCAGGTAGTTGGCGGTGCCGTCGATCGGGTCGACGACCCACTGCCGGTGGCCTTCACTGGTCGCCTCGGCCCCCGAGTCGGCCGTCGTCTCCTCACCGAGGAACGCGTCGTCGGGCCGCTCGGTGGCGATCCGCTGGCGAAGCGCCTGCTCGACGGCCTGGTCGGCGTCGGTGACGTGCGTGCTGTCGGCCTTCTTCGACACGTGCAGGTCGGCGGCACGGAACCGTTCGAGGCTGATCGCGTCGGCGGTGTCGGCGAGGGAGCGGGCGAAGTCCAGGTCGGCGCTGAGGTCCACGTCGGCAAACCTACCGGTCGTCAGGCGGCGACGACCTCCTCTTCCTCGAGCGGCCCGACCTCGCGCTCGCGGGCGATGCGGGTGCGCCGGGCGACGAGTCCGTGCACGACGACGCCGAGCAGGACCGCCGCGACGAACCAGAGCACGAGGACCAGTGCGGGCCGCCCGAGCGATGCGTCGGGGAAGTACTGCAGGTCCTGCGCCGCCTGCAGCCACGCGGCGCCGCTCCAGAACGTGTGCAGCGCGGCGAAGAAGCCCGGCTGGAACGCCGGCTGGAAGATGCCGCCGGACGACGTGAAGTTGAGCATGACGAAGAGCATCGTCAGGATCGGCGTGGTCCAGCGGCCGAGCACCGGGTGCAAGCCGATGCCGAGCGCGATGATGACGGCGTCGTACAGCCAGGCGAACAGGAACACCTGCCACTGGTGCGTGGTGAGCACGCCGTACACGGGGCCGGCGACGACCGTGCCGATGCCCGCGACGACGCCCGCGGTGGCCAGTCCGACCACGGCGGTCCACACCGGCCGCAGCTTCGTCGCCACGGCGGCGACGGCGATCGCGGACGCGTACCCGCCGACGCTCAGTGCGACCAGCAGGAAGAACAGGCCCTGGCCGGTGGTGTCCTGGTCGCCCGTCGGGACGACGTCGACCACCCGGAAGGGCACGTGCTGCTCGTACGCGATCGGCAGGAACACCTTCTGGGCGGCACTGGCGGTGGTCTCCGACGCGGCCGTCGAGACGTAGAGCGTGGCGCCCGTCGGGGTCGGCGCGTACACGGCCGCGAGCGTACGGTCGCGCACCTGCCGTTCGGCCTCGGCGGACGACGCGACGACGTGGGCGACCAGGGCGCCGTCGGACTCATCGGTGACGGTCTGTGCGAACACCTGCGTCGCGGCGCTCTGGCCGACGACCCCGACCGGCAGGTCGTGCGGCGCGGGGGCGTGGAAGGCGCCGAGGTACGCCAGGCCCATGCCGGCCGCCAGGAACAGCGGGACGAGGATGTGCGTGGCGAACGATCGCAGCACCCGGCCGAGGCCGGCGGGGAGCAGGACGCTGTCGGTGCGCTGGGACTTCGGTGCTCGTGGGGACTCGTGCGTGGGGGAGTGGCGCGCGTGCGACGTCGTCGTCGGGCTCGTGGACGGGGCGTCGACTGCTGCGGTCGGCGCAAAGTTGTACTTTGCAACTTCAGACACGTGGCCCAACTGTACAACGCCCCCGCACCCGTGTCGACGCGGGAGCACCCCGGGCCGGTGAGGTCGCACTCCGGCCGGTGTCCCTCGCCTTGATGCGGGCTGGAG
>NZ_JAIXIG010000043.1 GCF_020297365.1 Curtobacterium oceanosedimentum
AGCGCAGCGGTGGTTCCGGAGGTCACGCGCAGACGATCCGGCCCGTCCGCGCTCGTCGCACGGGTCGTCGCGGCACTCGTGCTCCTCGGGGTGGTCGTCGTCGGACTGCTGGCGGCGGCGCCCGCGTCGGCGCACGGCTTCAGCTCGGTCGTCCACGCCGACGTCACGTCGACGGAGCCCGAGTCGGTGCGGGCCGAGCTCGGGCTCGAGTACGACCTGATGCTCGTGTCGGTCGCCACGAGCGAGCACGACGACGCACTGCACGAGCAGGGCCAGCGGGCCTGGGACGACGGCGACTTCCCCGGCATGGTGACGGCGGCCGAGGCGCACACCGACGCGATCGGGGAGTACGTCCTCGACCGGTTCACGGTCACCGGTGCCGGCGGGCAGGCCTGCACGGGCGAGCTCGACGACACGGTCGCGGTCGACATCCAGGACGAGGTGCCCTACGCCCAGGTCGCGGTGGACTTCACCTGCCCGGAGCCGTCGGAGACGCAGTCCGGCCACGTGGTGTCGTCGGAGCTGTTCCCCGACGACGAGTCGTTCGTGCGCGACACCAAGACGATCGTCACGTACGACGTCGACGACCGGACGGGCTCGGCCACCCTCGACGCCGAACAGCCCTCGTTCTCGACCGAGCAGTCGGCGGGGGAGCGCTTCTGGGAGTTCTTCCGCCTCGGCGCGGAGCACCTGCTGTCCGGGATCGACCACATCCTGTTCCTCGTCGCGCTCATCGCCGGGTCGCGGCGCCTGCGCGAGGTCGTCTACACGGCGTCCGCCTTCACGGTCGCGCACTCGATCACGTTCATCCTCGCCGCGCTCGGCGTGGTCAGCCCGCCCGCGATCGTGGTCGAGCCCCTCATCGCGCTGTCGATCGCCGCGGTCGCCGGCTGGTACCTGTGGCGGCTCTGGCGCCGTCGCTCGCGGGCGGACGAGCTCGTCGTCGGCGAGCACGGGCACTTCGCGCTCGACCGGTCCGGGTGGACGCGCCTGGCGGTCGTCTTCGCGTTCGGGCTCATCCACGGGCTCGGCTTCGCTGGGGCCCTCGGCATCCACGAGGCGTTCTCGTGGCAGCTGCTCGTGTCGCTCCTCGTCTTCAACATCGGCATCGAGGCCGTGCAGCTCGCGATCATCGTCATCGTGTTCCCGCCCCTGTCGCTGCTGCGGCGGAAGGCGCACCGGGCGTCGCTCTGGGTCACCGGGATCGTCACCGCGGGGGTGTTCGTGATGGGCATGATCTGGTTCGTCGAGCGCCTGGCGGCGGGCTGACCTGCGGGCCGACGACGGATCGGCGTCGGCCCGACGGCGAAGCGTCACTCAGCGTTCACCAAGACGTTTTGCAGTGCATGCAGAGTCTTCCGTGCTGCACCATCCCACGTCTGAGAAACGGACCCCCATGAGTCTCCTGTCCGGCGCCACTACCCGGCGCAGATCCACCACCCTCCGCGTCTGCGGAGCCGTCCTCGGGGCCGCGCTCATCGCCGGCGCCTCGGTGGTCGGCACGAACACCGCCACCGCGGCGACGAACACCCCCACCACGAACATCTCGACCGGTGGCCCCATCCACATCCTGCTCGGCGTCGGCGCGACCGAGAGCCAGCGCATCGCCTCGTGGTACTTCCCCACGAACGTCGCGCAGTCGCTCGAGATCCAGGAGACCGCGTCGATGACCGACGGCGTCTTCACCGACGCCAAGCGGACCATCGCCGCCTCGAAGGCCGCGAACACCGCCGCCGACACGAGCACGACGGACTCGAACACCCGGAACATCGAGGGCATCGCCGCGCAGTCCGGCTACGTCAACGCGCACGCGACGATCTCGGCCCTCAAGCCGAACACCTCGTACACCTACCACGTCGGTGCCGCGGACGGCTCGGCCTGGTCGGCGTCGTACACGTTCACCACGAAGAGCTTCTCCGGCGACTTCGACTTCCTGTTCTTCGGTGACCCGCAGATCGGTTCGTCGGGCTTCACCGACGACGACGGCGCCGGCTGGGCGGACACGCTCGAGTACGCCACGCGGACCGAGCCGGACGCCGAGCTCCTCGTCTCCGGCGGCGACCAGGTCGAGCACGCCAACAACGAGTACGAGTGGGGCGCGTTCGCCGACAGCAGCGACGTGCTGAAGCGCTACCCGTGGGCCTCGACCATCGGCAACCACGACGTGGGCGGCAAGGCGTACGAGCAGCACAACCAGGTGCCGAACTCGCTCAAGGTGCCGGACTTCTACCCGGGCGGCAACAGCACCGCGAACTCGGGCGGTGACTACTGGTACATGTACAAGGGCGTCCTGTTCATCGACATCAACTCGAACGCCTACACCGCCGGTTCGGACGGCTCGCACGTCAACTACGTGCGCGACGTGATCAACCGCCACGGCGACGACGCGAAGTGGACGACGCTGGTCTACCACCACTCGATCTACTCGCCGGCCGACCACGCGAACGACCGTGACAACCAGCAGCGCCGGTTCGACTTCACGCGGGCGTTCTCGGACATGGGCGTCGACCTCGTCCTGCAGGGCCACGACCACTCCTACTCGCGCAGCTACGCGATCAAGAACGGCAAGAAGGCCAACGTCAACGAGCAGCCCGCTGCTCCCGAGGTCTTCTCCGGCCCCGGCGGCGTCATCTACATGACCGCGAACTCGGCCTCCGGCTCGAAGTACTACGACCTCACCACCCCGGACGCCACCCAGGGCGGTTACGGCGCGGACCCGCTCGACCCCACCGGTCAGCGTCACTTCACCAACTCGGTCGAGAACCAGGAGCACGTCCGCACCTTCGTGAAGGTGTCGGTCACCGACGAGAAGCTGGCCATCGAGAACATCCGCGCCAGCGACTGCGCCACGCTCAACTCGGCCGTCCAGCACGGCAAGGTCGACAGCTGCGGTGTGACGCTGCAGCCGACGGCCTCGGCCGACCCGGCGCCGATCGGTTCGACGGTCGACCAGTTCGACCTGCACGCCACGCTGCCCGCCACCACGACGACCCTGTCGTCGTCGGCCGACGAGCAGACCTACCGCACCGCGAAGCCGGTCACGGTCACCGCGACCATCGCCGGCGGCATCGGCGTCCAGCAGGGCACCGTGACGTTCAAGGACGGCGCGAAGGTGCTCGGCACCGCTCCGGTGAAGGACGGCGCGGCGAGCATGACGCTGCCGAGCACGCTCGCCATCGGCAAGCACGCCCTGACCGCGCAGTTCGTCAACGCGGACTCGACCTACTCGGGGACCGACTCCACGGCGAAGGCCATGACGGTCACCGTCGAGAAGGCCCCGTCGCGCACCGCCATCAAGTACAGCGGTGGCAAGGCGACGGTCCAGGTGAAGGCCACCGGCTTCAGCGTCGACGGCACCGCCCGGATCTACCAGGGCTCGAAGCGCCTCGCCACCGTCACGGTCAAGGACGGCGTCGTCACCACGAAGCTCCCGCTGAAGAAGGGCCCGCACAAGCTGCACGCCGTCTTCGCCGGGACCTCGGAGCTCACGACGAGCACCAGCCCGACCATCTCGGTCGTCATCAAGTAGCACCGCACACAGCGAGGGCCCCGCGACTCCGGTCGTGGGGCCCTCGTCGTGTCGGAGCCGGCCGGCGGACCCGGCGGGGTACGTGCGCACCGACCGACTGCCAGGTTCGCCCCGATGTCCGCGGATCCCTAGGTGGCTGCGGGATCCGGGCGCATACTTCGAGTCACCGAGAATGCGCGCTCGTCTCCGACGAACCCTCGCCTCTCCCAGCAGGCAGAGGCACACCGTGCACACACCCCGCTCCGTCCGAGCACCCTTCCTCGCCGTCTCGATCGCCGCCGTCGCCGCGGTGATCACGTTCGGCAGCGCCGGCGCGGCATCGGCCGCGACCGTCATCGACGGACCCGTCGACCTGGGCACCGCGTCGACCTACGGCGTCCTCGGCGCGAGCGCGGTCACGAACACCGGCCCCTCCGTGATCAACGGCGACCTCGGGTTGTCGCCGGGCACGTCCATCACCGGCTTCGGCGGCGCACCGAACGGCGTCGTCAACGGCACCACGCACCAGACCGACGCAGCAGCCGCACAGGCCCAGCGCGACACCACCACCGCGTACGACGTCGCCGCGTCGCTCTCCCCGACCCAGACCGGTCTGACCGAGCTGAACGGCCGCTCGCTCTCGCCCGGCGTGTACTCCGGCGGCGCCCTCGCCCTGGCGGACAACGGTGCGCTGACCCTGGCCGGCAGCGCGGACTCCGTGTGGGTGTTCCAGGCCGCGTCGACCCTGACCATCGGATCCGCCAGCCAGATCGTGATCACCGGCGGTGCGAGCTCGTGCAACGTGTTCTGGCAGGTCGGCAGCTCCGCCACCGTCGGTACCGGCGCCGCGTTCCAGGGCACCGTCCTGGCGCAGCAGTCCGTGACCGCCACCACCGGCGCGACGGTGCAGGGCCGACTGCTGGCCCGCACCGGCGCGGTCACCCTCGACACGAACACGATCACGGCCTCCGACGGCTGCCCCGCGCCGGGCACGCCGTCCGAGTCGCCGACCATCACCTCGGGGACCCCGTCCGACGGCACCGTGGACGTGCCGTACTCGTCCACCGTCACCGCGACCGGCACCCCGAACCCGACCTTCACCGCCACTGGCCTGCCCGACGGCCTGACGATCGACAGCACCACCGGCGTCATCTCGGGCACCCCGACCACCCCGGGCACCTCGACCGTGACGATCACCGCATCGAACGGCACCAGCCCGGACGACACCAGCGTCGTCACGATCACCGTCCGCGCCCCGGCTCCGGTACCGACCGCGACGCCCACCCCGACCGCACCCGCAGTGGTGCCCACCGACACCCCGAGCGGCCCCGCGACCGCGGTCGCCGGTGGCGGCACCGGCACCGGGAGCGGCACCGCCCAGCCCACGGGCGAGCTCGCGTTCACCGGTTCGGACCCGACCGTCCCGCTGAGCATCGCCGCCGCGCTCCTGGCAGCGGGAGCCACGCTCCTCGTCCTGCTCCGTCGCCGCCGCACCGTCGGCCGGATCTGACCGACCAGCACGTCCGACGGCCCCGCGACCCCGGTCGCGGGGCCGTCGTCGTGCGCGCTCCCCGGTCGCCGTTCCGGTGAGGACCCTCAGGCTCGGCGGCCCGACCTCATCCTCCAGGGTGATCCGCCCCGCCGTCGGCGCTCCCTACTGTGGCGACGGAGCGTGCGGGGCGCACGACCGCAGCACCAGGGGAGACCACCGTGAACCGTTCGCCGAGACGACGATCCACCACCGCACTGCAGATCGCGTGTTCGACACTCGTGGCCGGGGCGCTGGTCGTCTCCGGCGCGATCGCCGCGGTGCCCGCCAGTGCGGCACCGGGCAACGCTCCGGCCGCGACGACGATCACCACCGCCGGGACACCCGTCGCGCAGGGCGACGGCTGGACGGTCACGCCGACCGACGGCGGGTTCACCGTCGTGCTCGACCTCGACGAACCCCTGCCCCTCCGTGCGGCGGCCCCGGTGCTGCTCGTCGACGGCACGGACATCGGCGCCGCGCAGACGAGCCTGGACCGGCGACAGCTGACGGTCACGACGGCCGACCCCGCGGTCGCCGACGCCCGGAGCGTCGAACTCGGGTGGTCGGGCGACGCCGACCTGCGGGGCAACCGGCAGGCGCCGACCGCGCCGCAGACGACGGCTCCGAGCGACGAGGCCGCGCCGCTGACCGAGGACCCCGCCGCGGCCGGACAGTACCGGGTCGCGCGCGCCGACTACGACCTGGGTGCCGAGGCCGTCGCGCTGAAGGGCTTCGGCCGCAAGGGCGAGATGCGTGCCGCGGTCTTCGTGCCGAAGGACGCACCCGGCGAACGGCCGGTCGTGGTCTTCCTGCACGGCCGCCACGAGGCGTGCTACGGCGGGACGCCCAACCCGCGGGCCTGGCCGTGCGGTCCGGGGCAGACCGACATCCCGAGCCACCGCGGCTACGACGCCGCGGCGACCGCACTCGCCAGCCGCGGCAACGTCGTCGTGTCGATCTCGGCGAACGCGATCAACGCCCTGGACGGCAGCTACGCCGACGACGGCGGGGCGGTCGCCCGCGGACAGCTCGTGCTCGACCACCTCGCCCTGCTGCAGCGCGCCGACGCCGGCCAGGAGCCGCGCCTGTCCCCGCTGCTCACCGGCAAGCTCGACCTGCAGGACGTCGGGCTCATGGGGCACTCGCGCGGTGGCGACGGTGTCGTCCGCGCCGCCCTGCTCAACATGCAGCGGACGAGCCCGTTCGGCATCCACGCGGTGCTGCCGCTCGCCCCGACCGACTTCGGCCGCATGACCCTGCCGGACACGAACACGGCGGTCGTGCTGCCGTACTGCGACGGCGACGTGTCCGACCTGCAGGGCCAGCACTTCTTCGACGACTCCCGCACGGCCTTCGGTGACGACGTCCTGCGGTCGTCGGTGCTGGTGATGGGGGCGAACCACAACTTCTTCAACACCACGTGGACCCCCGGCAAGTACGCCAAGGCGTCGTCCGACGACTGGTGGGACCAGTCCGACGCGGTCTGCGGGGCGAAGGGGAAGCGGACCACCCGGCTCTCCGCCGACGCGCAGGACGCCGTCGGCACACGCCTGATCAGCGGGTTCTTCCGCCTGACGCTCGACGGCGACCAGCAGTTCCTGCCGATGTTCGACGGCACGAACCGCCAGCCCGCGGCGCTCGCCGACGCCGACGTCCGCGTCAGCGCGTCGCAGCCCGGGGCCGCTCGTCGCGACCTCGCCCGGTTCGACACCGCCGACCGCGCGATCACCACGACCGGTGCCCTCCGCGCGACGAACTGTGCGAGCACCGATTTCCTGCCGGCCAAGCAGTCCCTGCCCGCGTGCGTCTCGATGATGTCGAACGCGCCGGACTTCACGCCGTCCTGGTTCGCCGCGTCCGTCCCGGCGACCCCCTCGCTGCACGTCACCCCGACCGCTGCGGCGACCGGCGGTCAGGTGCACGTGCCGGTCGCGGCCGCCGCCGGTGACCTCTCCGGGTTCCAGGCGCTCTCGCTCCGGCTGACCCCGGACGACACCGCGACGAAGAACGCCGACCTGTCGATCACGCTCCGAGACGCCTCCGGCGCGACCGCCACCCGACGCATCGCCGACGTCAGCCGTGCCGGGCAGGTCATGCCGGGCACCCGTGACGCCCCGCGCAAGACCCTGCTGCAGCAGGCCCGCCTGCCGCTCGCCTCGTTCACCGGCGTCGACCTGGCCACCGTGCGCGAGGTGACGATCGACGTGCCCGCGAAGACCGGCGGCGTGCTGCTGAGCGACCTGTCGGCGCTCCCCGCCGCGACGCTGGGCAGCCCGACGGTCACGGACCGTCCCACTGCCCGCATCGCCGACCGCTTCGTCGACGAGGGCCGTGGTCGCACGGTGGTCCGCGCCGCGGTCGTGCTGTCCCGCCCGGCCGAGCAGGCCACCACGGTGTTCTTCGACCTCGACCAGGCCTACGACGAGCGCATCCGACCGGCCGTCAAGCCGATCACGTTCCAGCCCGGCGAGGTCTGCAAGGCGGTCGCCGTGTCGGTGAACGGCGACCGCACCCCCTCGTCCTCCCGGCTCGTCGACTACCCGATGACCGTCAGCAACACGCAGGGCGGCTCGGTCATCGGCGACTCGATCGGCACGATGCGCATCCGCGAGGACGACGGCGTGCGGAACGAGTGGGATCGGGCCGTCGCGTCGGCGCCGGCCGTCGGGACCCCGGGTGACGCCTGCGCCGAGGCCCAGGCGACGAGCACGACCATCGCGGTCACCCCGACGAGTGTCCGGAAGGGCGGCAAGGTCGCGATCTCGGCGACCGGCTTCCGTGCCGGCGAGTCGGTCACGGTGAGCGTCGACGGCGGACGAGCCACCCGCACCACGGCGAACGCCGACGGCAAGGTCCGGCTGAAGATCACGGGGACCGTGGCGTCGCTCGGTACCGGCACGCACGTCGTGCACGCCCGCGGGTACGGCTCCGACCAGCGAGCGAGGGGCACCTTCACGACGACACGGTGACCCGGGGGTCGGTCGAAGTGCGGACTGGTGCGACCCCGGAACGGGGGGTGAAGATGACCCATCAGTTGCACAGAGCAACTGGCAGGTGCTTCACCGACAGAGGAGTCGTCATGAAGAAGTCCATCGCAGCCGCGTTCGCCGCGGTCGCCGTCGTCACCGCCGGCGTGTTCGCCGCCTCGCCCGCGTCCGCGCTGCCCGTCAGCACGAAGGTCGTCGGCGGCGAGAAGGCCCCCACCACGTCGTGGGCGGTGCAGCTCGAGGCGTCCGGCGGTTCCATCCCGTCCGGCTACGTCAGCACCTGCACCGGCGAGCAGCTCAACGCCTCGTGGATCCTCACGGCCCGGCACTGCATCGACGGCATCGGCGCGATGAACGTCTACCACTCGAACTCCACGGTCAACCGCGGCTCCGCCGTCGCGGTCGACCGCGTGAGCACCTCGCCCGCCGGAGACATCGCACTCGTGCACCTGCGCAGCTCGTACGCGCTGTCCAGCTACGCACCCCTCGACCTGACCGCGACCGCGAAGTCGAGCGGCACCGGCACCATCCAGGGCTACGGCCTCCGCGCGAACGCGACGCAGTCCGACGGCCTGTACCAGGCCACGGTCTCGCTCACCGGTGCCAGCACCGACGCCTTCGGCGGTCGCGCCCAGCACCTCACCGGGGTGACCGGCGCGTCCAACCACGGTGACTCCGGTGGCCCGCTGCTCGTCAACGGCAAGGTCGTCGCGGTGTGCTCGACCGGCGACAGCGCCGACCCCGGCGCGAACACCCGGGCCGGCTCGAACTACGCCCTGCTGTCGCAGGCGTCGTCCTGGATCCGCACCACGGCAGGCGTCTGAACCAGCTGACGGACGGGAGGCGCGGTGCGGGCCCGTACCGTGCCTCCCGTCCGTCGTCCAGCCGTCTTCAGGGACCCGGCTCGCCCACCTGGGGCGGGTCGCAGACGACGCTGGCGGCTCCCGCCTCGTCCAGGGTGCCGGGGAAGTTGCAACGGGCGAACGTGCCCTCCGGGTCGTGGCGACTCGACGGCCGGGTGATCGACGAACCGGCGATCAGGGCGAGCAGCGCCGCTCGGCGCTCGCCGGTGATCGCGGCTTCCCGGCCCTCGCGGACGAGCAGGGAGATCTTGCTTCCGCGACGCCTGCCGAACCGCAGCGAGAGCATGTCCGGTTCGTTGTTCGTGATCGGGTCGAGCTCGGCCACGTCCACGTCGGAGAACGCGAGCGTCCGTCCGCGGATCCGGACGCGCCCACGACCGACGTCGATCGCGAAGGGACGGGTCTGCAGCAGCACGAGGCCCCACAGCGCCGCGAGGACCAGACCGGTCCCGGCGAAGCAGATCGGCACGGCCATCCACCCGAGCAGCTCGAACAGGCTCTCGCCGCCCCTCGGGAGGAACGCGCTCGCCGCTCCGAGCACCAGGAAGAACGGCATCATCCGGCGGAAGCGCGCACGGAAGACCCGCCGTTTCGGCTCGTCGTCGAACTCGACCCAGTGCGCCTCCGTCACGCCTGCACCGTACCCGGCGCACCAGGGGCGAGCACCGCGCCGGAGCGTGACGCTGAGGGCGCGTTCACGCACGACGACGACAGTGGCCCCATGAGCCAGTACGACAAGCGCGATCCGAACACCCTCTACCCCGCACCGCCGTACCCGAAGCAGGAGCAGTCGCTGCCGGGTGCCGCGTGGAAGATGGACCCGAAGCCCGACCACGGTGAGGACAGCTACGTCGGCAAGGAGCGGCTGACCGGCTACCGCGGCATCGTGACCGGCGCCGACTCCGGCATCGGCCGTGCCGCCGCGATCGCCCTGTCGCGCGAAGGTGCCGACCTGGTGCTGTCGTACCTGCCCGACGAGCAGGAGGACGCCGAGCAGGTCCGCGACCTGCTCGAGTCCGAGGGGCGTCGTGCCGTCCTGTTCCCGGGCGACATCTCGGACGAGCAGTACTGCATCGACCTGGTACAGAAGGGCGTCGACGAGTTCGGCGGCCTGGACACCCTGGTGATGGTCGCCGGGCGGATGGACAGCAACGACGACATCCTGACGCTCGACACGTCGATGTTCGACTCGACGTTCAAGACCAACATCTACTCGCTGTTCTGGCTGACGAAGGCCGCCGTCCCGCACCTGGAGCCGGGATCGACCATCGTCACCACCGGTTCGATCCAGGCGTCGACGCCGTCGCCCGACAAGATCGACTACGCCGTGTCGAAGGGCGCGATCAAGCTCTTCACCGAGGCCGTCGCGCAGCAGCTCGCGCCCAAGGGCATCCGCGTGAACTCCGTCGCCCCGGGGCCGGTGTGGACCCCGCTGCAGCCGGGCTCCGACGACGCCGAGACGGTGTCGCACTTCGGCGAGAGCTCGCCGTTCGGTCGCCCCGGCCAGCCTGCCGAGCTCGGTGCCGCCTACGTGCACCTGGTCAGCCCGGAGTCGAGCTACCAGTCCGGTTCGACCATCACGATCGCCGGCGGCACCCCCGCCTTCTGATCGACGACGACGAAGAGACAGGAGACACCGTGTCCGCAGTGACGCACACCGTGCTGGTGGAGTGGGACGGCGACGACCGGTCCGTCGAGGCCTCGAGGCTGTCGCGCGAGCACCTGCCGCGGATCGAGGGCGTCGAGTCGGTGCAGGCAGGCCCCAGCGTCAGCACCGAGGGCAAGGAGGGCGGCTTCGAGTGGATGCTGGTCGTGCGGTTCCGCGACCAGGACGCCCTCGCCGGGTACCTGCCGCACCCGGAGCACCGCCCGGTCGCCGAGTACATCGGCGCCTCGAGCGCCCGCGTGGTCGTGTTCGACGTCGAGGACGTCGAGGACGCCGAGTAGCCGTCCGCGCGCGACGCCCGACCGGACGGGGCGGGCCACTGGCAGGATGACGACATGGCCAGTGCTGTCCGCCTCGTCCGGTCCGACGTCCTCAGCGACCGCGCGGAGTACGCGTACGCGTCCGTGGTGCCGGGCGGTACCCGGCTCGTCTTCCTCGCCGGTGCCTGCCCGCTCGAGTCCGACGGATCGACCGCCGCAGTCGGGGACCACGCCGGACAGGCGGCGAAGTGCATCGAGACGCTGCGGGAGGCCCTGCGTGCCGCCGGTGCGTCGATGGAGGACGTCGCGAGCACCCGGGTGCTGGTCGCCACCACGCGGCAAGCCGACCTCGTCGCCGTGTGGGACGTCGTCCGGGACGCCTTCGGGGAGCACGACGTGCCGAGCACGCTGCTCGGTGTGACCGTGCTCGGCTACGACGACCAGCTCGTCGAGATCGAGGCGGTGGCGGCGGTCCCCGACGACCGCTGACCTCGCTGACCTCGCTGGCCTGCTCGCCGGACCCGCGTCGTCGGTGCTCGCTCCGTCGGTCCCGATCCCGGTCTCGTCAGCGCCCGACCACCTCCCGCCCGAGCAGTCCGAGCAGGGCGAGGGCGTCGGCATCGGGTGAGCCGACGGGCGCCGTGTAGAGCACGAGGTGCTGGTCCTGGTCGGTGAGCGCGAGGCTGTCGCAGTCGACCGTGACCGTGCCCACCGCCGCGTGGTGGAACGTCTTCGTCAGGACGGGCGAGGTCTGCACGTCGTGCCGGTCCCACAGTCGGGCGAACTCGGCGTTGCCGTCCCGGAGCTCGTCGACCAGGCCGAGCAGCTCGGGGTCGTCCGGGTACCGTGTCCGGCTCGTGCGCAGCTGCATGACGACGTGCTGTCGGAACTCGGCGCCGTCGGCGATGCCGTACGGGGCCGCGTCGGGCTGCGGGTCCGAGGGGAACGCGCGGCGGGCCAGGTTCCGTTCCTCGGGCGCGAGCGCGCCGAAGTCCTCCAGCAGCGCCGCCGCGAGCGGGTTCCAGGCGAGCACCTCGAACGTCGCGGACAGCACGATCGCGGCGGTCTGCGGCAGCCGCTCGACGAGGGCGAGGATGCTCGGCCGGACCTCGCGCTGGACCCGTCCGGCCTGCAGCGGTGCCGTGCCGGCCAGGGCGTGCAGGTGGTCGGACTCGGCCGGCGTCAGGCGGAGGGAGCCGGCGATCCCGGCCAGGACCTCGGCGGACGGCCGCGGTGCCCGCCCCTGCTCGAGGCGCACGTAGTACTCGGTGGAGATGTGGGCGAGGACCGCGACCTCCTCGCGGCGGAGGCCCGGCGTGCGCCGCCGGGGTCCCGTCGGCAGCCCGACGTCCTCCGGCCGGAGCCGTTCGCGTCGCGAGCGCAGGAAGGCGGCGAGTTCGGGCTTGTCCATGCCCCGATCCTGCTCCCGTGTGCGCGCCGGATCCTGGTACCGCTCGTACCTGTATCCACGCTCCCGCCCGGCCCCACGCTGTCGGCATGACCAACGAACCCACCACCACCCACGCCGGACTCCTCGCCGACAAGGTCGTCCTCATCACCGGTGCGAGCCGCGGCATCGGTGCGGCAGCGGCCCGGCTCTTCGCCCGTGAGGGGGCTCGGGTCGTCCTCGCCGCCCGCAGCACGGACGCACTCGCCGACCTCGTCGCCGAGGTCCGCGCGGCCGGCGGCACCGCG
This sequence comes from Curtobacterium oceanosedimentum, assembly GCF_020297365.1. Taxonomy (GTDB): domain Bacteria; phylum Actinomycetota; class Actinomycetes; order Actinomycetales; family Microbacteriaceae; genus Curtobacterium. The sequence goes on from NZ_JAIXIG010000043.1 coordinate 12,511, forward strand.
GACGCCGTCGCGCTCGACCTGGCCGACCCCGCCAGCATCCGGGCCGCTGTCGCCCGCGTCGACGAGCTCCACGGCCGACTCGACGGCGCCTTCAACAACGGTGCGACCATCCAGCAGCCCGGCCCCCTCGACAGCACCAGCGACGAGGACATCGACACCCAGTTCGCCGTGAACTTCCGCGGCCACTGGGTGGCGATGACCGCCGAGGCTGCGCTCATGCGTCGATCCGGTGCGGGTGCCATCGTGAACACGTCGAGCATCGGCAGCCGTCGCGCCAACCCGGCGCTGCCCGCCTACGGCGCGATGAAGCGGGCGCTGAACAGCATCACCGAGACGGCGGCCGTCACCTGGGCGCCCGAGCACATCCGGGTGAACGGCATCACGCCGGGCGGCACGGCGACCGAGATGATCGAGGCGTGGGAGGCCGCGACCCCGGGCGTCACCGAGCAGATCAACGCCTCGGTCCCGCTGGGTCGGATGGCTGAGCCGATCGAGGTCGCCGAGGTCGCGGCGTGGCTGCTCAGCGACCGCGCCTCGATGGTCACCGGCGCGATCGTCCCCGTCGACGGGGGAGCGGGGGCCTGACGCCCTCACTCCACCAACGCCTGCGCCCCCACGACCACCGCGAGGGCCAGCCGCTCCGCGTCCGCCGTCCCCGGCTCGGCCGTGTAGGCGAGGATCCGCAGGTCCTCCGGCCCGACGACCAGGGTGTCGCAGTCCAGCGTGATCAGGCCGACGTCCGGGTGGTCGATCACCTTCCGGCGGGCGGTCTCGCCCAGCGCCGTCGCGCCCGAGTCCCACAGTTCGACGAACCGGGGGCTGGCCGCACGCAGGTCGCGCACGAGCTGCTGCAGCTGGCGGTCGAGCGGGTAGCGGGCCGCGGTCATCCGGAGGCCGGCGACCAGGGTCTCCTCGAACGCGGCCTGCTCGTCGGGCGTGTGCACGGCGCGGCTGCCGGAGCCGACCAGGTGCCGCCAGGTGGTGTTCCGCTCGTGGCCGCGGAGCGCGGCGATCGGTCCCATGAGGGCGTCGTAGGGGGCGTTCGCGACGAGCAGGTTGCCGGCGGCGTCGAGGACCGCGACGGGGGTGTCCGCCAGCCGGTCGAGCAGCCGCTGCACGCTCGGCGGGATCCGCGTCGGCACGACGTCGGCGCCGGGGACGGCGTGGCCGGCCAGGCGGTAGAGCAGCTCGCGGTCGGCGTCGGTGACGCGGAGCGCCCGGACGAGCGCCTCGACGACCTGCGCCGACGGCGAGGTCGCCCGCCCCTGCTCGAGCCGGGTCAGGTAGTCGGCGGAGATCCCTGCCAGGCCCGCGAGCTCCTCTCGCCGGAGCCCCGCCGCTCGTCGACGCGGTCCGACGACGACGCCCGCCGCGGCCGGGGTGACGTGGTCGCGCAGCCGCCGCAGGGTGTGCCCGAAGTCCGTGTCCGCCATGACCTCAGTCTGCGCGCGCGGCGGCCCGCGAGTCCTGGCCCCGCCAGTCCTACGACAACCGGGCGACTCCCTGCCCGACGGCACGAGGGCGACGCTGGGGCCATGACAACGACACTCATCACCGGGGCCACCCGCGGCCTCGGCAAGGAAACCGCCCGCCAGCTCGTCGAGGCCGGTCACACGGTCTGGATCGGCGCCCGCGACGCCGAACAGGGAGCGGCGGTCGCCGCCGAGATCGGCGCCCGCTCCGTGCAGCTCGACGTCCGCGACGACGCCTCGGTCGCCGCCGCCTTCGCGCACGTCGCGGCGAACGGCGGACTCGATGTCCTCGTCAACAACGCCGGCATCGCCGTGTGGGGGCAGGACGGCCCCCAGGCGCTCGCCGTGTTCGACACGAACGCCGTCGGCACGATCCGCGCGACCGAGGCCGCGCTGCCGCTCCTGCGCCGCTCCGCGAACCCGATCGTGGTGAACCTCTCGAGTGCGCTCGGCTCGTTCACCGCCACCCACGACCCGTCGAAGCCCGCGTTCACCGTGCCGGCCGTGGTCTACGGCGCATCGAAGGCGGCCGTCTCGATGCTGACGGTGCAGTACGCGAAGATCGCGCCCGAGGTGCACTTCGTCGCCGTCGAACCCGGCTACACGGCCACCGAGTTCGGTGGCATGCCGAACCCGCACGGTCGCCCCGTCGAGGTGAGCGCGGCCACGATCGCGGCCGCCGCGAGCGCCGGCCCGGAGGGCCCGACCGGCGTGTTCCTGGAGGACGGCCAGCCGCTCGGGTGGTGACGCCGCGACGGACCGGGCCCACGCCGCCGGTTCCGGGTCGACGCGCCAGCGGCGTACCGGCCGTGCCGGTGGGGGGAGGCACGGTGCCAGCTGGCACCGCGCCTCCAGGCCGTCGATCGGTCGCGTCTACAGCAGCTGGCGCGCGTTGGTCGACGCCAGGTCCAGCAGCTCGTCGCCGCGACCCGACAGCACCGTGCGGATGGCGTAGAGCGTGAAGCCCTTCGCCTGCTCGAGCGTGACGGCCGGGGGCATGGAGAGCTCCTGCCGGTTCGCGCGGACCGACACGAGCGCGGGGCCGTCGTGCGCGAGCGCGGCGGCCATCGCGTCCTCGAAGTCGTCGGACACGTCGACCCGGAAGCCCTTGATGCCCATCGCCTCGGCGACGGCGGCGAAGTCCGGGTTCGTCAGCTCGGTGCCGTAGTTCACGAAGCCGGCGGCCTTCATCTCGAGCTCGACGAAGTTGAGCGACGAGTTGTCGAACACGACGATCTTCACCGGCAGTTCGTTCTGCACGATCGTGACGAGCTCGCCGAGCAGCATCGTGAGTCCGCCGTCACCCGCCATGGCGATGACCTGCCGGTCCGGGAACGCCGTCTGCGCGCCGATCGCCTGCGAGACCGCGTTCGCCATCGACCCGTGCCAGAACGACCCGATCAGTCGACGCTTGCCGTTCATGGTGAGGTACCGCGACGCCCACACGACCGGGGAACCGACGTCGGGGATGAACACGGCGTCCTCCGCGGCGAGCCGGTCGAGCACCCGGGTGACGTACTGCGGGTGCAGCGGCTTGTGTCGGCCAGCGGGGACGGCGAGGTCGTCGAGCTTCTCGCGGGTCTTCCGGTAGTGCTTCAGGGAGTCCTGCAGGTGCTTCGACGGGTGCGACCCCGTGAGCAGCGGGATGAGCGCGAGCGCGGTGTCCTTCACTGTGCCGACCAGCCCGATGTCGACGGGGTGCCGGCGTCCGAGCTGCGACCCGCGGATGTCGACCTGCACGTGCTTCGCCTGCTCGGGGAAGAACTGCGGGTACGGGAAGTCGGTGCCGAGCATGAGCACGACGTCGGCGTCCTCCATGGCGCGGTAGCCGGACGAGAAGCCGAGCAGCCCGGTCATGCCGACGTCGTACGGGTTGTCGTACTCGATGTACTCCTTGCCGCGCAGGGCGTGCACGATGGGGGCCTGCAGGCGCTCGGCCAGGGCGACGACCTCGTCGTGGGCGTCGACGACACCGGCGCCGGCCAGGATCGTGATCTTGTCCGCCCCGTTCAGCAGGTCGGCCGTCTCCTGCAGCTCGGCGTCGCTCGGCACGATGCGCGGCGTGGTGCGCTCGATGCGGGAGACGCGGTCGCTCTTCGCCTCGGCGAGCAGCACGTCGCCGGGGATGACGAGCACCGCGACCCCGCGCTTCTCGACCGCCTCACGCATCGCGATCTCGAGCAGGCGGGGCATCTGCACCGGGTCGGCGACGTACTCGACGTACACCGAGCACTCGCGGAACAGCTCCTGCGGGTGGGTCTCCTGGAAGTAACCGGTACCGATCTCCGCCGTCGGGATGTGCGCCGCGATCGCCAGCACCGGCACGCGGGAGCGGTTCGCGTCGTACAGGCCGTTGATCAGGTGCAGGTTGCCGGGGCCACAGCTGCCCGCGCAGACGGCCAGCTCCCCGGTCAGGCCGGCCTCGGCACTCGCGGCGAAGGCAGCAGCCTCCTCGTGCCGGACGTGCTCCCACCGGATCGTGCCGTCCCGGCGCAGGGCGTCCGTGAAGCCGTTGAGGGAGTCACCCGGCAGGCCGTAGACGCGCTCGACGTCGTTGGCGCGGAGGGTGGCGACGATGTTCTCGGCAACAGTTGGCATGCATCCTGTCTACTCGCGCGCGCCTGCGCTGAGTGCTTTCAGAGGCTCGTGGCGGACCCGACCGCAGGCGGCCCTGGGACGATGGTCGGATGACCGCCGACGCGCCGCTCCTCCGCTCCCGCCACCCGGAACCTGCCGGGTACGGGATCCTCGAGCGCTCGCCGTACCCGCTGGTCTCGGTCGTGACGGCCGTCGTCGCGGTCGTGGTCATCACCCTGGTCGGGTTCACCCTGGGCACCGTGGACCTCGGGCTGTCGAAAGCCCTCAACGCGCTGCACACCGGCGTCGTCGGCGGCTTCAGCGACGCCGTCTACCACGTCATCAGTCCCGCGCCGGCGATCGGGATCACGGTCGTCGTCGTGGCGGTCGTCTGGTGGCGGACCCGCGACCTGCGGCCGGCCATGGCGTTCGGCGGCACGATCGCGATCACGTGGGTGCCGTCCGCCGTCGTGAAGGAGATCGTGCACCGTGCCCGACCGGACGTGTCCGTGCTGCCCCACCCGTTCCCGGTGCAGCCCGACCCCGGGTACCCGAGTGGGCACACCGTCTACATCACCGCGTTCGTCATCGCCCTGATCTGGCTGCTCCGCGAGACCCGGTGGCACCGCCTGGCGCTGACCCTGGGGGTCGTCGCGATCGTGGTCGTGTTCTTCGCGGTGTCCATCGCCGCGGTGCACTACCCGACGGACGCCGCCGCCTCGATCCTGTGGGCGCTCGCCGTGGCGCCGGGCGTCCGGGTGGTGTGGGTGGACTGGGTCATGCCGCGGGTGCCGTTCCTGCGGCCGCGGCATGACCCAGTCCACCCACCC
>NZ_JAIXIG010000044.1 GCF_020297365.1 Curtobacterium oceanosedimentum
CCTGGTTGCGGTGGTGGGGCTCGGGGTGCGGCGGGGCTGACCGCTGCGCACATGGGTAGCGCTCGCGCGTTGCGACGTTTGACGTCCCCGTGATGAGAATCAATGCGGACGAGCTATTCGAGAATTCCCTGGTCAGAAGGCACGGGACGGCAGGGGAACTGAACCACCCGAGGAGAGGTCGCGGCGGACGACCGTCTTGCGGACACCTAGGCGGAAGGCTTCCTGCAGACAGGAGGGTAATCAAACAGCTGAAGGGCTCCTCACTTCACTGTCTTCGCGCCGAAGTCGTGCCAACAGGAAGTGTCACCAGTCGTCGTTACGCTCGGGTCGGAAGCTTCAGAAAAGCCTTCACCGCAACCGCACCCGTGGGGGAAGTTAGAAGTGACTTGGAACAACCTCGGCACGCTCAGTGCTCGCGAAGAGGCGGTGCTTGTGTGGTCGGCGATTTTGATCCTGGTCGTTCTCTCCAAACCGAGCTGGCGCCGAGCAGCCGTCCCCGCCGCTTTGGAAATCTTGCGCGCCATGCTTGTATGGCGAATCGTCGCGGTCTTCGGTCTCTTTTTTGTTTACATCGCCGGACTCGTCTGGCTGGGAAGCTGGACCTCCGCTTGGAACCCGTCGCTCACGAAAGACACGGTGCTCATCGTGGTAGGTGCGAGCCTGCCACTCCTCTCGAAGGGCATCGTCAGCATTGAGGACGGCGGAAAGCTCTTCAAGCACTTCATCCAGGAGACCGTCGGAGCGACCGCGGTAGTGGTGTATGTCGCCGGCCTCGCTTCATACGCGCTGTGGATCGAGCTTCTTCTCCTACCTGTGGCTGTCTTCGCGACAGCGCTCAACGCCTTTGCGAGTAGGAGAGAGGATGGGCGAGCGGCGTCGATGGTCTCCTCGTTCGTTTTAATCGTGCTCGGGATCGCCGCCATCGTTTGGTCAGTATCTAGCCTCCTTCGAGGGGCGTCAGGCCTCGAATTCGGGGCGGAGATGCGAAGCTTCACCCTTACCATTTGGCTTCCGCTGGGTACGCTGCCGTTCGTGTATGCGACGGGCTATCTCACTGCATACGGGCGAGTGCTCGCGCTCGTGCACGCAAGTAGCGGGATACGGGCAAGCTGGCAGGTGAGAATCGCGCTCCTGCTCGGGTTCAGGGGACGGCTTGGTGCGGTGAAAGGTTTCCATCCGTACACCAGCGGAGTGCGGGGCGACTCCTCCTTCCGCGAGGTGCTGCACGTAGCGATCGGTTCACCTCCCGCTCACCGTTGAGGGGGAGAGCACTAGTCGGTGTGCTCAGCGCTTGCCTGACCGGCGCCAGCGCCAGCGCCAGCGCCAGCGTCGGGCACTCACCGCGCTCCGCGAGACCGCCCCCGACTGTGCTGACTACATGCACTCCACTCGAGAGTCGTTCGGAAGTGGATCGTCCACCGGACAAGCTGTGGGTGCGACCTGGCGTGGCAGGCCGCGGTAGCCGCTTCGCCGTGGGGACCCCTGATCAAGGGGCAGGCCGTCCTTTGAAGAGTCGACTGCCGAGGGTTCCCGAAGTGGGATGAGCGCGGGCGCGGGGTGATCGATTAGGGTCAGGTGACCAGTCGAGGGGTGTGGGGTGAGCGTTCAAGTTCCGGTTCGTCCGGCGATGCTGCGATGGGCGCTGGATCGCTCTGGCATGCGGTCAGACAGTAAGCGCTTCGAGCGGTTCTCTCGCTGGGCCGATGGCCACGGAGCGCCGACGTTCCGACAGCTAGAAGAGTTCGCGACCGCCACGCACGCGCCGCTCGGATACCTCTTCCTCGAGGAGCCGCCGGTGGAGGAGGTTCCGATTCCGGACTTCCGCACTATCGGTGATACTGGCGTCTCCCAACCCAGCCCGGACTTGCTGGAGACAATTCATGCCGCACAGCTCCGTCAGGAGTGGTATCGCGGCTACAGCTTCGACCGCGGACTGGAGCCGTTGCCTTTCGTCGGTTCGGTTACGTCCGACTCGTCTGTTGTGGAGGTTGCTGCGACAATTCGGGACCGGCTCGGTTTCACCGTTGACCGGCGCCGGCAGTTCGGCGACGCTGAGAAGGCCTTGCGGCAGCTCATTGACGCCATCGAGGCTCTCGGGGTGCTGGTGATGGTGTCTGGCATCGTGGGCGCGAACACGCACCGTGCGTTGGATCCAAAGGAGTTCCGCGGATTCGCCTTGGCGGACCCCATGGCGTCGTTGGTGTTCGTGAATGGTGCGGACACGAAGGCCGCGCAGATTTTCACGCTCGTGCATGAGGTCGCGCATTTGTGGCTAGGGGAGAGTGCGCTCTCGGATGCGGCGATGGCAGAGGCGACGCAGAACGACCACGAGCGATGGGCGAACCAGATCGCGGCTGAAGTCCTGGTTCCGCTGCAGTCGCTGCGATTGGAGTACGCCGGCACCCCGTCTGAGCAGGAGGTTGCGCGCCTGGCAAAGCTGTATCGCGTGAGCACCCTGGTGGTGTTGCGCAGATTTTTTGACGCGAAGTTCCTTGGTTGGAGCGAGTACCGCACACGGTATGACGCGGAACTCGAGCGGATCATGGCGTACCTCGCGACCCGGAAGGGCAGCGGTGGGGATTACTACAACACGCAACCGTTGCGAATCAGCCAGCTCTTCGCTCGTGCAGTGATTGTGGACGCGATGGAGGGACGCACACTATATCGGGATGCCTTTTCGCTATTGGGGGCGGCGAAGCAGTCCACGTTTGAGGGCATGGCCAACAAGTTGGGGGTTGCGTGATGTACGTGCTGGACGCGAACATCTTCATTCAGTCGAACCAGGCTCACTATGGTTTGGACTTCGTTCCCGGATTTTGGGACTGGCTTGACCGCAGCTACGCCGCCGGATTATTGGTCAGTATCCAGCCGGTGCACATGGAGATCAATGCGCGAAAGGATGACCTCACTGCGTGGGCCGGAGCGAGGCCGGACCTGTTTTCGAAGATGGATGGGGCGTGCGCTCCGAGCCTCACGGCAGTCGCCCAATGGGCGGCACATGCGCACTACACGTCGGCGGCTGTCGCCGAGTTCCTTGCTGCCGCCGACTACCAGCTTGTCGCGTTCGCGCGTGCGCACGGCATGACTGTCGTCACGATGGAAAAATCCGAGCCGCTGCGCAAGAGCAAGGTCAAGATCCCCGAGGCATGCAACGCTCACGGAGTTCCGTGGGTGACGCCGTTCGCGATGTTGCGCAACGAGAAGGCCTCGTTCGTTCTGCCATGAACATGGTGCTGTTCGGTTCTCTCGTTCCGAACGGCAGGCACCCGTCCGATAGCCGATCGGCTATCGAGACGTGAACCTGAGGACGGCGATATCCCGGGTCAGCGGTACCACTCCTCGTCGATCGTGGCGAGTCTCGACGGCAGCAGCTCCCCGGCGAGGCCGTAGAAGCGCTGGAAGGCCATGATGAGCGGGCGCCACCGGTCCGGGTCGATGCGGTTCGTCGTCCCCGCTGCGCGGATGTCGTCGTGCACGTGGACGCGGGAGACCGCGGCTTCGAACAGGAAGGTCGCGTCATCACCCGGCTCCTGACCCGCAAGGGTGTGCGCGTCGACGACGCGTGCTTCGAGGTGCACCGGGCACTCGTCGATCCGCTCGGCGCGGACGGTGTCCCCGGGCCGCCCGTGCAGGCCGGCCGCCGCGAGCTTGTCCGGGACGTGCCGGTAGCCGACCCGTTCCTTCCCGACCGGGACGGGATCGCGCCCTGTGGTGAGGGCGAGGGCGTCCACCGCCGAGACCAGCGGGGCCGAGGGCAGGTTGATGACGCACTCTCCCGTCTCCAACAGGTTCCTCGCGGTCTGGGACCGGCCGCCCATGCCGAGGACGGCGGTGTGTCCGAGCCAGAACACCGACGACATCGGGGCGGTGTTCGTCACGCCTTCCGCGTCGATGGTGCTCAGGAGGACGACGGGGGTGCCGAAGTAGAGGATCGCGGGATCGATCTGGGTGTGCTGCACGGGCTGCTCTCTGTCGGGGCCCGCGCCGGTCGCGAGCACCGCTGAGTCTTGCGGTCCGTGTACGCGGTGGCTGGCGGGTTCCGGACGTCGCAGCCGGGCACCCCTGACGGTGGCTTTCCCGTCCCGTCGGCCCTGCCACGGTGGAACGGTGCGCATCCTCGTGGCCGGTGGTTCCGGTGTCCTCGCCCGATCGGTCGTCCCCCTGCTCCTCGCAGCGGGCGCGGCGCCGGACCTGCGGTACGGGGACACGGTCGTGCCGGGCGCGGCTGTGCACGCCGCGTTCATGGCCGCGCTCGACGGCAGCTTCGCGACCCTGGCGGACAGCAGCTCGCTCGGCTGATTGGCCCGCTCCTCGATTTCGTCGTCCGGTGGCCCATCGGCGATGGATGCGACCTGGCGAGGACGATTTGGCGCGGTCGCGTCGCGCCACCGTTGACCAGCCGGGGTCGACACTGGCTTTGCGGCGCACCTCGAGTACGTTCTGTCTCATGTCGATGAGTCCTGATCCCGCTGGTGGTGGCGGCTGGCTGCCAAAAAGTCAACGCGGTCGTCAGGTCTTCAAGTGGTGCGTTTGGGTCGGGGCGGCGGTCGTTGCAGTCATCATCGTCGTCATCGGCGTGCAGTTCGGCTGGAAACAGAGTTAGCGCCGATACCCTCCTGCTCGTCGCGGTCGGGCGGTAGCCGATCGGTGATCGAGCCGGCCGACCTGCCCCTGATGGAACCGCACTGAGGTCCGAACCACATGCCGGCAGTCGGACTGGACTGCCTGCGCCCGATTCACTTCTGTCGGACTTCGAGCGGTCTGTTCTGAGTCTGATCCACGCGGCGGCGAAGGAGGACTCGTCCTGAGCGTGTCCGTCCTACGGTTGCACAGCGCTGCACGTAACGCCAGCACATGGCAGGCTGCACCCGTGACCGAAGACTCTGGTAAGGGCAAGGACACAAAAGAGCTGCGCGCCATGGGATCTCTCGCTGCCTACGGCGGCGTCGCGATAGTGGCGTTTGCCGCCCTCGGGGCTCTGACAGACATCTCCGGCGTGGGCGGCATGGGCGTCGGCGCCGGGTGTGTCCTTTTCGGTGGCGGGAGAGCCCTCTGGCTCTGGAGAATGTCGCGCCGCGGTCCGCGCTAGTACTGCTGTTCGCGTTGGCGCTGCGGTCGGTCAGACGTGGCCCTCATAACCCGTCTCGTTAGCCGATTGACTAACGGACGGCCGACCGGCGGCGGCGGCGGCGTAGCTTCAGCTCATGCCAGATGACATCGATGCAAACCGTCGCACACCCGCGTGGCTCTGGGTCTTGTTCGCCTTCGGCCTTGCCGTGTTCGGGACGGGGTCCTTCCTTGCGAGGGTCGAGGGCCATCTGTACGGCGTCCTCATCTTGGCCGTTGGGTTGGCGATCGTCCTGACCTTTGTCGTTCTCCGGGGCCGCCACGCCAGCAAGCGGTAGTAGGACCAGCCCCGGAGAACGACGGGGCAGCCGTCTCAATAGCCGATCGGCTATCGGACGCGCTGGTTCTGCTGCGCACGGCGCTCCCGTTCCTGCTGTCGGGCGACGCGCGGCCCCAGCGCAATAAGGATTGTCCCGGCAAGAGCGATGGCGACGGTCGCAGCGAGCAGTGGTGGCCAAGGCATGAAGTCCGTGACTGCCGCCATGACCGTCAGAACCATCAAGGCCGCCGTGAGCGGGCCGACGGTCCACGCCATCCAGATTCGGTACCGACGCATCATTGCCCCATGGTGCTCTCGCTTCTCGGAGAGGGATCACTCACCGAACACCAGGGTGGTCGAACCCGACTGGCGCTTCTCGCTCGTCCTGTGCCGACAACGGCGCAGTAGCGCTACCGGCGTGAGCGGACCAATAGCGCCACCCCCACCACGATCTCCACCACGCCGACCGGCACGAGGATCTGCGGGATCAACGTCGCTTGCGAGCGTGGGTAGAGGAAGAACAGCAAGCCGAAGACGACGACGAACAGGCACCCACCAGCGATCCAGACGAGGCCTTGAGTTCTAGATCGACGCATGAATTGAACCTAGTCGGGGCGGCGAGCTGGTGGCAGTCCGTCGATCGTCTCGATAGCTGATCGGCATCGGCATCTGGAGCTGCCGCGGTTCGGTTGCTTCAATGCGCGCTCGAGGTCTTTTATGGGACGCACCCGCCATCGCCACAGGAGCCGGCTCCTGCTCAAGCATGTCCGGTAGCCGATCGGCTATCGGGACAGCGGAAGCGGTGTGCACTTGACTACGATCCGAGCATGAGTGCGCGGGGGATCGTCTTCTTCGATATCGATGGCACGCTGGTTCCGTCCATGTCGAGCAGCAGCTTCCTGGCCAGGCGCTTCGGACATGCACGTGCGCTCGACGACGCTGAGCAGCGGTACGCCGAGGGCGAGCTGACGAACGAGGAAGTCAGCGTCATCGACGCCGAGGGATGGCGCGGAACTCCGACGCGGACCGTGGCCGCTTGGCTCGAGGAGCTTCCGCTGATCGCCGGGATCGACGATGCCGTTGCCTGGTGCGTCGAGCAAGATGTCGAGCCGGTCCTCGCGTCTCTGGCGTGGCAGCCCGTTGCGGAAGCGATCGCGAAACGTCACGGGCTCACCGCGAACGGCGGCCCGCGAGTTCACGTCGTCGGGACCGATTACGACGGCACCGTGGCGGAGCACTTCAACGAGTACGACAAGCGAGACCGCGCCGTCGAGTTCGCGGCGGGGCACGGTGTCTCGATCGATCACTGCTGTGCCATCGGAGATAGTCGGTCAGACCTTCCCCTGTTCGATGCCCTGCCGGCATCGCTCGCTCTGAACGCTGGCGCCGCGGCTCGGGCGGCCGCGTCCGCTTCTGTTGACACAGACGACCTGCGCGACGTCATCCCCTGGCTCGAGGCGTGGAAGGCCACCCTCCACTGACCCCGGGTGTTCTCCGGTGCAGACGACCGGTAGCCGATCGGCTACCGGACGTCGCAGCAACGCTTTCCGTGCGGCCCGTCAGCGCTTGCGACGAAGGAACGAGACGACGGCCACACCGACGATCGCGACTGCAAGGACGATGACCAACCAAGGCGGGATCGAGTTCCCATCGTTCGGGTTCACCACCGCGACGACAGTCGGGGGGACCTCTGCAAGCAGCGCACTCATCGGGCGAATCTATCTACGCCTGCTGGCTACCAGCTATAGCCTCGCCCGGTGGCGCATCGGCTACCGGACACTCACCTGCGGCCCCTCATCCGGTGGTGACGAACCGCTGCCCAGATAGCGAAACCGAGCAACGCGGCGCCGAGGACCACGAAGAACACGTTCCATGCCCAGCCCGGCAGAGGGATCCCCCTCCCGAATGACCACTGCGACAGCTCAGAGGGAGTCTGCGTGGTCCAACGAACGATGGCGAAGAGGATCGACAGGGTGCCGGCAAGGAAAAATGTGGCTATTGCCCATGCCTTCGGCTTCGCATCAACCTCGGTCACGGTGGAGACAGTACCTTGCGCCTCCACCGGCCATGTCGGGTCCGTGGAGCGATCGGTTGACGAGACGCTGCCGAGTGAGCAGAGTTCGCTGAAAAGTCGGCGAAGCTCCAGATCGTCGACGTGCGACGCGGCGAGGTCGAGAATCGGAGTCGAGACACCTCCGCCGGCTGAGCTCGTATGGATCGGGTTCACCGAAGCCCAGCATGACCTCCTTGAAACGCTGCACACCATCGGTAACAACGGGTGGGATCGCAACGGACAGACCGACGAGATGATGCCGAGGCTGCTCGACCGCGCTGCCGCCGAAGACCTCTCGATTGCCCGCATCAAGGAAGCGATGTTGGCAGTCGGTCATACCCGGAACGCGCTGCACCAGCTCGACCGCTGGGAGTCCAAGCGCACCACAGGCAGATTCGGACGATGAAGGCGCACACGGAACCGGTTCGCCGTGCGACAGGTACTCGACCTGGCGAACTCTGACGACGTGGGATCAGCGCGAAGCCGGCGGCGGCCCCGTCGTGTCCCCCACCCGCAACTCCGACGTGAACGACGCCGGCTGCGGCTCCGCCCCCTCGAGCATGGCCAGGGCGGCACGGGCGGCCGCCTGACCCTTCTGCACGAACGGCTGCACCAGGGTGGTCAGGTGCCGGATCGGGGTGCGGTGGAGCAGGCTGTCGTCCACCGTGATCCCGTCGAACCCGACGACACTGACGTCCTCCGGGACACGGAGCCCGGCGTCGAGCGCGGCCGAGATCACCCCGACGGCGATCAGGTCACTCTGCGCGACGACGGCGGTGGGGCGGGGGCCGTCCGCCGCGAACAAGGCGGTCCCGGCCAGACGCCCCTCTTCCACCGAACTCCCGGCGGTCTCGATGGCGATCGCAGCGGGGTAGACCTCCCGCACACCACGCAGCCGTTCGAGCGTCGTGAACGCGATGCCCGAGCCGAAGCGGTCGTCATCGATCGGCCCGCGGCGACGCGCGGCATCGAGGGGCAGGGTCACGACGGTCACGTCCCGGTGCCCGAGCCCCTGCAGGTACTCCGCAGCACGGCGTGAGGCATCCCGGTTGTCGAGCTGGACGGGCACGGCGCCCTCGATCTCGTCCGCCTCGATCGCGACGACGGGGATCTGCCGACGGCGCAGCACCGCGACGGCGGGGTCGATCCGGACGTTGCACCCGACGAGCACGACGGCGTCCATCGGGGCGTCGACCAGCGGGCCGGCGCCCTGCTCGTCGTCGAGCGGACTCCGCACGAGCAGCAGCGAAGCACCGGCGGCACCCGCGACCTCGGCGATGCCGTCGAGCGTCAGGACGTTGACCGGGTCGCGGAAGGCATCGCTCAGGCGCTCGTCCATCACGACACCGATGACGCCGGAGCGACCACGGCGCAGGGAACGCGCACGGGGATCAGGGCCGCCGTACCCGAGGTCGGCGGCGGCGGCGAGGACGCGAGCCTTGGCGTCCTCGGACACCGGGCCCAGGCCGCTGAACGCGAGGGACGCCGTGGAGGGCGCGACCCCGGCGGCACGGGCGACCGCGGCGAGCGTCGGGCGCGGACGACGAGCAGCGCCGTCGCCGGGGAGCGACGCGCCGCGCCCTGTTGCCGGTTCGTCCATCGCCCGTTAGCGTAGCCGGAACGAGCGGTCGAATCGATTCGACCAACGCAACACCGGCACCAGAACGCGCACCACCGCCCGCGCCGCAGCACGATGGGAACCACCATGACGACGCCGTCCACCCGCACCGTCCCGACCACCAGGGCCTGGATCATCGCGGTGTTCGTCGTGTTCACCCTGTCCGGGCTCGACATCGCGACCTGGCTCGGCCGGATTCCGAGCGTGCGGGACTCCCTCGGGGCGAGCACGTTCGAGATGGGCATCCTGGTGCTCGGCATGGCGGTCGGCTCGATCGGTGGCCTGACGTTCGCCGGACACATCGTCGCGAAGCTCGGTGCTCGTCGGGGCGTGCAGGTGGCTGCGGCGTGCCTGGCGCTCGGCATGGTCTTCGCCGGGGTCGCGGTGACGCTCGGGTGGGGCTTCGCCGCCATCTGGATCGCGCTCATCGCGTTCGGCTTCGGCAACGGTCTGTGCGACGTGTCGATGAACGTCTCCGGCGCCGCGGCAGAGAAAGCCGGCGGGCGCACGATCATGCCGCTGTTCCACGCCGCGTTCAGCCTCGGCACGCTCGCCGGCGCGGGCCTCGGCGCCCTGGCCGAGCGGTTCGAGATCCCGGTGTCGTGGCACTTCATCGTGCTCGTCGTCATCACGAGCGCGGTCATGCTCGTCGCGGTCACGAAGTTCCAGGACGAGCACCGCTTCGAGCAGCCGGTGTCGACGGACACCAGCCCGGTCGCGACGCCGCTCACCCGCTGGCAGGTCTGGGCACAGCCCTCCACGCTGCTCATCGGCGTGATCGTGCTCGGCATGGCGTTGGCCGAAGGATCCGCGAACGACTGGCTGCCACTCGCGATGATCGACGGACACGGGCTCGACAACGCCGGCGGCGCTGCCGTGCTGACGGTGTTCCTCGCCGCGATGACGGCAGGGCGCGTCGCGGGCAGCCCCCTCATCGACAAGTTCGGCCGCGTGCCGATCCTGCGCATCAGCGCCATCGTCGCGGTGGTCGGCCTCGGCATGCTCATCTTCATCGACAACGTGCCGCTCGCGATCGTCGGCGTCGTGCTCTGGGGCCTCGGTGCCAGCCTCGGCTTCCCGATGGGCATGTCCGCCGCGGCCGACGACCCCCGCACCGCGGCCGCCAAGGTCAGTGCCGTCGCGACGATCGGCTACGTGGCGTTCCTGGCCGGGCCGCCGCTGATCGGGTTCCTCGGCGAGGAGATCGGCCTGCTCGGGGCGTTGCTCATCGTCTTCGTGTTCATCATCGCAGCCGGGCTGGCCTCGGGTGCGGCGCGCGAGACCGGCGCCGCAGCCCGGCCCGCCCGCGGGGCCGCCAAGACGAGCGGGACAACGAAGCGTGAGACCGAGAAGGCCAGCCAGACCGACAAGACGAGCGAGACCAGCCGCAGCTGACGCACCCCGCGCTCAGTCCCCCTCCCCCGCCCGCGCCCGCGTCGCCAGGTGCAGCGCGAGCCGGGTCTCCGGGTCGGACAGGTCCACGCCGAGCACCCGCTCCACCCGCGCGATCCGGTCGGCCACGGTGTTCCGGTGCACCCCGAGCACGGCGGCGGTCTCGGCGATCGACGACTCGGCGTCCAGGTAGGCGGCGAGCGTCGCCAGCAGCGCCCCGCCGCCGCGTTCGAGCGGCGCGAGCAACTGCCGCGAGGCCGGCAGGAACGTGTCCGTCTGCGTCCACGCGAGCAGCAGCTGGGCGAGCCCGAGCCGGTCGACGTGCACGAAGTGCCCCGACTCCGGGCGGCTGGCCGCCAGGCGGGCGGCGTCGCCCGCCTCGCCGAGCGTCCGGACCAGCCCGGCAGGGCCGGCCTGCAGACTGCCGACACCCACGTTGGTCTCCACGGTGGAGCGGAGTGCGTTCTGCGCGCGCCGAAGCCGACCCGCGGTGTCGGCCACCGCCTCCCGGCCGGGTTCGTCGGGTTCCGACACCCACAGCACCCAGCCGTCCGCCTGCTCGACGACGACCGCGTCGAGTCCCTCGGCGCGCACGGCGGCGTCGACCTGCTGGCGGAGCGCGACCAGGTCGACGCCCTGCCGCGCGACCACGCGCGCGCCGACGTGCCAGGCGTCGAGCCGCCACCCGGCGGCGATGGTGCGTTGCACGAGCTGCGGGGCCGGGGCCCCGTCGGCGGCGCGGAGCTCGTCGAGCATCGCCATCCGGTAGCGGGCGTCGCGCTCGTCGTCGAGGCGGGTGAGCAGCAGCCGGTGCCCGACGGCGACGGCGGCCACCCGGAGCGCACTCGCGACGACCTGCTGCTCGGCCGCGATCGGGGCCGGCAGTCCGACGGCCAACCAGGCGCGCGGCCCGATGCCGGTGCCGACCGGGATCGCGACGAGCGTCTCGCTCGCGCCCTCGGCGGTCAGCACGTCGCTCGTGCCGGCGTGACGGACGAGCACGGCGCGGGCGGCGTCGTCGACGGCGCCGCCGCGGAGTGCCATGCCCGAGGCGTCGAGGAACCGGACGGGGTGCCCGAGCTCCCGGTCGAGCCGGGCGAACAGGTCGTCGAGCTCGGGGCCGGCGTCGAGCGCCACCCGTGACGCGGCGAGCGCCGCCCGGGCTGCGGGGGCCATCCCGGTGCCGATGAGTTCGTGCAGGCGGACCGAGGTCGCCCAGGGGTCCGGAGTGGCGAGCACCGCCAGGCCCAGCCGCTCGGCGAGCGAGACGGTGCCCGGGCCGAGTTCGAGCACGTCGTCGACGACCAGGGTGCTGACCCCGGCGGCCGAGGCACGGCGGAGCAGCACGTCGAACCGGGCGTCGGCCCGTTCGACCGGCGACAGGAGCACGACGACGTCGTCGCCGTCGCGCAGCGAGCGGCCGACCTCGTCGGGTGCCCCCACGACCCCGCGCACCCCGTGGACCGATGCACTGCCGGCCCCCGAGCCGGGCTCCGCACCCGCACCGGGTCCGACATAGAGGTCCGCACCGGGGTCGACCAGCAGGCGGGTGCCGGACGGCAGCAGCGGCAGCAGGTCGCCGAGCGCGGTCACGGGACCAGCTCCGCTGACGGCTCCGGCACCACGTCGGCGTCGATGCCGAACGCCCGGGGCGCCACCGCCTCGGTGCGGGCGGGGTCCGCCCACCACCACGGCGCCGACGGCAGCACGAGCACCGCGAGTTCGTTGCCGACCCGGGTGCGGTCCGTCGCCACCGGCGCGAGCGACCGCGCGTCGACGACGGTGATCACGCTCGGCGTGCTGGCGACCGGCAGACCGTCCACCAGGCAGTGCACGTACTCGCTGCCCGCCTCGACCCGGGCGATCGCCCCGCTCCCCGCGTCGCGGATCGCGATGCTGCTGCGCACGAACGCCAGGGCGTCCCCCTCGCGGTGCACGTCGACGACCCGACCCTGGGCGACGACCCGGCCGCCGGTGCGGGCGGCGAGGTCGGCGGCGTCCCGCGCCTCGGCCACCGCGCGTCCGACGTGCAGGGCGCGCTGCACGCTGCCGACGACGGCCCGCTCGCGCAGCAGCGCGACCGGGACCGGTCCGATCGCGAACGCCGCCCAGCCGCCGCTGTGCGACACCGCCTCGCGCCACACGGTCTCCAGGTCGAGCGGCTGCTGCGCGTCGACCACGATCCGCAGGCCGCTCGTGGTCGCCGCGGCGGCCGTGACGGTGGTGACGGGACCGATGAACACCGACAGCTGGTCGATGCGCGGGACGGCACGGCCGACCAGGTCGGCGTCGACGAGCGGCAGTCCGGCCGCGTGGGCGGTGAGCGCTGCGGCCGGTCCGGTGACCCCGCCGATCTGCGCGGCGACGACGGCGTCCGCACGGCGGCCGGTCCACCGTTCCACCGCGGCGAGCGCCGCGGGCAGCTCGTCACCGCTCGGCATCTTCTCCTCGAGCACGGTCGTCGACCCCACCAGGCCGACGGCGGTCACGGACTCCAACCCCGGGTCGTCGAGGTCGACGACGGGCACGCTGCGGTCGCCCAGGGCGAGCCGGAGCGCGCTGACCATGTGGTCGACCCGTCCGCCACCGCCGCAGCCGAGCAGCGCGGTGCCGCGTCCGAACACGGCCGCGTCGTCGGCCTGGAGGCCCGTCACACCGCCGCCACGTCGGTCGCCCTGGTCCATGGGTCCATTCTGGTGCCGCGACCGGCAGCCGGGCCGGCGCGCGGCCGACCCGGAGCCGGTCGTCGCTCAGCCGACCGTCGCGACGAGCGGGCGCACGTGCTCGTGCAGGTCCTCGACCGGGACGAACGTGTCGTCGAGGCCGAAGCACGACGGGCCGAACACGTCGAGTGCCTCGGGCGTCCGCATGAGGTCGGGCGTCGAGACCCCGACGACCCGGACGCGTTGGCCGAAGCGCAGCCGCTCGGTGGTGATCGGCTCGGCGGTCTCGGCGTCGAGCACGCAGATCAGGTCCGGGACGACGGCGACGAGTCGGCCGTCCCGGTGCGCGACGAGGTTCTCGTTCTGGAACCGGATCTCGAGCTCGGAGCCGTCCGCGCCCTGCACGGTGGCCCGGCCCCGGGCGAAGCCGTCGACCGTGCGGCGCTCGACGTCGACGACCTTGCCGTCGAACAGCTCGCGCAGGTGCGTGTAGATCGTCGCGCCGAAGGCCTCGGCCAGGGCGTCGACGGGGTCGCGGTTCGTCTCGCGGGCGACCCGGATCGCCCGTCCCACCGAGAGCGCCAGGGACAGGGTGCGCGGCACCGCGGTCTCGCGCACCTGGCGGCCGGACATCGCGTACTCGGCGATGTACGCGACGCCGCCGAGTCGGATGGTGACCCCGCGGGCGAGCCACTCCATCTGCTTGTTGTCCGTGCCGGTCTCGATGATGACGCCGTGGCCGTTCTCGTCGCTGATCGCCAGCGGGCTGCCCGGGACCCCGTAGACCGAGAACGTCTCCATCTGCAGCTCGGGGAACGCCCGGCCCATGCCGTCCGCGTCGACCACGGGCAGGCCACCGGTGGCGCCGACGAGCAGCGGGATCATCGAGTTGATGCCGCCGCACTCGATCGGCATGGTCGCCGTGGCGGTCCGGCCGAGGTGGGCCTCGAGTCGGCGGAGGGCGCCGAGGGGTTCCGGGCCGGCCGGGATGCGTTCGAGCACCACGGTGGGGGCACCCATCTGCGCGGTCGGGATCACGAGGGCGTCGTCGGGCACCTCGGACGGGTCGAGGATCGTGATCGGCCCGTGCTGTTCGATGGCGGCACGCACCAGGAGCATCCCGATGGTCGGGTCGCCCCCGCCACCGGTGCCGAGCAGGGCGGCGCCGCGGGCCAGGTCGGGCAGGTCGTCGACGTCCAGGGTCCAGCTCATCGGTCTTCCTCCGTGCTCATTCCGCTCGTGCTCGTCACGCCCGTGCTCGTCTCGCCGGGGCTCGTGGTGCCGTCGTGGCGGACGGCGGGGGTGTCGTAGCCGAAGTACCGCGGGCCGGCCAGGCGCAGGCCGTCCGGGGAGTGCCAGCGCTCGTCGGCCGGGGCCGTGATGATCCGGATGCGGGCGCCGAACCGCAGGGCCTCGGTGGTGATCGGCTCGCCGGTCTCGGCGTCCAACGTGATGATGAGGTCGGGAGCCGTGGTGCGGACCTCGCCGGCCACCTCGACCAGCAGGTGCTCGTTCTGGAACCGGAGCAGTGCCTCCCGGCCGGTGTCGCTGCCGGAACCGGCGATACGGGCGGTGCCGCGCGCGAACCCGGTGACGGTCTTCCGCTCGATGTCGGCGACCTTGCCCTCGAAGACGACCGAGCCGCCGAGCTCCTCGGTGACCGCCGTGACGGGGTCGGCGTTCTCCTCGCGCGCCCGCACCAGGGTCTCGCCGAGCCGGACGCTCAGCGACAGGCTGCCGCGCACGAAGGACTCCTTCACCTGGGCACCGGACATGGCGTACTGCGCGGTGATCGCGGAGCAGCCCATCTCGACCGTCGCGGTGCGCGCGAGCCGCTCCGCCCACCGGTTGTCCACCGTGTCGAAGACGGCGGTGTTGCCCTTCTCGTCGGCGAGCGCCATCGGGGTCGCGCTGACGCCCGACAGCGTCGGCAGCACCATCTGCACCTCGGGGAAGGCGCGGCCCATGCCGTCGCCGTCGACGAGCGGCAGACCGAGCTCGGCCGCGGCGACGATCGGGGTCGTCGAGTTGACGCCACCGACCTCGATGCAGGCCAGGTGGGTCGGGGTCACGCCGAGGAAGGCGGCCAGGCTGCGGATCGCCTGGGCGAACTGCGCTGCGGACGGCAGCTTCTCGACCATCACGGTCGGGGCACCGATCATCGCGACCGACAGCACCACGGCGTCGTCGGGCAGGTCCTCGACCTGGACGATCTCGACCGGGCCGTGAGCGCGGACGGCGGCCTCGGCGAGCAGGCGGCCGATGTAGGGGTCACCGCCGCCGCCGGTGCCGAGGATCGCGGCGCCCCGGGCGAGGGCGGAGCAGTCGGTGCCGATGGCGGTGAGGGTCGCGGCGGAGCCGGGCGTTGCTCGTGTGACGGCGTCGCCGGGCGCTGCCTGCGTGGCGGTGGCGCTGGCTGTTGCTTGCGTGACGCTCATCGGACCAGCGCTCCGAGCGCTAGGTCGCCGACGGCCTTGGCGCGGATGCGGGTGGCGTTGCCCGGCAGGTACGGGATCGGGACCTCGTCGAAGTCCACGATGTCCACCGATCCGGGGTCGGCACCGGCCGCGATCGCGCGGTCGACTGCCTCCTGCCGGGCTTCGTCGACCACGGCGGACCGGCGGCCGTCGCTGATCGCGTAGACCTTGTCGACCTCCCCGCTGACCTGGGCGATCGCGGCACCGATGGCGTTGGCGACCGAGTAGTGCTCGGGGCGGTGCACGGTGCCGAGCCCGGGCAGGGTGTCCGGCAGCAGCACCGAGCCGCCGCCGACCGCCACGACCGGCAGCGGCGCCGACGAGGTGCGCATGCGCTCCACGATGTCGGCGACGCGCTCCGCGATGACGTCGAGGGCGCGCGCGGCGACGTCGGCGGGCACCCCGTCGACCAGCGACGGGTCGCCGATCGCACCGCGGCCGCCGCGGACGGCGACGTCGGTGGCGGTCAGGGTCGAGCCGCCGAAGACCAGGCCCTCCTCGGTCAGCCGGTAGCCGACGGAGTCCGGGCCGACCACGCTGCCGTCCTCGCGGATGCGCGAGCCGCCGCCGATGCCGACCGACAGCACGTCGGGCATGCGGAAGTTCGTGCGGATGCCGGCGACGGCGACCTCGCCGGTGGCCTCGCGCGGGAAGCCCGCGGTCAGGACGCCGACGTCGCTCGTGGTGCCGCCGACGTCGACGACCGCGCAGGTGTCGAAGCCCGACAGCACGGCGGCGCCGCGCATCGAGTTCGTCGGGCCCGAGGCGAACGTCGCCACCGGGTAGCGGCGGGCGTACTCGACGTCCATCAGGGTGCCGTCGTTCTGGCTGAGGAACAGGGGTGCGTCGATGCCGCTGCCCGTGACCGACCCGGACAGGCCGTCGACGATGCGGTCGGCGAGTTCGCGCAGTGCCGCGTTGATGATGGTCGCGTTCTCGCGCTCGAGCAGGCCGATGCGCCCGATCTCCGACGACAACGAGAACGCCACGTCCGGCCCGAGCTCGGCGGCCATGATCTCCTGCGCGCGCTGCTCGAACTCGTCGTTGATCGGCGAGAACACCGACGAGATCGCCACCGAGCGGATGCCGGCGGCGGCGATGGCACCCGCGTGCCGCTTGAGCTCCTCGGGGTCGAGCTCCGAGATGACGCGGCCGTCGAACTCGTGGCCGCCGTGCGCCAGGAACGGCTGAGCGTTCACGGCCGACACCAGGTGGCCGGGCCAGTCGGTGAACGGCGGCAGGGACGCGGTCGCGGGCAGGCCCAGTCGCACCGCCGCGGTCGGGGCGAGGCCGCGGGCCTCGATGAGCGCGTTGATGAAGTGGGTGGTGCCGATCATCACGCCGTCGATGTCGGTCGTGCCGAAGGCGTGCTGCTCGCGCAGGCCCTCGAGCGCGGCGACGATGCCCGAGGTCACGTCCGGGGTGGTGGACCGCTTGACCGCTGCACGGACGGTGCTGCCGTCCATCAGGACGGCGTCCGTGTTGGTGCCGCCGACGTCGATGCCGATGCGCATGGGTGGTTCCCTTCGGTGGTGCTGTGGAGCGGGGTGCGG
>NZ_JAIXIG010000045.1 GCF_020297365.1 Curtobacterium oceanosedimentum
AGGGACGGACGGGAGGCGCGGGGCGGCCGTACCCCGAGCCTCCCGTCCGTCGTCCTGGTGCGCCCACGGCACGCGGGCCGCCGTCGCCGACGCGCCGCCCGCACGGCGGTTGCGGGTTTCCGTATCCGCACCCGGGTGTCCGCAAGGGACCGCGCCGCGCATTGACCGGCCTGCTGCCCGCGGCGAGGGTAGGAGCCGCGGGGGAGGGTACCCACTCACCCGCGGAACCCGGCGGCGCCGTACCCGCGTCCGCATCCCGACCGACGACGTCCGACCGTCGTCGCATCGCCCGACGAGGCGCCGCTCGACCCGCGAGCACGCCCCGACAACCACCCTGACCCGACAGGACCGCGATCATGCCCGCACGAACCGTCCGCCCTGCAGACCCGAGGGTCTCCGTCGTCATCCCGGCGCGGAACGAGGCCCGCAACCTCGAGATCATCCTCCCGAAGCTCCCGCCCGTGTACGAGGTGATCCTGGTCGACGGCAACTCCGTCGACGACACCGTGGCCGCCGCCCAGCGCGTGATGCCCGACATCCGCGTCGTGCACCAGACCCGGAAGGGCAAGGGCAACGCCCTGGCCTGCGGGTTCGAGGCCGTGACCGGCGACGTCGTCGTGATGTTCGACGCCGACTGCTCCGCCGACCCCGACGAGATCCCGCGCTTCGTGCAGGCGCTCGTCGACGGCGCCGACGTCGCGAAGGGCACGCGCTACGCGCTCGGCGGTGGCAGCGACGACATCACCGTCGTCCGCAACCTGGGCAACCGCGGGCTCAACATGCTCTGCAACATCATCCTCGGCACCCGCTACAGCGACCTCTGCTACGGCTACAACGCCTTCTGGGCCGACGTGCTGCCGGAGATCGGCCTGCTGTCGTCGGAGCTGCCGAAGCCGATCGACGGCTCGATGCTGTGGGGCGACGGGTTCGAGATCGAGACCGTGCTCACCTGCCGGTGGTCGGCCGCCGAGCTGGCGATCACCGAGGTGCCGAGCCACGAGAAGCTCCGCGTGCACGGGGCCAGCAACCTCAACGCCGTGACCGACGGCATCCGCGTGCTCAAGTCGATCATGCACGAGCGTCGCCGCGCGGCGATCGGACGTGCCGAGGTCCGGCGCGCGGCGATGAGCGTCGTCGCACCCGCCGAGCAGCTCGCGGCCACGCCCGCGGCGCCGGCCGCCGCCGCACCGTCGGTCCCGGTCGGTCCGGTCAGCCCGGTCGTGCCCGCGGTCGGCGCGCCCGTCGTCGCCGCCGTCGTGGGCGCCGACGAGGACGTCGCGTGACGAGCGTCGCGGTCGTCATCTGCGCCTACACCCAGCAGCGCTGGGGCGACCTGCAGGACAGCGTCGAGTCGGCCAGGCGTCAGCCCGAGGCGCCCGAGGTCGTCGTGGTGATCGACCACGAGCCCGAGCTCCTCGCCCGGGCGGCCGCTCGGTGGCCGGACCTGCGGGTCGTCGCGAACACCGAGGACCGCGGCCTCTCCGGGGCACGCAACACGGGTGTCGCCCTGACGGACGCCGACGTCGTCGCGTTCCTCGACGACGACGCCACGGCCGACCCCGACTGGCTGGGACACATGCTCACCGCGCTCGACGACCCCGAGGTCGTCGGCGTGGGCGGCCGTGCGACCCCCTCGTGGCCGGACGCCACCGGGGCGGGGCCGTACGCCGACGAGCTGCTGTGGATCGTCGGGTGCTCCTACCGTGGGCTGCCGGAGACCCCCGGCGACGTCCGCAACGTCATCGGTTCGAGCATGGCGTTCCGCCGCGAGGCGATCCTGCTCGCCGGCGGCTTCCGGTCCGGCATCGGCCGCGTCGGCAACCAGCCCCTCGGGTGCGAGGAGACCGAGCTGTGCATCCGCATCGCCCAGGCCCGTCCGGGCGCCCGGATCCGGCACGAGCCGCGGTCGAACGTCTCGCACCGGGTCTCCCCGGACCGCGTCACCATGCGCTACCTGCGCCGACGCAGTTACTACGAGGGGATCTCGAAGGCCGTGCTGAGCCGTCGGGTCGGCACCGGTGACTCCCTCGCCAGCGAGTCGACGTACCTGACCCGGGTGATCCCCGGGGCGGTGCTGCGCGAGCTGCGTGCCGTCGGGCACGGTGGCGGGCTGCGTGCCGCCGCGATCCTGGTGTCCGTCGCGTCGACCGTCACCGGCTACGCCGTCGGTCGCGTGCTCGGCACCGTCGTGGTGCGGACGCCCGCCGCCACGCCCGTCCCGCAGCCGGTGGGCACACCGTGACCCGCGCGACCCTGGCGATGGTGCTCTCGCCGATCGTGGCGGGGCCGCTCGTCCCCACCTGGGACGGCGCCCTGTGGGTCGGCGAGGTGGACCGTGCCGACGTGCACGCGTCGGGTCACCGCGACGTGGTCGCCCTCGAGGGCGCGGCGGGGTACCGCCGCGCCCGGCTGCTCGTCCGCGACCACGGTGAGCCGCTCGGCTTCGTCGAGGTCGACGTCACCGAGCGTCGCCGCATCGGCGGGACCGTCGACGTCCGCGCCCTGCAGCGCGCCGTCCGGCCCATGCCGGTGCCCGACCGTCGGCCGGCAGCAGGTCTGGTGCTGCCGTCCGTCACGGTGGTGCTCTGCACGGACGGCGCCGCCGGCACCACCATGCGCTCGGTCCTGGCGAACCGCCACCCCGACCTCGACGTCGTCGTCGTCTCGCACGGCGCCGACGACGGTGGCGTCGCGACCGTGCAGCTCGACGGGCGTCGGGTCACGACGATCCCCGCACCCGACGGCGGCCTCGCGGCGGCCCGGAACGCGGGACTGCTCGCCGCCACCGGCGAGGTCGTCGCGTTCGTCGACGAGGGCGCCGTCGTCGACGCCGGCTGGGTCGACGCGATCGCCCGGGCCTTCGCGGCCGACCCCGACGTGGCCTGCGTCACCGGGCTCGTCCCCAGCGCCGAGCTGCGGACGCCCGCGCAGCGCTGGCACGACGACCACACACCCGGCGGACGCACCGTGCGCCGACGGGTGTTCCGCCTCGACGACGCCGCGGACGACGTGCCGCTGCACCCCTTCGCCGCCTCGGCCTACGGCACCGGCGCGAACCTCGCCGTGCACCGCGCGACCGCGCTCCGGATCGGCGGCTTCGACACCGCCTTCGGGCCGGGCACCCGCGTCGGCGGCGGCGACGACCTCGACCTCTTCACCCGACTGCTGTTCGCCGGATCCGCGATCGCCGTCGAACCGGCCGCGATCGCGTGGCAGCGATCGGCGGACGACGTCGCGTCGCTCCGCGCAGCCGCCGCCGCGCACGGCCACGGACTCGGAGCCTGGATGACCAAGAACGCCCTCGACCGCGACACGCTCACCGCCTCGGTCGACGCGGTGCCGGAGGCCCTGAGCGCCTTCGCCCGCCTCGGCCTCGAGCCGGACGGGGACCCGGACGGCGCTGCGGGCGTCGGGCACGGCGCTGTGCCCGTCGGGCACGGCGCTGCGGGCGTCGGGCACGGCGCCGGGACCGTCGGGCGCGACGCCGGGACCGTCGGGCGCGACGCCGTCGACGCCGAGTTCACCGCGACGACCCGACGACTGCGCCGCGTCGAACGACGCTCCGTGCTCACCGCGCCGTTCCTGGCGCTCCGTGAGCGGCTCGGCGGTGCGGGGACCATCGACCGCACCGCACACGGTCGCCACCAGCTCCAGCGTGGACTCGCCACCACCCACGCACCCCGTCCGACCCAGGATGACGCCATGGGTCCGGTCGCGCGCCTGGCTGCCGCCGCGGTCGTGGTGCTGACGCTCCTGCTCGCCGCCGTGGGCAGCGTGGCCGACCTCGGCACCCTGCGCGCCAGCGCCGTCGCGGTCTTCCTGTTCGCGCTGCTCGGGGTCGCCCCGATGCTGCTCGTCCGGCCGGTGCCCCTGGCCCGGTTCGCGGTGTACGCCGTGACCGCGTCGCTCGTCGGCACGATCGGCATCGGCTACACGATGGCGACCTTCCACGTCTGGGCACCGACCGTACCCTTCGTCGGAGCCGTGGTGCTGACGGCCGCCGCCCTCGCCGTCGCCGTCCCGCGCGACCTGGCCGAACTCCGGCGCGCGCGACTGGTCCCCACCGCAGCCGTGCGCCCCCGGTGGGGAACGACCGCCACCGTCACGACGCTGTCGGCCGCCGGACTCGTCGTCGTGGTCGTCGCCGCGCTCGTGCACGCTGGCGACCCGGTTCCCGCGGGCCTGTTCGGTTCGCTCGGCCCGGCGCTGGTGGTCGGGCTCGCGCTCGTCGTGGGTGCGGCCGTCGTCGCGCTGGTGCGGGGCCGCGGTCTCGCCGTCCCGGTGGTCGTGCTCGGCGGTGTCGTGCAGCTCGCCCAGGCGATCGCCTACGGCGTCCCCACCGTCACGGCCGCGGCGCGGCACATCGGCGTGGTCGAGTACATCCGGCAGTTCGGTGGCACCGACCCGTCCCGTGACATCTTCCAGACCTGGTCCGGCCTGTTCGCCGGCGCCGCCTGGGTCGCCGACGTCGGCGGCATCGGCAACACGATGCTCATCGCCGCGTGGTTCCCGGTCCTGCTCGCCTTCAGCACCACCGCCGCGGTGGGGGTGCTGGCAGCGCACTGGCTGCCGGGGGCCCGTCGGCCGTGGATCGCCGCCCTGCTGACCGCGATGACCGGGTCGCTCAACACGACGTACTTCTCGCCGCAGTCGACCGGCATCCTGATGTCGCTCGTCATCCTCGTGCTCGCGACGGGCCCGCTGCGTGTCGCTGCCGCGAACACCGGTGACGGGAGCGTGGCCGCGAAGCCCCGCGCCCGCCGCGTGGGCCTGTCGCGGATCATCGGGATCACGGTCATCGGCATCGTGCTCGTCGTCACGCACCAGATCTCGCCGTACCTGACGGTCGCGGCGCTCGTCACGCTCATCGTCTTCCGGATGCTGCGCCCGTGGTGGCTACCGGTCGTCGTCCTCGTGCCGGCGGTGGCCTTCGCGGCGATGAACGGCGACATCCTCGGGCGGTTCCTGTCGCTCGCGGCCGTCGGGCGCGTGCTCGACAACGTGCAACCGCCGACGCACGACATGACCGTCCTGCCGAAGCCGCTCGTGACCCGCCTGGCGTTCGACGTGCCCGCGGCCGCACTCGTGCTGCTCGGGATCGCCGCCGTCGTCACCGTGCTCGTGCGTCGGGACCGGACGCACTGGGCGCTGCTCGCCGCGGCGGCCAGCCCGATCTCGCTGCTGGTGGCGACGAACTACGGGCAGGAGGGGATCTTCCGCGTCGTGCTGTTCGCGACGCCGTGGATCGCGATCCTGGCGGCCGCGCTCCCGGCTCCGTCGGGAAGGCTCGCTCCCGTGGGCGCACTGCTCGGACGGGGGATGCGTCGCCCGACCGTGCGGTTCGCCGTGGCCGGCGCAGCCGTGGCGGCGCTCGTGGCGATCGGAGCGTTCGGGCAGACCGCGCTCGACTGGAACCGCGTGATGACGCGGAGTCAGTCCGAGGCCACGCGCTTCTACGACCGCACCGCGCCGGCCGGGAGCCTGATGCTGCTCACCGGGTCGGCGAACGCCGTGCCGAGCAACACCGGTGCACGCTACTTCGACGTGGGCTACCTGACCCGCGAAGCCCTCGGCCCCTACCCGGACCCGGCCGGCGACTACGACGCCGCCGGCGACGTGTCGGACCTGACGCGCGAGCTGGTCGAGAGCTGGCCGGCCACCGAGTACTACGCCCTCGTCGCCGAGCCGTTCGGCGCCTACGACGAGCGGTACGGGTACCAGAGTGACGACGACTACCAGGAGCTCGGGGCCGCCATGGCGGACTCGCCCTACTGGGAGCGGGTCTGGTCGTCCGGGACGACCGCCATGTACGAGCTGACCACCGAGGGCATGCGGCATGCCACCGACTGAGCCTGCAGCGGGTCACTCACGACGGACACGGCGCCTGCGCGTCGCGTCCGTCGCGGTCGTGCTCGTGACGGCGCTCGCGGTGCTCGTGGCACCGGGGCTGACGGGACAGGTCGCCGCGGCCGCCACGTCTGCGGCCTGCACTGCGGGCCGGGTGCTCAGCGTCATCGCGCACCCCGACGACGACCTGCTCTTCCTGGGTGCGGACCTGCGGAAGGACATCGCGGCCGGACGCTGCGTCCGCTCGGTCGTGGTGACCGCGGGCGACGCCGGCAGGCCCCGCTGGTACTGGCAGGAGCGCCAGGTCGGGTTGCTGGCCGCGTACGCGAGCATCGCCGGCGTCGACCCGGCGTCGACCGCCGGGAGCACGTCCGTCGCCGGGCGCACCCTGCGCACCGAGACGCTCACCGCCGATCCGCGGATCAGCCTGGTGTTCCTGGACCTGCCCGACGGCAACGTCGAGGGGAACGGCTTCTGGGCGAACGACTACGCGTCCCTGCAGCGGCTGTACACCGGCGACCGCGACACGATCCACACCGTCGCCGATGCGCCCGAGCCTGCGTCGTACACGCTCACGCAGTTGCGTGCGACGCTGCAGGGGATCGTGCAGGACTTCGCACCGACGGACATCCACACGCTCGACCACGAGGGCACCTACGGCGACGGGGACCACAGCGACCACCACACGGTCGCCTACCTGACCGACCAAGTGCAGCAGCAGTACACCGGAGCGCACGACTTCACCGGGTACATGGGGTACCCGATCGCGGACCGACCGGCGAACCTGACGGCGGCGCAGACGCAGGCGAAGGCAGACGCCTTCTTCACCTACGCCGCACACGACACCGAGACCTGCGCGTCCTGGCAGGCGTGCTCGGCCCGTCCCGAGACCAGCTGGCTCAGCCGCCAGTACACCGCCGGGTCACCGGTGCCGACGCAGCCCTCCGAGCCGTCCGCGCCCTCCGAGCCGGGTGCCGAACGGTCGGACGTGACGGGTTCGGCGTCGGTGACGGCGAGTGCTGAGAACGGGGCGGACGGTCAGACGGCGGTGAAGGCCGTGGACGGTGTGGTGAGCGGGTACCCGGAGGCGCCGACGGCGGAGTGGGTGGCTCCGGGTGGTCGGGCGGGGTCGTGGATCCAGCTCGGGTGGGCTGCGGCGACGAAGCTCGATGCGGTGGAGTTGGCTGACCGGCCGAACTCGGTGGACCAGGTGACCGGTGGGACGTTGACGTTCTCGGACGGTTCGAGCGTTGTGGTGCCAGCGTTGGAGAACGGTGGCGCGGTGCAGCGGGTGACGTTCGCGGCGCGCAGCGTGACGTGGGTGCGGTTCTCGGTGACCTCGGTGCGGGGTGGGACCGAGAACGTCGGCCTGGCCGAGATCCGGGCCCTGTCACCGGTCGACGCACCGCCGCCGACGCGGTCGGACGTGACGGGTTCGGCGTCGGTGACGGCGAGTGCGGAGAACGGGGCGGACGGTCAGACGGCGGTGAAGGCCGTGGACGGTGTGGTGAGCGGGTACCCGGACGCGCCGACGGCGGAGTGGGTGGCTCCGGGTGGTCGGGCGGGGTCGTGGATCCAGCTCGGGTGGGCGGGAGCGACGAAGCTCGATGCGGTGGAGTTGGCCGACCGGCCGAACTCGGTGGACCAGGTGACCGGTGGGACGTTGACGTTCTCGGACGGTTCGAGTGTGGCGGTGCCGGCGTTGGCGAACGGCGGTGCGGTGCAGCGGGTGACGTTCGCGGCGCGCAGTGTGACGTGGGTGCGGTTCTCGGTGACCTCGGTGCGGGGTGGGACGGAGAACGTCGGCCTGGCCGAGATCCGCGCCCTCGCACCGGCGAGCAGTGGCGGGACGCCGACGCCCACGCCGACGCCGACTCCGACGCCGACGCCGACGCCGACTCCGACCCCCACGCCGACCCCGACGCCGACCCCGAACCTCCGCGACGTCACCGACTCGGCGACCCCGACGGCCGTGGCGGACAACCCGGCCGACGGCCAGACCGTCGCGAAGGCCGTCGACGGCGTGGTGTCCGGCCACCCGGTCGACCACACCGCCGAGTGGGCGGTGCCCTGGGGTCGGACGGGCATCTGGCTGCAGCTCGACTGGGCCCGACCCGTCGCCCTGCAGCGCATCGTCCTGCACGACCGCCCCAACGGCGACGACCGGATCACGAGCGGCGTCCTGACCTTCTCGGACGGCAGCAGCGTGACGGTGGGGGCGCTCCCGGACGACGGCAGCGCCAGCACGGTCGACTTCGCGGCGCGGAACGTCACGTGGGTGCGGTTCACCACGACGGGCGTCTCGCCGAGCACGATCAACGTCGGGCTCTCGGAGGTCCGGGCATGGGCCGCGCAGTGATCCCGGACGAACCGGGCACCCGGCCCCTCGCCGAGCAGTCGGCCGCCGCGCACGGCGCATCCCCGGCACACGGCGCGGGTCTGCCCCGTCACCGGCCACCGCTCCGCGCGAGGGGTCGACGGATCGCGCTCGCGGCCGGGGCGCTCGTGATCGCCGCCGGGGCCGTCGCCGCAGCGACCACGGGAACGTCCTCGAGCGGCACCGGGCCGAGCGGTGTCGCGATGCCGACGGAAGAACGCGCCGGGTGGGACCGCGTGTTCTCCGAGGACTTCGACGACACCACGGCGCCGGGCGGGTTCGAGGCCGCGTACGACGACCGGTTCACGGTGTACCACGGCTTCGCCGACACCGCGGGGACGGGCCGCTACCAGGCGTCGACGCTGAGCGCGCACGACGGGGTGCTCGACATGCACCTCCGGACCGCCGAGGACGGCACCCCGCTCGCGGGCGGCGTCGTCCCGCTCGTCGACGGTCGGTGGGGCGGACAGACCGCGGGCCGGTACAGCATCAGGATGCGGAGCGACGAGGTCGACGGCTACGGGGTGGCGGTGCTGCTCTGGAGCGACCAGAACGTCTGGGAGCACGGCGAGGTCGACTTCCCCGAGGGTGCGCTCGGTGCTCCGGCCTGGCTCAACGTGCACTGCCTGGTGGACCCGGCCGAGAAGTGCGTCCACCACGAGACCGACGCCTCGCTGGCCGACTGGCACACGTACACGATCGAGTGGACGCCGACGCGGATGTCGTTCCTGGTGGACGACGAGGTCGTCGGCTCCACGACCGAGGACATCCCCGTGGAGCGCATGCACCTCGTCGTGCAGACGGGGTCGCTGCAGGGGCTGCCGCCGCGGGACGTCGAGGGCTCGCTGCTCATCGACTGGATGACGATCGACGTGCCGGCCGAGGGAGAGACGCCGCAGGCCACCCTGCCGTCCGGTGCGCCCGTCGCCGGTTGACCCGCGGGGCGGCGGGCGGCACGCTCGGTAGGCTCGCCGCGTGACCAGCCGACGCCGTCCCGAAGACACGGTCGCCCTGGTCGGCCTGAGCGCCAACGGCGTGCTCGCCGTGTGCGGCCTGGTGCTCGCGTTGGGTTCCCTCGACGGCAGCGACCCCTTCCTCGTCGTCTGCGGTGCGGTGATGCTCGGTTCGGGCGTGCTGTCCTTCGCGCTGAGCTTCCGCCGGTGGCGGCGGGCACGCGGCCCCCGGTGATCCGTGCGCCGGACTGCCCGGCCGCCGGTCAGCGTGCGTGCTCGAGCAGTGCGTCGAGCAGGGCCGCCACGTGCGGCTCGCGCCCGTGGCGGTCCCGCACGAACGCACGGCACCGGTCGCCCAGCGCGGGGTCGAGCTCGGCCTCGTCGAGCGTGGCCAGGACCCGCTCGGCCAGCGCGTCGGGGTCGGCCGGGTCCACGGTGAACCGCGCCCAGTCGCCGGACAGGATCTCGCCCGTCCCACCCGATGCGGCGGCCACGACCGGGCGCCCAGCCGACATCGCCTCGACCACCACGCGGCCGAAGCCCTCGGGCTCGATCGACGGCGCGACGACCACGTCGGCGGCGTGCAGGAGCGGGACGACGTCGTCCCGTTCGGGCAGGACGAGCACCGACCCGGCCGGCAACTCGGCGATCGCCGAGCGCACCGCGGGGGCCTCGTCGGGGTAGAGCGCGCCGGCGAGCACCAGGAGCGGCGCCGGTCGTGCGGAGCCGACCGAGGGGGGAGTGGTGACCGCGGTGCGGGCCGCAGCCGACGCACGGACGCGCCCCCACGCCTCCAGGAGGGCGAGCACGCCCTTCGACCGCGTGAGCCGACCGTAGTAGAGCACCGTCGGCGTCCCCTCGGGGATGCCGAGCGCGGCACGAGCGCGGTCGGCGGATGCCGGGGTCGCAGCGGGGAAGGCGTCGGTGTCGACGCCGTTCGGGACGATCGTGATCGCGTCGGTGGGGACGCCCGACGCCGCCCAGGCACGTGCCATGGCGTGGGAGACGGCGAAGTAGCGCGTCCGGCCGCCGGCGATCGGTCCGAGTCGGCGGTAGTTCGGGGCGTGGTGCAGGTGCACCGCGAGCGGGACGCCGGACAGCATCGACACGACACGTCCGAACGGCAGGTACTCGGGCCGGTTCAGCCACAGCACGTCGAGCCGGGACCGGCGGATGCGCAGCCCCTCGCGGGCGAAGCGCCAGGCGTCGCGGACAGCCGTGCGCACGCCGAACCGGTAGTCGGTGGCCTCGACCAGGCGGACGCCCATCGCCTCGTACGGTGCGAGGCCCTCGTCCTGGCGTGGGGCGGTCCGGTTCCGGTGCCACACCTCGACCTCGTGCCCGGCGGCGACGAGCTCGCGGGTGTCCTCGAGGACGCAGCGTTCGAGGCCGCCGGTGATCGCGAGCCCGGTCACCAGGACCCCGACCCGGAGCCGGCGCGTGCCGTCGTCGGTCGTCCGTCGCGTGGTCATGCCACACCGCCCCTGGCGGTCTGCAGCCGGCGGAGGAACCACGGCAGGCAGGCGAGCACGCCCGCGACGCGGACCCAGTTCCACAGGACGTCCTGCGGCAGGAGCAGCGACCCGGCTGCCACGGCGAGGGCGGCGACGGTCGTCAGGACGATCCTCGGGCCCGGCCCGCGCCACTCGCGGCGGTCCGGCATCGCCAGCAACTGCATGGCGGCGAGGACCACGTACGCCACGACGGTCGCCAGGCCGGCCCCGGCGATGCCGAACACGGGCACGAGCACGAGGTTCGCCCCGATGTTGACGGCTCCGGCGATCGCGGCGATCACACCGACCGCGACGCCGCGGCGCTCGACCAGGAGCAACCGTCCGGTCGCGCCGCTGGCGACCACCGGGTACGCGGTGACCGCGACGACGAAGACCACGACCGACAGCTCCTGCACCCGGTACGACGCCGGGGCGAGGATCGGCAGTGCCACCGGCGACACCAGCGTCACAGCGAGGAGCACCGGTGCGAGCATCCGGTAGAGCTCGTCACGGGAGTGCATCGCGAGCTGTCGGCGTGCGACGGCGTCGCGGAGCGCGGCGAAGTGCGGCGCCCAGGCCTGGTTCGTGAAGGTCAGCAGCAGGATGACGGCCGAGCCGACGACGTAGGCGATCTGGTAGCGGGCGACCTCGTCGGGCCCGAGCAGCCGCTGCACGACGATGCGGTCGCCGGCGTTCAGCACGAAGTACGACAGGTTGCCGAGCGCGACCGGGACGCCCAGCCGGAAGGCGCGCGCCGTGGTCCTGGCGTCGAGCAGGCCGGCGAGGCGCGGTCGGGTGGCCGCGATGCCGATCACCATCGCGACGCCCTGGGCGACGACGCCGCCCCAGGCGTAGGTGGTGGCGTCGGCGTGCACCCAGGTGAGGAGCCCGAGGCCGATGATCGAGCCGCCGATCGACGACAGCAGACTGGTCACGGCGAAGACCCGGATGCGGTCCTGCGCGACGAGCAGCGCCAGCGAGATCTGCACGACGGCGGCGGGGCCCGTCCAGAGCACGGCGACCAGGAGCAGCGGGTGCTCACCGACGAACCCGGCTGCGTCGCCCCAGACCGGGATCGTGGTGAGCGCGACGACGGTGACGACGCTCGCGGTGATCATGCCGACGGCGAGCAGCCCCCGGGCCTTGCGGTCGTCGCCGTCCTCGGCGCGCTGCAGGACCGACGCCTGGTCGATGCCGGCGACCGCGAGCACGACGAGCGCCTGGAACAGCGCGATCGCCGAGGCGAGGACGCCGAACTCCGACGGCGGCATCAGGTGCGCGAGGACCGGGGAGATGAGCGACGAGACGACGAGCTGCATCGACCAGACGACGACGTACAGCAGACCACGACCGAAGAGGACGGACGAGCCCTTGCGGACGGCGACGGCGCCGGTGTCGAGCGGCTCGGGCGCGGGGGCGACCGGGTCGTCGGACTCCGCTGCCCCGCGTGCCGCGTCCGCAGCGGCCTCCGCAGCGTCCCGCGCCGCGCGGGCCTCCCGCCGGGTCTGCGGGGTCTGCTGGGGGACCGTCACGGTGCGACCGCCCCCGCCCCGGTCACGCCCTGCTCGGACCGGACCGGGGCGTCCTGGCGCAGCCCGGACGCGCCGTCGACGACGTCGAGCAGGTCGCTGCTCCGCTCCGTCGAGAACTTCCGCGCGAACAGGTGCTGCACCTCGACGTCCGGCTCGGTCCGGCGCTCGAGCAACTGCCCGGCGTCGGCGACCGTCAACCACGGCGGGCTCTTCCGTGCCGTGCCGTCCCACCCGATCCACCACAGCGGCTGCGGCACGTGCTCGTCGGCGAATCCGGGCGTCAGCGCGGGCGTGTTGAGGACCGACGGCACGAAGGTCTCGTCGGCGACCCAGGTGCGACGCCAGAACCGGACGAGGTCCGGGCGCCGGTCGACGGCGTCGACGACCGCCGCGGCGTGGTGCCGGGCGAGCACCTTGAGCTGGGACGCCCCGGAGAGCACCACGCCGCCGGGGACCCGACGGGGGACCGGGAGCCGGAGCATGTGCTTGCGCCACGCCCAGTGCCGGAAGCGGATGCGGGACACCCCGCCGTCCCGCCCCCACGGCGCGAACGGCAGCGGGTGCACGTCGATGAAGGACTGCGCGCGGTGCGCCTCGAGCAGCGCGGAGATCTCCGCCGGGTTCGCCAGCGGGTAGTCGCTGCCGGTCAGCACGGCGACGTGCGACGCGTCCGTCCCCGCGAGCGCGGCCCGGTACCCGGACACCTCGGCGGCGACGTTCTCCCACCGCGCCCACCCGGTGCGGATGCGCGGCAGGAGCCGGACCCGTTCCGGCAGTCCCTCGGTCATGGCGCGGAACACCGGCTCGGGGGTCCGCGCGTCGCAGTGCAGGAACACCGCGAACGGGTCGAGCGCCTCGACGAGCCGGCGCACGTGCACGGGGTCCTCGTGGGCGAGGACGATGCACGCGGGAGCGGCGGGGGAGATGGCCATGGACGCGACGCTAACCGCGCCGTTCCGGGCCGGACAAGGCGCCCGCAGCCCGTCTGCGGGGAAGCGGCGGTTTCCCGCAGGACCCCCGTCGGATCAGCGGTCGCGGCGGAACTTCGGGCAGTCGCAGAGGGCGCAGTCGGAGCCGGGACGGTAGTGCTCGTGCGCGTCCTGCACGTGCCCGCAGACGCACGTCACGGCGTCCACCACGAGCACGGTCCGCTCCGAGGGGAGCACGGCGTCGAGTCCGGTCCTGGGGCCCATCGACATGCGTCCTCCTCGTGCCCGGCGTGCTGCCGCCGGGTCGTCCCCGCGATCCTACCGGGCGGGGCGTGTCCACTGGCGGCAAACCGCAAGTCGGGCGACCGTCGCCGCACGCCCCGTGGGCCGCCGTTGACCCCACCGCGACGCCGCCCGAGCATCGGAGCATGACCGACCAGCAGGCCACCACCACCCGCGTGCTCACGCTCACGCCCGCGATGCCGTCCACGGCGGCACCCGCCTGGGCCGGCGCCGCCTGGGTCGGTGCGGTCGACCGACGGGAGGCGCTCGCCGCGTCCGCCGTCAGCCTCGCCGATGCCGACGGCTTCCGCCGGGCACGCCTGCTCGTTCGCGACGGCCCCGAGGTCGCCGGCTTCGTGGACGTCGCCGTCGACGGAGCCGGCGCCGTGGACCCCGCCGAGCTGGGACCGGCCCTGCGCGCCCTGCGCGCCACGGGCCTCCCGCCCGCGGCGACGGGCACGCCCGTCGGCCGCATGTCGGTCGTCATCGGCACCCGCGACCGCCCCGAGGCGCTCCGCCGGTGCGTCCGGTCCGTGCTCGCCAGCGACCACGACGACCTCGAGGTGCTGGTCGTCGACAACGCACCGAGCACGTCGGCGACCCGCGACGTCGTCGCCGCCCTCGGCGACCCGCGGGTCCGCTACGTCCTGGAGGCCCGACCCGGCGTCTCGCGCGCACGGAACGCCGGTCTCGCCCTGGCGGCCGGGGCCGTGGTCGCCTTCGTCGACGACGACGTGGTCGTCGACCGCTCGTGGCTCGCGGCGCTCGCCGACGCGTACGCCCGCGACGCGGACGTGGTCTGCGTGACCGGGCTGGTGCCCAGCGGCGAACTCCGCACCCCGACGCAGCGCTACTTCGACGAGCGCGTGACCTGGGCGCGCAACACGGACCGCCGCGTGTTCCGCACCTCGGCGCCCCCGGCCGACCTGCCGCTGTTCCCGTTCTCGGTCGGCGCCTTCGGCACCGGCGCCAACATGTCGCTGCGCCGGACGGCCGCGCTCGCACTCGGCGGCTTCGACGTCGCACTCGGCCCCGGCACCCCGGCACGCGCCGGCGAGGACCCGGACCTGTTCACCCGGGTGCTGTTCTCCGGCGGGGCGCTCGCCGTGGAGCCGTCCGCCATCGTGTGGCACGAGCACCGGTCGGACCGGGCGGCGCTGCGCTCACAGGCCCTCGGCTACGGCACGGGGCTCGGAGCGTGGGTCACGAAGCTCGTGCTGCGCCCCCGGACGGCGGTGGCCGTGCTGCGGCGGGCCGTCGGGGCGCTGCGGCAGCTCGGGGCGCTCGGTCAGGGCACGGGACCGGACCAGGTGTCGGCCG
Source organism: Curtobacterium oceanosedimentum (assembly GCF_020297365.1). Taxonomy (GTDB): domain Bacteria; phylum Actinomycetota; class Actinomycetes; order Actinomycetales; family Microbacteriaceae; genus Curtobacterium. The sequence goes on from NZ_JAIXIG010000045.1 coordinate 14,734, forward strand.
CCGTGGACGCCGTCGGCGGGTGGCCCGTCGACGAGGAGTTCCGCGCGGCGACCGTCGGGCTCAAGCGGGTCGAGCTGGTCGCGGCGCTCGGCGGCCCGTGGCGGTACGTGGTCGGGCGGCTGCGGCGCCGCTGAGGCGCGCGCGCCCCCACGCGATCCGCGACAGGGCCGGTGTCGGACGACATCGGTTCTGTCGCTCCGCACCGTCGCTCGGTCTCGACCTGCGGTGCGGGCGTGACCACCCGACGGACGGGAGGCCCGTGGCGACGCTGCCACGGGCCTCCCGTCCGTCGGGTGGTCACGCCCCTAGGCGCGGAAGCGCCCCTGTTCGACGTCGCGCCAGAACCGGCGGCTGCGGAAGTACGCCGCCGGGCCGGCCGGGAAGCCGCGGAACTCGTGGTACGCCAAGGAGCGGGGGATGCGGGTCGTCGACGCCTCGGTGATCGTCTCGGCCGCCGCGTCGCGCCTGCCCGCCAACCGCGACACCAGCTGCTTGAGCTTGATCCTGCCGGCACGGGGCATCAGTCGGGCCAGCACGAGCGCGTGCCGACGGTCCTTCGCGATGAGCTCGCACATGAGCGCCGTGAACCCGACCCCGTTCGAGTGGAGCTGGCCGTGCAGACCGGCGAGGTCCTGACGGTGCCGGTGGTGCACGACCGCACGCGGTTCGAACCCGATGCGGCCGCCGCTCCACAGCAGGTCGATGAAGATCGCCAGGTCCTCGCCGCCGCGGGCGGGCACCCCTGCGCCGAGCACGGGGTCGAAGCCGCCGACGGCGTCGAACGCCGACCGGCGGACCGCCCAGTTCGCGCCGGCGCCGTAGCCGCCGATGCCGTACACCGCGAAGTGCTTGCGGACCGAGCCGTCGGGGCCGACGGCCGAGACCTGCGCGTGCCGCATGACGCCGGGTACGTCGTCCGGCACGATCGTCACGGGGTCGAAGGTGCGCTCGCCGCTGAAGCCGCCGTAGTACGCCTCGTACCAGATCTGCGCCGGGGTCTCGAGTTCGACGGGCAGGATCATTCCGGTGACGGCGGCGATCTCCGGCTCACGGACGAAGCGGGTGCCGATCGACCGGAGCCACTGCGGGTCGACGCGGACGTCGTCGTCGGTGAACGCGATGATCTCGCCGTGCGCCTCGGCCACGCCGGCGTTCCGGCCGGCGGAGCAGCCGGGGCGGCGCTCGACGACGAGTCGGACGTCACGGCCCTGCAGCAGGCCGGGCAGCGGGTCGTCCGCGGGCACCTTCGTACGGTTGTCGACGAGGACGACCTCGTACCGCGGGTAGTCCAGGTGCTCGAGGAAGTCGAGCAGCTTCCGGATGTCCTCGACCCGGGTCACGATGGTCGAGACCACGATCGAGATGAGGGGGAGTTCGAGGTCCGGCACCGGGGGCAGCGCCGTACCGACCGGACGGGCCCCGTCGGCGACCAGGGGGGCCAGCGCGCGGGCGGCGTCGGCCGGGTCGGCGGTCAGGAGCACGTCGAGCGTCGTCACCGGGAACCCGTCGCGGTACCCGACGACCAGGGCGGAGGAACCCGTGCCGTCGGCGACGAGGCGCGGCAGCGGAGCGTCGAGGTCGACGCTGACGACCCGGCGGGGGCCGGGCACGGTGACGGAGGGGTGCAGGGTCATGGGGTGGACGCTAGGGCGGCCCCGGTGCGCGGACAACGGGGCGGAGCCGCAGTGGCGGGGTT
>NZ_JAIXIG010000046.1 GCF_020297365.1 Curtobacterium oceanosedimentum
CGTCTCGGCCGTTCCGTTCTCCGCCTCAGCGGCAACGAGTGATTACTTTACGCAGAGGTGAACACCAGCGCCAAGCCAGCCCACATCCCGGGCGTGTCGTACCCCGACTCCCCCGGAAACACGCGGAACACGGGGTGCTCGGGGCAGCTGAGGCGCTCGACGCACTCCCCCGGGAACGGCGAACGGCCCGCTCCCCACGGGGAACGGGCCGTCTCCGGTCGTGTCAGTGCTTGGCGATGACGGGGTTCTTCAGCGACCCGATGCCCGAGACCGTCACCTCGACGATCTCGCCGTCGCGGATCTGACTGACGCCGGCCGGGGTGCCGGTCAGGATGACGTCGCCGGGCAGCAGGGTCCAGATCGAGGACACGAACTCGACGAGCGACGGGATGTCGTGCACCATCTCGTTCGTCGAGGCGGCCTGACGCAGGTCGCCGTCCACCCGGGTCTCGATGCGGATGTCCGACGGGTCGATCTCGGTCTCGATGACCGGACCGAGCGGGCAGAACGTGTCGAAGCCCTTGGCGCGGGTCCACTGTCCGTCGCGAGCCTGCAGGTCACGAGCGGTGACGTCGTTCGCGATCGTGTACCCGAGGATGACGCTCGCGAAGTCCTCGCGGCGGACGTTCTTGGCCAGCGACCCGATCACGATGGCGAGTTCGCCCTCGTGGTCGACGCGCCCGATGTCGGCCGGCAGCCGGATGGGCTCGTCGGGACCGATGACCGAGGTGTTCGGCTTGAGGAACACCACCGGGTCGTCGCCGGCACGCTCGTCCATCTCCGACGCGTGCTCGGAGTAGTTGAGGCCGACGCCGATGACCTTCGACCGCGGGATGACGGGGGCCAGGAGCTTGGCGTCCGCGAGCGCGACCCGCTCCCCCGTGGTCTCGAAGCCCTGGTACATCGGGTCACCGGCGAGCACCACCAGGTGCCGCTCGTCGAGGATGCCGTACCGGGGGTCTTCACCCTTGCTGCTGAACCGTGCGATCTTCACCGTTCGACCCTACCCACGCTCGCCGGTCGATCAGGACGCGTCGGTCAGCTTGGTCATCCACCCGTGCGGGTCGGGACGACGGCCGTACTGGATGTCGGTGAGCTCGTCACGCAGCGACATCGTGAGCTCGCCGGCGCCGACGGTCGGGGACCCGATGGTGAAGCCCTCGCCGCGGAGCTCCGCGATCGGGGTCACCACGGCGGCCGTCCCGCAGGCGAACGCCTCGGTGATCGAGCCGTCCGCGACGCCGTCGCGCCACTCGTCGAGGGTGACCCGACGCTTCTCGACGGTGAGCCCGCGGTCCTCCGCCAACTGCAGGATGGAGTCGCGGGTGATCCCCTCGAGGATCGAGTCGGAGTCCGGCGTGACGAGCGTGCCGTCCGACTTCACCAGGACGACGTTCATGCCGCCGAGCTCCTCGAGGTACTTGCCCTCCACCGAGTCGAGGAACATCACCTGCTGGCACCCGTGCTCGTAGGCCTCCTGCTGGGGCAACAGGGACGACGCGTAGTTGCCGCCGGTCTTCGCCGCTCCGGTCCCGCCCTTGCCGGCCCGCGCGTACTGCGTCGACAGCCAGATCGAGACCGGCTTCGGTCCGGACGTGAAGTACGCACCGGCCGGGCTCGCGATGCAGTGGTAGGCCACCGCCTGTGCCGCACGGACGCCCAGGAACGACTCGGTCGCGATCATGAACGGTCGCAGGTACAGGCTGGTCTCGGGCGCCGAGGGCACCCAGTCGACGTCGGTGCGCACGAGCTGCCGGATCGACTCGACGAACGCCTCGACCGGCAGCTCCGGCAGCGCCAGGCGCCGGGCGGACCGCTGGAAGCGTCGCGCGTTGGCGTCCGGCCGGAAGGACCACACCGAGCCGTCCGCGTGCCGGTACGCCTTGAGCCCCTCGAAGATCTCCTGCGCGTAGTGCAGGACACTCGCGCTCGGGTCGAGGGACAGCGGGCCGTACGGGTGGATCGACGCGCTGTGCCAGCCGTCGTCGAGCGTCCACTCGACCGTCGCCATGTGGTCGGTGAAGTGCTTGCCGAAGCCCGGGTCGGCGAGGATCTGCTCGCGCTCGGCGGCGGCTCGTCGGTCGGCGGACGGTGTGCTGGCGAACTCGAGTCCGAAGTCGGTGTCGGTGCTCATGGGGAGGACTCCTTCTCAGGCGGTGGTGGTGCGTGCCGTGGCCGCGGCGGCGATCGCGTCGCCGATCGCGGCCGTGCTGCGCTGCGTGGTGCCCCGGTCGGCGAGGTCGGACTCCACCGCGCTCGTCACCGCCGCCGCCAGGTCGCTGCGACCGAGGTGGTCGAGCAACAGGGCGACGGACAGGATCGCGGCGGTGGGGTCGGCCAGCTGCTGACCGGCGATGTCCGGTGCGGAACCGTGCACCGGCTCGAACATGCTGGGGAAGGCGCCGTCCGGGTTGACGTTGCCCGAGGCCGCCAGCCCGATGCCGCCGCTGATCGCGCCGGCGAGGTCGGTGATGATGTCGCCGAACAGGTTGTCGGTGACGATGACGTCGAAGCGCGCGGGGTCGCGGACCATGTGGATGGTGACCGCGTCGACGTGCTGGTAGTCGACCGTGACGTCCGGGTACTCGCTGGCGACGGCCGCGACGGTGCGCTGCCACAGGGCGCCGGCGTGCACCAGGACGTTGCTCTTGTGCACGAGCGTCAGGTGCCGGCGCGGGCGCCGGCCGGCCAGGTCGAAGGCGTACCGGACGACCCGCTCGACCCCGAAGGCCGTGTTCAGCGAGACCTCGGTCGCGATCTCCTGCGAGGTGCCGGTGCGGATGGCTCCCCCGTTGCCCACGTAGGGCCCCTCGGTGCCCTCGCGCACCACGACGAAGTCGACATCGCCCGGGTCGGCGAGCGGGGTCGCCACCGCCGCGTGCACCTTCGTCGGGCGGAGGTTGACGTAGTGGTCGAACGCGAACCGCAGCTTCAGGAGCAGGCCGCGCTCGATGATGCCGCCGGCGAGCCGCGGGTCGCGCGGGTCTCCGCCGACCGCCCCGAGCAGGATCGCGTCGTGCTCGGCGATCGCGGCCATGTCGTCCTCGGTGAGGATGTCCCCGGTCTCCAGGTACCGCGCGGCACCGAGTGCGAACGGTGTCTCCTGGACCACGAGGTCGTCGGGGAGGACGGCGTGCAGGACCTTCAGGGCCTCGTCGACGACCTCCGGGCCGATGCCGTCGCCGCGGATGACCGCGAGCCTGATCGTCTGGACGGTCATCAGAGGGTGATGTCGATCTCGCGGAGGGACGACGCGTCGATCGTCGACCGGACGTGCTCGAGGATCTCCGTGGGGACGGGCGAGTCGACCGTCAGGACGCTGAGCGCCTGACCGCCGGCGGCCTCGCGCGAGATCTGCATCGCCGCGATGTTGATGCCGGCCTCGCCGAACTCCTTGCCGTAGACCGCGACGATGCCGGGTCGGTCCGTGTACTCCATCACGACGTGGTGCCGGTCGAGCGGGACCTCGACGTCGTGCCCGTTGATCTCGACGAGCTTCTCGACCTGCTTCTGGCCGGTGAGCGTACCGGAGACGCTGATCGCGGGGCCGTCGGACTGCGCGCCGCGGATCGTCAGGACGTTGCGGTACTCGGGGCTGTCCGTCTCGGTGATGAGCCGGACGGTGACCCCGCGCTGCTCCGCGATGAGCGGGGCGTTGACGTACGAGACCTGGTCGCTGACGACGTCGGTGAAGACGCCCTTGAGCGCCGCCAGCTTGAGCACGCTGGCGTCGTACCCGGCGAGTTCGCCGCGCACCTCGACGTCGATGCTCGTGACGGGCGAGGTCGCGAGGGCGGTGAACACCTGGCCGAGCTTCTCGATCAGCGGGATGCCGGGACGCACGTAGGGGTCGATGACGCCGCCGGCGACGTTCACGGCGTCCGGGACGAGCTCGCCGCCGAGCGCCAGGCGCACGGACTTGGCGACCGAGACGCCCGCCTTCTCCTGCGCCTCGTCGGTGGAGGCACCGAGGTGCGGCGTCAGGACGACGTTCGGCAGCGACACGAGCGGCGAGTCCTTCGGCGGCTCCGAGACGAAGACGTCGAGACCGGCACCGGCGATCGTGTTCGCCGTGAGCGCCCGGTGCAGGGCGTCCTCGTCGATGAGCCCGCCGCGGGCGACGTTCACGACGAACGCGGTCGGCTTCATGAGCGCGAACTGGTCGTCGGAGATCATCCCGAGGGTCTCCGGCGTCCGGGGCATGTGGATCGTGACGAAGTCCGCACGCCGCAGCAGGTCGTCGAGGGAGACGAGCTCCACCCCGAGCTGCTGCGCGCGAGCCGTCGTGACGTAGGGGTCGTACGCGATGACCGACACCCCGAAGGCCTGCAGGCGCTGCGTGATGAGCGCGCCGATGCGGCCGAGACCGATGATGCCGACGGTCTTCTCGTAGAGCTCGACGCCCGTGTAGGACGAGCGCTTCCAGGCACCGGCCGCCAGGGAGGCGTGCGCGGCCGGGATGTGCCGGGCGAGGGACAGGATGTGCCCGACGGTCAGTTCCGCGGCCGAGATGATGTTCGACGTCGGAGCGTTCACCACCATCACGCCTGCGGTGGTCGCCGCCTTGATGTCCACGTTGTCGAGGCCGACGCCGGCACGGGCGATGACCTTGAGCTCCGGGGCGGCCGCGATGGCCTCGGCGTCGACCTTGGTGGCGGACCGCACGAGCACGGCGTGCGCGTCGGACAGCGCGTCCAGGAGCGCGGCGCGGTCGGTGCCGTCCACGTTCCGGATCTCGAAGTCGGGCCCGAGGGCGTCGACCGTGGCGGGCGAGAGTTCTTCGGCGATCAGGACGACCGGCTTCGACACAGCAGCTGTTTCCTCACACGAGACGGTTGGTATCCCACCATGCTATCGACGCGGGCGGTCGGTTACGACCGCCCGGGGCGGCCTGTCGAGGACCACACGGGCCGGGCCCACGCCGCCGGTCCCGGACCGACGCACCAGCGGCGGTCCGGCCGTGCCGGTGACGGGAGGCGCGGGGCGGGGCCGACCCGCGCCTCCAGGCCGGTGGGCGGTCGCGTCAGAAGTCCAGCAGCGTCGGCACGAACAGCTGGAGGTCCAACCAGAGCGCGCCGGCCCCCGCGAAGGCGACCACGAACACCGCGAGGGTGACGCGGAGACTCGCTCGTCGGGTGACGACGAGCGCGACGACGAAGGCGACAGGGGCGATGAGGATGTCGAGCACCAACCAGAGCCACGGCGTGCTGGTCTGCAGCGAGTCGCCGCCGGAGGTGGTCTCGAGGAAGGCGTTGAACGCCTCGACCCGCTGCGCGATCTGCGCGAGGTTCCCGACGGCCTGGGCCGTCATGTAGGCGAAGAGCACGGCGAACACGACCCAGACGACGACCCGACCCACGACGGTCGCGGAGGGTCGCCGCGTCGTCGCCGGCACCGCGCCGGTCACCCGAAGCTCCGCGTGAGGAGGAACGGCCAGGGGAACAGCACGACGGCACCGAGGAGCATCCAGAGCAGGCGCGTGCGCGTCCGGCTGCCACGGGCGGCCCAGAGGACGACCGTGAACCAGAGCGCCGGCGCGAGGATGGCGAGGAACCGCAGGACCTCGACGAAGACGGTCAGCACCGAGTCGACGCCGGAGACGTACGCGGTGGACGCGGTGAGCAACCAGGCCACCGTGTACAGCAGGTACAGGCCGCCGAAGACGCCGAAGCCGACGAGCGCGCCGGAGGTCTCGGGCGCCTCGGGGTCGCGCGCACCGCGCTCCCGCACGGCGACCGGGTTGTGTGCGGCGTCGACGTGCGTGGCGTCGTCGGCGTCACCCCAGCTGAGCGCGGCCTCGTCGGTGTCGACGGCGTTCGTCACGTCCGGGTCGGTCGACCCGTCTGGTGGGGATGCTGCCGTGGTCATGCCCTCGATCCTACGAGGGACCCGCTGCCCGCGGCACCACGACGGGTCCGGAGCGGTGCGGTCAGGCGTCGGCCGGCTGCGACTCGAGGACCTGGGCGACGACGTCGCGGACGGCCGGGAAGAGCGGGTGGCTCTCCATCAGGCCGGTGAGGATCTCGGTGAGCGCGTGCGCGGTGGCACCGGAGCGCAGCAGTGCGTGCAGCTCGATCGACTCCGGGTCGTTCTCGTCGTCGAAGGCGAGGGCGGCGCGCACCGACCCGAGCAGGTGCTCGACGGGCAGGCCGCGCTCGGCGAGCTGCGACGCCGGCCCCACGAACCGCTCGCGGCGCCCGAGCTTGCGGAGCGGGTTCCGTCCCACACGCGCCGTGGTGTCCGGCAGGTGCGGGTTCGCGATGCGGGACAGGTTCGCGGCGACGTAGCGGGCGTGCGCCGCCGGGTCGAAGCCGTGCTTGGCGACCAGCAGCGCGGTCGTCTCGGCGAGCACACCGTCGACCTCGGCGCGGACGGCGTCGTCCTCGAGGGCCTCGCGGATGAGGCGGATCCCTCGGACGTAGCCGTGGTAGGCGGCGGTGGCGTGCGCGGTGTTGACCGTGTAGAGCTTCCGCTCGACGAACGGCTGCAGGTCGTCGACCCAGGTGACGCCCTCGATCGTGGGCGGTTCGGCGTCGGAGCCGAGGAACGGGGTGCGCTCGATGACCCACTCGTAGAACGGCTCGAGCACGACGTCGAGCCCACCGGACTGTCCGAGCACGCCGGACTGGTCCGGCACGATGCGGTCGATGGCGCAGTTCGCGAAGACGGCGGCGATGACGCGGTCCTCGAGGATGGGGGCGCGACGGATGCTGGCGTGCAGGGAGTCCGTGGCGTTGAACGCGTTCTCGCAGGCGACGATCGTCACGTCACCGCGCTCGAGCGGACGTGCCGCGAGGCCCTCGGCGATGAGCGGTGCCACGAGCGGCAGGGTGCGGGCACCGACCGCCGTGGTCACGACGTCGGCCTCGGCGATGGCCTGCACGACGCGCTCGCGGTCGGTCTTGCTGTTGAGTGCGCGGAACCCGTGCACGAGGTGCTCGACCGGCATCTCGCCGACCTCGTGCACCACGAAGCGGCCGGCTTCGTTGAGGGCGGAGACCACCCGGTCGTCGACGTCGACGAAGGTGAGCTCGAAGCCGCTCGCCACGAGGAACTGGCCCACGAACCCGCGCCCGATCTTGCCGGCGCCGATGTGGACCGCTCGCTTCGTCACCGCCATCCGACGATCCTCCCATGCTGCTCGCACCGGTCGTGACCGCGGACGCTCGGAACGGACACGGTCGGTCGGGATCCGACCCGTCGCAGGACGGAGTTCGGCCGCTGGGCCGCGCGGGGACTGGATGAGAGCTGCTGCATAACGTTCGGGTCACATCGCGAGGCGGCGGTGCAGGACTGCACCGCCGCCTCGAGAGTCGAGTGGTCCTCCAGAGACTACCGCGCGGCCGAGCCGTCGACGTAGTCGCCGTCGTTCTGCTTCCACGCGAAGAGCGCGCGGAGCTCACGACCGGTGGCCTCGATCGGGTGGCCCTCGCCCTTGGCGCGGAGTTCCTTGAACTCGGGGGCGCCGGCGTCCTGGTCGTCGATGAAGCGCTTGGCGAAGGCACCGTTCTGGATGTCCGCGAGCACGGCCTTCATGTTCTCCTTGACCTCGGGCGAGATCACGCGCGGGCCGGAGACGTAGTCACCGAACTCGGCGGTGTCGGAGATCGACCAGCGCTGCTTGGTGAGGCCGCCCTCCCAGATGAGGTCCACGATGAGCTTGAGCTCGTGCAGGACCTCGAAGTAGGCGATCTGCGGCTGGTAGCCCGCCTCGACCAGGGTCTCGAAGCCGTACTGGATGAGCTGCGAGGTGCCACCGCACAGGACGGCCTGCTCGCCGAACAGGTCGGTCTCGGTCTCCTCGGTGAAGGTGGTCTTGATGCCACCGGAGCGCAGGCCGCCGATGGCCTTGGAGTAGGACCACGCGAGGTCCCACGCCGAGCCGGACGCGTCGACCTCGACCGCGACGATGACCGGCACACCGCGGCCGGCCTCGTACTCGCGGCGCACGGTGTGACCGGGGCCCTTCGGTGCGACGAGCGAGACGTCGACGCCCTCGGGGGCCTGGATGTACCCGAAGCGGATGTTGAAGCCGTGGCCGAAGACGAGCGTGGCGCCCTGCTTGAGGTTCGGCTCGATGTCCTCGGCGTACACGATGCGCTGGACCTGGTCCGGCGCGAGGATGACGACGACGTCCGCCCAGGCGGTGGCCTCGGCCGGGGTGTGGACCTCGAAGCCCGCCTCCTCCGCCTTCTGCCGGCTCTTCGAGCCCTCCTTCAGGCCGATCTTCACCTCGACGCCGCTGTCGCGGAGGTTGAGGGCGTGGGCGTGGCCCTGCGAGCCGTAGCCGATGACGGCGACCTTCTTGCCCTGGATGAGCGTCAGGTCGGCGTCGGCGTCGTACACGATGTCAGTCACGGTGCTGGTTCTCCTTGGTGGTGGTCTGTGCGGGTGCGGCGGTGCTCAACGCACCCGGTCGGTGATGCTCTTCGGTCCGCGGCCCATGCCGAGCAGGCCCGCGCGGGCGAGCTCCTTGATGCCGTAGGGCTCGAGCACACGGAGGATCGCCTGGATCTTGCCGGGGTCACCGGTGACCTCGACGATCAGGGAGTCGGTCGCCACGTCGACGACCTGGGCACGGAACAGGTTCACTGCTTCGAGCACCGCCGAGCGCGTCTGGTTGTCGACACGCACCTTCACGAGCATGTGCTCGCGCTGCACGGACTGCGGGAAGTCCAGCTCGACGATCTTGATGACGTTGACCAGCTTGTTGAGCTGCTTCGTCACCTGTTCCAGCGGCAGGTCCTCGACGTCGACCACGACGGTGATGCGGCTCAGGCCGTCCACCTCGGTGTTGCCGACGGCGAGCGACTCGATGTTGAACCCGCGCCGGGCGAACAGGCCGGCGACACGGGTCAGCAGGCCGGGCTTGTCCTCGACCAGGAGGGAAAGGACGTGGCTCATGCGGTCTCCCCCGTCATGTCGGCTTCCTCGTCGTCCCAGGTGGGCGCGAGGGCTCGGGCGTACTCGATCGAGGAGTTGCCGACCCCCTGCGGGACCATCGGCCAGACCATCGAGTCGCGGCTGACCACGAAGTCGATGACCACGGGACGGTCGTTCGTCGCGAGGGCGAGCTCGATGGCGGCGTCGACCTCGTCGGCCTTCTCGACGCGGATGCCGAGGGCACCGTACGCGTCGGCGAGCTTCACGAAGTCGGGCACACGGCGCGACTGGTGGCCGGTCTCGAGGTCGGTGAACGAGTGGCGGCCGTCGTAGAACAGCGTCTGCCACTGCCGCACCATGCCGAGCGACGAGTTGTTGATGATCGCGACCTTGATCGGGATGTCGTTGATGACACAGGTCGCGAGCTCCTGGTTCGTCATCTGGAAGCAGCCGTCACCGTCGATCGCCCAGACCACGCGGTCCGGCTGGGCGACCTTGGCGCCCATCGCCGCGGGGATCGAGTAGCCCATCGTGCCGGCGCCGCCCGAGTTGAGCCAGGCGTTCGGCCGCTCGTACTTGATGAACTGCGCGGACCACATCTGGTGCTGTCCGACGCCCGAGGCGTAGACGGCCTCGGGTCCGGTGAGCTCGCCGATGCGCTTGATGATCGCCTGCGGGGCGAGGAGCCCGTCGGTCGGCTCGGCGTACCCGAGCGGGAAGTCGGTCTTCAGCTGCTCGAGCTTCGCCCACCACGCGGCGGTCGATGCACGGTCCTCGGGGGCGATGCCGCCCCAGGCGTCGAGCAGGTCGGCCAGCACCTCTCGCGCGTCGCCCACGATCGGGACGTCGGCGAAGCGGATCTTCGAGATCTCGGCGGGGTCGATGTCGACGTGCACGACCTTGGCGTCCGGAGCGAACTCGTCGGCCTTGCCGGTCACGCGGTCGTCGAAGCGGGCGCCGAGGGCGATGATGAGGTCGCTGTCCTGCAGGCCGAGCACCGCGGGCACCGTGCCGTGCATCCCCGGCATGCCGAGGTGCTGCGGGTGCGAGTCGGGGAACGCGCCGCGGGCCATCAGCGTCGTCACGACCGGGGCGCCGGTGGCCTCGGCGAAGGCGAGCAGCTCGGCGTTCGCACCAGAGCGGACGACACCGCCGCCGACGTACAGCACGGGTCGTTCGGCCTCGGACAGCAGCTGCGCGGCCGCGGTGATCTGCTTGCCGTGCGCCTTGGTGACCGGGCGGTAGCCGGGCAGGTCGATCTTCGGCGGCCACACGTAGGGCGCCGACTTCTGCTGGGCGTCCTTCGTGATGTCCACCAGCACGGGGCCGGGGCGGCCGGTGGTCGCGATGAGGTGCGCCGCGGCCAGGGTCGCCGGCACGTCGGCCGGGTCGGTCACCAGGAACGAGTGCTTCGTGATCGGCATCGTGATGCCGACGATGTCGGCTTCCTGGAACGCGTCGGTGCCCATGAGCGTCGAGAACACCTGGCCGGTGATCGCGATGAACGGCACCGAGTCCATGTAGGCGTCGGCGATCGCGGTGACGAGGTTCGTCGCGCCGGGGCCGGACGTGGCGATGGCGACGCCGACCTTGCCGGACGACGACGCGTAGCCCTCGGCGGCGTGGCCGGCGCCCTGCTCGTGCCGGACGAGGATGTGGCGGATGGTCGTCGAGGCCATCAGCTCGTCGTAGAACGGGATGATGGCGCCGCCCGGCAGGCCGAAGACGTCGGTGATCCCGAGGTGCTCGAGCGTCCGGAGGACGGCTCCCGAGCCGGTCAGGATCTCCGGCGACCGGCGTGCACCGGCGGCCGCGGACAACGGGGTTGCTTCCGTGGGCATGAGGTGGTCCTTGCCTGGAGAGGTGGCGATGGTGCGGGTGTCGGACGCTAGCCCGTGACCGCGCCCTGGGCGGCGGACTTGACGAGCTTGGCGTACTTCGCGAGGACTCCGCGGGTGTAGCGCGGGGGCAGCGGGGCCCAGCCGTCACGGCGGGCCTCCAGCTCGGCCGGGTCGACCAGTAGGTCGAGCGAGCGAGCCGCGATGTCGACACGGATGCGGTCGCCATCACGAACGAAAGCGACGGGACCTGCGTCCACTGCTTCCGGTGCGATGTGGCCGATGCACAGGCCGGTTGTGCCGCCTGAGAATCGACCGTCGGTCAAGAGTAGTACATCCTTGCCGAGGCCCGCGCCCTTGATGGCGGCCGTGATCGCGAGCATCTCGCGCATGCCCGGGCCGCCCTTGGGGCCCTCGTAGCGGATGACGACGACGTCGCCCTTCTCGATGCGTCCCTCGGTCAGGGCGTCCATCGCGGCGCGCTCGCGGTCGAACACCCGCGCCGGCCCCTCGAACACCGAGGCGTCGAAGCCCGCGGTCTTCACCACGGCGCCCTCGGGGGCGAAGGAGCCCTGCAGGACGGTGAGGCCACCGGTCTCGTGGATCGGGTTCTCGAGGGTGCGGAAGACCTCGCCGTCGAGCGCCGGCGGGTCGATCTCGGCGAGGTTCTCGGCGACGGTCTTGCCCGTCACGGTGAGGCAGTCGCCGTGCAGCAGGCCCGCGTCGAGCAGCGCCTTCATGATGACCGGGATGCCGCCGTTGCGGTCCACGTCGACCATGACGTACTTGCCGAAGGGCTTCATGTCGGCGAGGTGCGGGACCTTCGAGCCGATGCGGTTGAAGTCGTCCAGCGTCAGCTCGACCTCGGCCTCGTAGGCGATCGCGAGCAGGTGCAGGATGACGTTCGTCGAGCCGCCGAGGGCCATCGCGACGGCGATGGCGTTCTCGAAGGCTTCCTTCGTGAGGATCTGCCGTGCGGTGATGCCGTGCTCGAGCATGTTCACGACGGCCTCGCCGGAGCGGTGCGCGTAGTAGTCGCGGCGACGGTCGGCGCTCGGCGGGGCGGCGGAGCCCGGCAGCGACATGCCGAGGGCCTCGGCCACGCTCGCCATCGTGTTCGCCGTGTACATGCCACCGCAGGCGCCCTCGCCCGGGACGATGGCGCACTCGATCTTCTTGAGCTCCTCTTCGGACATGGTGCCCGCCTTGCAGGCCCCGACGCCCTCGAAGGAGTCGATGATCGTGACCTCCTTCATCGTCCCGTCGGCCTGCTTCACGTAGCCCGGCATGACCGAGCCCGCGTAGAGGAAGACGCTCGCGAGGTCGAGCCGCGCGGCGGCCATGAGCATGCCGGGGAGGGACTTGTCGCACCCGGCGAGCAGGACGGTGCCGTCCAGGCGCTCGGCGTTCACGACGGTCTCGACGCTGTCCGCGATGACCTCACGCGAGACGAGCGAGAAGTGCATGCCCTCGTGGCCCATCGAGATGCCGTCGGAGACGGAGATGGTGCCGAACTGCAGCGGGTACCCGCCACCGGAGTGCACGCCCTCCTTCGCGCCCTGCGCGAGGCGGTCGAGCGACAGGTTGCAGGGCGTGATCTCGTTCCACGAGGACGCGATGCCGATCTGCGGCTTGCTCCAGTCCTCGTCTCCCATACCGACGGCCCGCAGCATGCCACGTGAGGTGGTTGCTTCGATCCCGTCGGTGACGACCCGGCTGCGCGGCTTGACGTCGATATCAGGCATGGATGGAGTCTAGGACGCTTTGGGATACCAGTCGCGCAACAACATGCATCCGCATGGTGAAGGGCGGTCGGGAGGCGCGGATCGCCCTGGTCAGCGCGTCGCGCGGAGCCTCGCCAGCTGCTTCAGCACCCCGGTCAGCGCGGCCGGGTCGGCGATGCGGTACCCGGCGAGGGTCTCCCCCGGTCCGACCTTCACCCCGACGTCGCCGTCGCCGAGCACACGGAAGGCGTCCTCGTCGGTGACGTCGTCGCCCGCGAAGAACACCGCGTCCGCGCCGTGCAGCTCGCGCAACCGGGCGATCGCGTCGCCCTTCGTGACGTGCCGGACGGCGAACTCGACGATGTCCTTGCCGCCGCGCTCGAGCACCTCGGGGTCGGCCTCGTGCGCCGCACGGCTCGCCGCCGCGTCCGCCTCGGCCGCGACCTCGGCGGAGACACGGCGCGTGTGCACCCCGTGCCCGGCCGGCTTGTGCTCGATCACCACGCCGGGGAACCGGGCGCCGACCTCGTCCAGCGCCGCACCGACGCGAGCCACGCGCTCGAGCTCGTCGGCGGTGAGCGCGGCCTCGGCGTGGCCGTCGACGCGCCACTCGACGCCGTGCGACCCGACCAGCGCCATCTCCTGGGGTGCGTGCGTGACCGCGGCGAGGCTGTCGAGCGGACGGCCGGAGACGAGCACCACCTCGGTGTCCCGCGCCCGGTGCAGGGTCAGCACCGCCGCCCACGAGCCGGGCAGCGCGCCGACCTGCGACGGGTCGTCGGCGAAGGGCGCGAGCGTGCCGTCGAAGTCGAGCGCGACGATCAGTCGCGGCGCAGCCGCGAGCGTCTCGAGGGCCTGGTCGAGGTCGCCGGTGGTGGTCTCGTCACGCATCACGGGCCTCCCGGGTGTCCTCGGCGGCACGCGCGGACTGGGCGTCCTGGTCGAAGATCGACATGTTGTCGGTCTGCGCCTCGCGGTGCCGGTCCGCCGGGTCGGTGGCGGACGGGTCGAGCTGGGCGTTCCGCGGCGCGTGCCGGTCGAGCGCCTCGAGGAAGGAGCGCGACCAGCGGGCCACGTCGTTGTCGCGGACGCGCTTGCGGAGCGCGCGCATGCGCGTGGAGCGCTCGCGGCGCGGCATCTCGATCGCACGCTCGATGCTGTCCTTGAGTGCGCCGATGTCGTGCGGGTTGACGATGAGTGCCTGCTTGAGCTCGTCGGCGGCCCCGGCGAACTCGGACAGGATGAGCACGCCGTCGTTGTCGAACCGCGCGGCGACGTACTCCTTGGCGACGAGGTTCATGCCGTCGCGCAGCGCGGTGACGAGCATGATGTCGGCGGCCAGGTAGAGCGCGACCATCTCCTCGCGCGGGTAGCCGTGGTGCAGGTACGAGATGGGCTGGTGGCCGATCACGCCGAGGTCGCCGTTGATGCGGCCGACGCTCAGCTCGATCTCGTCGCGGAGTGCGGCGTACGAGTCGACGCGCTCGCGGCTCGGGCTGGCCACCTGGATGAGCGTGGCGTCCTCGACCGCGATGCGGCCGTCCTCGACGAGCTCGCCGAAGGCCTTGATGCGGTGCCGGATGCCCTTGGTGTAGTCGAGCCGGTCGACGCCGAGCAGCACCGTCTTGGGGTTGCCGAGGCTCTCGCGGATCTCGCGCGCACGCTCCTGCACCTCGGGCCGGTGCGCGATCGCCTCGAAGCTCTCGGCGTCGATGGAGATCGGGAAGTGCCGCGCCTCGACGTGGCGCACGGTGATGCCCTTGCGGCTGCGCGGGGCGGCCGGGTCGTCCACCGGGACGTCGATCGTCGTGCCCTTGGTGGTGTACCCCTTGATGTGGCGGACCGCGCGGAGGAAGTCGCTCGCGTCGTCGTGCCGCTGGAACCCGATGACGTCGGCGCCGAGCAGCCCGTCGAGGATCTGCGCGCGCCACGGCAGCTGCGCGTAGATGCCGACCGGCGGGAACGGGATGTGGTTGAAGAAGCCGATCGTCAGGTCGGGACGCTTGGCGCGGAGCAGCGCCGGCACGAGCTGCAGCTGGTAGTCCTGCACCCAGACGATGCCGTCCTGCTCGACGATCTGGGCGATCTGCTCGGCGAAGCGCTCGTTCACGCGCTTGTACGCGTTCCACCAGTCGCGGTGGTAGCTCGGGTGCTCGATCACGTCGTGGTACAGCGGCCAGAGCGTGTCGTTGCTGAAGCCCTCGTAGTACTCCTCGACGTCGTCGTCGGAGAGCGGCACGGGGACGATGTGGATGCCCTCGTTGTCGAACGGGGCCACCTCGACCTCGGGCTGCCCCACCCAGCCGACCCAGGCTCCGTCGTTCGCACGCATCACGGGTTCGAGGGCGGTGACGAGGCCGCCGGGCGAGTGCCGCCAGCCCTCGTTGCCGTCCTGGTCGACGACGCGGTCCACCGGGAGGCGGTTGGAGGCGACGACGAACGAGTAGCGGGTCTGTTCGGTGCGGTCGGCAGGCATGGGGTGGTGTGTTCTCCGTTCCGCCCGGGGTGACGGGCGCGTCGGTCCGGCGGCGAGCGCCGGGTGGGCTGGGCACGTGCGGTGGTGCCACGTGCGCCGGGGAGCGTCGGGTCGCACCGTGGTGCTGGTGCTGGTGCTGGTGCTGGTGCTGGTGCTGGTGCTGGTGCGCAGCCGAAGTTACCAGCGCCCGGACAGCGCATTCACGGCGGATCGGCGGTTCCGGTACGCTGCAGCCACGTGTCGGGGGGACACGGGTGCTGGAGTGCAGCGCCGGCCCTCCGGTCGGAGAGGAC
>NZ_JAIXIG010000047.1 GCF_020297365.1 Curtobacterium oceanosedimentum
CGGGGGCCGGGGACTCCGAGGCGAGCTGCCCGTACGCACCCGTCCAGATCGGGGTGTCCACCTTGGCGGCGACGTCGTCGAGCGTCACCGACTGCACCTGGTCGGACTCGGCCGGGTCGGAACGGCCGGGGATGCGCGGTTCGCTCTCCTGCAGGCGGACGACGGCCGTCACCTCACCCGAGGGTGGCGCGGGGACGTGGTCGGGCGCGTCCTGCGCGTTGCCGGTCGGCACCCACCCGCGGTCGACGATGAACGCCCGGCCCGTGTCGGTGACCAGGGGGGTCAGGACCTCGAAGCCGGGCTGGCCGTTGTGCACGCGGTTGCGGACGAGCAGCTGGGCGTCGACGTCGTACTGACCCGTCACCGAGACGCGGAGCCACTCCTGGTCGTCCTGCCAGCTCGAGGCCTGCGGCAGCGCCTGGTCGAGGGGGACCGGCGCGTGGTCGTAGTTCTGTGCGACCTGCGCGTTCTGCCGGACGGCTTCGTTGCGGCGGTCCCACTGCCACATGCCGAACAGCGCACAGACGACGGCGAAGGCCACGGCGATGGCGAAGTACCCGAGCCAGCGACGGCTGCGGACGAAGCGCCACCCGACGAACGGCTCGTCGGGGTCGCGGCCCGCATCGGCGCGGTCGTCCGCCGCGGCGGGACGCTGCAGTTGTGCGGCGTGCTTCCGGCCGTAGCGCGACTGCGGATCGAAGTCCTGGGTCATCGCGTGGTGCCGGTGGAGCGCACCCCGACGTCGTTCTTGGGGGCGGCCGCCGGGTCGCGTTCGTCATCGAGGCGGTCGACGTCCTCGTGCATGCCGGTGACGCGCACCGGGAAGGAACGCGAGCGCAGGTAGTCCGCCAGGAAGTCGCGGTGCTCCTCGCACGCCGCCCAGATCTTGACGCGATCGGTCGCGTGGATGCGGGGGTTGCGCCAGTTGATCCGCCAGGCGGCCGTCGAGGTGCAGCCGGCGCGGGAGCACACCGGGGTCGACCCCGGCTCGGTCTGCAGGTCGAAGGTCGCCCCCATCAGCGGTGGCCCCACATCTTCGACCGGTCGCCGTTGCGCTGCCACTCGTCCTGGGCGTGCTGCGCCTGTTGCCGCAGACGGTCCTGCTCGTCGCGGTAGGCCTGTGCCCGGGCGTCCTCCTGCTGTTCCCGCAAGCGCGGGTCGACGGCGTCGTAGAGCTCGATGGCGCCGGCAGGGGAGATCATGTCGCTCTCGGTGCGGCTGCCCGCATTGGCGATGACGACGGCGACCCAGGGGATCACGGCGGCCAGGACGATCGGGATCGCGACGATCCACGAGTGCCACGTGGTCCAGATGAGCACGGCCGCGATGAAGAGGACGACCCGCACGGCCATCTGCCAGACGTAGCGGGACAGGCGGTGCGCCCGGTCCTGCTCCGGCGTGTCCGGGAGCGAGGTGATGCTCGTGTTCGTGCTCTTCATACAGATGGTCTCCGTCTACCCGTGGTCAAGCCTAAGCCCGTCGGGTGGATCGTGCTCGCGCCGCGCGCGAACCGGTGGACGGACCGGCTCCGGTACGCTCGTCCGGGCGTGTCAGCCGGGCACTCGGCGCCGATCGACACGACCCCACCCCACCGAACGGAGCGACCATGAGCACCCCCCGTACCGTCCTCATCACCGGCGGCAACCGTGGCATCGGCCGCGCCCTCGCCGAGCGGTTCGTCGCCGCCGGCCACCGGGTCGCGGTCACCTCGCGGAGCGGCCAGGGCGGACCCGAGGGCGCCCTGACCGTGCAGGCCGACATCACCGACACGGCCTCGGTCGACGCCGCCTTCACGCAGGTCGAGGCCGAGTACGGCCCCGTCGAGGTGCTCGTCGCGAACGCCGGGATCACGAACGACCAGCTGCTGCTCCGGATGTCCGAGGACGACTTCACGAGCGTCGTGGACACGAACCTCACGGGCACCTTCCGCGTCGTCAAGCGCGCCACGAAGGGCATGATGAAGGCGAAGTTCGGCCGCATCGTGCTCATGTCGAGCGTCGTCGGTGCCTACGGCCAGATCGGCCAGGTCAACTACGCCTCGTCGAAGGCGGCGCTGGTCGGCATGGCCCGCTCGATCACCCGCGAGCTCGGGTCGCGCGGCATCACGGCGAACGTCGTCGCCCCGGGCTTCATCCAGACCGACATGACGGCGGCGCTGTCCGACGAGCTGCAGGCCGAGTTCAAGAAGGCGATCCCGGCCGCCCGCTACGGCACCGTGGACGACGTCGCCGACGCCACGCTCTTCCTGGCCAGCGACGGGGCCGGGTACGTCTCCGGTGCGATCATCCCGGTCGACGGCGGCCTGGGCATGGGGCACTAGGCGCGCCGCCGGCACGTGGTCTCGCGCTGGGCGACACTCCACGGGCACGCGTGCGCGTGACCTGTCGCCGAGCGCGAAGCGTCGAAGCGACGGGTGCGCCCGGCGCGCTCAGCCGCGCAGGCCGAGCGCCGCGAGCACGACCGACAGGTCGCGGTCGACGACCGACACGTCGGCCTGCTCCCGCACCCGCGGCTTCGCGTCGAAGGCCACGGACAGGGCCGCGACCCGCATCATCTCGAGGTCGTTCGCGCCGTCGCCGACCGCCACGGTCCGCACCGCGTCCACACCGTCCGCGTCGGCCCACTCGCGCAGCGCGACGGCCTTGGCGTGCGCGTCGACGATCCCGCCGAGCACCCGCCCGGTGAGCACCCCGTCGCGCACCTCGAGCCGGTTGGCGCGGCAGTGGTCGAGCCCCAGCCGTTCCGCGAACGGGTCGAGCACCTCGTGGAACCCGCCGGACACCACGCCGACCGTGCCGCCTGCGGCGTGCACGCCGCGGACGAGCGCGTCGGCGCCCCGCGTGACGCGGACCGCCCGCTGTGCGCGGGCGAAGACGTCGGCCTGGAGGCCCGCCAGCGTCGCGACACGCTCCCGGAGGCTCGCGGCGAAGTCGATCTCGCCGTGCATGGCGCGCTCCGTGATCGCGGCGACCTGTGGTCGGGTCCCGGCGGCGTCCGCCAGCAGTTCGATCACCTCGTCCTCGAGGAGCGTGGAATCGGCATCGAGGACGACGAGGAAGCGGGGCACGCACCAACGGTACCGACAGACGGAGGCACGGCCGCGTCGTGTGACGCGAGCCGTGCCTCCGATCCGGTGCCCTGTGACGCGCTACGCGTCGACGCGCACGCCCTTGCCGACCACGGTGATGCCCGACGCGGTGACGGTGAAGCCGCGGGCCTCGTCGGTCTCACGGTCGATGCCGACCTGCGCACCGGGCGCGATGACGACGTCCTTGTCGAGGATGGCGCGGTTCACGACCGCGCCGGCACCGATCGTCGCCCGCTCGAAGACGATCGAGTCGAGCACCTTCGCGCCCGAGTCGATCGAGCACCACGAGCCGATCATGCTGCGCTCGACCTGCGCCCCGGACACCAGGCAGCCCAGCGACACGAGGGAGTCCACCGTGGAGCCGGTGTTGCCGTTCGCGTCGCGGACGAACTTCGCCGGGGGCAGGTTCGTCTGCTGGTTGAAGATCGGCCAGTCCTGGTTGTACAGGTTGAAGACCGGGACCGGTGCGATGAGGTCCATGTGGGCGTCGAAGAACGAGTCGATGGTGCCCACATCGCGCCAGTAGTACTTGTCGCGGTCGGTGGACCCCGGCACCTCGTTGCGCTGCAGGTCGTAGACGCCGGCGTCGCCGCGGTTCACGAAGTCGGGGACGATGTCGCCACCCATGTCGTGCTTCGACGTCTCGAGCTGACCGTCGCGGAGGACGGCGTCGACCAGGGCGTCGGCGTCGAAGACGTAGTTGCCCATCGACGCGAGGACCTCGCCGGGGGAGTCGGCCAGGCCGACCGCGTCCTTCGGCTTCTCGAGGAACGCCGCGATCTTCGTCGGGTCGTCCTCGGCCACCTGGATGACGCCGAACTGGTCGGCGAGCCCGATCGGCTGGCGGATGGCCGCGACCGTGGCACTGCGGCCGGAGGCGATGTGCGCCTCGACCATCTGGTGGAAGTCCATCCGGTACACGTGGTCGGCGCCGACGACGACCACGACGTCGGGTCGCTCGTCGCGCAGCAGGTTGAGCGACTGCAGGATCGCGTCGGCCGAACCGGCGAACCAGCGCTTGCCGAGCCGCTGCTGCGCGGGGACGGACGCCACGTAGGAGCCGAGCAGCCCCTCCATGCGCCACGTCTCCGCGACGTGCCGGTCGAGACTGTGCGACTTGTACTGGGTCAGGACGACGATCTTCTGCAGACCGGAGTTGACGAGGTTGGACAGTGCGAAGTCGATGAGACGGAAGTTGCCGCCGAACGGGACGGCGGGCTTCGCGCGATCTGCTGTGAGCGGCATGAGTCGTTTGCCCTCGCCGCCAGCGAGCACGATGCCGAAGACCTTCTTTGGTGCCATGCCGCTCACAGTAGGCGTCAGCACTGGGAACCGGTTACCTTGAACCAGTGCGAGTCGATCTGCTGACCAGGGAGTATCCGCCGGAGGTCTACGGCGGAGCGGGTGTCCACGTGTCCGAACTCACCGCCGCGTTGCGGTCGGGAACCGACACCGACGTCCGTGTCCGGGCCTTCGGGGCCTTCCGAGACGAAGCCGACGTGTGGTCCTACCGGACCCCGGACGGGCTCGGTCAGGCGAACGGCGCGCTGCAGGCCCTCGGGACCGACGTGGCCATCGCCGCCGACGTCGAGGGTGCCGACCTGGTGCACTCCCACACCTGGTACGCGAACTCGGCGGGCCGGATCGCGCAGCTGACGTACGGCATCCCGCACGTCGTCACCGCCCACAGCCTCGAGCCCCTGCGCCCGTGGAAGGCCGAGCAGCTCGGCGGCGGCTACCGCCTGTCGAGCTGGATGGAGCGCGAGGCGTTCGAACACGCCGACGGTGTCATCGCGGTGTCGAAGGCGATGCGCGCGGACATCCTCCGCTCGTACCCGTCGATCGACCCCGCGAAGGTGCACGTCGTCTACAACGGCATCGACATCGACGAGTGGAAGCCCACCGTCGACGAGGACGCCGTCCGCTCGCTCGGGATCGACCCGTCGAAGCGCTCGGTCGTGTTCGTCGGGCGCATCACCCGCCAGAAGGGCCTGCCCTACCTGCTGCGCGCCGTCGCGTCGCTGCCGGAGGACGTGCAGATCGTGCTGTGCGCCGGCGCGCCGGACACGCCGGAGATCCTCGCCGAGGTCACCGAACTCGTCTCCTCGCTGCGCGAACGGCGCGAGGGCGTCGTGTGGATCGACCGGATGCTCGCCCACCAGGAGATCGTCAACGTGCTCACGTCGGGCACCGTGTTCGTCTGCCCGTCGGTGTACGAGCCGCTCGGCATCGTGAACCTCGAGGCCATGGCGTGCGGCATCCCCGTCGTGGGCACCGGCACCGGGGGCATCCCCGAGGTCGTCGCCGACGGCCTGACCGGACGCATCGTCCCGATCGACCAGGTGCAGGACGGCACCGGCACCCCGACCGACCCCGACCGCTTCGTCGCCGACCTGGCCGCGACCCTCACCGAGGTGCTCGCCGACGAGGGGCTGGCGAAGCTCATGGGGCGCGCCGGGCGGCTGCGCGTGGAGACCGAGTTCACGTGGGACGCGATCGCCACCAGGACACGGCAGGTCTACGACCAGGTGCTCGGGCAGAAGCCGTAGGCTGGGGGCATGCCCTCGGTCGTGCGCTTGTCAGACGTCTCCGTGGTCCGCAACGGGGCCACCATCCTCGACGCGATCTCGTGGGAGGTGCAGGACGACGAACGCTGGGTCGTGCTCGGTGCGAACGGCGCCGGCAAGACCACGCTGCTGCAGGTGGCCGGCGCCCAGACGTTCCCGACCTCGGGTGACGTCGAGGTGCTCGGCACCGAGCTCGGCGGCGCCGACCTGTTCGAGCTCCGGCCGCGCATCGGATTCGCCTCGACCGCGCTGGCGCGACGCATCCCGGTGACCGAGAAGGTCATCGACGTGGTGCTCACCGCGGCGTACTCGGTCACCGGCCGCTGGAACGAGGAGTACGAGGAGCTCGACGTCCGCCGTGCCCAGCGCGTGCTCGACGAGTGGGGCCTCGGCTCCTTCACCGACCGCACGTTCGGCGAACTGAGCGACGGCGAGCAGAAGCGCGTCCAGATCGCCCGCGCCGTGATGACCGATCCGGAGATCCTGTTCCTCGACGAACCGGCCGCGTCGCTCGACCTCGGCGCCCGCGAGAGCCTCGTCCGCACCCTCGGCGGCTACGCCCAGAGTGCGGACTCGCCGGCGATCGTCATCGTCACCCACCACGTCGAGGAGATCCCGGCCGGGTTCACGCACGCGCTCGTCCTCGCGGACGGCCATGTGCAGGCCGCGGGGCCGATCGACGAGGTCCTGACCGACCAGACCCTGACCGAGGCGTTCGGCATCGAGCTCTCCGTCACCAAGGACGCCGGTCGCTACACGGCACGCGCCGCGTAGCGCTGCGATCCGGTCGTCTCTCTGGTATCGTGGACGGCTGGCGCAAGCCGATGACTTCCCGCGCAGTTCGCGCAATCCCACCACCGCTATCGAGGAATCTCCATGAAGACCGACACCCACCCCGAGTACCGCGCCATCGTCTTCCGCGACCTGGCCTCCGGTGAGACGTTCCTGACGCGTTCGACCGCGAACAGCGACAAGACCATCGAGCTCGACGGTGCGACCTACCCGGTCATCGACGTCGAGATCTCCTCCGCGTCGCACCCGTTCTACACGGGCAAGCAGCGCATCCTCGACTCGGCCGGTCGCGTCGAGAAGTTCAACCAGCGCTTCAAGGGCTTCAGCAAGTAAGCAGCCCACACAACGCCATCGGGCGGCTCTCCTTCGGGAGGGCCGCCCGTTCGCGTTGTGGGGCGTCGTCGCGAGTTCCCTGACCGGTTGCGCCCCGCTGCGGTCGTTGCACCCGGGTGTGCAGGGGCGCGATGACCGGAGCGGGGCGCGGTGCTGCTGGCGCGCGGGAGTGGTGCGGAGCGGTGGCGCGAGTTGGCGCGGGGTGGCGGCGTGGGGTGGCGGCGCACAACCGAAGTGCATCGGCGCCACCTCTTCGCGTGGTGCCGATGCACTTTGGTTGTGCGCGGGCACGGGGGCGGTTGTGTGCGCGCGGGCGCGGCTTGTGCGCGGGCACGGGCGCGTTTGTGTGCGCGCGGGCGCGGTTGTGCGGGCGCGGGCGGGCGGCACGGGGTGGGCGGCCGCCGTGCACCCGGGGGCGGTCAGGCGCCGTTGCGGTGGGGCCAGCGGCCGTCGGCGACGAAGGCCGGGTCGCGCTTCTTCCGCATGTAGTCCTGGAACGAGGTCGCCTGCTCGGCGCACCAGCCGACCTGCTTGCGGTGGAGTTCCTCGGCCGAGACGCCGAGTTCATCCGGGTAGCGGTTCGCGATGGCCTGGGCGACACGCCCGGCAGCGATCGCGTCGGCGCCGGCGTCGTGGGCGTCGTCGAGGGCCACGCCGTAGAGCTCGGACGCGGCCTCGAGCGTGCGCTTGCCCTTGCGGTAGGTGTCGAGCGCCTTGTCGATCACGAGCGGGTCGACGACGTTGCCGATCACCGGCGAGGCGAACCCGTGGCGCTTGGCCTCGCGGTCGAGGACGGTGAGGTCGTACGGGGCGTTGTAGATGACGAGCGGGATGCCGCGGGCGAACACCGCTTCGATGGCGGCGATGATCTCGCCCACGACCTCGGCGGCGGGACGCCCTTCGGCCTGCGCGCGTTCGGTGGTGTACCCGTGCACGGCCGCGGCGCCCTCGGGGATCTCGACGCCCGGATCGGCGATCCACGCACCCTCGACGATGGACCGCCCGGTGACGTCGATCAGGCCCACGTGGGCGGTGACGATGCGGGCGGTCTCGACGTCGACACCGGTGGTCTCGAGGTCGAACACGCCGAGCGCGTGCCACCAGGGCCGACCGGAGAGGTCCTGCACCGGGGGAGTCGTCGGCGCGGGCGTGTCGAGCGCTGCTGCGGAGTACGTCACCCGACGAGGCTAGCCGGACGCACCGACACCACCACGGCGACCCGCCCGCCGCCCGCTCGTCCGGCCAGCCGGGGGGCCGCCCGGCGCGCCCCGGTCAGCCGACCGGTGCGCCGACGTGCAGCCAGAAGAACGACTGCGTGCCCATGGTGAGCGTGACGGTGCCGTCCTCGTCGAAGGACGGGAACGAGCTGCCGCCGAACAGGTCGTACAGCGGGCGACCGGCGTACTCGGGTGCCGTGATGGTCACCGAGGTCGGGTTCGTCGCGAACGAGAACACGCACAGGACGTCCTCGGCGGACGGGCCGAACTGCTGCCCGGAGCCCTCCCACGAGCGGACGAAGGCGAGCACCGACTCGTTCGAGGTCTCCTGCACGTCGAGCGTGCCGAGTCCGAAGACCGGGTGCGCCTTCCGCACGTGGATGACGTTCCGGACCCAGTGCAGCAGGGAGCGCGACTGGGCGAGCTGCGCCTCGACGTTGACCTGCGCGTAGTTGTACACCAGGGACTGCACGACGGGCAGGTACAACTTGCCCGGGTCGGCGGTCGAGAAGCCGGCGTTCCGGTCCGGCGTCCACTGCATGGGCGTGCGGGACGAGTCGCGGTCCGGCAGCCAGATGTTGTCGCCCATGCCGATCTCGTCGCCGTAGTACAGGAACGGCGAACCCGGCAGCGAGAACAGCAGCGCGTGGATGAGTTCGAGCTCGGCGCGGGAGTTGTCGAGCAGGGGAGCGAGACGGCGACGGATGCCGATGTTCGAGCGCATCCGCGGGTCGTACCCGTACCAGCCGTACATCGCCTGCCGGTACTCCTCGCTCACCATCTCGAGCGTGAGCTCGTCGTGGTTGCGGAGGAAGACGCCCCACGCCGCCGACGAGGGGACGTCGAGGGTCTCGGACAGGATCGCCTTGAGCTCGGCCGCGTGCTGGGCGCGGAGCGAGTAGAAGATCCGGGGCATGACCGGGAAGTCGAACGCCATGTGGCACTCGGGTTCCTCGTCCGTGCCGAAGAACGCGGCGGTCTCACGGGGCCACTGGTTCGCCTCGGCCAGCAGGACCCGGCCGGGGTACTCGTCGTCCACCATCGCGCGGAGCTTCTTGATGAACTCGTGGGTCTCCGGCTCGCCCTCGCCGTTGCCCTCCTCGGACTCGAACAGGTACGGGATCGCGTCGAGCCGCAGACCGTCGACACCCATGTCCAGCCAGTGCCGGACGACGTCGTACACGGCCTCGACCACGGCCGGGTTCTCGAAGTTCAGGTCGGGCTGGTGCGAGAAGAACCGGTGGAAGAAGAACTGCCGGCGCACCGGGTCGAACGTCCAGTTCGACTCCTCGGTGTCCACGAAGATGATGCGGATGTTCGAGTAGTCCTCGTCGGTGTCCCGCCAGACGTAGAAGTCGCCGTAGGGGCCGTCCGGGTCCTCGCGGGACTGCTGGAACCACTCGTGCTGGTCGCTCGTGTGGTTGATCACCATGTCGATGACGATGCGCATGTTGCGCTCGTGCGACTTCGTGACCAGCTCGCGGAAGTCGTCGAGGGTGCCGAACTCCGGCAGGATCGCCCGGTAGTCGGCGATGTCGTACCCGCCGTCGCGCATCGGCGACTGGAAGAACGGGGGCAGCCACAGGGCGTCCACCCCGAGCCACTGCAGGTAGTCGAGCTTGCCGATCACGCCCTGGATGTCGCCGATGCCGTCACCGTTCGAATCCACGAACGAGCGGATCATGCACTCGTAGAAGACCGAGCGCTTGTACCACTGCGGGTCGAGCGTCAGTCCGGGCAACTGGATCGGGGCTGTGAAGGTCACCGTGCTCCTCGTCGAAGGTCGTCGGACCCGTCGACGGCCCGCCCCGGACACGATAGGCGCGCGACGCTGCGGGTGTCCGGGGTTTCGTGCGGTTGGCTCCCTAGACTGGCGCGGATGCAACCGCCCGTGCTCTCCCCGTACCAGTCGCTGATGGCCGCCACCCCGGTCGTGCACCGGGCCGTCCAGGTGGACGGCCGGACCACGCACCACTGGGTCTACGGGCCCGAGGACGCCGACCGGACCGTGCTCGCCGTCCACGGGTTCCGCGGGGACCACCACGGGTTGGAGACGATCGCCGCACACCTGGAGGGCGTCCGCGTGATCGTGCCGGACCTGCCCGGCTTCGGCGAGTCGGACCCGCTGCCGGTCTCCGACGTCGACGGGTACGTCACGTGGCTGAAGGGGTTCGCCGCCGCGCTCGGCCTGGGCCGCGACACCGTCGTGCTCGGCCACTCGTTCGGCTCGATCGTCGTCTCGGCGGCCGTCGCCGCCGGACTCGACACCCGGCTGCTCGTCCTCGTCAACCCGATCGCCGCCCCGGCCCTGCAGGGTCCGCGCGCGATCGGCACGGCCATCGCGATCGGCTACTACCGGGCGGGCGCGGTGCTGCCCCGGCCGATCGGACTCGGCATCCTGCGCAACGGCGCGATCGTCCGCGCGATGAGCGTCGCGATGCTCAAGTCGCACGACCCGGCGCTGCGCCGCTGGGTGCACGACCAGCACGACCGGTACTTCTCGGCCTTCGCGAACCGCACGAGCGTGCTCGAGGCGTTCCGGACCTCGGTCACGCACGACGTGTCGGAGTACGCCGACCGGATCGACGTGCCGGTGCTCATGGTGGCCGCCGAGCACGACGACATCACGGCCGTGCCCGAGCAGCGCGCGCTGGCCGCCCGGTTGCGCGACGCCGAGCTCGTCGTGATCCCGGGCGTCGGACACCTGGTGCACTACGAGACGCCGGCGCCGGCCGCGGCCGCCGTCCTGCGGCGGATGGCCGACACGCCGGCCCGTCCGGGACGCGACCGGAGGGCGAATGCGCGACGGTCGCCGGGGCCGACCCGGGCCTCCCGGCCGACCGAGGCACGCGACGGCGCGACCCGGGGAGCGGACCAGGACCAGCACGGGACGGCCGCCCCGGCCGGCGAGACGGAGGCGTCGTGACGCGGCTGCGCATCGGCATCGACTGCCGCTACGTGCGGATCGGCCGGCACGACGGGATCAGCCGGTTCACCGCGGGCGTCGTGGCGCACCTGCCCGACCGCCACGACTACGTGCTGCTCGTCAGCGACGAACGCCAGCTCGAGTCGCTGCCGCGTGAGCTGCCGTGGGAACTGCTGCCGGCCCCGACCGACGCGGGGGAGCCGCTCGTCGCCCGCCG
This sequence comes from Curtobacterium oceanosedimentum, assembly GCF_020297365.1. Taxonomy (GTDB): domain Bacteria; phylum Actinomycetota; class Actinomycetes; order Actinomycetales; family Microbacteriaceae; genus Curtobacterium. The sequence continues at coordinate 11,141 of NZ_JAIXIG010000047.1, forward strand.
GGTGAACCGTCTGGGACTCGACGCGGTGTTCTCGCCGATGCAGACGATGGGGTCGCGCGGCCGCGACCACGCGCTCGTGCTGACGCTGCACGACCTGATCTACTACCGGAACCGCACGCCTCCGCGGGAGTTCTCGTGGCCGCTCCGGCTCGGGTGGCGGGCGTTCCACCTGTCCTGGGTGCCGCAGCGCCTGCTGCTGAACGGCGCCGACGGGATCGTCACGGTGTCGGAGACCACCGCGACGCTCATCGCCGAGCACCGGCTCACCCGGCGTCCGGTCACCGTGGCGTACAACGCCGCGGACCCGGCGGACCCACGACCGGCAGACGGGGCGCGTGAGCGCTCGCTCGTCTACATGGGCTCCTTCATGCCGTACAAGAACGTCGAGACGCTCGCGGCGGCGCTGCCGCTGCTCGGCCCGGACTGGACGCTGCACTGCATGTCGCGCGTGTCCGCAGCCGACCGTGCCCGGCTCGAGGGGCTCGCGCCCGCAGGGGCGATCGTGTTCCACGACGGGGCGTCGGACGAGGAGTACCTGTCGGTGCTCCGGTCGGCCACGGCGTTGGCCACGGCCTCGTACGACGAGGGGTTCGGCATCCCGCTGGTCGAGGCGATGGGCGTCGGCACGCCGGTGGTGGTGAGCGACATCCCGATCTTCCGGGAGATCGGTGGCGAGGCGGCCGAGTACTTCGACCCGGCGTCGCCGTCGGCGGTCGCAGCGGCGGTGCGGCGCGTCGAGGGACGGTGGCAGGAGGCCTCGCAGCAGTCGATCGCGCGGGCCGGGCGGTTCCGGTGGCAGGACTCGGCGGAGCAGGTCGTCCGCGCGGTGGAGCGGGCCGTGCGGGACCGGGCGGCACGCTGACCCCGGATGCCAGCGCCGGCTGGCGCCGGGCGGCACCGCGGTCGGGCTGCCTGCTGGCGCCGGGCGGCACCGCGGTCGGCCTGCCTGCTGGCGCTACTGCGGCGCCCGTACCTCGACGTCCGCTCCTGGGAACACCCGCTGGGTCTCCTCGGTGACCCGCGCCACGATCGGTGGCAGGGCCTTGCCCCGTCCCGGGGTCTCCACGACGACCGACTGGTCGGCGTCGTCGTCGGAGGCCTCGGTGCCCCGGGCCCACGAGCACCGCACCGCCGTCACCCCGCCGATGCGGTCGAGCGTGTCCGCGAGCACCAGGCGGCGCTCCGTCACCGCCCGGTCGCCCGTGACACCGACGTGCAGCACCCCGAGGTCGGCGATGGCGACGATGCGCACGCCGTTGCCGCCGGCGTCCTCCGCCGCACGGCTGACGGCTTCGACGAGGTCCGCACGCGCCGCGCGGTCGAGGGCTGGGTCGGCGCGGACGGTGGCGGTCGCGTCGTAGCTCGCGAACGCCGTCTTCCGCGGTTCGTGGTGCCGCACCTCGACGACCCCGGGCAGGTCGCCGACGCGCGCGTCGAACCGGTCGAGCGCCGCGTCCGGTCGGGGGAACACCCCGCCGATGCCGTTCTGGACGCTCCCGACGATCGACCCGAGCGCCACGACGATGACCGCGGCGACCGCGAGGACACCGACGCTGATGACGACCCAGGTGCGCGCCCGCGTCCGGGACGGCACGGACGCCGTCTCGGGGCCGAAGACCTGGTCGAGGTCGTCGTCCGGCGGGTCGAGGGCGCGCTGCGTGGAGCGGTCGGTTCCGTCGTCGGACATGTCGCTCCCTCCACCCGGACGCGCAGGCGGTTTCGGGTGCGTCGGAGCCTAGTCCCTGGTCAGCTGCGGCGTTCGAGCGGGTTCTGGTGGTCGAACGGAGCGCCGCCGGTCGCGTCGGAGACGTCGTCGATGGGGTCGTCGAACCGGACGAGCTCGGCGTGGAACCGCTCGGGGTCCCAGCGGAACGAGTGGATCGAGCCGTTGCGGATCGGGGTGTCCCGACGGTCTGCGGTGCCCGGCGCCGAGGCGTTCACCACGGCACGGATCACGGCACCGTGCGTCGCGACCACCACGACCCCGCCGTCGAACCGCACCGCGATCTCGCCGAGGGCCTCGGTGGTGCGCGCGAGCAGGGCGGACCGGGACTCACGACCGGGGATGTCGTCGTGCGGGTAGCGGGCCAGGACCTCGTCGTCGGTCAGGCCCTCGGCCTCGCCGTAGGAGCGCTCCGCCAGGCCCGGGTAGGTCGCCGGAGCCGGGAGACCGAGGCGGTCGGCGATGATCGCCCCGGTGGTGGCCGCACGGGACAGCGGTGACGCCACGACGGCGTCGAAGGGTCGCCGGGCGAGCAGTTCGGCGGCTTCGGCGGCCTGTCGGCGCCCGGTGTCGTTGAGGGGGATGTCGGTCGAGCCCTGGATCCGGCGTTGCGCGTTCCAGTCGGTCTCGCCGTGCCGGACGAGGTACAGGTGGGTCGTCACCCGTCGATCTTCGCAGACGACGTGGGGGACCAGTCTGCGCTGCCCGGTCCGCTACTCGTCGCCCGCCGCCGGCACCGCGCCCGCGACCAGCCGCTCCGCCAGGTGCACCAGCGTCTCGGTGGTCCCACCGTCCACCTTCACCGCGGCCCGGCGGTCACTCCGGGTCGCCCCGCGGTTCACGATGACGACGGGGTTCTTCCGACGGGTCGCGTGGTCGACCAGGCGGACGCCGGAGTTCACCGTGAGCGACGACCCCACCACGAGCAGGGCATCGGCGTCGGCGACGATCGACACGGCCTCGTGGAACTTCTCGGTGGGGACGAACTCGCCGAAGAACACGACGTCGGGCTTCAGGTCGCCGCCGCACACCGAGCACGCCGGCACGACGAACCGCCCGACGTCGGTGATCTCGACGTCGCCGTCGGGCTGCAGCTGCACGGAGCCGGGCTCGTCGATCCAGGGGTTCGCGCGGTCGATGGTCGCGGCGAGGTCGGCGCGCGAGAACACCTGGCCACAGGTCAGGCAGACCGCGCGGTCCATCGAGCCGTGGATCTCGACCACCCGGCGCGAACCGGCGCGCAGGTGCAGGCCGTCGACGTTCTGCGTGATGATCCCGGCGACCACGCCGGCGTCCTCGAGTGCGGCGAGCGCGCGATGCCCCGCGTTCGGCGTCGCCGCCGCGAAGCTCCGCCAGCCCAGGTGCGATCCCGCCCAGTACCGCTGCCGCTTCGCGGGGTCGGCGAGGAACTCCTGGAACGTCATCGGCTTGCGCACGACGCGACCGGCACCGCGGTAGTCGGGGATGCCCGAGTCGGTGCTCAGCCCGGCCCCGGAGAGGACCGCGACGCGCTTGCCGGCGAGCACCTCGACCAGCCGGTCGAGGTCGGCCGTGTCGGCCGACCCGGCGGTCGGCGCGGTCGTCGACGCAGCATCATCCAGCACCCTGTTCACGGTACCCTCAACACCCGACCGTGCCGATCGCTTCCCGCGGCGGCGCAGTCACCCCGCACCCGGCACCGAGCACCGAGCACCAGCACCAGCACCAGGACCCGTACCCCGGACCCCGGTCACCGGCGCCGCGGGAAGCGATCGGCACGGTCGGGTGTTGAGGGTA
>NZ_JAIXIG010000048.1 GCF_020297365.1 Curtobacterium oceanosedimentum
CGCGCACGCGGGAGGCCCCCCGACAGGCACTCGCGGGGCCTCCCGCGTGCGCGCTCACTCCACTAGCGTCGGGAGCATGGAATTCAGGTACCTGGGCAACTCCGGACTCAAGATCTCCGAGATCACCTACGGCAACTGGCTGACGCACGGCTCGCAGGTCGAGAACGACGTCGCCACCCAGTGCGTGCGGGCAGCGCTCGACGCCGGGATCACCACGTTCGACACCGCGGACACGTACGCCAACACCGCCGCCGAGACCGTCCTCGGCGAAGCGCTCAAGGGTGAGCGGCGCCAGTCCCTCGAGGTCTTCACGAAGGTCTACTGGCCGACCGGCCCGAAGGGGCACAACGACGTCGGCCTCAGCCGCAAGCACATCATGGAGTCGATCGACGGCTCCCTCGAGCGGCTGCAGACCGACTACGTCGACCTCTACCAGGCGCACCGCTACGACTACGAGACCCCCCTCGAAGAGACGATGCAGGCCTTCGCCGACGTCGTCCGCCAGGGCAAGGCGCTGTACATCGGCGTCAGCGAGTGGAACGCCGAGCAGATCCGTGCCGGAGCCTCGCTGGCGAAGGAGCTCGGCTTCCAGCTCATCTCGAACCAGCCCCAGTACTCCATGCTCTGGCGCGTGATCGAGGGCGAGGTCGTCCCGGCCTCGAAGCAGCTCGGTCTGTCGCAGATCGTCTGGTCGCCCATCGCCCAGGGCGTGCTGACCGGCAAGTACAAGCCGGGCCAGCCCCTGCCCGAGGGTTCGCGCGCCACGGACGAGAAGGGCGGCGCGGACATGATCAAGCGGTTCATGCGCGACGAGGTCCTCGAGGCCGTGCAGCGCCTGCAGCCCGTCGCCGACCAGGCCGGCCTGACCCTCGCGCAGCTCGCGATCGCGTGGACGCTGCAGAACGAGAACGTCGCCTCGGCGATCGTCGGCGCCTCGCGTCCGCAGCAGGTCACGGACAACGTGAAGGCCGCCGGCGTGCAGCTCGACGCGGACGCCCTCGCGGCCATCGACGAGGCGCTCGGCGACATCCCGGAACGCGACGCGTCGAAGAGCGTGTCCCCGGCGTCGCGCCCCGCGTAGACGCGACCGACGGACGGACGGGAGGCCCGTGGCGACGCCGCCACGGGCCTCCCGTCCGTCCGGGCGACCGTCCACCCCGCCTGCCGTCGCCCGGCGTCGGGCGGGGCACGCTGATCGTCTTCGCAGCGCGCTCCTCGGATCACCGCAGCCGCTGACCGATAGGTTCGCTGTGGAGCACGAGGAGCACCATGAGCGACACCCTGGTCATCATCCCGACCTACGACGAGGCAGAGAACGTCCGTCCGATCGTCGAGCGCACGCTCGCGGCGACCGACGACACCGTGCACGTGCTCGTGGTCGACGACAGCTCACCGGACGGCACCGGCGACATCGCCGATGCGATCGCCCGTGAGACCGATCGGGTGCACGTGCTGCACCGCACCGTCAAGGACGGCCTCGGTGGTGCCTACCTGTCCGGCTTCGCGTGGGGCCTGGAGCACGGCTACGCGAAGCTCGTCGAGATGGACGCGGACGGCTCGCACCACCCGGAGTACCTGCCGTGGATGCTCGAGCTCGCCGAAACGAACGACCTGGTGCTCGGCTCCCGGTGGATCAGGGGCGGATCGGTCGAGAACTGGCCCTGGTACCGCGAACTGCTCTCCCGCGGCGGCAACCTGTACACCCGTCTCGCGCTCGGCATCGCCGTGCGGGACGCGACCGGCGGGTTCCGGGTCTTCACCTCGCGGGCGTTCGAGCGGATCGACCTGGCCGGTGTCGCGTCGAAGGGGTACTGCTTCCAGGTGGACCTGTGCTGGCGTGCCCTCGAGGCGGGACTGCGGGTCGTGGAGACGCCCATCACGTTCACGGAGCGGGAGTTCGGCGTCTCGAAGATGAGCGGCAACATCGTGCGGGAGAGCCTGGCGCTCGTGACGAAGTGGGGCATCGACCGCCGCATCCGCGAGGCCCGCTCGCTCGTCAAGGACCACCGGAAGCTGCCGTCCGTCCGGAAGAACGCGCACGCGGTGGCGGACCACACGGCCTGAGCCGCACCCGGTCGGCCTGGACGACGACGGCAACGGCGACGGCGACGGCGCTCCCGAGGGAGGCCGTCGCCGTCGCCGTCCGTGCGGGGGACCGCCGCGCTAGCGGAGCACCACCACGCCGCGTCCGCGGAACCGGACGACACCGGCGTCGACCTCGGCCGCCCCGGACCCGTAGAGCTCCTCGCCCCGCGCGTCGGGGACGGGCACCTCGGCGGCGTCGTCGGCGAAGTTCACCACGACGTGCACCGGCGCGAGGTCCGGGCCGAGCAGCCCGCGCGTGAGCACGAGCCAGCGGTGGTCCTCGTCGAAGCGGACCGCGTTCGCCTCGTACCGGTGGTCGACGAACGCCTGGTCGGTCCGGCGGAGCGCGATGAGCACCCGGTAGGCCCGCAGGATCGCGGCGCCCCGCTCCGAGGTGACGTCGGCCCAGTCGAGCTTCGAGTTCGTGAACGTCGACGGGTCCTGCGGGTCGGGCACCGCCGACTCGTCCCACCCGTGCTCGGCGAACTCGGCGATGCGCCCCTCGGCGGTCGCCTTGCCGAGCTCCGGCTCGGGGTGCGAGGTGAAGAACTGCCACGGCGTCGAGGCCGCGAACTCCTCACCCATGAACAGCATCGGCGTGAACGGTCCGAGCAGCGTCAGCGCCGCCGCGATGACGAGCCCGTCGTCGTCCAGGGTCGCCGCGAGCCGGTCGCCCGCCGCACGGTTGCCGATCTGGTCGTGGTTCTGGTTCGCGACGACCAGTGCCGTGGCGGGAGAGGTCCCGCGGTCGATCGGACGGCCGTGCCGCTTCCCCCGGAACGACGACCAGGTGCCGTCGTGGAAGAAGCCGTCCTCGAGCACCTTCGCCAGCGCCGACAGCGGGGCGAAGTCGGCGTAGTAGCCGTTCGTCTCGCCGGTGAGCGCCACGTGCACCGCGTGGTGGAAGTCGTCCGACCACTGCCCGGCCAGGCCGTACCCGGCGGCCTCGCGCGGCCGGAACATCACCGGGTCGTTGAGGTCGGACTCGGCGATGAGCGACAGCGGGCGGCCGACGAACGACGAGTACGCGTCGGTCTCGACGGCCATCGACGCCAGCACGTGCGGGCGCGTTGTGTCGCGGATCGCGTGCACGGCATCGAGCCGGAGCCCGTCGACGTGGTGGTCGCGGAACCACATGCGCACGTTGTCGAGCACGTACCGGCGGACCTCGGGGTGCTCGACGTTCACGGAGTCGCCCCACGTGTTCGCGAGCCCCTGCACCAGGTACGGGCCGTACAGCGGCAGGTAGTTGCCGCTGGGACCGAGGTGGTTGTAGACGACGTCCTGGATGACGCCGAGCCCGAGCGAGTGCGCCGTGTCGACGAACCGGTCGTAGGCGTCCGGGCCGCCGTACGGCGCGTGCACGGCGAACCAGCCGACGCCGTCGTAGCCCCAGTTCCACTCGCCGTTCACCGCGTTGACGGGGAGCAGCTCGACGAACTCGACCCCGAGCTCGACCAGGTGGTCGAGCTTCTGGGCTGCGGCGTCGAGGGTGCCCTCCGGCGTGAAGGTGCCGATGTGCATCTCGTAGATCACGCCGCCGCGGGCGGGACGCCCGGTCCACGCATCGTCGGTCCAGGCGAAGCGCGCGGGGTCGACGACCTCGGACGGGCCGTGCACGCCCTCGGGCTGGTAGCGGCTGCGCGGGTCGGGGATGACCGCGTCGTCGTCGCCGATCCGGAAGCCGTACCGAGCGCCGACGACCGGCAGGACCGCGTCGGTGGACCACCAGTCGTCGTCGCCCCGGGTGAGCGGGTACTCCACGTCGTCGACGACCAGCCGGACACGGTCCGGTTCGGGCGCCCACACGGCGTAGCGGTCGGGTGCGGTCATGCGTGGCCCTCCAGGATGTCGATCTCGGCCTGCGCCTCGGTCTCGGTCGCGTCCGCCGTGTCGCCGGCGGTCGTCGCGTCGCCCGCGTCCGGCCGGGAGGCCCGACCTGCGTCCGCAGCGCCGGCCGCCGTCTCGACCCGGCCGGTCGCCGTGTCGGTGTCGGCGGGGACGAGGAGCGCGACCGGGTAGGTGTCGAGCAGTTCGGACAGCGCGATGCCCCGGGCAGCGGGGACGTGTCGCCCGGTGAGCAGGTCGACGCGGTCGAGCGGGACGGGGTGCACGAGGGTGTCCCCCCAGCCGCCGACGCGCTCGAGGCCGATCGGCAGGCGCGTCGAGATCGTCACGGCACCGCCGCGGTCGAACGCGACGACGTGGTCGGCAGCGCTCCCCGTCGCCTCGAGTTCGAGGTACCGGGTGAACAGCTCGGGCCGGTCGCGTCGTGCGTGCAGCGCACGGGTGGTCACCAGGAGCTTCGCGGCGCCGTCGAGACCGACCGCCGGCAGGTGCTCGGGGCCGTCGTCGTCCGGGCCGTCGAGCTCCGCGAGCACGTGGCGTCGCTCGGCGTAGTCCACCGGTCGACGGTTGTCCGGGTCGACCAGCGAGCGGTCCCAGAACTCGGTGCCCTGGTAGACGTCGGGGACGCCGGGGGCGGTGAGCTGCACGAGCTTCTGGGTGAGGCCGTTCGACCACCCCGCCGCGTCGATGCGCTCGTCGAGGGCATCGAGCACCGCGACCACGGCCGGCTCGTCGAAGGCGGCGTCGACGATCGCGTGCATGCGTCGTTCGAAGTCCTCGTCGGGTTCGGTCCAGGTCGTGCTGTCGCCCGCCTCGCGCGAGGCCTTCTCGGCGTAGGCGTGCAGGCGTTCGCGGCTCGCGGGCCGCGCACCCACGATCGCCTGCCAGAGCAGGTCGGCGAACACGCGGTCCTCGAGCGGGACGAGTTCCTGCAGTCGCTCGAACGTGGCGGCCCACTCGTCGCCGAGTTCAGCCAGCACGGCGATGCGGGCACGGGTGTCCTCGCTGCGCTTCGTGTCGTGCGTGGTGAGGGCCGTCATGGTGTGCGGCCAGCTGGCGAGCCGTTCCCGCTGCGCCCGGTGGAACTCGGCCACCGACACCGCGAAGACGCTCGGGTCGCTGCCGACCTCGCTGAGGGACGACAGCCGCGAGGTGCGGTAGAACGCCGTGTCCTCGACGCCCTTCGCCATCACCATGCCGCTCGTCTGCTGCAGCCGGATGGCCGCCGCGTTCGTCGGGTCGACGAGTGCCGGTGCGATGCGGTCGATGACGTCGTCGAGGTCCGGTCGGGCCTCGGCGGCGCCCTCGAGCGCATCGATGAGGTTGTGCGCGCCCTCGGGCAGGTAGGTGCGGTAGACGTCGAACGACGCCACGATCTCGGCGACCGCGTCCACGATCCGCTCGTGGGTGATCGTCTCCGTCGCGGCGGTCGGTGCGAGCAGGCGTGCGAGGCGCTCGACCTCGCTGCCGAGGATGCCGTCCGCGATGCCACGGCGGGTGTCGTGCGTGAGCTGCTGCCAGTCCGTGGGTTCGGACCCCGACGCAGCGGTGAGCGCCAGCTCGCCGGCGGGGTCGACCAGCACCCGGTCGAGCACCCCGAGGGCGTCGTAGCCGGTGGTGCCGTCGACCGGCCACGAGCTCGGCAGCTGTTCGCCGGGCTCGAGGATCTTCTCGACGAGGGTGTAGGCCCCGCCGGTCAGCTCCGCCAGGTCCTGCAGGTAGCCGGCCGGGTCGTACAGCCCGTCCGGGTGGTCGATCCGCAGGCCGTCGACGAGCCCGTCGCGGAACCAGCCGCCGATGACCCCGTGCGAGGCCGCGAAGACCTCGGGCTCCTCGACACGGATCGCCGCGAGGGTGTTCACCGCGAAGAAGCGGCGGTAGTTCAGGTCGTGGTCGGCGCGCTTCCAGTGCACGAACGCGTAGTGCTGCCGCTCGTGCACGGCCTCGACGGTGTCGCCGCTCTGCACCGTGGCGGGCGCGGTGGGGTAGGCGGTCTCACCGACGCGGAGCACGGGCCGCTCGGCGTCGGACGTGTCGAGCGTCACCGCCTCGAGCAGTCGGTCGTCGAGCACCGGGATCCGGACCTTGCCGTCGCCGGCCTCCCAGTCCACGTCGAACGCCCAGGCCACGGGGGAGCCCTGCCCGAGCTCGAGCAGCGACCACCACCAGGGGTTCGACTCGGGCGTCGCGACACCCACGTGGTTCGGCACGACGTCGACCAGGACCCCGAGGCCGACGGCGTGCGCGGCCTCGGCCAGCGCACGCATCGCCTCGTCACCGCCGCGGTCGGTGTCGACGCGGGTGTGGTCGACCACGTCGTAGCCGTGGTTCGACCCGGCCTCGGCCTGCAGCACCGGCGACAGGTAGAGCCAGTCGGCGCCGAGGTCGTGCACGTAGTCGACCAGGTCGCGCGCGGCGTCCAGGTCGAAGTCGGCGGACACCTGCAGTCGGTAGGTCGATGCGGGGGCGCGGTGCGCGGCCCCGGGCGTGCGGGCGGTCATCGGTCCGCTCCGCTCGGTGCGGTGGAACCGGCGGGGTTCGCCGGGGTCACGGCGTCCTGCGGCGCCGCCGGTGCGGCAGCGTCGTCCTGTTCGACGTCGACCGGGGTGGTCGTGACCTCGTGGTCGGGCTCGGCGCGCAGGACGATCATCGAGCGCGCGGGGACGTCGAGCGGCGTCCCGGCGTCGAGGACCTCGTCGCGGGCACCCGGGTCGGCGGTGTCGATCCGGACGGTCCAGCCGGGGGAGTACTCCTCGGGCGGGAGCGTGAAGGTCACGACGTCGTCGTGCGCGTTGAAGTACGTGATGAAGGCCACGTCGGTGACGCGCTCGCCGCGGGCATCGCGACCGCGGATGCCCTCGCCGTTCAGGTACATGCCGACGCTCTTGCCGAAGCCGGAGTCCCAGTCCTCGGGGTCCATGGCGTCGCCGGATGGGGTCAACCACACCACGTCGGGCAGCGGCTCGCCCTCGCCACGGCGGACCGGACGGCCGTTGAAGTACCGGGTGCGTCGGAACGTCGGGTGGTCGTGCCGGAGCTTCACGACGTCGGCGGTGAACTGGATGAGGTCCTCGTCGGCGCTGTCCCAGTCGATCCAGCTGAGCTCGGAGTCCTGCGCGTAGACGTTGTTGTTGCCGGACTGCGAGCGGCCGAGCTCGTCGCCGTGCGCGATCATCGGCACGCCCTGGCTGAGGAGCAGGGTCGCCAGGAAGTTCCGGCGACGCTGCAGCCGCAGAGCGTTCACGGCCTCGTCGTCGGTCGGCCCCTCGGCACCGGAGTTCCACGACCGGTTGTGGCTCTCGCCGTCGTTGTTGTCCTCGCCGTTGGCCTCGTTGTGCTTCTCGTTGTAGGACACCAGGTCGTACAGCGTGAAGCCGTCGTGGGCGGTGATGAAGTTGATGCTGGCCTTCGGGGTGCGGCCGTCGTGCTCGTACAGGTCGGCCGAGCCGGAGATGCGCGAGGCGAACTCGCCGAGGGTCGACGACTCACCGCGCCAGAAGTCGCGGACGGTGTCGCGGTACTTGCCGTTCCACTCGGACCACTGCGGCGGGAAGTTGCCGACCTGGTAGCCACCGGGACCGACGTCCCACGGCTCGGCGATGAGCTTGACCTGCGACACAATCGGGTCCTGCTGCACGAGCTCGAAGAAGGCGGACAGGCGGTCGACCTCGTAGAACTCGCGGGCCAGGGCGGACGCGAGGTCGAAGCGGAACCCGTCGACGTGCATCTCGGTCACCCAGTAGCGCAGCGAGTCGAGGATGAGCTGCAGCGAGTGCGGGTGCCCGACGTTGAGCGAGTTCCCCGTGCCCGTGTAGTCCATGTAGTAGCGCTTGTCGTCGTCGACCAGGCGGTAGTACGCCGCGTTGTCGATGCCGCGGAACGACAGCGTGGGGCCGAGGTGGTTGCCCTCGGCGGTGTGGTTGTAGACGACGTCGAGGACGACCTCGATGCCCGCCCGGTGCAGCTCGCGCACCATCGTCTTGAACTCCTGGACCTGCTGCCCGTTGTCGCCCGAAGACGAGTACGCGGAGTGCGGGGCGAAGAAGCCGATCGTGTTGTAGCCCCAGTAGTTCGACAGTCCCTTGTCCTGCAGGGTGGAGTCGTTCACGAACTGGTGCACCGGCATGAGCTCGAGCGTGGTGACGCCGAGGCGCTGCAGGTGCTCGATGACCGCGGGGTGGGAGACGCCGGCGTACGTGCCGCGCTGCTCCTCCGGCACGTCGGGGTGGGTCTCGGTGAGTCCCTTGACGTGCGCTTCGTAGATGACGGTCTCGCCGTAGGGCGTGCGCGGCGGACGGTCCCCCTGCCAGTCGAAGAAGGGGTTGATCACGACGCCCTTCATCATGTGCGACGCGGAGTCCTCGTCGTTGGTCGAGTCGGGGTCACCGAAGGTGTACGAGAACAGCGACTGGTCCCAGTCGATCTCGCCGCTGGTCGCCTTGGCGTACGGGTCGAGCAGGAGCTTCGACGGGTTGGCTCGCGAGCCGGTCGCCGGGTCGTACGCTCCGTGGACACGGAAGCCGTACTGCTGGCCGGGGCCGACGTTCGGCAGGTAGGCGTGCCAGACGTAGGCGTCCACCTCGAGCAGGCGGACGCACTCTTCGTTGCCGTCGTCATCGAACAGGCAGAGCTCGACACGCTCGGCGACCTCGCTGAAGAGCGCGAAGTTCGTGCCGCTCCCGTCGTAGGTCGCCCCGAGCGGGTACGGGTTTCCGGGCCAGGTGTGCAAACGGTCCTCCAGGTGTGGGTGTCGCCAACATATCGGCGCCGCCCGTCCACGTCCGCAGACAAGCCCCAGCTGTGGACGACGCAGACGGGTCGCGGCCTGTGGAGGGACGGACGAGTACCGTCTCGCGCATGGCCAACATCGTCACGCTGCTCGCAGACAAGGTCCGCCCGGTCGGGGTCTCCACGAACTACGGAGAGCCCGTCGAGGTCGGCGACCAGACCCTCATCCCCGTGTCCGTCAGCTGGTTCGGCTTCGGCGGCGGCGGGGGCGACGACGAGAACGGCGGCGGTGGTGGCGGCGGTGCGTCGGCCCCGGTCGGCGCGTACGTCCGTCGCCCGGGCAAGGACCTGGTGTTCGAACCGAACCCGATCTCCCTCATCGTCGTCGCCATCCCCTTCGTGTGGGTGGCCGGGCGTGTCCTGCGCAAGCTGGTCCGCGCACTCAAGAAGTGACCACCTGACGCAACCGGAGGCCCGTGGCGACGCCGCCACGGGCCTCCGGTTGCGTCCTGGCGTCACGCGGTCGCGACCGCGTCTAGACTGCTGGCACACACACGGGAGTCCGGGACCGCCGGGCTGAGAGGGAGCGAACGGCGCTCCGACCGTCGAACCTGATCCGGATCATGCCGGCGCAGGGAGGAGTCAGAACCATGTCTGCACGCACGTCTGCACCCGTCTCCACCGTTCCGCGGCGATCGCTGCGGTGGCGGGTCGTCGACATCGTCGTCGCGAGCGTCCTCGCCGTGGCCCTCGGGGTCGTCTTCCGGCTCTGGGAGTTCGGGTACGAGCCGATCAGCGCCGTCATGGACCTGGTGCTGCCCGGCACGAAGGCCCTGTTCGGCGGCGTGTGGCTGCTCGCCGGACCCATCGTCGCCCTGGTCGTCCGCAAGCCGGGAGCCGCGCTCTACGGCGAGATGGTCGCCGCCTCGGTCGAGGCGCTCTTCGGCACCACGTGGGGCTGGCTGACGCTCGAGGCCGGGCTCGTCCAGGGACTCGGCGCCGAGATCGTCCTCGCACTGTTCCTGTACCGGGTGTACCGCCTGCCGGTCGTGGTGCTCGCGGGCGCCGCTGCGGGTCTCGCGCTCGGCATCAACGACACCGTCCTCTGGTACCCCGCGCTCGACGCCGCCTTCAAGGCCGTCTACGTCGTCTGCGCGATCATCTCCGGCGCGGTGATCGCCGGCGTGGGGTCGTGGCTCGTCGTCCGGGCGCTCGCGCGCACCGGAGTGCTGTCGTCCTTCGCCGTCGGCCGCGAGCACAGCCGTCGCGAGCCCCGCGCCCGGGTGTGACGGAGCGCACCCCGTCGGCGTCGTCGTCCTCCACAGGCGGGGACGCCGACGCAGGAACCGACGTCCGCGGGGCGCGCATCGCCTTCCGTGACTGGGGCTGGCGCTACCCGGAGCGGGACGCGTGGGCCGTGCGCGGCGTCGACCTGACCGTCGAGCCGGGGGAGCGGGTCGCGGTCGTCGGGCCGTCCGGTGCCGGCAAGTCGACGCTGCTGCGCGCGGTCGCGGGCGTGCTGCCCGACGAGCCCGACGCCACCGACGACACCGCGGCGTCCGTGCACGGATCGCTCCTCGTCGACGGAGCCGACCCCCGCGCGGTCCGCGGGCGCGTCGGCCTCGTCATGCAGGACCCCGAGGCGCACACCGTGATGTCCCGACTCGGCGACGACGTCGCCTTCGGGTGCGAGAACGCCGGCGTCCCGCGCGACGAGACGTGGCAGCGCGTGCGGTCGGCCCTGGACGTCGTCGGACTGCACCTGTCGCTCGACCGCTCCACGGCGGACCTGTCCGGCGGGCAGCGGCAGCGCCTGGCGCTCGCCGGAGTGCTCGCGATGCGCCCCGGTGCGCTCGTGCTCGACGAACCCTGCGCCAACCTGGACCCCGACGGTGTCACGCAGGTGCACGACGCCGTGCGGGCCCTGCTCGACGAGACCGGGGCGACCCTGCTCGTGGTGGAGCACCGGATCGGCACGTGGCTCGACCTGGTCGACCGGCTCGTGCTGCTCGAGCCCGGTGGTGGCGTCGTCGCCGACGGGCCGCCCGCCGCGGTGCTGGCGGAGCACGGCGCTGCGCTCACGGCTGCCGGGGTGTGGGTGCCCGGTGCCGAGCCGGAGCGAGGGTCGGCACGAGGGGGTCTCCGTGCGCCCCGCCGAGCGGGCGGGATGTGTGGGGAGTCCGGGGGAGCGACGGGTGCATTCCGCCCGCTCGGCGAGGAGGCGTTCGGAGTTGCCACGGACGGGGCGTTCGGCGACGGCGCCGTGGTGCTGCTCCGGGCGCGGGAGCTCGGGACGGCTCGGGGGCGGCACGGTGTCGGGAGCGGGATCGACCTCCGGGTCCGAGCCGGACAGGTCATCGCGGTCACGGGGCCGAACGGCGTCGGCAAGTCGACGCTCGGCCTGACGATCGCAGGACTCCTCCCGCCGGCCGCCGGCGAGCTCGGGGGGACGGACGCCCTCACCGGCGGCATCGCCAGCGCGCCGCACACCTGGACGAGCCGCGAGCTCGCCGCCCGGATCGGCACGGTGTTCCAGGACCCGGAGCACCAGTTCGTCGCCCGCTCCGTCCGCGAGGAGGTCGAGGTCGGCCCCCGTGCCCTCGGAGCCGCGGACGCCACAGACCGCGCCACCGCCCTGCTCGACGACTTCGGGCTGGCCCACCTGGCCGACGCCAACCCGTTCACCCTGTCCGGTGGGGAGCAACGGCGCCTCGCGATCGCCTCCGTCGTGGCGGCCAGGCCTCCTGTCCTGGTGCTCGACGAACCGACCTCCGGGCAGGACCGCGCCACGTGGCAGGCGGTGGTCGGGCACCTCGGAGCGCTCGCCGACGCCGGCACCGCGGTGGTGGCGGTCACGCACGACCGCGACCTCGTCCGGGCACTCGACGCCGACGAGGTCGTGCTCGGGCCGGACGGTGCCCGGACCGTGGGGAGGGACCCGGGGCCGCCGGGCGCGACCGTCCCGGAGACGGGACCGACGGCGGGGAGCCGCCCCGGGCCTCCAGACCGGTCCGACACGGACGACCGGACGGACGCGGCGCGACGGCCGCTGCCGGCCCGCGCGACCGGCATCCACGGCGTCCAGCCGGTCGCGTCGTTGATCGGCGTGCTCGCCCTCGGCGTCTGCCTGGTGCTCAGCCTCGACGTCGTCTCCGCCGCCGTCGCCCTGGCGCTCGAAGTCGTGCTGCTGCCGCTCCTGCGCCTGCCGCTCCGGACCCTGCTGCTCCGACTCGCACCGGTGCTCGTCGCGGTGCCGCTGACGGCGGTGAGCATCGCGCTGTACGGCAGGCCCTCCGGGCGGGAGTGGTTCGACCTCGGGTTCGCGCACGTCACCGACGGGTCGCTGACGCTCGCCCTGGCGACCGCGCTCCGGGTCCTCGCGGTCGGGGTGCCGGCCATCGCGCTGTTCGTGCGGGTCGACCCGACCGACCTGGCGGACGGGCTCGCGCAGGTGGTGCGACTGCCCGCGCGCTTCGTGCTCGGGGCGCTCGCCGCGGTCCGGATGATGACGCTGCTCGTCGACGACTGGCGACAGCTCGCGATGGCTCGACGTGCCCGCGGGGTGGCCGACTCCGGACGCCTGCGACGTGGGGCGACGATGGCGTTCGCGCTGCTCGTGCTCGCGCTGCGGCGGGCGACGACGTTGGCGGTGGCGATGGAGTCACGCGGATTCGGTGCTCCCGGACGGCGGAGCTGGGCGCGGGTCGCGCGGTTCGCCGGGCCGGAGTGGGCGATGGTGGCGGTGCTGGTCGGCATCGGCGTGGTGTCGATCGCGGTCGCGGTGAGCGTGGGGACGTGGCGTGTCTGACGCGGAGCGCGCTGACGGGACGACGGGCACGACCGCCGGTGACCTCGCCCCCGGTCTCGCCGCTGCTGCGGCCGGTGTCGCCGCCGCCACCGGCAGGCGGGCCGTCGTGCTCGTCGACGGCCGGTCCGGCACGGGGAAGACCACCCTCGGTGCGCAGGTCGCGGAGCAGCTCGGTGCCCAGCTCGTGCACCTGGACGACCTCTACCCGGGGTGGGACGGGCTGCGCGCGGCTGCCGACGCCGTGGTCACCGACGTCCTCGGGGCGCCGAGCGGGTACCGCCGATGGGACTGGGTCGCCGACGGACCCGCGGACTGGGCGTCGGTGGACCCCGACCTGCCGATCGTGGTCGAGGGCTGCGGAGCGTTGTCCCGGGCGTCGGCACCGCTGGCAGCGCTGCGGGTGTGGCTCGAGGCCGACGACGCCGTGCGGTGGGACCGGGCCATCGGTCGGGACGGCGAGACGTTCGCGCGCGAGTGGGACCGGTGGGCCGCGCAGGAGCAGGCCTTCATCGCCGCCGAGGACCCGGCCGCCCTGGCCGACGTGGTCCTGCGGACGTAGGGGTCGGGGGCGCGGGGCTCGCGGCGCCGAGCTTTCGCGCTCACCGACACCTCACGGCCCCCGGGAGGCGTGAACTGTCGC
>NZ_JAIXIG010000049.1 GCF_020297365.1 Curtobacterium oceanosedimentum
GCTCCCGCCCCACGCACCCCGCGCCTCCCCGCCGCTGCCCCGGCCGCGGAGGACCGCACCCGTACGCCCCTCCTGCCGAAAGGCCCCCGTTCATGTCCACCTCGGTCCTCCCCGACTCGGAGCGCATCGACCTGACGCACACGAAGGCCCCGACCATGTCGGGCCGTCCGCCGGGTCGCAAGCGCAAGGTCCACTGGCTGCCGTACGCGCTCGTCGCGCCGGCCATCCTCTTCGAGCTGCTCATCCACATCGTCCCGATGCTCGTGGGCATCTGGATCTCGTTCATCCAGCTCACCAAGTACTTCATCGCCAACTGGGGCGCCGCTCCGTTCGCCGGGTTCGGGAACTACGCCGTCGTCGTCGACTTCGACCAGGCGATCGGCCGCGGGGTCCTCAACTCGTTCCTCATCACCTGCGCCTTCACGGTCCTGGTGGTCGGGCTGTCCTGGACCTTCGGCATGGCTGCGGCCGTCGCCCTGCAGAAGCCGTTCGCCGGCCGCGGGCTGTTCCGCACCCTGTTCCTCGTGCCGTACGCGCTGCCGATGTACGCCGGCGTCATCACCTGGAAGTTCATGTTCCAGCGCGACACCGGAGCGCTCAACCACCTGCTGGTCGACCAGCTCGGGCTGTTCGGTGGGAACGCCCCGTTCTGGCTCATCGGCAACAACGCCTTCGTCGCGGTCGTGGTCGTCGCCATCTGGAAGACCTGGCCCTTCGCCTTCCTCATGCTCATGGCCGGACTGCAGTCCGTGCCGAACGACGTGTACGAGGCCGCCTCGGTCGACGGCGCCAAGCCGTTCCGCCAGTGGCGCTCCATCACGCTGCCGATGGTCCGCCCCGTCAACGTGACGCTCGTGCTCGTGATGTTCCTGTGGACGTTCAACGACTTCAACACGCCGTTCGTGCTCTTCGGGTCGACCGCGCAGCCCCCGGCCGCCGACCTGTTGAGCTTCCACATCTACAACGCGTCGTTCATCACCTGGAACTTCGGTTCGGGTGCCGCGATGAGCGTCCTGCTCCTCCTCTTCCTGCTCGTCGTCACCGGCATCTACCTCGCCGTGACCAACCGGAGGTCCGTCCGTGCGTGAGACAGCTGGCGCCAAGTCCTTCAAGATCGTGACCCTGGTCGTCCTGACCCTGTTCACGATCGTGCCCCTCTACGTCATGGTGACCACGGCCATGAAGCCGCTCGGCGACGTGCAGGACAACTTCACGTGGATCCCGTCGACGGTCACGATCCAGCCGTTCATCGACATGTGGTCCACGGTGCCGCTCGCGCGGTACTTCGTGAACTCGCTGGTCGTGTGCACGGTCGCGACGGTCTTCTCGCTCATCATCGCGACGTTCGCCGCCTACGGTGTCTCGCGCTGGAACTTCAAGGGCAAGAGCACCTTCACCACCGCGGTGCTCTCCACCCAGATGTTCCCCGGCGTGCTGTTCCTGCTCCCGCTGTTCCTGATCTTCACGAACCTCGGGAACACCCTCGGCATCCAGCTCGTCGGGTCGTGGCTCGGCCTGATCATCACGTACCTGACGTTCACGCTGCCGTTCTCGATCTGGATGCTGGCGGGCTACTTCGAGACCATCCCGCGCGAGCTCGACGAGGCCGCGATGGTCGACGGTTCCGGTCCGATGGGTGCCCTGTTCCGGGTCATCCTGCCGTCGGCCCGCCCGGGTCTGGTGGCGGTCGGCATCTACTCGTTCATGACGGCGTGGGGCGAGGTCCTCTTCGCCTCGGTCATGACGAACGGTCTCGGCTCGACGCTCTCGGTCGGTCTGCAGCAGTACTCCACGCAGACGAACGTGTACTGGAACCAGGTCATGGCAGCGTCGCTCGTCGTGTCGATCCCGGTCGTGGCCGCGTTCCTCGTGGTGCAGCGCCAGTTCGTGGCCGGCCTGACCGCCGGCGCGGTGAAGTAGGCGGACCCCCTGACGGGAGGCGCGGTGCGGGTCGGACCCGCACCGCGCCTCCCGTCCGTGCGTGCGCTGGTGCGCACGTGAGCGACACCACGACAGGATGGGACCCATGAACGAACCGCGCGGACGGCAGCTGCTGCCGGGACAGACCAGCCGGGTGCACGTGTACGACCTCGAGCGCCGGACGAGCCGGCTCGTGTTCGAGTCGAGCACGCTGCTCGTCGAGGCGCCGAACGTGCTGCCCGACGGCAGGCTCCTGCTGAACGGCGGTGGTGACCTCTGGCTGCTCGAGCACGGCGGGACGGCCGTCGACGAGTCGGCGCTGGTGCCCGTCCCAATGCCCGGCGTCCCGGAGATCAACAACGACCACGTGCTCGACCCCTCGGGCACCTCCGTCGTGGTGAGCGGGCGCGACGGCGACCTGTACCGGGTCCCGGTGCCGCTCGGGGGAGCCGCGGCGACGCTCACCGACGTCACCACCGCGCTGCCGGTCGTCCGGAAGTTCTACCTGCACGGCATCGCACCCGACGGCGAGACCCTCGCGGCCATCGTCGGGGAGCACGCCGAGGACGGCACCTGGACCACCGACGTCGCACTCGTCGACCCCGCCACCGGGGACCCGACCTTCCTGACCCGCGACGAGCACCCGGACGACGGCGTCTCGTTCGCCGGCGACCTGCTCGTGTGGAACTCGGAGCGGTTCACCCCCGGCACCGCGCAGCTCGTCGCCCTCTGGCCGGGAGCGACCGACCCGGTGCGGATCACGAACGACGACCGCGTGAACTGGTTCCCGCACGTCTCGCCCGACGGTGCGCACCTGCTCTACCTGTCGTACGAGCCCGGGGTGCAGGGCCACCCCGCCGACCACCGCGTGGAGCTCCGACTGCTCCCCGGCTCGCTCGTGCGCGGCGCCCGGATCGCGGTCCAGCCGGAGACCCTCGTGACGCTCGACGGTGGGCAGGGGACGGTCAACGTGCCGCCGTGGTCGCCGGACTCGCGGTGGTTCGCGTACTGCGACTACCCGGTGGCGGGGTAGCGGCGGCGTCTTCACGCGCTGGGCGACAGTCCACGCGCCGCCGGACGCGTGGACAGTCGCTGGGCGCGGAACGCGGGTCGACGGCCCGCCCGGCTACGCCTCGCGGACCCGCCCCTGCCCGATGTGCAGGTGCCGCTCGGCACGCTTCGCGACCCACGAGTCGTGCGTGACGATGACGACGGTCAGCCCGCGCTCCCGCCACTGCCTCTCGATGAGGCCCATGATCTCGTCGCGCGTCGCCTCGTCGAGTGCCCCGGTCGGTTCGTCGGCGAGCAGCACGCTCGGGTCCTTCACGAGCGCGCGGGCGATCGCCACCCGCTGCTGCTGACCACCGGAGAGCTCCGCGGGCAGGTGGTCGAGTCGCTCGGCCAGCCCGACCTCGGCGAGTGCCGCCTTCGCCCGCTGCCGGACCGCACCGCGCGACCGCTCCGCCAGGGCCCCCGCGAACGCCGTCTCGACGTTCTCGAGCGCCGTCAGGGTCGGGATGAGGTTGAAGCTCTGGAACACGAAGCCGATCTCGGTCGCCCGCAGATCGGTCAGCGCGCGGTCGCCGAGCTCCGCCACGTCGCGGTCCCCACCGAGGTGGACGGACCCGGCGCTCGGGCGGTCCAGCGCGCCGAGCATCTGCAGCAGCGTCGACTTGCCGCCGCCGGTCGGCCCCTGGATCGCCACGAGCTGCCCCCGCGGGATCGTCAGGTCGACGTTCGTCAGGGCGGTGACGGTCCGGTTCTTCTGCCGGTAGGTCTTGCTCACGTTCGTCAGCCGGTACATCGGACTGGAGGCACGGGTCGCCTCCGCCTCGCCGGTCGCGGTGTCGGTGGTGGTCACGGTGGGTCCTCCTGGTCGGGTGCTCGGGGCCGGTGCGGGTCCGGTGATCGGTGTCGCACCGGTGGACGGGCCGGGCATCAGGCCACGCTCCGGAGCGCCTCGGCCGGACGGAGCCGGCTCGCACGCCATCCGCCGAGCGCCCCGGCGATGAGGCCACCGAGGATCGCGAGGCCGATCGCGAGCAGGATGATCTCGACGGTCACCGGGGCATGCAGGACCACGTCGGTCGTCGACGCGGTGCTCGCACCGCCGCCGAAGCCGCCGGCCGGGGCGCCGCCCGTCGTGCCGTTGCCCGCTGCTGCCGTCGCCGCGCCGCCGGGCATCCCGCCACCGCCACCGCCACCGCCGCCGGCGCCGCCGCCCGTCGTGCTCGAGGCGCTCGCCGAGACGGTCGGGGCGATGGTGTTGACGACGAGGATGCCGATGAGTCCGGCCACCGCGCCGAGCACGCCACCGATGAGGCCCTGCACCAGGGACTCACCGGCAACCTGCCGGGTGATACGGCCGTTCGACCAGCCGATCGCCTTGAGGGTCCCGAACTCGCGGGTGCGGCGGGTCACGCCGGAGATCGTGAAGAGGATCGCGATGAGGAACGCCGCGGCGAGCACGACGATCGACAGCCACCTGCCGAGGTTCGAGACCAGGCTCGACGCGGTGCTGAGGGACCCGGAGACGCTCGAGGCCAGGTCGGCCTCGGTGGAGACGGTGGCGCTCGGCAGCTTCGCCTGCAGCGCGGCCTTGATGGTGCTGACGTCGGAGGACGACCCGGCCGAGACGGAGATCGAGGTGACCTTGCCGTTGAGGTCGGCCAGCGCCTGCGCGGTGTCGAGCGGGATGTAGGTGTTCGAGCCCGTGGTCGAGGCCGAGCCGGTGGAGCTGACGATGCCGATGACGGTGAAGTCGGTGCCGCCGATGTCGATCGTGTCGCCGACCGCCTCGTCCTCGCTCTTCGCGTACGACGCGTCGAGCACGACGACGTCCTTGCCGGCGTCCTTCGTGGTGAAGGTGCGCCCCTTCGTGAGCTCGGTGCTCGTCAGCGGGCCGACCGTGTCGCCGGAGACCGGGATGCCGGTGACCGTGAACGAGTCGACGCTGAACGAGCCACCGCCGAAGCCGCCGCCGGTGTCCCCACTCGGCGGTCCCTGCTGAGTCGTGCTGTCGCTGCTGGAGTCGCTGCTGCTGTCCGTGCTGCTGTCGTCGGTCGACTGCTGCTGCACCTGGCCGGAGAACGTGCTGTTCTCGAGCGTCAGCACACCCGTCGCGGCCTCGACCCCGTCGGTCCCGGTGATCGTCGAGAGGTTCGACGCGTCGAGGGTGCTCGTGCCGCGCGCGACCGCGAGCCGCGACTGCGACAGGTCCGTCGAGCCGCTGTCGTCCCCGCTGCTGTCGCCCTGGCTGCCGAAGTCGAAGGCCGGTCGTCCGCCGCCGGAGGACGCCGTCGCGGTCTTGGTCACGGTGATGTTCGTCCCGACGCCGTACACGGACTGCAGGACGCTCTTCTGTGCAGCCTGCACCCCGCCGGAGATCGACGACACGATGACGACGAGGGCGATGGCCAGCGCCATGCCGATCGCGATGATGACGGTCTGCTTCTTGCGGTTCGTGAGTTCGCGCCTGAGGTAGGTCAGGAACATGGGTCTCCTCGGGTGGTGGCCGGCTGGGGTCACCGATCGCGTGGAGCACGCGGCGGGGCCGACGGAGGAGAACCTAGGGAGCGACCTTCTGCGCAGGATTGCTGCTCGCTATGAGGCGCGTGAGGGTGTCAACTCGCGTCGCCGTACTGCTGGCGCAGGTGCTCCGCGTACCCGCCCGGCGTCCGACCCTCGAACCGCCCGCTCGTCACCACCGGCAGGTCGACGGTGGCGTCCACCCGGAGGCCGAGCGCCCGCGCCCGGGCCACCAGACGCGCGTCCTCGTGCTCGGGCACGGGGTCGAACCCGCCGAGCGTGACGTACGCCGCGGCGAGCACGCCGAGGTTCGCGCCGTGCACGTGCCCCAGGGCGGCGCCGGGCGGGTGCGCCCGGGTCCACCGTTCGAGCACGACCGGTTCGAGGTCGTCGGGATCGGGCACGACGGCGCCGACGAGCACCTGCGCACCAGCGGCAAGGGCGTCGGACTGCTGCACGAGCCACCGTTCGTGCACGCGCGAATCGGCGTCGGTGTGGGCGAGCCACCGCGCTGCCGGTTCGCCGTCGTGCGCGCGGAGTGCGTGCGTCGCCCCGATGGTCCGTGCCCGGCCGACCCCGACACGGTCCGTCGTCAGCACGTCGACCGGGTACCGCTCGACCACCGAAGCGGTGCCGTCCGTGCAGCCGTCGAGCACCACCGTGACCGCGGCGTCGACCCCGGGTCGCTCCGTGGCGAGCCGGTCGATGGCCACCAGGAGCGCGTCGAGGCACGCGGCGATCCGGTCCGCCTCGTCGTGCGCGGGGACGACCACGTCGATGCGTGCACGCGGTTCCGATCGGGTCACAAGATGATCCCCTCGGCTCGGGCCACCGAGGTGACCGCCGGGCCGGGCAGGACGCTCAGGACGAAGTCCTCTTCCACGTGTCGGAGCAGGGCGGGGCGCGGCCACCGTTCGGTCAGCCGCGCGTCCACCGCGTCGCCGCCCGACACCGCCTCGTCGTCCGGGTGCCGCCAGTGGCAGGCCACGAGCACGCCGTCGTCGTCGAGGCTGTCGAGCACACGGTCGATCGTCGCGTCGAGGTCGGCGGGCGACAGGTAGTACCCGACCTCGGACATCACCACCAGGTCCCAGCGACCGTCCGGCCACTCCGACGGCAGCGCCGCCTGCACGAACCGCGCGGTCGGCGCACGGTGGGCAGCACGCTCCAGCGGTGCCGCCGAGATGTCGGTGCCGAGCACGTCGTCCGCGCGTTCGGCGAGGGCGGCGGTCAGGACCCCGGTCGCGCAGCCGAGCTCGAGTGCGGACCGGAACCGCCGGCGGGGGAGTGCGGCCAGGGTCACCGCGCGCTTGCGCTGCTCGTACCAGGAGCCCTCGAAGTCCCACCCCTCGGGCTTCCGGTCGTAGTGCGCGTCGAACGACTCCCGCGACCGCGAGGACGGTGCCGACACCGCTGCTGCCCCCGGCGCGAAGAACCACTCGGTCGTCCGCAGGTGGTGGGCAGCGTGCCGCTCGTCGATGATCGCCTCGTCGCCCGGAGCAGGGGAGAGCGCGCGGGTCTGCGACGGGTAGGCGTCGAGGGCAGCACGCTTCCGGGCGACGAGGTCGTCGGGCAGCGACAGGACCCGGACGTCGTCCCAGGGGGCGACGGAGTGGTCCGGGTCGTCCCAGTGCCAGGCCCAGATCGGGTACGCGAGCAGGTCCACGTCGGGGGCGCTCGCCGCGGCGACCTCGGCGACCTCGCCGGCGATGCGGTGGTCGCGGTGCCCGTCCCCGCGCCACGGTGCGACGAGCAGTGCGGGGCGGGCAGCCCCGGCGAGCGCGGCGTCGAGGGTCTCGACGACCCGGTCCCGGTGCTCGCGGGTCGCGCCGTCCGGGATCCCCACCGAGGTCGAGGTGACACCGGGGTGCAGGCTGCGCAGGGCTGCCACGAACTCGTCGTCACGGGCGGCGGCGAGTGCCTCCGAGGTCGTCGTGGGGGAGTCCGGGTGGGAGCGCTCGCCGCGGGTGAGGAGCAGCACGTGCACGGGGATGCCGGCCCGGCCAGCGGCCGCGATCAGGCCACCGGCGCCGAGGGTCTCGTCGTCGGGGTGGGGTGCGACGACCACCACCGACCCGGCACCGGCCAGGTCGATCCCGGGGGCGTCCAGGCCGTCGAGGAACCCCGTCCACGCCGCCGGGTCGGTGCCCGGCTCGCGGTGGTCGAAGCTCACCACGCGACGCCGCCCCGCTCGAGCACCATCCGGCCGATGCGGGCGAGGTCGCGTGCGCCGTGGTCCTGCAGGACGTAGAGCTCGAGGTCGGCGACCCGCGCGGCGACGGCGGGGTCCGCGGTCAGCGGTGCCGGCCCGATCGTCGCGACCACCCGCTCGCGCACGGCGTCGACCGATCGGCGCACCCGCGAGCGGGTCGTCTGGGCGAGCAGCCGCCAGTCGGTGTCGTCTGCGGTCGGGTCCGACCCGTCGATCCGGGCGGCGGCGTCGGCGAGGGCGTCCTCGGCGTCGGCGAGGTCGGCCACGGTGGCACCGAGTGCCGCCTGCAGCAGCTCGGACTCCGGGTGCGCTGCCGCGGTGTCCCGGAGCACCCGGGCGAGCCCGACCGCGCCGCCCCACCAGCAGGCCGCGACACCGATGCCGCCCCAGGCGAAGCCCGGACGTCGCAGGTACCAACCCGGTGCGCCGACGGGGTCTGCCCGGACCCCGTCGAAGTCGACCGGTCCGCTCGGCACGTCCGGCATGCCGCGTGCGACCCAGGCCTCGTCGTGCGCGGTGACCCCGGGCTGGCGCAGGTCCACGGCGACGAGGACCCGCTCGTCGCTCAGGTGCGCGGTGACCAGCGCGTGCGAGAGCGTCGAGGCGAGCGAGCACCACGGCTTCGTGCCGTGCAGCAGGACCGAGCCGTCGTGCTGCGGCGCCGCATCGAGCCGGAGGCCCGGCCCCTCGGCCGCGAAGACGCCCCAGGTCGAGCCGTCCGGGGCGTCGACCCCGGCCTGCGCCAGGATGCCGAGCGCGTCCAGGTGCGGTTCGACGGTGCGGGCGGTGGCGACGTCCGCCGCGGCGAGCGCGGCGAGCGTGCCAAAGGAGCCGCCGGCCGTCCCGGCGGACAGCGGCGGGGTGGTGGCGGCGACCGCTCGCGCGACCGCGAGGCGGTCCGTCGGTGCCGACCCGGGCCTCCCGGTCGTCCGTTCGATCCGCGCGGTGTCCAGGTGCCGGGCCGACGCGGGCCAGGCTGCAGATCGCAACATGCTCCCACCGTACGGAGGGGGAGGTGTGGACGCGTCCTCGATCCACAGAACGCGCCGGGTTGCCCCACAGACCGCTCATAGGAACTTCTCGATACTCGAAGACGTGACCATCTCCCAGCCCGCAGCAGTCCCGCGCCTCACCCGTGCTGACGGCACCCCGTTGCGCATCCTCGTCGTCGACGACGAAGCGAGCCTCACCGACCTGCTGTGCATGGCGCTCCGCTACGAGGGCTGGGACGTCAAGAGCGCGAACGGCGGGCAGGACGCCCTGGCGACGGCCCGCGAGTTCCAGCCCGACGCGATGGTGCTCGACGTGATGATGCCCGACCTCGACGGGCTGCAGGTGCTGCGGCGGCTGCGACAGAACGACGACGACACCCCGGTGCTGTTCCTCACCGCGAAGGACTCCGTCGAGGACCGCGTGACCGGGCTCACCGCGGGCGGCGACGACTACGTCACGAAGCCGTTCTCCCTGGAGGAAGTGGTCGCGCGACTCCGGGGCCTGGTCCGCCGGTCGCAGATCGCCACGCGGGAATCCGGTGACTCGCGCATCGTCGTCGGTGACCTGGTGCTCGACGAGGAGTCCTACGAGGTGCACCGCGCGGGGCGGCCGATCGAGCTGACCGCCACCGAGTTCGAACTGCTGCGCTTCCTCATGCGCAACCCGCGGCGCGTGCTCTCGAAGGCGCAGATCCTCGACCGGGTGTGGTCGTACGACTTCGGGGGCAAGTCCTCGGTCGTCGAGATCTACATCTCCTACCTGCGCAAGAAGATCGACGCCGGCGAGACCCCGATGATCCACACGGTGCGCGGGGTCGGGTACGTCATCAAGCCGACGTCGTGACGCTCCGGCGCCGCCTCGTCCTGAGCATCGTCGCCCTCGTCGTCGCCGTCAGCGCGGTGATCGGTGCAGGCAGCATCATCGCGCTGGCCTCGATCCAGACGGGCGCGATCGACGAGCAGATCACCGGCGCCACGAACCGGGCGCAGCGCTACCTGGAGCAGAACCCGTCCGGGCAGCCGGACATCGACCTGACCCGGCCGTCCGGCCAGTCCGTCGGCACCCTCACGGCGTACTTCATCGACGGGCAGGTCGTGATCGCGAACGTGCTCGACGACTACGGGCGCCCGAGCGCGATCACCCGGACGAGTGCGGACGCGCTGGGCACCGTGCGGGTCGGAGCGGCCCCCGCGACCGTCGACCTCGGGTCGCGACTCGGCGACTACCGCGTCGCGGCCGTGACCGTCGGCCCGGCCGTCCTGGTCGTCGGCCTGCCGATGGCCCCGGTGTACGACAGCGTCTGGAAGCTCTTCTGGGTCGTCGTCTCCGTGCTCGCGGCCGCACTGCTCACCGGATCGATCGTCGCCGCGGTCGTCGTCCGGCGGTCGCTCCGTCCGCTCGAGCGCGTCGCCGAGACGGCGTCGACTGTGGCACGCATGCCCCTCGACCGCAGCGACGCGCTCGACGGCGTCCGGGTCCCCGACACCGATCCCCGCACCGAGGTCGGCCGGGTCGGCAGCGCCTTCAACCGGATGCTCGGCCACATCGGGGGCGCCATGCAGGCCCGCGAGCGATCGGAGCAGCAGGTCCGGCAGTTCGTGGCCGACGCCTCGCACGAGCTCCGCACACCCCTGGCATCGGTCCGCGGCTACGCGGAACTCACCCGCAGGATGGGTGGCGACCTGCCGCCGGACGTCGTCTACGCGATGAGTCGGATCGAGTCCGAGTCCATCCGGATGACGTCGATGGTCGAGGACCTGCTGCTGCTCGCCCGCCTGGACGAGGGCCGCGAGATCCAGCTCGCCGAGGTCGACCTGACCGGCCTGGTGCTCGACGCCGTCAACGACGCGCACGCCGCCTCGCCCGACCACGTGATCGAGGTCGACGTGCCCCCGGAGCCGGTCGCGGTCGTCGGTGACGCCGCCCGACTGCACCAGGTCATCGTGAACCTGGTCACGAACGCGCGGACGCACACCCCCGAGGGCACCCGCATCACGGTGGGGCTGGCGCCCGTCGACGGCGGCGTGGACCTGACCGTGCGGGACACCGGCCAGGGGATCGACCCCGCGTTCCTGCCGAAGCTCTTCGAGCGCTTCGCCCGTGGGGACGGCTCGCGCTCGCGCGCGGTCGGGTCGACGGGGCTCGGGCTCGCGATCGTCGACGCGGTCGTGCAGGCGCACGGCGGTCACGTCGAGGTGACGAGTGAGCCGGGCGACACCGTGTTCACGGTGCACCTGCCGCGGGATCCCGCGGCGGCGGTGGGCGCACACGCGTGACGGACGGGAGGCGCGGTGCGGGCCGGTCACGGGCCTCCCGTCCGGTGCTTGGCGACGGCCACGGCGTCTGGTACAGTTCTCGAAGCCAAAGACCGCCGGTTGTCGCGCTGCTCGCAGCGTGACCGAAGGTCCTCACTCGGTGAGGCATCCAGCGCAGGTGTTCCGAACCACTCCTCCCGATCTCGGGGGAGCAGCTCCGAGCCTCTGCGCCGGAGCTTTTCTCGTTCGTGGGCCTGGGGCTGCCGGCAAGACCCCCAAGGAGAACCATGGCGAACAAGGAAGCTGCGGTCGCCGAGCTCACGGAGTCCTTCCGTAGCTCGAACGCCGTTCTGCTCACCGAGTACCGCGGTCTCACGGTCGCGCAGCTCAAGGAGCTCCGCAACTCGATCCGTGAGCACGCCACGTACGCCGTGGTGAAGAACACGCTGACCAAGATCGCGGCGAACAACGCCGGCATCACGTCGTTCGACGACGAGCTCGCCGGTCCGTCCGCTCTCGCCTTCGTGCACGGTGACACCGTCGCCGTCGCGAAGTCGCTGCGTGCATTCGCCAAGGCGAACCCTCAGCTCGTGGTCAAGGGCGGTTACTTCGACGGTAACCCGCTCACCGCGACCGAGGTGGACAAGCTCGCTGACCTCGAGTCCCGTGAAGTGCTGCTCGGCAAGCTCGCCGGCGCGCTCAAGGCCTCGCTGTTCGGTGCTGCGTACCTGTTCCAGGCACCCCTCTCGCAGGCCGTCCGCACCGTGGACGCTCTGCGCGAGAAGCAGGAGTCCGCGGCCTGATCAGGCACGCGTTCATCAACCACACGTACTAGCTAGTAGTAGGAGAAAATCATGGCGAAGCTTTCGCAGGACGAGCTCATCGAGGCCTTCAAGGAGCTCACGCTCATCGAGCTCTCGGACTTCGTGAAGAAGTTCGAAGAGGTCTTCGAGGTCACCGCGGCCGCCCCGGTCGCCGCTGCCGCCCCCGCCGGCGCAGCTGCCCCGGCCGAGGCCGCTGAGGAGAAGACCGAGTTCGACGTCATCCTCAAGTCCGCTGGTGACAAGAAGATCCAGGTCATCAAGGAGGTCCGTGGCCTGACGTCGCTCGGCCTCGGTGAGGCCAAGGCGCTCGTCGAGACCGCCGACGCCAAGATCCTCGAGGGTGCGAACAAGGAGACCGCCGACAAGGCGAAGGCGACCCTCGAGGCCGCTGGCGCCACGATCGAGCTCGCGTAGTCTCGACCGTTCCGGTCACGGAGGCCGCCACCCCTCGGGGTGGCGGCCTTCGTCGT
>NZ_JAIXIG010000004.1 GCF_020297365.1 Curtobacterium oceanosedimentum
TCCTGGCTCCTGCCCGGCTTCGTCGAGTCGCACGGCCACGTCGGCATCCACGAGGAAGCGAACGGCGAGGCCGGCAACGACACGAACGAGATGACCGGCCCGAACATGGCCGGTGTCCGGGCGATCGCCGACCCCCGCGTACCGTCGGTGTCATGAGCAACTCCTTCGCGATCACCGGTGCCCACGTCGTCCCCGTCTCCGCCCCCGCCTTCGACGGCGGCGCGGTCGTGGTGGAGGACGGCCGCATCACCGCCATCGGCCCGGACGTCACCCCGCCCGAGGGCATGACCGTCGTCGACGCCTCCGGGTCCTGGCTCCTGCCCGGCTTCGTCGAGTCGCACGGCCACGTCGGCATCCACGAGGAAGCGAACGGCGAGGCCGGCAACGACACGAACGAGATGACCGGCCCGAACATGGCCGGTGTCCGGGCGATCGACGCGATCGACATCGACGACGAGGGCTTCCGCGACGCGCTGTCCGGCGGGATCACGAGCATCGTGGTGAAGCCCGGATCCGGCAACCCGATCGGTGGTCAGAGCGTCGCGATCAAGACCTGGGGTGGTCGCACCATCGACGAGCAGCTCATCTCCGACTCGGTCAGCGTGAAGAGCGCCCTCGGTGAGAACCCGAAGCGCGTGTACGGCGGCAAGGGCCAGACCCCCTCCACCCGGCTCGGCGTCGCGAAGATCATCCGCGACGCGTTCGTCGAGGCGCAGGGCTACCGTGCCGCGCGCGACGCCGCCGAGGCGAAGGGCGAGCCGTTCACCCGCGACCTCACGAAGGAGACCCTGGTGCGCGTCCTCGACGGCGAGCTCGTCTGGGACCAGCACACCCACCGCCACGACGACATCGCCACCGCGATCCGCCTGGCCGAGGAGTTCGGCTACCGACTCGTCGTCAACCACGGCACCGAGGCCCACAAGATCGCGGGCGTCCTGGCCGAGAAGGACATCCCGGTGATCTACGGCCCGCTCTTCACCAGCCGGTCGAAGGTCGAGCTCCGCGACCGCGGCATCCCGAACCTCGCCGCGATCGCAGCGGCGGGCGTGCGCGTCGCGATCACGACCGATGCGCCGGTCGTGCCGATCAACATGCTCGTCGACCAGGCGACCGCCGCCGTGAAGGAGGGCCTGCCGGCCCGCACCGCGCTCGAGGCGCTGACCGTCAACCCGGCGGACTTCCTCGGCCTGGGTGACCGCGTCGGTCGACTCGCCGAGGGACACGACGCCGACCTCGTGCTGTGGGACGGCGACCCGCTCGACGCGACCAGCCGCGCGACGCGCGTCTGGATCGACGGCAAGGCCGTCTTCGAGCACGTCGACGGCGTCGGCGTCACCACCCCGCGCTGGTAGCGAGCACGACACGGACTGGAGGCGCGGTGCCAGCTGGCACCGCGCCTCCCGTCCGTCGTGGGCTCACGCCGCCCCTCGCGGTGGGCGACACCGCTCGGGGCGCGCCGCCCCGTGGCGTGTCGCGCAGCGCGGAACGGCGCGGCGCGTCCTCAGACCTCGCGCGCCAGCAGGAAGTCGTTGATGCGCGTCGTCATCTCGGCGTCGATCGGTCGGGCGTCGCCGTCCACCGAGCGGATCGGCGCCGCCTGCCGCACGCTCGACACGAGCCAGAGCGCGTCCGCCGCCCGCAGGTCGGCGAGGGTGACGAGCTCGTACGCGGTCTCGATGCCCTGCTCCTCGGCGAAGCGGAACACGTCGGCCTGCGTCGTGCCGGCCAGAATCCCGATGTCGGTGCGGGGCGTGACGAGCCGGTCGCCGACCTGCATGATCAGGTTCGCGCGCGTGCCCTCGAGCACGTAGCCGTCGCTCGAGACGAACAGGGCGTCGTCGGCGCCACGGCGGGCGGCTTCGCGCAGGGCGGCCATGTTGACCGCGTAGGACAGCGTCTTCGCACCCTGCAGCAGCCACGGCGAGGTGCGCTCGACGTCGTGCCGGTACCCGCGGTCGAGCACGACGACGGAGATGCCCTCGGTGCGTGCAGCGGTCGAGTCGCCGGACGGTGCCGCGTAGACCCAGCCGGTCGGACGGTCGGTGCCCTCGACGCCGCGGGTCAGGACGGTCTTGACGAACGCCTCGCGCACCGGGTCGAGGCGGGCGCACACGGCCTCGATCGCCTGCCGCCACGCGTCGGTGTCCGGGGCGGGCAGGTCGAGCATCGCGGCCGACCGGCCGAAGCGGGCGAGGTGCGCCTCGAGCGCCTGCGGACGGCCGTCGACCACCGTGATCGTCTCGAACACGCCGTCGCCCCGGACGAGGCCCAGGTCCTGCACCTGGATGTGCTCCTCGAGCGGCATCGACCAGGTCCAGGCGTCGGCCGCGGGGTCGTGCGGCGCAGCGTCGCGGGAGGGCTGGTTCAGGACGGCGAGCACGGTTTCGGTCATGCGCCCATCCAACCGCACGGCGGGTGGTCCGTGCCGGTCACCCGGCGTCCGGCAGGGCGCCGAGCAGTTTCCACACCGCCGGCGTGAGCTCCGGGTGCTGCAGGGCGATCCGGCGCAGCCGGTGGTACTCCTCGCCCAGCGCCGTCCCGTGGCCGGACGACGGGTGCATCGACCACCGGGCGTCGCGTGCGCCGATGGCTTCGTCGAGGTCGACCGCGTCCGCGCGCAGGATGAGCACGACCTGCTCGTCGACGGTGGGGAGCGTCGGCATGAACTCCCACGGGTCCTCGCCCTGCCGGCTCCGGTGCTCGACGAGCATCGAGATCTCCTCGGCGGCTTCGGCGCGCAGCACTTCGAGGCTGCGCCCGGTCCTGCGGGGCTCAGCCATGGTGCCCCCGCAGCCCGCCTGCCATGCATCGAGCGTACGACACTTCTTCGGCCACACTGGACCCGTGAGCCCCCGCGACGAGAGCAAGTCCCAGCACCCCCGGGTGGTCGTCGTCTACCTGCTCCGGGACGGCGCGGCCGGCCCCGAGGTCCTGCTCGGTGAGAAGCGTCGCGGCCTCGGCGAGGGCCGCGTGGTCGGTCCGGGCGGCAAGCGCGAGCCGGGTGAGTCGGCGGTCGACACCGCCGTGCGCGAGGTGCGGGAGGAGGTCGGCCTGCGTCTCGACGCGGCCGACCTGGAGGCCCGTGGCACGTTGGACTACCGGTTCCCGTACCGTCCGTCCTGGTCCCAGGTCTCGGACGTGTTCGTCTGCCGCCGCTGGCAGGGGGAGCCCGTCGGCTCCGACGAGCTCGAGCCGCGGTGGATCCCGGTCGACGCGGTGCCGTACGACGCGATGTGGGACGACGCCCGGTACTGGTTGCCCGGTGTGCTCGCGGGCGGGGCGGTCCGCGCCCGGTTCACCTTCGCCGAGGACGACGCGACCGTGGCCGGGTTCACCGGGACCGGGGTCGGTGCACCCGACCGACCGGAGCGGGGCTAGCGCGTCGCCTGGGTGCGGGTGCTGCCGGTGCGGGCTTCCTCGGCGGCGGCGATGACGTCGGCGTCACCGCTCCGGCCGCCCAGGGGGCGCACGAAGAAGTCGATGATGCCGAAGACGATCGCGCCGATCATCGAGAACATCGCCCACCCGACGAACAGGCCGGCGGTGTTCCGGCCGTCGGCGGGCGCGAGCACCACGCTCGCGGCGTAGAAGCCGACCGTCAGCACGAGGAACACGACGACGACGGTGACGAGGACGCGGTGCCAGGTGATGCGGGGGTTCATGCCCCCAGGATACGCGTCAGCGGTCCGCGTGCCGGCCGTGCTGCGCGGTGTCCGCTCGTGGTCCGGTCCGCTCCGCGGTGCGCTGCACGGCGATCCGTCCGGTGGGTGTCGGATCGGGTTCCAGACCGTCCCGGGCCCCGGTGAAGACGTCGCCCGCGGTGCGGTCGTCCTCCCAGTCGTCGTCGCGCAGCACGCTCAGGGTGCCGGTCTCGGTGGACGTCAGCCCGTGGCGCTCGAGCTCGGCGTCGCGCTGCTGGCCGAGGAACTCGCGGTTGGCGGTGTTGGCGTCCTGGAACATCGTGGTGCGGCCGGTGACGATCGCCCGGATCCGTCGGCGCTCCCACCACTTCTTGCCGAAGTACATGAGGACCAGACCGGCGCCCGCGTAACAGGCCATCGTCACCAGGCCACGGGTCGGACCGGGCCCGACGCCGTAGACCTGGTGCTTGATCATGTCGACCATGCTCGACCCGACGACGACGTTGTTGAGCCAGGCGAACGGCTCGGGCATGAACCACTTCGGGTAGGCCCCACCGGACGACGGCATGGACAGGAAGACGAAGCAGATCATCGCCGGGGCGGCGACGAACCGGCCGACGAAGTAGCTCAGACCGTTCACCGCCAGGCCGATCGCCACGATCCACCCCCAGGCGATGAGGACGAGCACGACCCAGTGCCCGTGGATCGCACCGAGCACCGGTCCGGCGAGCGTGTTGGTGATGAGCGAGATGACCAGGCCGCCGACGACGATGACCGCCATCCGTGTGCGGTGGCGGAGCGGTCCGCCCATGATCCCGATGAACATCGCGACCATGTAGCCGCCGATGCACCAGGCGAGCATGACGTACATCGCGACGGTGCCGTACTCGTCCCACGCCGGCAACGGTGCGAGTTCGTTCACCTGCGGTGCCGCGACGCCCGCGCCGGTGAGCACCGCCGTCAAGGTGGCCGGCACCACGGTGGCGACCTGGAACTGGTGGGCGCTGGCCGTGAAGAACGCGTTGGACGATGGGTCGTACGCCACCGCCATCGACCCGCTCACCACGTCCCGCTTCGCCTGGGTGAGCGAGTCGTAGCTGTGGAAGACGAACTCACCCGGCAGCGCCTGCTGCACGGCCCGCACGAACCCGGGGTCGCTGCCGACCAGGGCGATCGGCACGTCGTGGGGGTGCGGCGCGTGGAAGGCGAACACGTAGCAGAGGCAGAAGCCGACGATGAAGAACAGCGGCATCCAGAGCTGCAGGCCGATGAGCTGCAGGGACGGGTGCAGCGTGGCGTACCACCGGCGGTAGGCGCTGTGCTGCCGTGGCGCGGGTACCGGGGCCTGGCGCGTGCCTCGTCGACCGGGCCGTGCCGCTCTGGCTCCGCCGGGGCGCTCCGGCACGTCGTCGTTCCTGGGGACGTCGTTCCGCGGCGTGCTCACTCGGCGCTCTGCTCCTGGTCTCGATCGGAGCGCCAGGATACGCCCGGGCCGGTCAGGAGCGGCTGCGCGAGGCCTGGGCCGAGTCCATCGCCAGCTCCTCGGCGTCCAGGGTGACGAGCACGCGGCGCATGACCTCCTCGTCGAGGTTGCCCTTCTCGCGTTCCTCGAGCACGATCTCGCGCCGTCGGTCGAGCAGCTCGCGTCGGATGTCCTGGATCTGCTCGCCGCGCAGTCGCGTCGGGGCGTTCCGCTCCTCGTCCGCTTCCTCCAGGGCGTCCTGACGGAACGTCTCGACCTGTCGTTCGAGCCGAGCCTTGAGACGGTTCACCACCGAGTCGACCGCAGCATCGCCGTACTGCTTCGACCAGGCCGGCCGGCGCTGCTCGAGCAGCTCGATCGCCGCCTCGGTCGTCCGCTGGTTCAGGCGCATCTCGCTGCGGACGTCCTCCTCGCCCTCCGCGGGGTCCTGCACCCTGAGAGCCCGGATCACGAACGGCAGGGTCAGGCCCTGCAGCAGGAGCGTCCCGACGGTGACGATGAACGCGATGACGAAGATGGTGTCCTGCGCCTTGATGTCGACCGGGTTGGCGACGACCGACACCGCGGCGGCGAGGGTCACCACGCCCCGCATCCCCGTCCACGAGATGACGGTGAGTTCCCGCCAGTTCAGCTTCGGCTCCGCCGTCCCGCGGATCCACCGCAGTGACGGGTGTCCGCGGGAGAGCCGGATGCGCAGGGGACGGAACCACCGCCCGTTGAACCGGTTCCGCACGTACGACTCGAACACGAACAGCGGCCGCACCAGGATCACCACGGCCAGCACGACGGCGGCGGCGGTCAGGGTCTGCCCGAGACTCCGCTCGCTCTCGACCAGGTCCTGCACCACCGTGTTGAGCTGCAGGCCGATGAGGGCGAAGACGAAGCCCTCGAGGATGACATCGATGCTCGTCCACAGCGGGCGTTCCTGCAGGCGGGTCGCGTAGCCCTCCTTCGGCGAGTTGTAGCCGATGTACAGGCCGGCGGTGACGACCGCGATGACACCGGAGCCGGACAGGTCCTCGGCCAGGATGTACGCCACGAACGGCAGCAGGATGCTCATGATCGTCTCGACCACGGGGTCGTTGATCCGCATCCGGATCCAGTGCACCGCGACACCGAGCACGATGCCGACCGCCAGGCCGACCCCGATCGCCAGGCCGAAGATGCCGAGGTCCTGCCAGACCGTCAGCGAAGTGCCGGCGGCGATCAGCGTGAACACCCGCACCAGGGTGAGCGAGGCCGCGTCGTTGATCAGGCTCTCGCCGGACAGCACCGTCATCACGCGGCGGGGGAGTCCGAGCTTCCGACCGATCGCGGCGGCGGACACGGCGTCCGGCGGCGCGACGATGGCACCGAGCAGGATCGCCGCGGGCCAGTCCATGTCCGGGATGATGATGTACGCCGCGAGCCCGACGGCGAGCGCGGTGATGATCACCAGGAAGATGCCGAGACGGCGGATCTGCTTGATCGACTGCCGGAAGCTCTGCCACGACACGTCGAGCGCCGCGGAGTAGAGCAGCGGCGGCAGGATCACCGTGAGGATGACCTCGGAGTCGATCTCGATGGGTGGCAGCCCGGGCAGGAAGGACGCCGCCAGTGCGACGGCGGTCACCAGCAGCGGCGCCGGCAGCCCCTTCGCCCGAGCGAACCCGGTCACCGCGAGCGATCCGACCAACAGGATGAGGAGCTCGACGGTGTCCATGGCGTTCATCCTCCCATCCGGAAGGTTCCGAATCTGAACGACCCCGCAGGTCAGGTGAACGGACGGTGAACAGCAGGGTTTGTGCTCAGCCGCCCGGCCTGGGACACTTTCCCGCGGTGGACATCACACTCATAGTCGTCCTGGTCATCGCGTTGGCCCTCTTCTTCGACTTCACAAACGGTTTTCACGACACCGCCAACGCGATGGCGACCCCGATCGCCACCGGCGCCATGAAGCCCAAGGTGGCGGTCACCGTCGCAGCGGTGCTCAACCTGGTCGGTGCGTTCCTCAGCACCGCGGTGGCGACGTCGATCTCGCACGGCCTCATCAACGAGGGCCCGGGCGGCGTCGCGATCTCGCCGGAGATGATCTTCGCGGGGCTCATCGGGGCGGTCGTGTGGAACATGATCACGTGGCTGCGCGGTCTGCCCTCGTCGTCCTCGCACGCGCTGTTCGGTGGGCTCATCGGTGCCGCGATCGTCGGCGCCGGGTTCGACTCCGTCAACTACGCCGCGCTGCTCACCGTCGTCATCATCCCGGCGTTCGCGTCGCCCGTGATCGCCGCGCTCGTGTCGCTCCTGTCGACCCGCATCGCGTACCGGATCACGAAGCGGCCGGTGTTCCCGAACGAGCGTGGGGGCTTCCGCATCGGGCAGATCTTCACCAGCTCGATGGTGTCGCTCGCGCACGGCACGAACGACGCGCAGAAGACGATGGGTGTCATCACCCTGACGCTCATCGCCTCGGGCGCGCAGTCGTCCGACCAGGGCGTGCAGTTCTGGGTCGTCGTCGCCTGTGCCCTCGCGATCGCGCTCGGCACCTACACCGGCGGGTGGCGCATCATCCGCACCCTCGGCTCCGGCATCACCGAGATCCGCGCGACGCAGGGCTTCGCCGCCGAAGCGTCGACCGCCGCGACGATCCTGGCCTCGAGCCACCTCGGCTTCGCGCTGTCCACCACACAGGTGTCCTCCGGGTCGATCATCGGTGCCGGCCTCGGTCGCCGCGGCTCGAAGATCCAGTGGTCCACCGCCGGCAAGATCGTCATCGCCTGGTTCATCACCCTGCCCGCCGCCGCGGCCGTGGGCGCCGTCGCCTCGGGCATCGCCCGCCTGGGCGTCGGCGGGCTCGTCGTCGACGCGGTCGTCGGTGCCGCCGTGATCCTCGGGCTGTACCTGTGGTCGCTCCGGAAGCCGCACGAGCAGGCCGCCGCGATCGAGGTCGACGTCGCCGCGAACGCCGTCCTGACGCGCAAGGAGCTGCGCGACATGCAGCGCAAGAAGCGCGCGGACGCCGTCGCCCAGCGCCGTGCCGAGCTGAGCCGCGAGCGCACGCTCCGGCGCATGGCCGCCCGCAAGGGAGGCCGCCGATGATGGGGATCACGATCGGCGGACGCTGCTCCGCCGTCCTCGAGGGTGGAGACCGCTGATGGACATCGACTGGCTCGCCTTCCTCACCGTCGCGGTCGTCGCCGTGGTCTCGTCGTGCTTCGTCGTCGCCGTGTACTCGGTCGGCCTCCGGCTGTGGAGCGCTGCCGACACCCGCGCCGGCAAGTTCACCGTGAAGGACGACGGCACGATCGGCCCCGCCACCGCCGGCTTCCCGAACCCCGCCGGCGCCTCCACGGCGACCCGAGCACTCCGCGCCGCCGCCGTGGCCTGCTTCGTCGTCTGCGGTGCCGCCGTGCTCTACGGCATCTACCTGATCGTCCCGCAGTTCCACTGACGCGCTTGCGTGCGGCGCCTCGTCGCAGCGCTCGGTGAGCAGAAGACGTCGAATCGCATGTGCTGACCCGACATCTTCTGCTCACTCGGTGCGCTGGCGCCGCCGCGCGGCGGTCGAACGGGCGGAATGGGCGCGTTCGCGCCGCACCCGCCTGCCCTTTCCGCCCGCTCGCGCTTCGTGAGCAGAAGATGTCGGGTCGCGTGTCCTGACTCGACATCTTCTGCTCACTCGATGCACGCTCGCGCGGCCGCGGGGCGAACGGGAGGCCCGTAGCGGCTTGGCCCCGCGCCTCCTGTCCGCTCGCACTCAGTGAGCAGAAGATGTCGAGTCGCGTGCGCTGACCCGACATCTTCTGCTCACTCGGTGCATCCCCGCCCGGACTCTTCGCTCGCCCGCGCGCGGTCCGGACCGGCCAGACGGACGGGACTACCCTCGACGTGTGACCGGCAACGAGGAGGCACCTGTGACGACGACGACGCGGACCGAGAGCGACTCGCTCGGATCACGGGAGGTCCCGAACGACGCGTACTGGGGCATCAACACGCTGCGGGCGCTGGAGAACTTCCCGATCACCTCCGTGCCGATCGCCGTGTACCCGGACCTCATCGAGGCGCTCGTCACGGTGAAGCAGGCGGCTGCCCGGGCGAACCGGACCATCGGGGTCCTGGACGACGAGCGCGCCGACGCGATCGACCGTGCGGCCCAGGAGGTCCGGGACGGCGCCCTCCGTGAGCAGTTCGTCGTCGACGTCGTGCAGGGCGGCGCCGGGACGAGCACGAACATGAACACGAACGAGGTGCTCGCGAACCGGGCACTCGAGCTCCTCGGGCGCGAGCGGGGTGACTACGCGTACCTGCACCCGATCGACCACGTGAACCGCAGCCAGTCGACGAACGACACGTACCCGACGAGCATCAAGATCGCGATGATCTTCGGCGTCCGCCGGCTGATCGAGCAGCTCGAACAGCTCTCCGCCGCGTTCGCCGAGCGCGGCCGGGCCTTCGCCGACGTGCTGAAGGTCGGGCGGACGCAGTTGCAGGACGCCGTGCCGATGACCCTCGGGCAGGAGTTCACCGGGTTCTCGCACACGATCCAGGAGGACGCGGACCTGCTCCGCAAGGTGATGCCCCTGCTGGCCGAGATGAACCTCGGCGCCACGGCGATCGGGACCGGCATCACCGCCGACCCGCTGTACCGCGACGAGGTGCGCCGGCAGCTGCAGGAAGCCAGCGGCATCGACGTCGTCACCGCACCCGACCTGATCGAGGCGACGAGTGACGCCGGGGCGTTCATGACCTTGTCCGGCACGGTGAAGCGCAGCGCCGCGAAGCTCTCGAAGATCTGCAACGACCTGCGGCTGCTGGCGTCCGGACCGCAGGCGGGCCTCGGTGAGATCACGCTGCCTGCTCGCCAGGCCGGGTCGTCGATCATGCCCGGCAAGGTGAACCCGGTGATCCCCGAGGTCGTCAACCAGGTCGCCTACGCGGTGGCCGGTGCCGACACGACGGTGACGATGGCGGCCGAGAGCGGGCAGCTCCAGCTCAACGCCTTCGAGCCGATCATCGCGCACTCGATCCTGCAGTCGCTGCAGTGGATGTCCCGCGGGTGCGCGACCCTGCGTGAGCACTGCGTCGTCGGCATCGAGGCGAACGAGGCGAAGCTCGCCGCCCAGGTCGACACGAACGTCGGGGTCGTCACGGCCCTGACGCCCTACATCGGGTACGCGGCGGCGGCGTCGATCGCGCACACGGCGCTGACCACCTCGACGCCGATCTCCACGCTCGTCGTGGCGGCCGGGCTGATGGACGAGGACCAGGTCGCGCGGGTGCTGAGCCCGGCACGGCTGTCGGGCATCGAGCTGGCGACCGGAGCCATCCCGATCGTGACCGAGGAGATGCTCGACGCCGAAGCGCGCAGGCGCTGACGCGCACCGTCGCGGGCGCAAGCGCAAGCCCAAGCGCAAGAGCAAGCACGGCGCTGACGCGCGACGCGAACGCGCCGCGTCTCAGCGCCCCGGCATCGGCGGCTCGCCGACCCGGACCTGCTGCGCCATCGCCCGCAGGTGCTCCTCCGCAGGTGTCGACTCGGCACCGTCCGCCTCGGCCGCCCGCACCGCCGCCACCCGCACGTGCTGCGCGGCCGCGATGTCGGCGTCCCGCCACCGGGCCAGGACGAAGTTGCGGGTGACGTCCCGCAGGGGCAGCCGGATCGACTCGTCGGCCTCGATGCCGGCGAGCAGCTGCCGCATCCGGATCACCTCGGAGTCGAGCTCACCGCCGACGACGAGCACGAAGTTCGAGATGTACAGGTAGACGAGCAGCAGGATCGCGCCACCGAGCCACCCGTACGCGCGGTTCCCGCCGCCCAGGGTCTCGACGTAGAGCGCGAACCCCATGGTGGCGATCGCCCAGGTCACGATGGCGAACCCGGCCCCGGCCGAGACCCACCGCAGCTGTGGCGTCTTGACGTTCGGGGTGGCGTAGTAGAGCACCGCCACCATCACGACCAGGTCGACGGCGAGCACCGGCCACTTCGCCACGTTCCACACGTCGTCGATCCACGGCGCCCAGCCGAGCTGCCGGATCACCGCCTCGGAGATCGTGGGCGTCCCGAGCAGGATCACGATCGCGACGGCCCCGCCGACCATGACGAGCAGGGTGACCAGGAGCATCATGCTGCGGAACTTCCAGATGCGCCGACCCTCCTCGACCTCGTAGGCGGTGTTCATCGCCCGGCCGAACGCGGTCGCGTACCCGGACAGCGACCACAGGGTCAGGGCGACGCCGATCGAGAACCCGAGCCACGGGTTGTCGAGGGTGAGGAGCTGCCGCAGCGGCCCCTCGAGGTGCTCGGCGGTCTCCGGCCGCACGATGAAGCCCAGGACCTGGACGATGTCCGTCAGGCTGTCGCCCTGCCGGTCGACGATCGACAGGGCCGACACCACGGCGAGCGCGCTCGGGAACACCGTCAGCAGCGCGAAGAAGGTCAGCGAGGCGGCCGCGTCGACGACGCGGTGCCGGATGACGGAGTGGTAGGTGCGCCGGACGACGGCGCGGACTCCGGTCCGCTGGAGGTCGCGCGGGGCGCTGTCCGGCATGTGTCGTACGGTACCCGACCGGTGACGGCGCCCCGTGCCGCGGCGGTGACCGCAATGCCGGCCTGGAGGCCCGTGGCGGCGCCGCCCCGCGCCTCCCGTCCGCCTCGTCGTCGCGTCCACGACCCGCTGCCGCGACCCGGCAGCGGGTCGGGTCGGGCCGCCGTCAGTTCGCGTGGGGGTGCAGGGCGTCGTAGCGGCGGAACGAGGGGACCATGCGGAGGAGCAGCGCGACGAGGCCGATGATGAGCACCCCGCCGATGACCGGCGGGTACGCGATGCCGGCCGCGACGACCAGGCCGGCGTACAGGTCGCCGAGGCGCGGGCCACCCGTGACGACGACGATGAAGATGCCCTGCAGCCGGCCGCGCATGCCGTCGGGCGACGCCGCCTGCAGGATCGTGTTCCGGAACACCGAGCTGACGTTGTCGGCACCGCCGGCCATCGCCAGGAACAGCGCCGCGAGTCCGAGTGCCGGCAGGATCTCGACGCCGAACGCCTCACCCGAGCGCCCACCGAGCACGTGCGCCAGCGCGATGACGACGCCGAACGCCGCGATGGCCCCGCCGTACGCCGTGATCGCCCACCCGACGGCCTCGCCCTGGCGCCGCACGTGGCCGAGCGGGCCGGAGAACACGCTCGACAGCAGTGCTCCGATGGCGTACGCGGCGGTCAGCGTGCCGACGGTGATCGACCCGCCGCCGATCACGAGCGCGCCGATCGCCGGGAACAGCACGCGCGGCTGTCCGAACGTCATCGCGACGATGTCGAGCACGAACGTCATCGTGATGTTGCGGGAGCGCCGGAGGAACCGCGCGCCCTCGATCAGGGAGCCGAGCCCCGGTCGGAGCGCGTCGCGGTCGGCGGCCATCCTCGGCAGCGTGAACACCCCGAGGAACGCGAACGTGAACAGCACGACGTCGATCGTGTAGGTCGGTGCGAAGCCGACGCTCGCGATGAGCACGCCCGCGATCGCCGGGCCCACGGTGACCTGGAACCCTGACGCGATCCCGCCCAGGGCGCTCGCCGCGGGGAGCAGGTCGGTGCCGACCAGCCGCGGCACGATCGCCGAGCGGGACGCGTTGCTGACGGTCGCGGCCACGGCGTTCACGGTGGCGAGCACGTAGAGCAGCAGCACGCTGTGCAGGTCGAGCCAGGCGTGCGTGGCGATCAGGGCGACCGCGACCCAGGCGACGATCGACGAGACCAACGCGACCAGCCGTCGGTCGAAGGCGTCGGCGAGCATCCCGCCGTACAGCCCCGCGACGATCATCGGCAGGAGCGCGATGACCCCGACGAGCGCGACGGCGAAGGTCGAGCGGGTGATCTCGTACACCTCGAGCCCGACGGCGACGGTGGTCATCTGGGTCCCGATGCCGGCGATCGCCGTGCCGGCCCAGAGCCGGGCGAAGGCGGGGGAGC
This sequence comes from Curtobacterium oceanosedimentum, assembly GCF_020297365.1. GTDB lineage: Bacteria > Actinomycetota > Actinomycetes > Actinomycetales > Microbacteriaceae > Curtobacterium. Next base: position 13,068 of record NZ_JAIXIG010000004.1, read on the forward strand.
GACGGAGCGGGGTGAGGTCGGCGAGCAGGCGGCGGCGCGGCGGTGCGGGAGTCGGTGGTGTCACGGTGGAACCATTCTGCGGGCTGGACGGTCGTTGCGTGTGCCCTGACCGGCCTCTGGTTGACTGATCGGCATGACTGACCTCAACAGCAAGCCCGAGTTCGACGCTCCCGAGGGCCCCGCCCCCACCGACCTCGTCATCACCGACATCGTCGAGGGCGACGGCGACGTGGCGAGCGCCGGCTCCACCGTGAAGGTCCACTACGCCGGCGTCGAGTACGAGACCGGCGAGGAGTTCGACAGCTCGTGGAACCGCGGCGAGCCCATCGACTTCCCGCTCGCGGCGCTCGTGCGCGGCTGGCAGGAGGGCATCCCCGGCATGAAGGTCGGCGGACGCCGCAAGCTCGTCGTCCCGCCGGAGCTCGCCTACGGCCCCGCCGGCGGCGGCCACTTCCTGTCCGGCAAGACCCTGATCTTCGTCATCGACCTGCTCGGGGTCCGCTGATGCAGGTCGGCGCCCCGACCATCGAGCTGAACGACGGGCACCGGTTCCCGGAGCTCGGCCTCGGCACGTACGGCCTGAACGGCGACGAGGGCGCCGCGGCCGTTGGCACCGCGATCTCGAGCGGGTACCGCCTGCTCGACACCGCGCTCAACTACGGCAACGAGGACGCCGTCGGCCGGGCCGTGCGGGAGTCCGAGGTGGCACGCGAGGACCTCGTCGTCACGTCGAAGCTGCCCGGTCGGCACCACGGCTACGACGAGGCGCACCGGTCGATCGACGAGACCCTGGGCAACCTGGGCCTCGACTCCGTCGACCTGTACCTCATCCACTGGCCGAACCCGTCGGTGGACAAGTTCGTCGACACCTGGAAGGCCTTCGTCGACCTGCGCGACAGCGGCAAGGTCCGCTCGATCGGCGTCTCGAACTTCACGCCCGAGCACCTGCGCCGCATCGTCGACGCCACCGGGGTCGCACCGGCCGTGAACCAGGTCGAGCTGCACCCGTACTTCCCCCAGGCGGAACTGCGGAAGGTGCACCAGGAGCTCGGCATCGTGACCGAGAGCTGGAGTCCGCTCGCGAAGCGGTCGGAACTGCTCACCGAACAGCCGATCGTCGACGCCGCTGCCGCGCACGGTGTGGCGCCCGGCCAGGTCGTGCTGCGCTGGCACGTCCAGCTCGGTGCCGTGCCGGTGCCGAAGTCGGGCGACGCCGCCCGCCAGAAGGAGAACCTCGACGTCTTCGGCTTCGAGCTGACCGACGACGAGGTGCAGGCGATCTCCGCGCTGGAGCGCGGTCGTCTGTGGGACGGCGACCCGGACACGCACGAAGAGATGTAGACGCTGACGCGTCTGACGGACGGGAGGCGCGGTGCCAGCTGGCACCGCGCCTCCCGTCGCGTGTCGGCGGACGTCGCCCGCGGTCGACCCGGTCCGATCTGTCCGCCCTGCGGGACTACACTGGACACCCCTCTTTCCCGAAGGGTTGTGTGTGTCCGAACCGACCGAGATCGACCGTGAACGCGGCTACGTCGACGGCCTGTTCCGTCGTCTCGACGAGCTGACCGCCGAAGCCGGACAGCGCCTCGCCGAGACCCGTCGCCAGACGGTCGGTGGCAACCACCAGAGCCGCAGCGAGCGCGACGCCTACGCGCGGCTCTACGAGGACACCGTCGCCACACTCGAGCGCGTCGGTGACCGTCTGGTGTTCGGTCGACTCGAGGTGGCCGAGCCCGAGACCCCGGACGACGCCTTCCGCTACATCGGCCGCGTGGGGCTGCGCGACGCGGAGCACCGGCCGCTGCTGCTCGACTGGCGAGTGCCCGGTGCCAGCGCGTTCTACCAGGCCACCGCCGCCCACCCGATGGGCATGCGGGCTCGTCGGCACCTGTCGCTGCAGGGCCGCACGGTCGTCGGCGTCGAGGACGAGGTGTTCGACGCCTCGCTGTACGACGACGAACGCACCCACCTGCAGGGCGAGGGAGCGCTGCTCGCCGCCGTGACCGCCGAGCGCACCGGTCGGATGACCGACATCGTCGCGACGATCCAGGGCGAGCAGGACCGCATCATCCGGTCCCCGCTCGAGGGCGTGCTCATCGTGCAGGGCGGCCCCGGCACCGGCAAGACCGCCGTCGCACTGCACCGCGCCGCCTACCTGCTGTACTCGTACCGCGAGCGGCTCCGGGGCTCCGGCGTGCTCATGGTCGGCCCGTCGTCGGCGTTCCTGACGTACATCGAGCAGGTGCTGCCGTCGCTCGGCGAGACCGGTGTCGTGATGGCCTCGCTCGGGTCGCTGTACCCGGGCGTGCACGCCACGACCCACGACTCTCGTGACGTCGCCGCCGTGAAGGGCGCGGCGCAGACCGCGTCGCTCCTGCGCCGGGCCGTGCGCTCGCGGCAGGTCGTGCCCACCGAGTCCGTGACGCTCGACGTCGAGGGCGAGCGGCTCGTGGTCCCGCCGCAGCTCGTCGCCGACGCCATGAAGCGGGCGCAGGACCGCGGCAAGCCGCACAACGTCGCCCGCGTCACGTTCAACAAGATCGCCCTCGACGCGATGACCCGCCTGCTCGCCGACCAGCTGCGGGAGCGCGGCACCACGGTGGACGAGGCCGACGAGAAGGTCCTGCGCGAGGACATCCGCAGCTCGTACGACGCCCGGGTCCTGCTCAACACGGCCTGGCTGCCGTTGCCGCCGGAGAAGTTCCTCGAGGACCTCTACGCCCGGCCGAACTGGCTCGCATCGCTGACCCCCGACTGGACCCCGGAGCGCCGCGCACTGCTGCACCGTGCGCGCGGTGCCGGGTGGACCGTCGAGGACGTCCCGCTGCTCGACGAGGCCGCCGAACTGCTCGGCCCGTTCGACCCGACCGGCGGTGCCGCCAAGCGCGCGGCCAAGGCCAGCCGCAACCGCGACATCGAGAACGCCCGCCAGGCCATCGAGAACATGGGCGTCGAGGGCATCATCAGTGCCGAACAGGTCGCCGGCTCGTTCGCCGAGGGCGGCGACCCCCGCTCGACCGCGGAGCGTGCCGCCGACGACCGCGAGTGGACCTACGGCCACATCGTGGTGGACGAGGCCCAGGAGCTCTCGCCGATGCAGTGGCGCGTGCTCGCGCGACGGAACCCGCTGCGGTCCTTCACGATCGTCGGCGACATGGCGCAGGGCTCCTCGCCCGGTGCCGCCCGCACCTGGGACGACGTGCTCGGGGCACTGGCCCGTCGCCGGCGGGGTCGCGCACCCCAGGTCCCGCTCGACCACCGCATCGAGCAGCTCACCGTCAACTACCGCACGCCGCGCTCCATCGTGCTCGCCGCGGGGGAGTACGCCGACGCCGCCGGACTGACGGTCACCCGCAACGAGGCCGTTCGTGACGGCGACCCCGTCGAACGCGTCCGGGTGTCCCGCGCCGACCTGCTCGACACCGTCGCGCGCGTGGCCGACGCCGAACGCGCACGGATCGGCGCCGGGACGATCGGTGTGATCGTCCCCGAGTCGGACGTCGACGCCGTGCGCCGGCGGCTCGCCCGCACCGAGGCCGACGTCCGCGGGCTGGCGTCGCCGCAGGCCGGGTCGCTCACGGTGCTCACCGGTGCGGACGCCAAGGGGCTCGAGTTCGACGGCGTGCTGCTCGTCGACCCCGACGGCGTCGGTGCGGATGCCGCCCGACCTGCCGCCGCGGTCTACGTCGCGATGACCCGTCCGACGCGCCGCCTGACGGTCATCGACGTGGCCTGATCGGGGTCGCGCCCGGCGCCGCTCGTCACGTCCGCACGGGGCGGACGGGAGGCGCGGTGCGGGCCCGCCCCGCGCCTCCCGTCCGGTGTCAGTCGCGCGCGCGACGCTCGACCAGGGCCAGGGCGTAGGACTCCCACCACTGGCCGGCGGCCGGACCGCCGTTGCACGTGCCGTCGCTCAGCCCGGGTGTCTTGACCCAGAGCAGGGCGTCCATCCGGGTCGTCCCGCCCGTGACGCGCGGGTCCTGCCCGAGCCCGGCACCCTCGGGGTTGCACCAGGTGCCGCGCCAGCCCTGCCCGTTGCGGGACACGTCGATCACGAAGTGCGGGTCGCCGCCGATGGCGTCCGCGAGCTCGTCGGCGTACGCGCGCTCCTGGTCGACGCGGTAGAAGTTCGAGACGTTCGTGAAGAAGCCCTGCACCTCGTCGACGCCCGCCTGGCGCAACCGGTCGCCCATGGTCGCCACCGGCACCCGGTTCTCGTTCCCACCGTCCAGGTACACCGTCAGTCCGTGGCCCGTCAGCGCGTCGACGGCCTTCCGCAGCAGGGGCAGCCGACCGTCCCGCAGCCGGTCGCAGCGCTCGATCTGGGCGATCGCGTCGGGCTCGACGAGCACCACGGCGTGCGACCCCGCCATCGCCCGGACGGCGGAGCGGACCCACGGCAGGTAGGCGTCGTCCTCGGTGCCGCCCCGCGAGTAGTTGCCGCAGTCGCGGTCCGGCACGTTGTAGAGCACGAACACCGGGGTCGCGTCGTCCCGCTCGGCCGCGGCGACGACGGAGCGGATCGTGTCACGGGTCTCGGCGTGCGAGGTGTCCGTCAGCCAGGTGGCGATCGGCTGGTCGGCGATGCGGGCGATCTGCTCCGCGGTGTCCCGGCGTCCGTCCGCCCGTGCGGCCCGCTCGCGGATGCCCGGCTGGTTCTGCGCGGAGGGCTGACGGGCGAGCCCGCCGGGGAACGCTTCGGCGGCGGTCTTGCGTTCCGCGACCGTCCGACCGCTCGGGGTCCCGGAGCCGTCGGGCCGGTCCGCACCCCACGGGCCGACGACCACGAGCGTGGTGACGATCGCGGCCACGACGACGGCCGTCGCGCCGATCCACGCCCACTGCCGCAGACCGCTCGTGCGGTCGGGGCGTGGTCTGCGCGGTCCCGCGTGCTCCGGCATCCGGCGGTCCCTCCTGATCCGACCCGCTGGTGGGCGGTGCGGGCACCGGTGGTGTGCCCGGGTCCATGCTGGCAGGTGCGGGGGAGTCCTGACCAGGGGTGACCGCCGTCGGTGTCGGCAGCCGGCACCTGCCAGCAGTGCTCCAGCGGTCGTGCAGGACCGTGCCCCAGACTGTCGGGATGTTCCGTCGACTCCTCCTCCTCGCCGTGACCGCGGCGTACGCCTGGGTGATCTGGCGGATGACGCTGACCCCGCAGGTGTTCACCTCGGCCCAGAACTCCCTCGTGCTGCACGCGATCGCCTGGGTGCAGCAGCTGCCGCACGGCACCTGGTTCACGTACGAGCGCACCGAGTTCCTCGCCAACATCGCGATGTTCGTGCCGGTCGGCATGCTCGCCGCGCTGTGGCTGCCCCGCCGCTGGTGGATCCTCGGCGCCCTGGTCGCCGTCGCCCTGTCGACGGGGATCGAGGTCGCCCAGGCCGTCTACCTGCCCTACCGGGTCGCGGACCCACGCGACGTGCTGTCGAACGGCCTCGGCGGCCTGCTCGGCGCGACGCTCGTCGGGCTCGTGCGGAGCCTGTTGCCGGCCCCGCGTCGGCGCCGCCTGCGCCCCAGGACCGCCTAGGAGTCTGGTAGTCTTGCGCGGTTGCCGTCGAACGGCCGCGGACAAAGAGCGCTCGTGCATCAGGTACGGGCACCGCGCAACGGACTGAAAGGGGATCGACGCATGGCACTTGATGCGAAGGTCAAGCAGGAGATCATCGAAGAGTACGCGACCCACCCGGGCGACACCGGTTCCCCCGAGGTCCAGGTCGCCGTTCTGACGCGTCGTATCAACGACCTGAACGAGCACCTCAAGGAGCACAAGCACGACCACCACTCGCGTCGTGGCCTGCTGCTCATGGTCGGTCAGCGTCGCCGTCTCCTCGGTTACCTCTCCGACGTCGACATCGCCCGCTACCGCGCGCTCATCGAGCGCCTCGGCCTGCGTCGCTAGTCGACCGGACACCCGCTTGACCGAACGCCCCGGTCCTCCTCGTGAGGACCGGGGCGTTCCTCGTCCCCGGCGCGGGAATGCTCGCGGCGCCCGGCCAGTTGCATGCTATGTTCATGCAAACGCATCGAAAGTCGGGACCCATCATGACCACCATCGCCGTCGTCTCCGCCGGACTCTCCGAGCCCAGCTCCACCCGCCTGCTCGCCGACCGCCTGGGTGAGGCGGCCGTGGCAGCGCTCGTCGCCGAGGGGACCGCCGCACACGTCGAGCACGTCGAGCTCCGACCGATCGCGCACGAGATCACCGACGCGATGCTCACCGGCTTCGCGGCCCCGGCGCTGTCCGCCGCGATGGCCACCGTGGTCGAGGCCGACGCCGTCGTGTTCGTCACGCCGATCTTCACCGCCGGCGTCAGCGGCCTGGCGAAGTCGTTCCTGGACGTGCTCGACAAGGACTCGATGAGCGACGTGCCCGTGCTGCTCGGTGCGACGGGCGGCACGTCGCGGCACTCGCTGGCGATCGACCACGCACTGCGTCCGGTCTTCGCCTACCTGCGCGCGGCCGTCGTGCCGACCGGGGTGTTCGCCGCGACCGACGACTGGGGGAGCGACGGTGACTCGGCCGCCCTGGACGGTCGCATCCGCCGGGCCGGAGCCGACCTGGCCTGGGCGGTCCGGGCCTCCCGGCGGACGCCGCAGCAGGCCGACGCGCTCCCCGCGACCCCGGACTTCGCGAGCCTGCTCGGCGGCCTCGGCCACTGAGCCCGGGGGTCGCCGACCCGCTCGCCGGAAGACGCCGTCGTCATCGTGGGACGCCGCCGGACGTGGCGGCGTCCCACGAGCTCCGCGGCGTCTCGGTGAGACGACGGCGTCTGCGCAGGCCGCCGTGCCGCACCACGACGGCGTCTGCGCGCGTCGACCCGGGGTCAGTACCAGTGCGGGTCGACGCTCATCTCGTGACCCCACGCCCCGCAGGGTGACCCGTAGGCGCTCTTGATGTACGCGAGGCCCCAGTCGATCTGGGTGGCCGCGTTCGTCCGCCAGTCGGCCCCGGCGGCGGACATCTTCTCCGCCGGCAGCGACTGCGGGATGCCGTAGGCGCCGCTCGAGGCGTTCAGCGCGTTCGCCCGCCACCCCGACTCCTGCGTCCACAGCGACACGAGGCACGAGAACTGGTCGGCGCCCCAGCCGTACGCACCGATCGCGCTCCGGGCGTAGGCCTGCGCGGCCGCCGGGTCGACCACCACGCCGCCGGTGCTGGGGTGGGTCGTCCCGGAGCCACCGCTGGTCGGGGTGCTGCCGCCCCCGGTCGCCGGTGCCGCCGCCGCTGCCTCGGCGGCGGCCGCCGCGGCCCGCTTGCGCTGCTGCTCGGCCTTCTGCGCGGCGACCCGCTGGCCGAGCTCGTAGCCGGCCTGCTGCTCCGCCGTGCTGTCCTTGAGCGACGCGAGTTGGGCGTACAGCTCGTCGCTGTGCCGCTCGGTCGACTCGACCGCGGCGTCGGCGACCTGTTCCGCGGCCTCCGCCGCCGCCGAGCGCTCCTCGGCGGCCTGCGCGCGACGCGCCCGCTCCGTCTCGGCGCGCTCGGCCTGCTCGTGCAGGGACGACGCCGTCCCGGCCGCGACGGACGCCTCGTCCATCACGCCGGACCAGGTACCGGACAGCTGGTCGAGCGCACCGAGCTGGTAGAGCAGCTCGTCCGGGTCGGTCGCCGTCGCGATCCGCGTGGTCATCTGGTTCGTGCTGCCGTCGCGGTACAGGTCCGCGGCCAGCTGGCCGGCCCGCTGCTGGGCACGGTCCGCCGTCTCGCTCGCGTGCCGCGCCTGGGCCTGGAGGCTCGTGGCGGCCTGGGCAGCCGACGCCAGCTCCGCCTCGGCCGCGTCCGCCTTCGCGGAGGCCACCAGGGCGGCCTGCGACGACGCGGCGGCTTGGTCCTGCACGGTCTGCAGCGCGGCCTGCACCTTCCGCACCTCGGCCCGCTTCGCGGTCTCGTCGCCCTTCGCCCGCTGGACGTCCTGCCACGTCGGGTACTCGGTCGCGTTCGCCGGGACGGCGGTGAGGGCCGGGGCGACGAGCGCGCCGACGACCACGGCGGCCGCGACGAGCAGGCCCCGCGAGGGGGTGCAACGCATGGCCGCAGGCTACCGATGTTCACCAGGAGTCCAGCGAGCCGCGCCGCCGACAGCCTGTGGACTGGTAAAGTCCACCGTGTCCGAGGACTCATTCCCCGGACGTCACACACAACACTGCGCAGGCCGGGCACGGAGCTGGTCATCGGTGGTGGCTCGCGGGCCGGAACGGTTTCCCGAGTGCTTCTACTGCTGGCCAGACATGCGTCCGGAACGATCGGCGCGCACGCACCATCGAGTGCCGTCGCCACGGCCTGCCGAACACACATCAAGGAGGCACCCTTTTGGAGGGTCCCGAGATCAAGTTCGCCGAAGCCGTCATCGACAACGGCAAGTACGGCAAGCGCGTCGTCCGGTTCGAGACCGGCCGGCTCGCACAGCAGGCCCAGGGCGCGGTCGCCGCGTACCTGGACGAGGAAACGATGCTCCTCTCGGCCACCAGCGCCGGCAAGCACCCGCGTGAAGGCTTCGACTTCTTCCCGCTGACCGTGGACGTCGAGGAGCGCTCGTACGCCGCCGGCAAGATCCCCGGTTCGTTCTTCCGCCGCGAAGGCCGCCCGTCGACCGAGGCCATCCTGGTCTGCCGTCTGATCGACCGGCCGCTGCGCCCGTCGTTCGTCGACGGTCTCCGCAACGAGGTCCAGATCGTCATCACCGTCATGAGCATCGCTCCGGACGAGTTCTACGACGCCCTGGCCATCAACGCCGCGTCGGCGTCGACGCAGATCTCCGGTCTGCCGTTCTCCGGCCCGATCGCCGGTGTGCGCCTCGCCCTGATCGGCGACCAGTGGGTCGCGTTCCCGAAGGCGTCCCAGCTCGCCGAGGCCGTGTTCGACCTCACCGTCGCCGGCCGTGTCGTCACGGACGAGGCGGGCAACGAGGACGTCGCGATCATGATGGTCGAGGCCGAGGCCACCGAGCACAGCTGGGACCTCATCCAGGGCGGTGCGACGAAGCCCGACGAGGCCGTCGTCGCCCAGGGCCTCGAGGCGGCCAAGCCGTTCCTCAAGGTCCTCGTCGAGGCACAGGCGAAGATGGCCGCGCAGTCGGCCAAGGAGATCCAGGACTACCCGGTCTTCCCGCCGTACGCGCCCGAGGTCTACTCGGCCGTGGAGTCCCTCGCACTCTCCGAGCTCGGCGACGTCTACAAGATCGCCGGCAAGGTCGAGCGTCAGGACGCCGACGACGCACTGAAGTCGCGCGTCAAGGCCGCCATCGCCGAGCAGGTCACCGCGGGCACGCTGCCCGAGGTCGCCAACGCGCAGGTCGGCGCCGCGTACAAGTCGGTCACGAAGAAGGTCGTCCGCGGCCGCATCCTGACCGAGCAGGTCCGCATGGACGGTCGCGGCCTCGCCGACATCCGTCCGCTCGACGCCGAGGTCGCCGTGATCCCGCGCGTCCACGGTTCCGCCATCTTCCAGCGCGGCGAGACGCAGATCCTCGGCGTCACCACGCTGAACATGCTCAAGATGGAGCAGCAGATCGACTCGCTGTCGCCCGTCACGAAGAAGCGCTACCTGCACCACTACAACTTCCCGCCCTACTCGACCGGTGAGACCGGCCGCGTGGGTTCGCCGAAGCGTCGCGAGATCGGGCACGGCTTCCTGGCCGAGCGCGCCCTCGTGCCGGTGCTGCCGTCGCGCGACGAGTTCCCCTACGCGATCCGTCAGGTGTCCGAGGCCCTCGGCTCCAACGGCTCGACGTCGATGGGTTCCGTCTGCGCCTCGACCCTGTCGCTCCTCAACGCCGGTGTGCCGCTCAAGGCTCCGGTCGCGGGCATCGCGATGGGCCTGGTCTCCGACACCGTCGACGGCCAGACCCGCTACGCGGCGCTGACCGACATCCTCGGTGCCGAGGACGCCCTCGGCGACATGGACTTCAAGGTCGCCGGTACCTCGGAGTTCGTCACCGCGATCCAGCTCGACACCAAGCTCGACGGCATCCCGTCGTCGGTGCTCGACGCCGCGCTGAAGCAGGCCAAGGAGGCCCGCTCGGCCATCCTCGGCGTGCTGACCGAGGCGATCGACGCCCCCGACGAGATGGCGGACACCGCTCCCTGTGTCATCTCGGTGCAGATCCCCGTCGACAAGATCGGCGAGCTGATCGGCCCGAAGGGCAAGACGATCAACGGCATCCAGGACGAGACCGGTGCCGACATCTCGATCGAGGACAACGGCACCGTGTACATCGGCGCCGTGGACGGTCCGTCGGCCGAGGCCGCTCGTGCCCAGGTCAACGCGATCGCGAACCCGACCAACCCGGAGATCGGGGACCAGTTCCTCGGCACCGTCGTGAAGATCGCCACCTTCGGCGCCTTCGTGTCGCTGCTCCCGGGCCGCGACGGTCTGCTCCACGTCTCCGAGGTCCGCAAGCTCGCCGGTGGCAAGCGTGTGGAGAACGTCGAGGACGTCCTGGGCGTCGGCCAGAAGGTCCTGGTCGAGGTCACCAAGGTGGACGACCGCGGCAAGCTGTCGCTCGCGCCGGTCGTGTCCGACGAGGCCGAGGGTGACTCCACCACGGCCGAGACGGTCCGTGCGCACGCCGAGGACCCGGCCGAGGGCTGATCCTCCCCGCGTCCTGACGCACGAACGGCCGCCGTCCCTTCCGGGGCGGCGGCCGTTCGCCGTTGCGGGGCCGTCGGAGTCTCGCGGTCAGCGACACGTCACGGGCGCGGTGCCGCGTGGACTGTCGCTCAGCGCGAAGGACCGCGGCGCCGCCGGGTGTGCGCCCGGTCAGGCCGCCGGGGTCTCCTGCGTGCCCGTGAGCTGCGCGCGGCCGAGCAGGTGCTCGCGCAGCACGAAACCGACGACGGCCGGGGTGGCGTCCGCCGGGGCCTCGAGCACGGGGACGTCGAGGGCGCTCAGGGTGAAGACGTAGCGGTGCACACCGTGCCCGGCGGGCGGGGCGGCACCGAGGTACGTGTCCGTGCCGAACTCGTTGCGGCGGCGCAGGGCCTCGGCGGGCAGCAGGGCGTCGTCCGTGCCGGCACCGGCGGGCAGCGAGGTCGCCGAGGCCGGGATGTCCGTCAGGCTCCAGTGCCAGAAGCCCGAGCCGGTCGGTGCGTCGGGGTCGTACACGGTCAGGACGAAGCTCTGCGTGCCCTCCGGCGCGCCGGACCACTCGAGCGCGGGGGAGCGGTCCTCGCCACCGGCGTCGGTGCCGCGCGCGGACGTGGGCAGCTCGCCGCCGTCGGTGAAGTCGGGGCTCGTCAGGGTGAACGAGGGGACGTCGGGCAGGTTCCAGTTGGGGTCGTTTGCCATTCCCCCAGCCAACACCCGCCTGCTCGGGTGGCGCTCGGTGCGTGCGCGTGCCGTGGACGCCCCCACGCGGCGGACGGGAGGCGCGGTGCCGGGCCGCCCAGCGCCTCCCGACCGGTGGCGGTCACTCGCGGGAGCGCGCACCCGCCAGGCCGATCAGCCGGGCGCACACCCGGACCGCTCGGGGTCAGACGGCGAGGACGCGGTCCACGACGCGGTGCAGCGCGGCCGTGGCGGCGATCGCGTCACCGGCGTAGGCACCGGCCATGGCACCGTCGCGCGCGAGCATGAGCTCGTCGGCGCCGTCGCCGGGCAGCGGGTGTCCGGCTTCCTGCAGCAGGGTCGCGAGCCGCTCGGTGTACCAGTCGCGGTGCGTCGCGACCACCTGGCGGACCGGGTCGCGGGGGTCGTGGTACTCGGCCGCGGCGTGCAGGAACGCACAGCCGCGGAACGCGGGGTCGTTGACGTCGTCGGCGAGGGCACCGACCCAGGCGCGGACCGCACGGTCCGGGCCGCCGGCCGAGGCGATGAGCTGCTCCATCCGCGCCTGCACGCGTTCGTGCTGCGTGCGGATGTAGGCCAGGATCAGGTTGTCCTTCGACCCGTAGTGCTTGTAGAACGTCGCCTTCGTGACGCTCGCTTCGGAGATCAGACGGTCGACGCCGACGCTGTGGATGCCCTCCTCGTAGAAGAGCCGCGTCGCGGTCTCGAGGACACGGACCTTCGCGCCGCCGGAGCGGGGAGTCGGGGGGACGCTCGACCCGTCCGGCGACGCGAGGTTCGTGCTCGGGCCGGGGAGACGCTGGACGGCCGGTTGGGGGGAATCGACCGTCACAGCGCTGCTCCTCGGACTCATCGGCTCCGCGGCCGGAGTGGGGGGACTCGAGTGGCCGCGCAGGACTGATGTCCCGAGCCGCCGGATCGGGATCTAGGGGGGCTTCCGATCCGGCGAGACCGACAGTACCACAAGGAGGACAGACAGACGAGTCGGTCTGTCCACAATCCCTGTACCCCATTTCGAGTGTCAACCGCGGGTGCTGGGGAAACTGGGCGACGCGCTCCGAGGGGTCAGTAGGCTCGTCTGCGATGAACCAGCCAGTGCCGTTGCCGCTCGGTGACCCGGACACGTCGTTCCTGACCTCCGGCGGAGCCTTCGTCCGTCGCACCGTGTTGCCGTCCGGCGTCCGTGTCCTGACCGAGGCGGTGCCCGGAGCCGCGTCGACGAGCATCGGGTTCTGGGTCGGCGTCGGTTCGCGGGACGAGCGGGACGGCCAGTACGGCTCGACGCACTTCCTCGAACACCTGCTCTTCAAGGGCACGGCGACCCGGTCGGCGCTCGACATCGCCATCGCGTTCGACTCGGTGGGCGGCGAGCACAACGCCGCGACCGCCAAGGAGTACACGTGCTACTACGCACGGGTCCGGGACACCGACGTCCCGATGGCCGTGACCGTCATCGGTGACATGGTCACCGGGTCGGTGCTCGAACCCGACGCCTTCGCCGTGGAGCGCGGGGTCATCCTCGAGGAACTCGCGATGGCCGCCGACGACCCGGCCGACGTCGCCGGCGAGGCCTTCTTCGCCGCCACCTTCGGCGGGCACCCGCTCGGCCGCCCCATCGGCGGGACGCCGGAGAGCATCCGCGCGGTCCAGCGTGACGAGGTGCTCGCGCACTACCGCGAGCACTACGCCCCGAACGCCATCGTCGTCACCGCTGCCGGTGCCGTGGACCACGACCGGTTCTGCGAGCTCGTGGACGGTGTCTTCACCGACGCGCCCGCGGCCGAGCCGCTGGCCCGTCGCGAGCCGCTGCCCGTCGCCGACCCGGTCCAGCCGAAGCTGACGGTCGTGCACCGCCCGACCGAGCAGGTCAGCATGCTGCGCGGTTCGCAGGGCCTCGACCTCCGCGACGACCGTCGTCCCTCGCTCAGCGTGCTCAACGCCGTGCTCGGCGGCGGGATGAGCTCCCGGCTCTTCCAGGAGGTCCGCGAACGGCGGGGCCTGGCGTACGCCGTGTCGTCCTTCGCGCCCGCCTACTTGGACAACGGTGCGTTCGGCGTCTACGCCGGGTGCGCCCCGGACAACGTCGCCGGTGTCGTGGACATCATCGACGCGGAGTTCCGCCGCATGGTCGACGACGGCATCACCGAGGACGAACTCCGGCGTGCCAAGGGCCAGATCGAGGGGGCGCTGACCCTGTCGCTCGAGGACTCCGACGCGCGCATGACCCGACTCGGTCGCTCCGAGCTGGGCACCGGCGAGTACACCGACCTCTCCACCGCGCTCGAACGGGTCGACCGGGTCACGACCGACGGCGTCCTGGACCTCGCGCGCGACCTGCTCACCCGTCCCGCGATCACCTCGGTGGTCGGCGCCGTGCGCCAGGACGACCTCGCCGCGTCGCTCGGGATCGGCGGGTGAGCTCCGACGTGTCGCACTACCTCTACCTCGTCCGCCACGGCGAACACCAGGACGCAGAACACGGCCTGCGGGACGGCAAGCTGTCGGAGCGCGGCAAGCGCCAGGCGACCCTGATCGCCGACCGTCTGGGCGGCGTGCCGTTCGACGGCGTCCACCACTCGCCGCTCGACGCGCCGAGCGAGACGGCCGAGTTCCTTGCGCAGCGGCTGCCCTCGATCAAGCCGGAGCCGTCCACGCTGCTCTTCGACTGCATCCCCTCGGGCCCCACGCCGGACATGCCGCACGCGTACCAGGGCTGGTACGGCGGGATCACCGAAGAGGAGATCCTCGCCGGACAGGCGCAGATGGGCGATGCCGTCTCCGAGTGGTTCACCCCGGCTCGTGAGGACCGCCACGACCTGCTCATCACCCACAACGCGGTGATCGGCTGGTTCGTCCGCGAGGCGTTCCAGGCGCCCGAGTGGCGCTGGATGGGCACGAACGTCGCGCACACGGCCCTGACGATCATCCGCATCCGGTCGGCCAAGCCGGCCGAGGTCGTCACGCTGAACGACCTCGCCCACCTGCCGGTCGAGCTGCGCACCGGACTGCCGGTGGACCAGCCCGTCTGATCCGGGAGCGGACGGGCGGGGCGCTGCGCGTCCGCCCCTGCTCCGGTGCCCGCCCTGCGTCGGCTGCGCGGCGGCGACCGCCTGGAGGCGCGGGTCGCGTCAGCGGACCGGCTTGCGGTACCAGGCGGTCGCGTTCGGGTTCGCGTTGAACGGGTTCACCCGCCGGTACCCGCGGCTGCGGTACATCGCGCCGGCCGCGACGAGCGAGTCGTTCGTGTCGAGCACGATGCCCGTCGCGCCGAGGTCGGCGCCGGCACGCTCGAGGTGTTCCATGACCGCGGTCGCGACGCCCGCTCCGCGCCCGGTCGGGGTGACGAAGACGTGCTTGACCTCGAACCGCACGTCGGTCGCCCCGGACTCGTCGACGCCGTCCGCGATGCGCCGGAGGCCGCCGCACCCGACCGCGACCCCGTCGGCGTAGGCCACGGCGAACACGCCCGTCGGCGGGGTGAACTCCGCCGCCGGCGTGCGCTTGCGCGAGTAAGCGCCCTGTGCGGCGGGGAACGTCGCCTCGCGCTCGTCCAGGTACGCGTCGAGCAGGGCGTCGACCTCGGGCAGATCGGCCGGCACGGTCCTGACCTCGACTGACATGCGTCGATCCTAGGATGGACGGCATGGTCACTCCCGTCGCCGTCGTCGGCGCCACCGGTCGTCTCGGGGGCCTCGTGGCCGCCGTCGTCGAGGAACTGCCGGACCTCGAGCTCGTCGCCCGCCTGTCGTCGAAGGACGGCGCGCACGAGGCCCCGCCGTCGGTGTTCCGCGACGCGGCCGTGGTCGTCGACGTCTCCGTGCCGGCCCTGAGCCCCGCGATCGTCACGAACGCGCTGTCGAGCGGCGCGAACGTGCTCGTCGGCACCTCTGGTTGGTCGTCGGACCGGCTGGCGAAGCTCCGGACCGCGCTGCAGGAACGGCCGGACCAGGGCGTGCTCGTGGTGCCGAACTTCTCGATCGGCTCCGTGCTCGGCACGCACCTCGCGACGATCGCCGCGCCGTGGTTCCCGGCGGCCGAGATCGTCGAGACCCACCACGCCGGCAAGATCGACTCGCCCTCGGGCACCGCGGTGCGCACCGCCGAGCTGATGGCCGACGCCCGGCGCGAGGTCGGTCCCGTCGACGCCCCGCACGTCGACCAGCGGGCCCGCGGGCAGCAGGTCGCCAGTGTGCCGATCCACTCGCTCCGCCTGCCCGGGGTGAAGGCCGTGCAGGACGTCGTGCTGAGCGGCCCCGGTGAGACGCTGACCATCCGGCACGACACGAACGACGACGTCGCGTACGTGGCGGGCATCCGTGCGGCGCTGTCCGCGGTGGTCTCGGCACGTGGCCTCGCCGTGGGCCTGGGCACCGTCCTCGGCATCGGCTGACCCGGTGGACCGCAGGGCTCGGGCCGGACGCGCGATCCGCTCTCCGTTCTGGGGTGCGGCGCTGATGACGGCGCTGCTGGCGCTCTACATCGTGCTCGTCGGGCAGCGCGCCGTCGCCTTCATCGCCACCGGGGTCCCGGTCGGCATCGGCATCGGTGTGGCACTGTTCGTCGTCGCGGCGATCGGGGCGCTGCTGCTCGTCCTCGAGTTCCGCTTCGGCATCCGGATCACCCGGCTGGGCTCGCGCCTGGAGGCCGAGGGCGGTGCGCCGTCGGACGTCGTGCCGGTCCGGGCGTCTGGTCGACCGACCCGGGACGCGGCCGACGAGCTGTTCCCGCGGTACCGCGAGGCCGTCGAGCAGGACCCGGCCGACTGGCGTGCCTGGTACCGGCTCGGCGTGGTCTACGACGCGGCCGGCGACCGCAAGCGTGCCCGCGCAGCGATGCGCACCGCGCTGGCCCGGGCCGCCGACCGCTGAGCGCGGATCAGAAGACGGCGTCGACCGCGTCGACCGCCCGCTCGTACCGGAAGGTGTAGCCGGACTCGAGCAGCTTGGTGGGCACCATGTGCTGACTCGACAGGAGCAGCTCGTCGGCTGCGTCGCGCAGCGCCAGGCGCAGGGCGAACTCGGGCACCGAGAACAGGTACGGGCGGTGCAGGTCCTCGGCCACGCGCTTCGTGATGCGGTCGGCGACCACCGCCTCGGGCCCGGCGAGGTTGACCGGCCCGGAGACATCGGGCGCGGCGGTGGCCAGGTGCACGATGGCGCCGACCTCGTCGTCGAGTGCGATCCACGGCCAGTGCTGGCCACCGGTGCCGAGTCGCCCGCCGAGCCCGGCCCGGGTGAGCGGCACGAGGGGAGCGAGCGCGCCGCCGCCCTTGCCGATCACCACGCCGGTGCGCAGTGTGACGACCCGGACGCCGTCGGGTGCGGCCTGGGCGGCGGCTTCCCACGCGGTGCACACGTCGGCGAGGAACCCCGAGCCGGGGGCGGCGTCGTCCTGCAGCACGTCGGCCGGGCGGTCGCCGTAGACGCCCGAGGCCGAGCCGGACAGGAACAGCGCCGGGGGAGTGGTGGCCTGCCGCATCGCCTCGACCAGGGTGTCGGCGGCGTCGATCCGGGAGCTCCGGATCTCCCTGCGGTAGGCGTCCGTCCACGGCAGCTTGCTGATGGTCGCACCGGCGAGGTTGATCACCACGTCGGCCCCGTCGACGATCGCGGGGTCGAGCGGTCGTCGCCCCGGCGCCCAGCGGAACTCGCTCGCGCTCCGGGCCTCGCGGCGGACGAGCGTGGTGACGTCGTGTCCCGCCGCGCGCAGGGCACGGACGAGGGGGGTCCCGATGAAGCCGGAGGCTCCGGCGACGAGGATCGAGCGAGGACGTGGGGTCGTGTCGGCCATGCTCCCGACGGTACTCATGCCGACGTAGTCTTCTGTGTGTGAGCGACAGCGAGACCGTGCAGCCCGACCCCACCGTGCCGACGCCGTACGAGGACCTGCTCCGTCGGGTCCTGACCGAGGGTGCGCCGAAGGGCGACCGCACCGGTACGGGGACGCGCAGCCTGTTCGGCGCCCAGCTGCGGTACGACCTGTCCGAGGGCTTCCCGCTGGTCACGACCAAGCGCGTGCACTTCAAGTCGGTCGCCTACGAGCTGCTCTGGTTCCTGCGCGGCGAGGGCAACGCGACCTGGCTGCAGGAGCACGGCGTGCGCATCTGGAACGAGTGGGCGGACGAGGACGGCGACCTCGGCCCGGTGTACGGCGTGCAGTGGCGCTCGTGGCCGACCCCCTCGGGGGAGCACGTCGACCAGATCGCCCAGGTGATCGAGCAGATCAGGACGAACCCCGACAGCCGCCGGCTCATCGTCTCGGCGTGGAACGTCGCCGACGTGCCGGACATGGCGCTCGCCCCGTGCCACGCGTTCTTCCAGTTCTACGTGAACGACGGCAAGCTCTCGTGCCAGCTGTACCAGCGCAGCGCCGACATGTTCCTCGGCGTGCCGTTCAACATCGCGTCGTACGCCCTGCTCACCCACATGATCGCCGCGCAGACCGGGCTCGAGGTCGGCGACTTCGTCTGGACCGGTGGCGACTGCCACATCTACGACAACCACGTCGAGCAGGTCGAGGAGCAGCTGTCCCGCACGGCGTACCGGTCGCCGAGGCTCGAACTCGCCCCGCGCGACTCGATCGACGACTACGAGTACGAGGACTTCACCGTCGTCGGGTACGAGCACCACCCGGCGATCAAGGGCGCGGTCGCGGTCTGATGATCGGGCTGGTCTGGGCCCGGTCGACGAACGGCGTCATCGGTGCCGACGGCGGGATGCCCTGGCACGTGCCGGAGGACCTGGCGCACTTCAAGCAGGTCACCGGCGACGCCACCGTGCTCATGGGGCGCCGGACGTGGGAGTCGCTGCCCGAGCGGTTCCGCCCGCTGCCCGGTCGCCGCAACGTCGTGCTGACCCGTGACACCGCGTGGACGGCCGACGGCGCCGAGGTCGTGCACGACCTGGCTGTCGCACTCGACGGCACGGACGAGACGGTCTGGGTCATCGGCGGCGGGCAGGTCTACGCGGCCGCGCTCGAGCGTGCGGACCACGTCTCCGAGACCGTGATCGACGTCGACGTGCCGGGCGACACCGTCGCACCGACGCTCGACGGGGCGGCCGGGTGGTCGCTCGTCGACGACGGGCCGTGGCAGGAGTCCCGCAACGGCGGGACCCGGTACCGCTTCCTGGAGTGGCGCCGGACCTCCTGAGCAACTGCAGCTCGCGGCTCCCGCGCCGGGTCCGCATCCGTGTCGCGCCCCGGTGCGGGCATCGCGCCCCGGTGCGCCGGGGCGCGACGACCGTGGCGGGGCGCGAACCGGGCCACACCCGCGCGGACCCGAGCGCCAGCGCCTGACGTGACCCGGCCACCCGCTCGTCCGGAGGCGCGTGACGGACGCGATCCGGGCCTCCCGGCCGCGCCGCAGGCGGACCACCGTCCACCCGGACGGCCGCTCCCGCGCGCATCCCCGGTACGCTGGTGCCCGTGTCCACGCGTGAGAATCCCTTCGGCCAGGTCCTCGTCGCCCTCGTGACCCCGCTCACGGCCGACGGCGAGGTCGACTGGCCCGGCGTCGAGCAGCACATCGACGACTGCATCACCGCCGGAGCCGACGGCATCGTCGTGACCGGCACCACCGGTGAGACGAGCACGCTGACCGACCCGGAGAAGCTCCGCCTGGTCGAGGTCGGCAAGTCCGTCGCCGCCGGGCGCGCGAAGATCATCACGGGTGGCGGCTCGAACGAGACCGCGCACGCGATCCACCTGTACAAGCAGAGCGAGCGTGCCGGGGCCGACGGCGTGATGATCGTCACGCCCTACTACAACAAGCCGACGCAGTCGGGTGTGCTCACCCACTTCCGGATGATCGCGGACGCCACCGACCTGCCGGTGATCCTGTACGACATCCCCGGTCGCACCGGCATCCCGATCACCTACGACACGATCCTGCGTGCCTCGAAGCACCCGAACATCCTCGCCGTGAAGGACGCCAAGGGCGACTTCGCCGAGGTATCGCGGGTGCTCAACAACACCGACCTCATGTACTTCTCCGGCGACGACACGAACGTGCTCCCGCACCTGTCGATCGGCGCCACCGGCCTGATCGGCGTGACGGCGAACATCACGAGCACGCCGTACCGCACCATCGTCGACGCCGTGAACCGCGGCGACCTGGCGACCGCGACCGCCGAGCACAAGCGCGTCGAGCCGCTCGTCCGCGCCGTCATGACGCACGTGCCCGGCACGGTCGCCGCGAAGTACATCCTGCACGGGCTCGGCCGCATCGGCAGTCCCCGTGTCCGACTGCCGCTCGTCGGCCCCGAGGACTCCGAGGCGTACGCCATCGAGACCTCGCTCGAAGCCGTGCGCGACGTGCCCGGCGCCGACTTCTCGAACTTCCGCCCCGACCGCAACGCAGCGGCCGGCGGCGCTCTGCCAAAGGTGCCAGGCACCACCCGCTAGCGAACACCGCGGCGCGCTCACCGTGCGCCGCCCGAATCCGTAGGACCGAATGCCCACACAAGTCTCCACACCGCAGCCGCTCGAGAACGGCACCCTCCGCGTGATCCCCATCGGGGGTCTCGGCGAGATCGGTCGCAACATGACCGTCTACGAGTACGAGGGCAAGCTGCTCATCGTCGACGCCGGCGTGCTGTTCCCCGAGGAGCACCAGCCGGGCGTCGACCTGATCCTGCCCGACTTCGCGCCGATCCGGGACCGCCTGGACGACGTCCTCGGTGTCGTGCTCACGCACGGGCACGAGGACCACATCGGCGCCGTCCCGTACCTGCTCAAGCTCCGCGACGACATCCCGCTCATCGGCTCCACGCTGACCCTGGCCCTCGTCGAGGCGAAGCTCAAGGAACACCGGATCAAGCCGTACACGCTCGTCGTGGCCGAGGACCAGACCGAGCAGCTCGGTCCGTTCCACCTCGAGTTCGTCGCCGTGAACCACTCCATCCCGGACGCCCTCGCCGTCGCGATCACGACCCCCGCCGGTCGTGTCCTGCACACGGGTGACTTCAAGATGGACCAGCTCCCGCTGGACGACCGCATCACCGACCTCCGCGCCTTCGCGCGGCTGGGCGAGCAGGGCGTCGACCTGTTCCTGCCGGACTCGACCAACGCCGACGTGCCGGGCTTCACCGCGCCGGAGCGCGACATCGGCCCGGTGCTCGAGAACATCATCACGCGCGCCCGCAAGAAGGTCGTCGTGGCGAGCTTCTCGTCGCACGTGCACCGCGTGCAGCAGGTGCTCGACGCCGCAGCCGCCGCGAACCGCAAGGTCGCGTTCATGGGTCGCTCGATGATCCGGAACATGACGATCGCCGCCGACCTCGGGTACCTGCGGGTGCCGGAGAACGTGCTCATCGACACGAAGAAGGCGAAGAACGTCCCCGACGACCAGATCGTCTACATGTCGACCGGGTCGCAGGGCGAGCCGATGGCGGTCCTGGCGCGCATGGCCAACATGGAGCACCAGATCGAGATCGGTGAGGGCGACACCGTCATCCTCGCCTCGTCGCTCATCCCGGGCAACGAGAACGCCGTCTACCGCGTGATCGACGGGCTGACCAAGCTCGGCGCGAAGGTCGTGCACAAGGGCAACGCGAAGGTGCACGTCTCCGGGCACGCCTCGGCCGGCGAGCTGCTGTACTGCTACAACATCCTGCGGCCGAAGAACGTGCTGCCGGTCCACGGCGAGCACCGCCACCTGTACGCGAGCGCCGACCTGGCGATCCAGACGGGTGTCCCGCCGCGCAACGTCATCCTCGGGCAGGACGGCATCGTCGTGGACCTGAAGGACGGCGAGGTCACGGTGGCCGGCCAGCTCGACATCGGGTACGTCTACGTGGACGGCTCGACCGTCGGCGAGATCACCGACGCCGACCTGAAGGACCGCCGGGTCCTGGCCGAAGAGGGCTTCATCTCGATCTTCGCCGCGGTGGACTTCACCACCGGACAGTGCGTGGTCGGGCCGGAGATCCAGTCGCGCGGCTTCGCCGAGGACGACTCGGTCTTCGACGACGTCCGTCCGCAGATCGCCAAGGCGATCGCCGAGGCGGCCGCCAACGGCACCCGCGACGCGCACGCCTTCGGTCAGGTCGTCCGTCGCACGGTCGGCCGCTGGGTGAACACGAAGCACCGCCGCCGTCCGATGATCGTCCCGGTGGTCATCGAGGCGTAGCGCCCGCTCGCGGGCGTGGGTGCGCTCGCGTCCACGTCGGTCCGGCCCGGGAGGCCCGTCCAGCGTCCGTCACGGACGCTGCGGCGGGCCTCCCTGCGTTTGTCCTGAGCGGGGATTAGGGTTCTGCCCATGGCCGGAGGCACCAAGTCGACCACGCGCTCGCGCGCGTCCACGTCGTCCCGTGGGAACGGGACGCGCGGTTCGTCGCGCACGCAGGCGACGACGAAGAAGCTGCCGCAGGCCGCACCGACGCCGGTGTTCCGCGAGCAGAACCCGCTCGTCACCGCGTGGCTCGCGATGGCCCACGGCGTCGGGGCGATGTTCCGACTGCTCGGCAAGGAGACGTTGGAGAAGGACCAGCGGCGCGACGGCTTCCCGTTCCTGCTGTTCCTGCTCGCCATCGCCGGCGCGGTCGTCGAGTGGCTCAACCCCACCAACGACGTGTCCATCGCGCTCGACGCGTACACGTTCGGCGGGCTGTTCGGCCGGCTGGCCTTCGCGCTGCCGGTGATCATGGTCGTCTTCGCGGGCTGGCTCTTCCGGCACCCCGCATCGGTGCACGACAACACCCGGATCGGCATCGGACTCGGGCTGCTGATCGTCTCGATCGCCTCGCTGTGCCACGTGTTCGGCGGACAGCCGAGCGCGGCCGACGGCATGCCTGCGCTCGCTGCCGCCGGCGGTGTGCTCGGCTGGGTCGTCATCGGCTGGCTCGTCACGATCGCCACCGCCTGGGTCGCCGTGCCCGTGGCGATCGTGCTGCTCGTGCTGTCGCTGTTCATCATCACGAAGACGCCGCCGAACAAGCTCGGCCGCCGCCTGCACGAGCTCTACGCGTACCTGTTCGGTGCGCCCGCGCCCGCCGCGGAACCCGAGGCCGAGGCGTCCGCCGTGGCCGAGCCCGCCGCTCGTGCCCGCACGCCCAAGCGCGGCAAGAAGGGCGACACCGACTTCCAGCTCTTCGACGACCTGGGGTTCGGCGACGAGCAGGCCGCTGCTGCCGAGGGCGAGGGCGGCGACAACGTCCCGTGGTGGCGGCGCAACAAGTCCGGGCGCGAGGAAGACCCGGCCTACGACAGCCCCGTGCTGCCCGCGGCGACGGCGGCCGCCCCGCCCGTCCCGGACGCCCCTGCTGCTGCGCCCGTCGCGCCGGTGACGAACCCCAATGCCGGTGCCGCCGCCGGACTGGTCGACCTGACGCCCGCCGAGCCCGCGTCGGTCAACCTCAACGACTCCGTCGAGCAGGACCTCGAGGACGCCGAACACGCGCTGCAGGCCTTCGGCACCGAGGTCCCGGCACGGCCCGAACCGGTCGCGGACATCCGACCCGTGGTCCCGGACGCCGTCGACGACCCCGTGGCGCCGGACGAGCCGATCGACGCCGACGCCGAGGCCGGGGGGCTGGTGCCGTCCGCAGCGGCCGACGACGACCCGTCGAAGCCCTACCGGCTGCCGGCGGCCACGACGCTGAGCGCCGGCACGCCGTCGGTGGCCAGGAGCCAGGCGAACGACGACATCGTCGCCGCCATCACCGGCGTGCTCACCGAGTTCAAGGTGGACGCGAAGGTCACGGGTTTCTCGCGTGGCCCGACCGTCACGCGGTACGAGATCGAGCTCGGCCCGGGTGTGAAGGTCGAGCGCGTCACGGCGCTGTCGAAGAACCTGTCGTACGCCGTCGCCTCGAACGAGGTCCGCATCCTGTCACCGATCCCCGGGAAGAGCGCGATCGGCGTCGAGATCCCCAACACCGACCGCGAGATCGTGTCCCTCGGCGACGTGCTGCGCTCGAACGCGGCCCGGAAGTCGAAGCACCCGATGACGATCGGTGTCGGCAAGGACGTCGAGGGCGGCTTCGTCGTCGCGAACCTGGCGAAGATGCCGCACCTGCTCGTCGCCGGTTCCACCGGGTCCGGCAAGTCGGTGTTCATCAACTCGATGATCACGTCGCTGCTCATGCGCGCGAAGCCGTCCGAGGTCCGCATGGTCCTGGTCGACCCCAAGCGCGTCGAGCTCTCGATCTACGCCGGCGTCCCGCACCTCATCACGCCCATCATCACGAACCCGAAGAAGGCGGCCGAGGCGCTGCAGTGGGTCGTGAAGGAGATGGACATGCGGTACGACGACCTGGCGTCGTTCGGGTTCCGCCACGTCGACGACTTCAACAAGGCCATCGAGAACGACGAGATCATCCTGCCGGCGGGCAGCGAGCGGAAGCTCAAGCCGTACCCGTACCTGCTCGTCGTCGTCGACGAACTCGCCGACCTCATGCTCGTGGCGCCGCGCGACGTCGAGGAGTCGATCGTCCGCATCACCCAGCTCGCACGTGCCGCCGGCATCCACCTGGTGCTCGCGACGCAGCGCCCCTCGGTCGACGTCATCACGGGGCTGATCAAGGCCAACGTGCCGTCGCGCATCGCCTTCGCGGTGACGAGCGTCACGGACTCCCGCGTCATCCTCGACCAGCCGGGAGCCGACAAGCTCATCGGCCAGGGCGACGCGCTCTTCCTGCCGATGGGGTCGTCCAAGTCGCTGCGCGTGCAGGGTGCCTGGGTGCAGGAGGGCGAGGTCGCCGAGGTCGTCCAGCACGTCACCCGCCAGGCGCAGCCCGAGTACCGGCAGGACGTCGCCGCGGTGGTCGAGCGCAAGGAGATCGACGCCGACATCGGCGACGACCTCGAGCTGCTGCTCGCCGCCGTCGAGCAGGTCGTGTCGACGCAGTTCGGATCGACCTCGATGCTGCAGCGCAAGCTCCGCGTCGGGTTCGCCAAGGCCGGACGACTCATGGACCTGATGGAGTCGCGCGACATCGTCGGGCCGTCCGAGGGGTCCAAGGCCCGCGACGTCCTGGTGACCGCCGACCAGCTGCCCGCCGTGCTCGCGAAGCTCCGCGGCGAGGAGCCTCCGGCCGCGGCCGCGGCCGCGGCCGCTCCGGCAGCGCCGACGCCGACACCGTCCGACGACGGTGACCGGTACGGCGCCGACCCGGTGGGGGACATGACCCGCGGCTACGATGAGGTGCACGACGAGCCCGATGAGGACGCGTGGGGACTGACGGGCAGGGAGTGACGGCGATGACCGCCTCGGACGGTACGGACACACAGCACGGCGCACGGTTCCCGTGGCGCGGTCGACTACTGCGCAAGGGCCCCGGTCCGGCGTCGACGGCGAACGTGGCGAACATCATCACCGTGGTGCGCATCCTGATGGCGCCCCTGTTCTTCGTCCTGCTGCTGGCCGACGGCGGCAGCGACGGAGCGGTCCGCGTCTGGGCTGCCGTGGTGTTCGTCGTGGCCATCGTGACCGACAGCGCCGACGGCATCATCGCCCGCCGGCAGAACCTGGTCACCGACTTCGGCAAGCTCGTCGACCCGATCGCCGACAAGGTGCTCATCGGCGGTGCCCTCGTCGCCCTGTCGATCCTGGGCGAGCTGCCCTGGTACGTCACCGTGCTCATCATGCTGCGCGAGATCGGCATCACGGTCTTCCGGTTCGCCGTGCTGTCGGACCGCGTGATCCCGGCCAGCCGTGGCGGCAAGATCAAGACGGTGCTGCAGGCCGTGGCGCTGACCACGGCGCTGTTCCCGTGGTGGAACCTGGTGGGGGACTGGGCGCACTGGGTCAACGGCATCCTGATGACCGCCGCGTTCCTGGCGACGATCCTGAGCGGGATCGACTACCTGTGGCAGGCGTGGAAGCACAACCGGACCACCGCGTGACGGAAGCCGACGACGCGACCGGTGCCGCGCCTCCCGACGGTGGCGGCGACGTCGGCGCGATCGCGCGGCGCCTGGTCGAGGAGCTGACGAGCCGCGGTGAGACCGTCGCCGTGGCGGAGTCGCTGACCGGGGGACTCGTCGTGTCGACGCTCGTCGACGTCCCCGGCGCGAGCGCGGCCGTACGGGGCGGGGTCGTGGCGTACGCGACGCCCCTGAAGCACTCGGTGCTGGGGGTGTCCGCGTCCCTGCTCGCCGCCGAGGGGGCCGTGCACCCGGAGGTCGCGCGGCAGATGGCGGCGGGTGTCCGCATCGCGCTGTCGGTGGACGGGCAGCCGGCGACCTGGGGGATCAGCACGACCGGTGTCGCCGGCCCGGATCCGCAGGACGGCAAGCCCGTCGGCACGGTGTACGTGGGGATCGCCTCCGCCGCGGCGGCCCGAGCCGTCGAACTGCACCTCGACGGAGACCGCGGAGCAATCCGTCGCGCCACCGTCTCCGAACTCCTGGCACGGACGTCGTCCGAGGTCCGGGGCCGGGAATAGGCCTCGCGGCTCCCGGGTTACATCCCACGAAATCTCCAGCAGTACGGCAGCCAGGCTGGCTAGCATGCTGCAACCGGCAACGCTAGGGTTGCCGAACCCGAACTCGATCCACCGGACCGAGCGGGCGCGGAGACGACAGAGAGGAGGAGTTCTCATGGTTCTCGTTCGTCAGGAAATCGGCGATGTACTCCGGGACTTCCGCTTGCAGAAGGGCCGGACCCTCCGTCAGGTCGCGTCCAAGGCCAGTGTCGCGCTCGGGTACCTCAGTGAGGTCGAGCGCGGGCAGAAGGAAGCCAGCTCGGAGATCCTCGCGTCCGTCGCGGACGCGCTGGACACACCCATCTCGACCATCATGCGCGAAGTGGGCGACCGTCTCGCGATCGTCGAGGGGCTGACCCCGGTCCCCGACACGCTCCCGGACGACCTGGTCGCCGAGTTCGACAACGACCTCGCGGTGCGCTGACCGCACTGCTCCGAACGCCCCCGCCGGTCCTTCCCGGCGGGGGCGTTCTGCGTGCGGGGTTCCTCGGGGGTGGCGTGGCGCTTCGTGAGCAGGAATGGTCGGGTCGCGCCGGATCGCACTCGACCGTTGCTGCTCACGAAGTGCTGACGGAGGGACGCCTAGGCTGGTCGGATGCGCGTGAGTGAGTTCTGGCGAGCCGTCGACCAGGTGTTCGGGGAGGCCTACGGGTCGGTGGTCACCCGTGACGTCGTGCTCGAGCACCTCGGTGGGCGGTCCGCGGTGGACGCCCTGTCGGCCGGCATCGATACGCGCCGGGTCTGGGACGCGCTGTGCGACTCGCAGGACGTCCCGCTCGACCGCCGTCACGGTAAGGGGCTGGCCGAACCGCGGGACTGACAGCCCGAAACTGTGTTCGGCGTGTTGCTCGAACGCGTGTTCGATCGGTGGTAGCTTCCTGCACAGCGGCGCTGTCCGGAGTCTTCATCCACAGATCGCGCGGTCGTCGGCAGTGATGTCGGTGGCCCGCCCTAGGTTCGAAGCAACGGGAACAGCCCGAAGCCTTGTCGCAGAACCACCGGCCTTGCACCATCGGCGGGAGCGGACGCGACAGCCTACAGGCGGCCGACATCGAGCACGAAGGAGCACCCCATGCCATCACCGGCAGACCGCGAGAAGGCCCTCGAGACCGCACTCGCACAGATCGACAGGCAGTTCGGCAAGGGTGCGATCATGCGCCTCGGGTCGGACGACCGCGCACCCGTTAACGTCATCCAGACCGGTTCCGTCGCGCTGGACGTCGCGCTCGGCATCGGCGGCCTTCCCCGCGGCCGCATCGTCGAGATCTACGGCCCGGAGTCGTCGGGTAAGACGACCCTCACGATCCACGCCATCGCCAACGCGCAGCGCGCCGGCGGCATCGCGGCGTTCATCGACGCCGAGCACGCGCTCGACCCCGAGTACGCCAAGAAGCTCGGCGTCGACATCGACGCCCTGCTCGTGTCGCAGCCCGACACCGCGGAGCAGGCACTCGAGATCGCGGACATGCTGGTCCGGTCCGGCTCGATCGACCTCATCGTGGTCGACTCGGTCGCGGCGCTCGTGCCCCGCGCCGAGATCGAGGGCGAGATGGGCGACTCGCACGTCGGTCTGCAGGCCCGCCTGATGTCCCAGGCCCTCCGCAAGCTCGCGGGTGGCCTGAACCAGACGCAGACCACGATGATCTTCATCAACCAGCTGCGCGAGAAGATCGGTGTGTTCTTCGGTTCACCCGAGACGACCTCGGGCGGTAAGGCGCTGAAGTTCTACGCGTCCGTCCGACTGGACATCCGTCGCATCGAGACGCTCAAGAGCGGCACCGACGCGGTGGGGAACCGCACGCGCGTCAAGGTGGTCAAGAACAAGATGGCCCCGCCCTTCAAGCAGGCCGAGTTCGACATCCTGTACGGCGTCGGCATCTCGCGAGAGGGCTCGCTGCTCGACTTCGGTGTCGACCACGGCATCGTGAAGAAGTCGGGTGCCTGGTACACCTACGACGGCGACCAGCTCGGGCAGGGCAAGGAGAACTCGCGTTCGTTCCTGATCCAGAACCCCGAGATCGCTGCTGAGATCGAGGGCAAGATCCTCGCCAAGCTCGGCGTCGGTGGGGCCAAGGCCGAGGACGCCGCAGTCGAGTCGATCGCGCCGAAGCTCGCGGAGCGCAAGGGCGCGTGAGCACCGACCACGACGACGAGGGCCTCGCACCGGTCACCGACCTGTTCGGTGCGAGGTCCCGTCGTCGTGCGCCGGCGACGCCACCGAGCTCGACCGGCTCGGACTCCCCATCGGCGCCGGTGACGCCGCCCGCTCCCGTGACCCCGCCTGCGCCGGTGCGATCGATGCGGCCGGTCTCGCCGGTTCCGCCCGCGTCTCCGGCATCGGCGGACGAACCGCAGGGTGCGGACGGCTGGTACGTTCCCGGGTCCGAGCAGACCGATGCGCCCTTCGACGCCGACTCCCCGGTTCCCCTGCACGGCACCCGGAGCGAGGCCGCGTGGGTGTCGCCCGTCATCGGAGACGGCTCCGGTCGCGCAGCCCGTGCCGAGCAGGACGGCTACGACTCCGCGACCGCGGACGCGAAGACCGCCTCGGTGTTCTCCATCGCCGGTGGCGAGGAGATCGACCCGGCTGACGCCCCTCGTCCGCTCGACGAGCAGCGCGCCGACGCCGAACGCCTGAGCATGCGGGCGCTCGGACGCAAGGGCGTGAGCGAGTCGGAGATGCGCACACTGCTCCTGCAGCAGGACCTGGACCCCGACGTCGTCGAGCACGAGATCGCACGACTGACCCGCGTCGGGCTCCTCGACGACGTGGCCCTGGCCACCGACCTGGTCGACCGCCTGCACGCCCGCAAGGGCCTCGGGCGACAGGGCGTCGTCACGGAGCTCCGTCGACGGGGCATCGACCAGGCCGCGATCGACACGGCGCTCGACGAGGCCGCGGACGACGAGGACGACGAGTTCCTCCGCGCGCAGGAGCTCGCCGACAAGCGTGCGCAGCAGATGCGCGGGCTGGACCGTGCGACCGCGGAACGACGACTGTCCGGCTTCCTGATGCGCAAGGGCTACAGCTCGGGCGTCGTCCGGATCGCCGTGGAGCGCGCCCTCGACGGCGGTGGGAAGCGACCGCGACCGGGCGGCGGCACCGTCCGGTTCGAGTAGCCGCTCCGACCTACACTGGGACGACCATGGCCACCGTCGCAGCGCGCCCCCGCACCTACGAAGTCCGCACCTACGGGTGCCAGATGAACGTGCACGACTCCGAGCGGCTGAGCGGCTCGCTGCAGGCCGCGGGCTACGCCGCTGCCGACGGCGAGCAGGCCGACGTGGTCGTCATCAACACGTGTGCGGTGCGCGAGAACGCCGACAACCGGCTCTACGGCAACCTCGGGCAGCTCGCCGGCATCAAGCGCGAGCACCCGGGCATGCAGATCGCCGTCGGCGGGTGCCTGGCGCAGAAGGACAAGAACGTCATCCTCGAGAAGGCGCCGTGGGTCGACGTCGTCTTCGGCACGCACAACATGGGGTCGTTGCCGACGCTGCTCGAGCGGGCCCGACACAACGACGAGGCGCAGATCGAGATCCTCGAGGCCCTCGACGTGTTCCCGTCGACACTGCCGACCAAGCGTGAGTCCACGCACAGCGGCTGGGTGTCGATCTCGGTCGGGTGCAACAACACGTGCACGTTCTGCATCGTCCCCTCGCTGCGCGGCAAGGAGAAGGACCGCCGTCCCGGGGACGTCCTGGCCGAGGTGCAGGCGCTCGTCGACGACGGTGCGATCGAGGTCACGCTGCTCGGGCAGAACGTCAACTCCTACGGCGTCGAGTTCGGCGACCGACAGGCCTTCAGCAAGCTGCTGCGGGCCACGGGGACGATCGAGGGGCTCGAGCGCGTCCGGTTCACGAGCCCGCACCCCGCGGCGTTCACAGACGACGTCGTCGACGCCATGGCCGAGACGCCGAACGTCATGCCGCAGCTGCACATGCCGCTGCAGTCCGGCTCGGACCGCGTGCTCAAGGCGATGCGTCGCAGCTACCGCAGCGAGCGGTTCCTCGGGATCCTCGACCGCGTCCGCGCGGAGATCCCGCACGCGGCCATCTCGACGGACATCATCGTGGGCTTCCCCGGCGAGACCGAGGCCGACTTCGCCGACACCCTGCGGGTCGTCGAGCAGGCGCGGTTCGCCTCCGCCTTCACGTTCCAGTACTCCATCCGACCGGGCACCCCGGCCGCCACGATGGACGACCAGCTGCCGAAGCAGGTCGTGCAGGAACGGTACGAGCGGCTGGTCGCGCTGCAGGACCGGATCACCGCAGAGGAGAACGCCCGGCAGGTCGGCCGGAGCGTCGAGGTGCTGGTCGCCACGGGCGAGGGCAAGAAGGACGACGCCACCCGCCGGCTGTCCGGCCGCGCCGAGGACTCCCGGCTCGTGCACTTCGCGGTGCCGGCCGGGTCCGCGGTCCCGCGCCCGGGCGACGTCGTCACGGTGGAGGTCACCCGTGCCGCTCCGCACTTCCTGATCGCCGACAACGAGGGTCCGCTGCGCATCCGCCGCACGCGTGCCGGCGACGCCTGGGACCGCGCCGAGGCGGAGAGCTGTGGCGTCCCGACACCCGCGACGGCCGGCGACGGCCCGCGCCCGGTCTCGCTCGGGCTGCCCACGCTCCGTGTCGGCCGCTGATCCGACGCCGGCCGCAGGGAGCTCTGCCGACCTGATCGCGGTCGTCGGGGCGACGGGCACCGGCAAGTCCGACCTCGGCATCGCGATCGCCGAGCGCCTGCGCGCCGCGGGTCGCAGCGCAGCAATCATCAACGCCGACGCCATGCAGCTGTACCGCGGCATGGACATCGGGACGGCCAAGCTGCCGCTCGAGGAACGACGGGGCATCCCGCACCACCAGCTCGACGTGCTCGACGTCACCGACGAGGCGAGCGTCGCTGCGTACCAGGTCGCCGCCCGGGCCGACGTCGAACGGATCCAGGCGGACGGGGGCGTGGCGGTGCTCGTCGGGGGCAGCGGCCTGTACGTCTCCGCGGTGCTGTTCGACCTGGCGTTCCCCGGTACGGACCCGGTGCTCCGGGCGCGGCTCGAGCAGGAGCACGAGGAGCTCGGCCCGGGCATCCTGCTCGAACGGCTGCGCGCCCTCGACCCGGCGGCCGCCGCGACGATCGACGCACGCAACCCACGGCGGTTGATCCGAGCACTCGAGATCGCGAGCCGATCCGAGGTGGTGACCCCGAGCCTCCCGGACGCGCCCCGCGCCTGGCGACCGTCCCGCATCCTGCACCTGCGTCGCGACCGCGACCAGCTGGTGCCGGCCCTGCACGAGCGGGCCGCGCTGATGTTCGCGGCCGGGCTGGTCGACGAGGTCGCGGCCCTCCGCGACCGCGGACTGGAGCAGGGACGCACCGCCCGCGGTGCGATCGGCTACTCGCAGGCGCTCGAGGTGCTCGCCGGCACGTCGACGGTCGACCAAGCCGTCGAGGCGACGGGCGTCGCCACGCGCAAGTACGCGCGTCGGCAGGTGTCCTGGTTCCGGCGCTACGCCGACGCGGAGACGCTCGACGTCACGGGGGCGGACCCCGGCGACCTGTCGGAGCTGGCCCGTAGGATCGTGCCGTGACCGAGCTGCACTTCACCAAGGGCCAGGGGACCGGCAACGACTTCGTCCTGTTCGCCGACCCCGACGCCGTCGTCGACCTGACCCCGGAGCGGATCCGGGCGATCGCCGACCGCCGGTTCGGCGTCGGTGGTGACGGCGTGATCCGCGCGGTGCGCTCCGAGGCGATCCCCGAGGGGCGCGCGCTCGTGTCCGTCGAGCCCGAGGCGACCTGGTTCATGGACTACCACAACGCCGACGGCACGGTCGCGGAGATGTGCGGCAACGGCATCCGTGTGTTCGCGCGGTACCTGACCGAATCGGGGCTGGTCGACCTGGCGCCCGGCGAGACGCTCACCGTCGGCAGCCGCAAGGGCCTGGTCGACATCCGGCGCACCACGAACGGGTTCGCCGCCGACCTCGGCCGCTGGAGCCTGGGCATCGAGGGCGGCGGATCGGACGACGTGCTCGTGCGGGCGAAGAACCTCGACGGCGCGCGACCGGGCATCGGCATCGACGTCGGCAACCCGCACGTGGTCGTCGCGGTCGAGACCGAGGACGAGCTCGCCGACCTCGACCTGACGTTCCTGCCGGTGCTCGACCCGGCGCCGGCGCACGGTGCCAACGTGGAGTTCGTGCTGCCGGGGGACCCGCTGATCGAGGACGGCGTCGGCGTGATCACGATGCGCGTGCACGAGCGGGGCAGCGGGGAGACTCTGTCGTGCGGGACCGGCGCGGTGGCCGCGGCCCTCGCCACGCGGTACTGGGTGGGCGCGGGGGCGCCGGACACCTGGCGGGTGCGGGTGCCGGGCGGGCTGCTGACCGTGCGGATGACGGCGACCGAGGACGGCGAGCACGTGTCGCTGTCCGGGCCGGCCGAGCTGGTGTTCTCGGGCGACCTGACGGTCTGACGCGGGCGGGCGGGCGCGGGGACGGGCGCGCGCTGCTCGTTCGTGGGTCGTGCCCGCACGTCGTGAGCAGCAATGGTCGGGTGCGCCGTGGCGACTCGACCATTCGTGCTCACGAAGCACAACGACCGCGGCGTCGCGCGAGCGGCCGTCGCGCGAGCGACCGCGGCGCGAGCGGGCGCCGCGCAGCGCCGGCGCCTACGCCGAGCGCACCACCCGGATCACGCGGAACCCCTTGGCGGTCGACACCCGGTCCACCGCGAACCCCTCGCCCAGCGCCCCGACGAGCCACTTCTGCAGCGAGTCGCCACCCAGGTCCTTCGACACCACGAGCCACGCCTCGCCCCCGACCTCGAGCCGCGGCAGCCAGGTGAGCAGGATCTCGTGGAGCTCGTCCTTGCCGACACGGATCGGCGGGTTCGACCAGATCGTCCGGAAGCGCAGGTCGGCGGGGACGTCCGACGGCAGGGCGACGGTGACGTTGGCGGCCCCGGCGGCGGCGGCGTTCCCGCGCGCGAGCCCGAGGACCCGCTCGTTGACGTCGACGCCCCACACCCGGGCGTCGGGGGACTGCAGGGCCATGGTGATCGCGATCGGACCCCAGCCGCAGCCGATGTCGAGCAGTGCGCCGTCGCTCGCCGGGGCCGGCACGGACCCGAGCAGGACCTTCGTGCCGCGGTCGATGCCGTCCGGGCTGAACACCCCCGCCGCGGTGGTGAGCGTGAGGGGTCGATCGGCGAGGGTGACCGTGATCTCGCGTTCGCGTGTCTCGGACGACGGGTTCGCGGAGAAGTAGTGCTCGTTCGCCATGGAAGAACCGTACCGTCACCCCCGTGTGTCCGAGGGGCCGCGGCGGTACCCTGAGCACAGCATGACGGATACCCATCAGGAGAACCACCAGTCCACCGACGACAGCGCAGAAGGTGTCGTCGAACGGGTGCTGCGCAACGCGGACCAGCGCGCAGCATCGTCCATCTTCGCGCCCGCCCAGGCCATCCAGACCCGCTCGGTCGACGACCGCGGTTGGGACGGCGACGGCGACCAGTACGACCGTGAGGACCGAGCGGCACTGCGTCGTGTCACGGGCCTCTCCACCGAGCTCGAGGACGTCACCGAGGTCGAGTACCGCCAGCTGCGGCTCGAGCAGGTCGTCCTGATCGGGGTCTACCCCCAGGGCGATGCCTCGGACGCCGAGAACTCCCTCCGCGAGCTGGCGGCACTGGCCGAGACAGCGGGCGCCGTGGTGCTCGACGGGCTCCTGCAGCGCCGACCGAACCCCGACCCGGCCACCTACCTCGGCAAGGGCAAGGCCCAGGAACTCGCGATGGTCGTCAAGGCCACCGGCGCCGACACGGTCATCGCCGACACCGAACTCGCCCCCTCGCAGCGTCGTGCGCTGGAGGACGTCGTGAAGGTGAAGGTGATCGACCGCACGGCCGTGATCCTCGACATCTTCAGCCAGCACGCGAAGACCCGCGAGGGCAAGGCCCAGGTCGAGCTCGCCCAGCTCCAGTACCTGCTGCCGCGACTGCGTGGTTGGGGTGAGTCGATGTCCCGACAGGCCGGTGGTCAGGTCTCCGGCGGTGCGGGCATGGGGTCGCGCGGTCCCGGTGAGACCAAGATGGAGCTCGACCGCCGCAAGATCCACACGCGCATGGCCAAGCTCCGTCGGCAGATCGCCGGGTTCGCCCCGGCGCGCGAGGCCAAGCGCGCCGAGCGCAACCGCAACGAGGTGCCGAGCGTCGCGATCGCGGGCTACACGAACGCGGGCAAGTCCTCGTTGCTCAACCGCCTGACGAGCGCCGGCGTGCTCGTGCAGAACCAGCTGTTCGCGACGCTGGACGCCACCGTCCGCCGGACCGAGAGCGCCAAGGGGCGGGAGTTCACGTTCGTCGACACCGTCGGGTTCGTGCGCAACCTGCCGCACCAGCTGGTCGAGGCGTTCCGCTCCACCCTCGAGGAAGTCGGCGACGCCGACGTCATCGTCCACGTCGTGGACGGCTCGCACCCCGACCCCGGCGCGCAGCTCTCGACGGTGCGCGAGGTCATCGGCGACGTCGGTGCGGGGGACCTGCCGGAGATCGTCGTCTTCAACAAGGCCGACCTGATCGACGACGCCCAGCGGCTGGTGCTCATCGGGCTCGTACCGGACGCGGTGTTCGTCTCGGCGCGCACCGGCGAGGGCATCCCGGAGCTCCTCCGCGTCATCGAGGACCGCCTGCCGGAGCCCGACGTCGACCTGACCATCGTGGTGCCCTACGACCGCGGTGACCTGGTGTCGTCGCTGCACGACGCCGGTTCGGTGGAGTCCGTCGACTACGTCGAGGACGGCACGCGCCTGCACGTCCGGGTCTTCCAGCGGCAGGTCGCCGAGCTCGAGCCGTTCCTGGTCACGCCGGTCCCGTCCGTCTGACCCGCGGCTCCGGCAGGCGCTGCCGCGCGGCCTGGAGGCCCGTCACCGGTCCGCAGGACACCGTCGGCTTCCCGAGACGCCCCCGAACACACGAAACGCCGCCGGATCCGGCGGCGTTTCGTCGTGCAGGCGGTGTCTCGCGGGGACGCCGGCGTCTCGCCCGGCAGGCCCAGAGCACCGGGGGACCCGGGTGACTGGTCAGAGGGAGCGCAGGACCGCGACGACCTTGCCGAGCACCGAGGCCGCGTCACCGAGGATCGGCTCGAACGCGGTGTTGCGCGGCAGCAGCCACGTGTGCCCGTCGCGCTGACGGAACACCTTCACGGTTGCCTCTTCGTCGAGCATGGCCGCGACGATGTCCCCGTTCTCGGCGGTCTGCTGTGACCGCACGACCACCCAGTCGCCGTCGCAGATCGCCGCGTCGATCATCGACTCACCGACGACCTTGAGCATGAAGAGGTCACCCGTGCCGACGAGCTGGCGGGGGAGCGGCAGGATCTCGTCCACGTGCTGCTCGGCGGTGATCGGGACGCCGGCGGCGATCCGGCCGACCAGCGGTACGAGCGTGGTGGCGTCGACGTCCGGTGCGTCCGCGTCCGACGAGGGCTCGTCGACCAGCACCTCGAGGGCGCGGGGGCGGTTCGGGTCGCGTCGGATCCACCCGCCGAGCTCGAGCTGTCCGAGCTGGTGCGAGACGCTCGACAGCGACGACAGTCCGGCGGCGTCACCGATCTCCCGCATGCTCGGCGGGTAGCCCCGCGATGCGATCGACGCTCGGATCGCGTCGAGGATCGCCTGCTGCTTCGCCGTCAGCGGCTTCTGGCCCCGCAGTTCGTCCACCACGTCGTCTCGCTTTCGTCGGTGCTGGAGCGGTCGTGGCGGGAATGTCGGTGGTCCCCGTTTGACTTGTCCCAGTCGATCGAAACAGTATCCGACCGGGCAACCGCGGACAAACACCTGTTCGAGCGTGTCGCAAGAAATCCCTGCACAAATCCATCCTTGGGACTTGTGCGCCGCCTGATTCGAAACTATGTTCGGTACACGACTTCGGTTCACCGAACGGGAAGGCAAGAACGACATGAGCACCATCGCCCTCGCTGACATCCAGCGCCCCGCGGCGCCCGCCGTGCGTACCCGCCTGCGTCTCACGCGTCGCGGCCGCATCGTCTTCACGACGCTCGCCGCGATCCCCCTGCTCATCGTCGTCGCCCTCGGCGTCCTGAACGGCGGGCAGGCGTCCGCCGGCGACGCCAGCGCCGGTGGGTCTCGCACCACCTTCGAGACCGTGACGATCCAGCCCGGCGAGACGCTGTGGCAGCTCGCGGAAGAGACCGCACCGAACGCAGACCCGCGCGACTTCGTGCAGGACGTCGTGAGCCTGAACGCGCTGGACAGCTCCGCGCTGCAGGCCGGCGAGCAGATCGCCATCCCGGCGCAGTACTCGGCAGGCGAGTAGCCACGACGGGCACTCCCGTCCAGACGGCTGGTCGTCGCCCGAGTGCAGCGGCCTACGATGGTTCGGTGGCATTCACGCTCGAAGACCTCCCGATCCGAGACGACCTGCGCGGTCAGAGCCCGTACGGCGCTCCGCAGAAGCACGTGCGCGTCCAGCTGAACGTCAACGAGAACACGCATCCCGTCCCTGCGGACGTGGCCGACGACATCGTCGAGTCCATCCGGCACGCGCTGCTGACCGTGAACCGCTACCCGGACCGCGAGTTCACGGAGCTGCGCCGGTCCCTCGCCGAGTACCTCGGGCACGGGCTCGGTGCGGACCAGCTCTGGGCCGCGAACGGGTCGAACGAGGTCCTGCAGCAGCTGTTGCAGGCCTTCGGTGGCCCGGGGCGGTCCGTGCTCGGGTTCCCGCCCACGTACTCGATGCACTCGATCTTGGCGTCCGGCACCGGCACCACGTGGATCCCTGCACAGCGCGACGACGCCTTCCGCATCTCGCCCGAGACCGTGGTGGCCGCGATCCGCGAGCACCAGCCGGACATCGTGTTCCTGTGCGGGCCGAACAACCCGACGGGCACGCCGCTCGAGCTCGAGACCATCACGGCCGCGTACGACGCCACCGACGGCATCGTGATGGTCGACGAGGCCTACGCCGAGTTCATGCCGAGCGACGCCCCCAGTGCGATCAGCCTGCTGCCCGGGCGTGAGCGGCTCGTCGTCTCCCGGACGATGAGCAAGGCGTTCGCCTTCGCCGGTGCCCGCGTCGGGTACATGGCCGCCCACCCTGCCGTCATCGACGCGGTCCGACTCGTGCGCCTGCCCTACCACCTGTCCGCCCTCACCCAGGCCGCCGCGATCGCCGCGCTGCGCCACGCCCCCGAGATGCTCGCGATGGTCGACGACATCAAGGGCCAGCGCGACCGCATGGTCGTCGAGCTGCAGGCGATGGGGTACCGCACCTACGAGACGTGGTCGAACTTCGTGCTGTTCGGCGGCGTCGCCGACCCGAACGCCGCGTTCGAGGCACTGCTCGAGCACGACGTCATCGTCCGCGACCTCGGCATCCCCAACCACCTGCGCGTGAGCGCGGGCACCGAGGAGGAGACCACCGCGTTCCTCGACGCCATGCGGCAGGTCGCCGCCGTCCAGCCGCCGGTTAGGGTTGAGGCATGACCGCCCGCACCGCCTCGATCAGCCGCCGGACGAGCGAATCGAGCGTCGAGCTCGAGCTCGACCTGGACGGCACCGGGACGTCGTCGATCTCGACCTCCGTCCCGTTCTTCGACCACATGCTGACGGCGTTCAGCAAGCACTCGCTGATCGACCTGCGGGTGCACTCCACGGGTGACACCGACATCGACGTGCACCACACGGTCGAGGACACCGGGATCGTGCTCGGCCAGGCGATCAAGCAGGCCCTCGGTGATCGCTCCGGCATCGGCCGGTACGGCGACGCGCTCGTGCCCCTCGACGAGGCGCTGGCCCAGGCGGTCGTCGACGTCTCCGGACGGCCGTTCCTGGTGCACTCCGGCGAGCCCGCGGGCTTCGAGTTCCACCGCATCGGCGGACACTTCACCGGGTCGATGGTCCGCCACGTGTTCGAGGCGATCACGTTCAACGCCGGCATCACCGTGCACGTCCGCGTGCTCGAGGGCCGCGACCCACACCACATCGCCGAGGCCGAGTTCAAGGCGTTCGCACGTGCCATGCGCAGGGCGGTCGAGCTGGACCCGCGTGTCGACGGCATCCCCTCCACGAAGGGCGCACTGTGACCGCCGCCAAGCCGAACGTCGTCGTCCTCGACTACGGGTCGGGCAACGTCCACTCCGCGGCCAAGGCACTGGAGCGCGCCGGCGCCGAGGTCACCCTGACCTCGGACAAGCAGGCGGCGCTCAAGGCCGACGGCCTGCTCGTCCCCGGCGTCGGCGCGTTCGCCGCGGTGATCGACCAGCTCGAGGGGGTGCAGGGCGGCGAGATCGTCGACCACCGACTCGCAGGCGGTCGGCCCGTGCTCGGCATCTGCGTCGGGATGCAGGTGCTGTTCTCCCGCGGCATCGAGCGTGGTGCCGACGTCGAGGGGCTCGGACAGTGGCCGGGCACCGTCCAGGAGATCCAGGCCGACGTCCTGCCGCACATGGGCTGGAACACCGTGCAGGCCCCCGAGGACTCCGTGCTGTTCGAGGGGCTGCGCGACGAGCGCTTCTACTTCGTGCACTCGTACGGGGTGACCGAGTTCCCGCTCGAGGCGTACGGGCCGTTCCGCGCGCCCCGCCTGACCTGGGCCGAGCACGGTCAGCCGTTCCTCGCGGCGGTCGAGAACGGGCCGCTCACCGCCACCCAGTTCCACCCCGAGAAGTCCGGCGAGCCGGGCATCCGCCTGCTCGCCAACTGGGTGCGCTCGCTCTGAACCCGGCCGGCGACGCACGCGACGGCCGCGCCGGACGCACGCCGCGCCTCCAGGCCGACAGCCGAGCACCGCAAGCCGACAGCCGCAGGACAGCCGCAAGCCAACAGTCGACAGCCGCAGGACAGCCGCAAGCCGACAGCCGACAGCACCAGGCCGACCGGCCGCAACGAAACCGACAGGACCATGAACGACCTCACCGACACCGCGCCCCTCGTCCTGCTGCCCGCCGTCGATGTCGTCGACGGCCAGGCCGTGCGCCTCACCCAGGGCGAGGCGGGCAGCGAGACCGGCTACGGCGACCCCGTCGCCGCTGCCCGCACCTGGCGCGACCAAGGTGCCGAGTGGATCCACCTCGTCGACCTCGACGCAGCGTTCGGCCGTGGCGACAACCGCAAGGTGATCGCGCACGCGATCCGCGAGGTCGAGGGTGTCTCCGTCGAGCTCTCCGGCGGCATCCGCGACGACGCCTCGCTCGAGGCGGCGCTGGCGACCGGTGCCGCACGCGTCAACCTGGGCACCGCGGCCCTCGAGAACCCGGGCTGGGCGGCGCGGGTGATCGGTGAGTACGGCGAGCAGATCGCCGTCGGGCTCGACGTCCGCGGCACCACCCTCGCGAGCCGCGGGTGGACCGAGGACGCCGGCGACCTGTGGGAGGTCCTCGACCGCCTCGAAGCGGCCGGGTGCGCCCGGTACGTGGTGACCGACGTCACCAAGGACGGCACGCTGCAGGGCCCGAACGTCGAACTGCTGCGGCAGGTGTGCGACCGCACGGACCAGCCCGTGGTGGCGTCCGGCGGGATCTCCACCCTCGACGACCTCCGTGCCCTGCGCGAGCTCGTGCCGTTCGGGCTCGAGGGCGCGATCATCGGCAAGGCGCTGTACTCCGGCGCGTTCACGCTGCCGGCCGCGCTCGACGTCGCGTCGGACTAGCGCCGTGTCGGGCATCTCGAACGGCCGCGGCGCCGGGCCGGAGCCCGACGACGCCCACACCGCGGGCGGTGCTGCCGACTCGGCGGGCTTCGCGTGGGAGGGTCGCACCTTCGACCACCACGACACCGCGTTCGCCGACGACGACGGGCTCGCCGACCCCGACGTGGTCGCCGCGATACAGGGGCTGTCGGGCGGAGCGTCCCAGGCGGCGGTCGTCGCGGCCCTCCGCAGCGCCCGGCTGCTCATCCCGCTCATCGCCGAGGCCGGCGACCTGGGGGAGACCGACGCGGGCAAGCTCGTCGACAAGACGCAGGAGCTGTCGATCGTGACGGTCGCGGGCCCGGACGGGCGCAGCGTCATGCCGGCGTTCACCTCGGTCGACGCCATGCACGCGTGGGACGCGGACGCCCGGCCCGTGCCGGTGGAGTCCCGTCGTGTGGCGATGGCCGCGGCGAGCGAGGACACGCAGCTCGTCGTGCTCGACCCGAAGTCGCCCACCGAGTTCGTGCTGCGCCGACCGGCGGTGTGGGCGCTCGGGCAGGACCTGCCGTGGACCCCGTGCTTCGAGGACCCCGAGGTCGCCCGGGCCTTCGCTGCCTCGGTCGAGGGGGAGCCCAGCGTCGCCCGGGTCGAACTCGCCGCGGGGGACCCGGTCGGCCGGTTCGCCGGACCGGAGCTCACCGTCGGGCTCGCCCTGCTGCCGGGGCTCGACCAGGCGGACGTGCAGGCTCTGGTCGGACGACTGCAGGCACGGTGGACGACGGACGCCGTCATCGGGGACCGTGTGGACAGCATGCGGGTCGCGCTGCGCCCCGCCTGACGGCCTGGAGGCGCCGCACGCGTCCCCGAGACCGGCTGCGGTCGGTGCGGCGGTGCGACCAGGGCCGGCGGGGCGTCGCCGGTACGATGGCCGGGTGAGCACGAACCCGACGACCAACCCCACCGGCGCGACCACCCACGGTCCGACGGGGCGTCCCGTCCGGGTGTTCCCCGTGCCCGAGGAACTCGACAGCACCGGACCCGCCCGCATCATCGCGCTCTGCAACCAGAAGGGCGGCGTCGGCAAGACCACCACGGCGATCAACCTGGGTGCGGCGCTCGCGGAGTACGGCCGGAAGGTCCTGGCCGTCGACTTCGACCCGCAGGGCGCCCTGTCCGCCGGCCTCGGTGTCCGCACGCACGACATCCACACCGTCTACGACCTGCTGATGGGCTCCGTGAAGGACCCGAACCAGGTCATCCAGCCGACGAACACCCCGGGACTCGACGTCATCCCGGCGAACATCGACCTGTCCGCGGCCGAGGTGCACCTGGTCAACGAGGTCGCCCGCGAGCAGATCCTGGCGAGCGTGCTCCGCAAGGTCGCGAACGACTACGACGTGATCCTGGTCGACTGCCAGCCGTCGCTCGGCCTGCTCACCGTGAACGCCCTGACCGCGGCGCACGGCGTGCTCATCCCGCTCGAGTGCGAGTTCTTCGCGCTGCGCGGTGTCGCCCTGCTCATCGAGACGATCGACAAGGTGCGCGACCGGCTCAACCCCGCCCTCAAGCTCGACGGCATCCTGGCGACCATGTACGACTCGCGCACGCTGCACTCCCGCGAGGTCATGGAGCGCGTCGTCGACACCTTCGACGACCGCGTGCTCGACACCGTCATCGGCCGGACCGTCAAGTTCCCGGACGCCACCGTGTCCGCGCGGCCGATCACGCAGACCGCGCCGGAACACCCTGCCGCCCACGCCTACCGGCAGCTCGCACGAGAGCTCGTCCAGCGTGGCGCCGTCGCCTGACGCGGGGTTCCGGGTCCGGCTCGCCAACTTCGACGGGCCGTTCGACCTGCTGCTGTCGCTCATCACGAAGCACGAGCTCGACATCACCGAGGTCTCGCTCGGCGCCGTGACGGGGGAGTTCATCCAGTACGTGCGCCAGGCGGAGTCCGCCGACGAACTCGACGAGGCGAGCGAGTTCCTGGTCGTGGCCGCGACCCTGCTCGACCTGAAGATCGTCGGCCTGCTGCCCCAGGGCGAGCTCGTCGACGCCGAGGACGTCGCCCTGCTCGAGGCACGCGACCTGCTGTTCGCCCGGCTGCTGCAGTACCGGGCGTTCAAGCAGGCGGCCGAGTGGTTCGGGGAGCGGTGGGGCGTCGAGTCCCGCCGCCACGGCCGCAGCGTCCGGCTCGAGGAGCGGTTCCGCGCCCGGACCCCGGAGCTCGTCTGGACCCTGTCGGTGCAGGACTTCGCCGCGCTGGCGACGCTGGCGTTCGCTCCGCGGGAGATCCCCACGGTCGGGCTCGACCACCTGCACGCGCCGCTCATCAGCATCCGCGAGCAGGCCGCGATCGTCGTGTCGATCCTGCGCACCCGCGAGGGCGAGGGGGTCTCGTTCCGGGAACTGGTCGCGGGTGTCGACCAGACGGGTATCGTTGTGGCTCGCTTCCTCGCGATCCTCGAGCTGTACCGGAACGCGTCGATCTCGTTCGAGCAGCTCGAGCCGCTCGGGGAGCTGACACTGCGGTGGACCGCCGAGGACTGGTCCGACGAGAGCCTCGCGAACCTGGGAGCCGACTATGACGGATGACGTGCACGACGTCTCCAGCGCCGAACCCGGCGGCGCCGACGAGATGGCCGACGCCCGCGCGATCGAGCACGAGATCCACGACCGCGCCGTGCACGAACCGGCCGCGATCCCGATCGACCGCCAGCTCGAGGCCATCCTGATGATCGCCGACGAGCCGCAGTCGCTCGTCGCCCTCGGTGCCGCCGTCGGTGCGCCCGTCCCCGCCGTCCGCCAGGCGGTCGAGCGCCTGGTCGCCGACTTCGACGGCGTCGACGGCACGGTCCGCCGTGGCTTCGAACTCCGCGAGGTCGGCGGTGGCTGGCGCTTCTACGTCCGCCAGGACCTCGACCCGGTGGTCGAGCAGTTCGTCGAGGCCGAGCGTCCCTCGCGCCTGTCACAGGCCGCCCTCGAGACCCTCGCGGTCGTCGCCTACAAGCAGCCGATCACCCGATCACAGATCGCCTCGATCCGCGCCGTCAACGTCGACGGTGTCGTCCGCACCCTGGTCGCGCGCGGTCTGATCGAGGAGTCGTTCACCGACGCCGAGACCGGCGCCATCAACTACGTCACGTCCGATCTGCTCCTGCAGCAGCTCGGCATCAACTCGCTCGACGAGCTGCCGCTCATCTCGCCCCTGCTGGACGACGGTGCGGACGGCTTCGAGCAGAAGGAAGGGATCCCCGATGGCCGGGTTTGACGACCGGGGGCGCACGCCCCGAGACCGAGATGACCGCAACGGACGATCGGGAGGCCCGGATCGCTCCGGCCGCCCGGCCGGCGGACGCGGCGGGGCAGGTGCCGGTGCCGGTGGCCGCTCCGGCGGGACCGGTCGCGACGACCGTGGGTACGGTCGCGACGACCGCGGGGGCGCACGCCCGCCGCGTGACGACGACCGCCGGGGCGGGTACCCGTCGCGGGACGACCGCGCCGGTGGTGGCGACCGTGGTGGGTACCGCGGTCGTGACGACCGTGGGGGCTCTGCGCCTCGCGATGACCGTGGTGGGTACCGCGGCCGTGATGACCGTGCCGGTGGTGGCGACCGTGGCGGCTACCGGGGCAGCTCTGCGCCGCGTGACGACCGTGGCGGGTACCGCGGTCGCGATGACCGCGGGAGCTCTGCGCCCCGCGACGATCGTGGCGGGTACCGGGGTCGGGACGACCGTGCCGGTGGTGGTGACCGTGGTGGGTACCGGGGCAACTCCGCGCCGCGCGACGACCGTGGTGGGTACCGGGGTCGCGAGGACCGCGGCAGCTCCGCGCCCCGTGACGACCGCGGCGGCTACCGGGGTCGGGACGACCGTGCCGGTGGTGGCGACCGTGGCGGCTACCGGGGCGGCTCCGCCCCGCGCGACGACCGTGGTGGGTACCGCGGTCACGACGACCGCGGGAGCTCTGCGCCCCGTGACGACCGTGGCGGCTACCGCGGTCGCGACGAACGGGCCGCTGGTGGCGACCGTGGCGGCTACCCCGGCAACACTGGCCCCCGTGACGACCGTGGTGGGTACCGCGGCCGTGACGACCGTGCCCCTGGTGGCGACCGTGGGGGGTACCGCGGCAACGCTGCCCCCCGCGAGGACCGTGGTGGGTACCGCGGTCGTGACGACCGCACCTCGGCCCCGCGCGACGACCGTGGCGACAACCGTGGCCGCTTCGTCGGGCGTGACGACGACCGACGACGCGACGACCGCGGCGGGTACGTCCGCCGCGACGACGACCGCCGTGCCGATCGCGGCCGCGACGACCGCCGCGACGCCCGGAGCCGTGACGACCGCGGC
Source organism: Curtobacterium oceanosedimentum (assembly GCF_020297365.1). Lineage (GTDB taxonomy): Bacteria > Actinomycetota > Actinomycetes > Actinomycetales > Microbacteriaceae > Curtobacterium. The sequence continues at coordinate 56,781 of NZ_JAIXIG010000004.1, forward strand.
CCCGACGGGCAGCAGAGCCGCGTCTGGCACAACGGCCGTCGCTACGTCGGCGGCACCACGAGCGTGCGCAACAGCGACCGCACGACGCCGAAGCCGAGCGGCCAGCGCGACGACCGCGGCCGCCCGGCCGAGGGCACGCCCGAACGGCCGATCATCGAGGACTGGGACGCGACCGACGGAAGCCCGTCCGCCGGGGGCGATCCGGGCCTCCAGGCCGATGGCGAGCGCCTGCAGAAGGTGATCGCCGCTGCGGGCGTGGCATCCCGTCGCGTCGCGGAGAACCTGATCGTCGAGGGCCGCGTGACGGTCAACGGCGAGGTCGTCGACGCCCTCGGGCGTCGCGTCGACCCCGAGACCGACGCGATCGCCGTGGACGGCGTGCCGGTGCAGATCGACTCGTCGCGGCGGTACATCGTGCTCAACAAGCCGACGGGTGTCGTCTCGAGCCTGCAGGACGAACGCGGTCGCCGCGACCTGACCGAGTTCGTGGACCGCTACGAGGAGCGCCTGTTCAACGTCGGCCGGCTCGACACCGAGACGTCCGGGCTGCTCGTCCTGACGAACGACGGCGACCTGGCGCACGTGCTGGCGCACCCGTCGTTCGGCGTGCAGAAGACGTACATCGCGAAGGTGCACGGCAATGTGAACCCTGCCGTAGTGCAGCGCCTGACCGAGGGCGTCGAGCTCGAGGACGGGCCGATCAAGGCCGACAAGGTGCGGTTGCTCGAGTCCTCGCGGGGGGAATCGCTCGTCGAGATCACGCTGCACTCCGGGCGCAACCGCATCGTCCGCCGCATGCTCGAGGCCGTCGACCACCCGGTCCTCGAACTCGTCCGCCGGTCGTTCGGGCCGCTGCACCTGGGCAGCCTGCCGCCGGGCAAGATGCGCGAGCTGGGGACGGTCGAGGTCGGCAAGCTGCTCAGCACGGTCCGTGACGCGAAGCCGTCCGCTCGTGACGACCGCGACGTCGCCCTCGACCAGGGCGACGACGCGTACGAGGACGAGTCGGCGGACTGACCGACCCCGAGGCCCGGGCATCGACCGATGCCCGGGCCTCGCTCGGTAGGCTTGCCCGGTGACCGACCTGACCACGACCGACATCGACCGCCGTCTGCGCGGTCCGGTCCGGGTCGTGGGTGCCGGGCTCCTCGGTGCCTCGATCGGGCTGGCCCTGCGCGAGAAGGGCGTGGACGTCGTCCTCGACGACGTCTCACCCGCAGCGTTGGCGCTCGCCGTCGACTACGGCGCCGGGCGTCGACCCGCTGCCGGCGACCAGCCGGAGCTCGTCGTCGTCGCGGTGCCGCCGGACGTCGTCGCGACCGTCGTCGAGCGCGAGCTCGCCGCCCACCCGGACGCCGTCGTGACGGACGTCGCGAGCGTGAAGTCCGGGCCGCTCGCTGCCCTGGTGGCCGCGGGAGCGGACGTCACCCGCTACATCGGGTCACACCCCATGGCGGGGCGGGAGCGCAGCGGCCCGACCGCCGCCCGCGCCGACCTGTTCGTCGGACGCCCGTGGGTGATCGCCGGGCACGACGCCATCACGTACCAGCGAGCCGCCGTGGTCGAGGACCTGGCGCTCGACGTCGGCGCCACCGTGGTGCCGATGGAGCCGGAGTCGCACGACCTGGCGGTCGCCTACGTCTCGCACGCGCCGCAGATCGTGTCGACGCTCATGGCGTCCCGGCTGCGCGACGCCCCGGACGGCTCCCTCGGTCTGGCCGGCGGCGGTGTCCGTGACGTGACCCGCATCGCCGCGAGCGACCCTGGGCTGTGGGTGCAGATCATCGGCGCCAACGCCGGGCACATCCGTCCGGTGCTCACCGACCTGCGCGACGACCTGTCCCGGGTGATCGACGCACTGGGTGATCCCGAGGCTGCTGGCGCCCCGCGCACCATCGCGGAGACCATCGCCGACGGCAACCGCGGCGTCGAACGGCTGCCGGGCAAGCACGGCACCACCAAGCGCTTCGCCCAGGTGGTCGTCCTCGTCGACGACACCCCCGGGCAGATCGCCGCGCTCCTGACGTTCATCGGGGAGATCGGGATCAACCTCGAGGACATGCGCCTCGAGCACTCACCGGGCGCGCAGATCGGCATCGTCGAGGTGTCGGTGCTGCCCGAGCAGGAACAGCGACTCGTCGAGGAACTCGAGGGGCGCGGATGGAGGATCGCAGCAGCATGGGCCTGAACGACGACACGAACGCAGCGACGCACGACTCGGGTGCGACCGGCGCACGCACTCCGGCCGGAGGGACCGACGGGCCCGACTCCGGCCTGCCGACGCCCGGTACCGGTGCCGGCGGTCCGCTCGGGGGCCCGGGTGACGGGTCCGGCGGCGACGGCGGCCCGCTCGGCGGTCCCGCGGGCGGTCTCGGCGAACCGGGCGGCGAGCCGGGCTCGACCAGCGCCCCCGTGCCGTCCGGCCTGGCCGACGGCGCCTACGTGGCGAAGATCGTCATCGCGGTCGACGGTCCCGCCGGCAGCGGCAAGTCGAGCGTGTCCCGTGCCGCCGCCCGGGTCCTGGGCTACGGCTACCAGGACACCGGTGCCGCCTACCGTGCCCTCGCCTGGCACGCCCTGCAGCAGCGGGTCGACCTCGACGACGCCGCGGCGGTCCTGGCGAGCTGGGACACCTTCGACTACGCGATCGGCACCGACCCCGACGACTACTACGTGACGGTGGGGGAGACCGACGTCACCGAGGCGATCCGCACCCCCGACGTCACCGGCGCGGTGGCCCACATCGCGAAGCTCCCGGACGTGCGGAAGCGCCTGGTGCAGCTGTTCCGGAACGTCATGCGGAAGACCGACGCCCCCGGCATCATCACCGAGGGACGGGACATCACCACGGTGGTCGCCCCGGACGCCGAGGTGCGGATCCTGCTGACGGCCGACGAGTCCGTTAGAATGGCCCGACGCTCGGCAGAGGTCACGACCCAGTCGGCCGCCGAGACCTCCGCAGCACTCGCTCGTCGCGACGCGGCGGACGCGAAGGTCGTTGACTTCATGAACGCTGCTGACGGCGTCACGACGCTCGACTCCACCGACCTCGACTTCGACCAGACCGTGCAGGCGGTCGTCGAACTGGCCCGCGCGGCCACGCACTGACGCAGACCGGACGGCCTCGGCCATCCGGTCACCACGGCCGGACTCCGGCCCGGCCGGGAACGGCCACCGACACCGCGGCCCCGGCCGCTCGCGAGGAACCCAAGATGGCTCAGCAGGACAACCCCGACAACGACGACTTCCCCGAGTACGACGACGCCCTGGGCGCACGGCTCGCCGGGCTCGACGAGGACGAGGCCGAGCAGCGCGCCACCGCGCTCCGCGCCGGGCTCGAGGAGTACGACCTCGAGGACGAGGACCTCGCCCTGCTCGAAGCAGGCCAGGTCGGCGAGGACGGCCTGCACTACCTGCCGGCCTACCCGGTGCTCGCGATCGTCGGCCGCCCGAACGTCGGCAAGTCCGCTCTGGTCAACCGCATCCTCGGTCGTCGTGAGGCCGTCGTGCAGGACGTCCCCGGCGTCACCCGCGACCGTGTCAGCTACAAGGCGGAGTGGAACGACAAGCGCTTCACCCTGGTCGACACCGGCGGGTGGGAGCCCGGTGCCGAGGGCATCAACGCCTCCGTCGCCGCGCAGGCCGAGGTCGCGATCGACCTGGCCGACGCCGTGCTCTTCGTCGTCGACGTCACGGTGGGCATCACCGCCACGGACGAGCACGTCGTGAAGATGCTCCGCGGCACCGACCGCCCGGTCATCGTCGTCGCGAACAAGTCCGACGACGACCGCCGCGACCTCGACGCCTACGAACTCTGGAACCTGGGCCTCGGCGAGCCGCACCCGGTCTCCGCGCTGCACGGCCGCGGCGTCGCGGACCTGCTCGACCTCATCATCACGACGCTGCCCGACACCTCGGCCGTCGCCAAGCAGGAGGTCGGCGGTCCCCGTCGCGTGGCCATCCTGGGGCGCCCGAACGTCGGCAAGAGCTCGCTGCTCAACAAGGCCGCCGGTGAGGAGCGCGTCGTCGTGAACGACCTCGCCGGCACCACCCGCGACCCGGTGGACGAGCAGATCGAGCTCGGCGGCAAGGTCTGGCGCTTCGTCGACACCGCCGGCATCCGCAAGCGCGTGCACCTGCAGCAGGGCGCGGACTTCTACGCGTCGCTCCGCACCACCGCCGCGCTCGAGAAGGCCGAGGTCGCCGTCGTCGTCCTCGACGTCACCGAGCCGGTGTCCGTGCAGGACCTGCGCATCATCGACCTCGTGCTCGAGTCGGGCCGGGCGCTCGTGCTGGCGTACAACAAGTGGGACCTGCTGGACGACGACCGTCGCCGCTACCTGGAGCGCGAGATCGAGCAGGACCTGGCGCACGTCGCCTGGGCACCGCGTGTGAACATCTCGGCCCGCACCGGTCGTCACCTCGAGAAGCTGGTGCCGGCGCTCGAGACCGCCCTCGAGTCGTGGGACACCCGCATCCCGACCGGCAAGGTCAACGCCTTCATCGCCGAGCTCGTGCAGGAGCACCCGCACCCCGTGCGCGGTGGCAAGCAGCCCCGCATCCTGTTCGGGACCCAGGCGTCGAGCCAGCCGCCGACGTTCGTGCTCTTCACGTCGGCGTTCCTCGACCCGCAGTACCGACGGTTCATCACCCGTCGTCTCCGCGAGGTCTGGGGCTTCTCCGGCACCCCGATCAACGTCAACATGCGGGTGCGCGAGCGCCGGAAGCGCTGAGCCCACCCCTGTCACACAGAACGCGCCCCGATCCGTCGGGGCGCGTTCTGCGTCTCTGCGCGGGGCGCGGTGCACGTCGCTCTCCGGTCCGTGCGCGGTCTGGAGGCCCGCAGCCGGTCCGGCGCATCGGTGCGGCATCATGAGGGCGTGCGGATCGGGCGGTGGGCAGCGGAGCGACGTCGGCTCGCCCTGGTGAGCGGCCTCGTCGCCGTGGTCGTCGTGGGTTCGGTGTCCCTCTGGACGGTCTCGCACGAGCCCGTCCACGACGACACGGTCACCCGCGCCGACCCGATCGACTCCGAGCCGGCGCGGTCGCCGGGTGTCGGGCTGCGACCCGCCAACGGCCTCGGGGACCCGGTCGAGGCGGAGCCAGTCCGTCCCGTCGACGACTCGCCGATCGACCCGTGGTGGCTCCGCGTCCCGCCGGTCGCCGGTGACATCGTCGGCATCGGAGCGGATTCGTCGGGACACGTCCGGATCGCCGGGAGCACCGACGACGAGACGCTGGCCGTGCAGATCGACCACCTGGAGACCGGAGTGGGCGGGCCGGTCGACGTGGTGCTCTCCGCGGGGACGGTCCGCGGTGGGACGAAGCCGATGTGGACCCCGGCCGGGGAGTCGTTCGCGCTGTTCCAGGCCGACGGGGTCGAACAGGGACTGGCCGTCGTGCTCGCTGAGCCGTGGGAGCTGCCCGACGAGGTCCGCTCCCTCGTCCTGCTCGACGCCGGGACCGGCACCGTGCTGGGCGGCGCGGCACTCCTCCCGGCCGACTGAGCAGCGTGCGCTGGCCGACCCCGGACGACACCGTCGTGGTCGTACGGCGTCGACGCTGTCGTTCGGCGTCGACGTGGGTGCCCGGGCCGCGTCCGCCACCGACCTCGGGATGCGGCACCATGGACTCGTGACGCAGCAGAACGACGGACTCGGTGTGCTCGCCGACCGCATCTGGTGTCGTCTGCACCTGGACCGGTTGGCCGGCGGGCGACAGGGCGGGTACGTCATCCGCGAGGACATGCTCGACCACCCCGACACCGTGCGCTCCTTCCGGTGGATCCGGTGGCTGCTCGTCGCCGAGACCGTCGTCGGGGCCGCCGCCGTGGTGATCGCGGTCCTGCTCATGCACGCCGGTCAGACCGTGCCGTGGGCCGTCTGGTTCCGCGCCACGGTCGTGCTGCTCATCACCCTGACGCTCTACGTCTTCGCCTGGCGCGCGCAGGTCGGGTACTACTGGGCCTACCAGCGCATGCGGTTGTTCAGCCGGATCTTCCCGATCGTGACGCTCGTCGTCGCCGCGGTCCCCGGGCTCTACCCGTTCTGGATGGTCCTGGAGCAGATCGTGTTCTCGGTGCTCATGGTCGGCATCGGCGACGTGCTCACGTCGGACCACATGCGCGCCACCTTCCCCAAGCCCGTGCGGCGGTAGCCGGCCCGTGATGCACCGCGCACGCAACTTCGTCACCCCGATCGTGTTCCTGGCGCTCCTGACGGGGTGTTCGACCGTCGACGAAGACCCACCCGGAGCTCCCGAGCCGGCGGCCCCGAGCGCCTCGCCCGAGGTCGCGATCCAGGCTGCGAAGGCGACGACACAGCGCGTGGAGCTCGAGATCGCCGACGTCGTCCCGGATCGATCACGGGTCCGTCAGCAGGAGAAGGGAACGCTCTTCCCCTGCGGCGAGCACCAACGTCAGTGGGCGGGAGGGACGAACGTGGTGGTGACCGGCGAGCCCGACATGGACGCAGTCGTCGCGGCCGTCGAGCAGGAGTGGGCCGGGCGGTCCGGTTGGGCGATCGACAAGCGTCAGGACACGGTGGGCCTCGCCACGATCGACATCTCGACCGATGACGGTGAGGGGTACCTGGTCTCACGAGGGACCGAGGCGAGGACCGTGCACATCAGGTCGTCGTCGTCGTGCTTCGCGGTGCCCGAGGTGTTCTTCGGGGGAGGCGCCTGGTAGCCAGGCGTTTTCGAACGCCCCTGACGATTCCGGTTCACGAATGCCCGGGAACGTGAACCGGAACCGTCAGACCACCGAGCGAACGTGACCGCTCCGCAGCGCAACGAAGGCGGTGCCCGGGCGCGCCAGGGCGCGCCCGGCAACGACCCGGCTCAGGCCACCGTCGCCAGCGCGAACGGCAGCACGGCCGCCGCGCCTGCCCGCCGGAGTTCCCGCCCCGCCACCGTCATGGTCCACCGGCTGTCGACCAAGTCGTCCACGAGCAGCACCGGGCCCTCGTGCTCCTGCAGGGCGGCGGCGAGCGACGGGTCCACCGTGAAGGTGTCCCACACGCCGGACAGTCGGTACGCGCTGTTCGTCGCACCGTCCCCGCGGGGAGTCCCGCCGTTCCGCCCGAGTGTGCCGAGGAACTCCAGCCGACCGATCGTCGAGAGCGCCTGCGCGAGCGACCCGACGAGTTCGGGCCGGGACCGCGAGGACATCGCGACGACGCCGGTCGGCCGGGTCTCCCACGGCCAGTCCTTGAGCGCTCGAACGCAGCCGTCGACCAGTTCCCGCGACACGGGCGCATCCGGCACACCCGACCCGAACAGTGCTCGCAGGGGCCCACCCCAGCCGAGGTCGGTCAGCCGCGCCACCGCTCGGCCGGGTTGGACGAGCTCGTCGGGGCCGATCTTGCCGCGGACCGGGACGCCGAGTGACGACATCCCCGAGGGCCACTGGGCACGCGGGGCGATCTCGACACCGACCTTGTCGAGCGCGGCCGCGGCTCCGGACGAGTCGGAGTCGGAGACCGAGGTCGGGAACCAGGCACCGGCGCAGTTGTCGCAACGTCCGCAGGGCTCGGCGGAGGGGTCGTCGAGGTCCTGCTGCAGCAGCTGCATGCGGCAAGACGAGGTGGCTTCGTAGTCGAGCATCGACGCGGCCTCGGCAGCGCGGGCAGCGGCGACGCGCTCGTACCGGGGCGCGTCGTACTGCCACGGCTGCCCGGTCGAGACCCAGCCGCCGGTGACCCGGCGGACGGCGCCGTCGACGTCGAGCACCTTGAGCAGGAGTTCGAGGGTGGAGCGCTTGATGTCGACCAGGCCCTCGAGGGCGACGGTCGACATCGCGGTGTCGGTGGACAGGGCGTCGAGCACGGCGGCGGCGCGGGCCTCGGTCGGCATCGAGGCGCTGGCGAAGTACTGCCAGATCTCACGGTCCTCGCGTCCGGGCAGCAGCAGGACGTCCGCGTTGTCGGTCGCACGACCCGCACGACCGATCTGCTGGTAGTACGCCACGGGGGACGATGGTGCTCCGACGTGCACGACGAACCCGAGGTCGGGCTTGTCGAACCCCATGCCGAGCGCACTCGTCGCGACCAGGGCCTTCAACTCGTTCCCCTTGAGCTGCTGCTCGAGCTGTTCGCGTTCCTCCGTGTCCGTGCGGCCCGTGTAGGCACGGACGGCGTACCCGTTGTCGCGGAGCAGCCGGGCGATGTCCTCCGCCGCCGAGACGGTGAGCGTGTAGATGATGCCGCTGCCGGGCAGGTCGCCGAGGTGGGCGAGCAGCCAGCCGAGTCGCTGCCGCGCGTCGGGCAGGGTCAGCACGCCGAGGCGCAGCGACGCCCGGGCCAGGGACCCGCGGATCGTGAACACCGGGTCGGCCGGGCCGGCGGTGAGCTGCTCGGCGACGTCCTCGACCACGCGCTCGTTCGCCGTCGCGGTGGTGGCCAGGACGGGGACGCCGTGGGGGAGCGACCGGATGAGCTCGGCCAACCGGCGGTAGTCCGGCCGGAAGTCGTGGCCCCAGTCCGAGATGCAGTGCGCCTCGTCGACCACGAGCATGCCCATCCGCGCGACCAGGGTCGGCATCTGCTCGTCGCGGAACTTCGGGTTGTTCAGGCGCTCGGGGGAGACGAGGAGCACGTCGACCTCGTCACGGGCGAGCGCGGCCTGGGTCTCGCCCCACTCGTGGGCGTTCGCGGAGTTGATCGACACGGCACGGACCCCGGCCCGCGCGGCAGCGGCGACCTGGTCGCGCATCAGGGCGAGCAGCGGCGACACCAGGACGGTCGGACCGCCACCCCGGCGGCGGAGCAGGAGGGTCGCCAGGAAGTACACCGCCGACTTGCCCCACCCGGTGCGCTGCACGACGAGGGCGCGCTGCCGGTGCTCGACCAGGGCCGAGATCGCCTCGAGCTGGCCGGGGTGGAACACCGCGTCGGGGCGCCCCGTGAGCGCAGCGAGCGCCTGCTGCGCCTCGGCGGCGATGTCCGCAGACGGCACGACGGAGGACGACGGGGCGGAACCGACACCAAGACCAGACATGCCCCCATGCTGTCAGCACCGACCGACGAAACGCAGGCCCTCCCTCGCAGGCTCGGTCGGCGCGCCCCGCGCAACGCTTCGCGTCGCCGCTGAGCGGGGCGCGCCAGGCTGTGGACTACTGGTACGTGACCAGAGCAGGCGTCGGCGTCACTTCGGACATGGTCTGCGACGGCGTCAGCATCGGCGTGTCCTCGTCATAGAAGTTCTTCCAGCCCCAGTGCAGGCCCTCCGGCGCGCCCTGGTGCAGTGCGTTCCACGTTGCCTGCTTGTCCGGCTGCGCCCCCTGCCCGTCGACGTGCACGAGCACGTCGAGCTCCGGGTGGCTCTCGAGCGCATCACGGTCCTGGATCATCGACAGCCGGAACTGGTGCAGCACGAGTGCCTTCGGCGGCAGCCCCTCCTCGCGGACGAGCGACGCGAGCCACGACGACACCTCGTTCACCTCGGCGGCCGACACGCTGCCGATCTGCTCCAGGGGCACCTGGTCCTCCGTCAGACGCCACTCCGGGTCGAGCGCCAGCCAGACACCGGGCTTCTTCAGCAGCGACTCGTACTTCTTGGCCTGCGACAGGAAGTCCGACCGGCCGGGCTGCAGGTCGATGATCACGGGCATGTCGGCGTCGTGCGCGGCCTCGACGTACGGCTCGAGCGTCGACACCGGCAGTTCCGTCGAGTAGTCGCCGTCGGCTCCGGCGTCCCCGGCGGCGACGGTCGCGATGACCTCCATCGCCGGCGTCACGAGCTCGTCGGACTCCGCCCGGTACGGCTTCGCGACCTGCTCGGCACGCTGCACGGACGCCTCCGGTCCCTGCTCGCCGAGCACGCCGAGCGCCGGCGTCCCCGGAGCTCCGTACAGCGCGACGTAGCGGTGCCCGTCGAAGGGCCGCTGGCCACCGTTCCGCAGCTGGAACCCGCCCTCGGCCGCCCGCACCGTCCACTCCGGGTCGGAAAGGGCGTCGAACGCTGCGCCGACCAGGACCGTCGGGTGCCCGCGTCGGTCGTGCAGCGCCGTCACCACGTCGGGTGCGGCCGCCGGGTCGATCACGCCCTTCGGCATCGTCACCACCCGGGCACCGGCGGCCTTCGCGGTCGCCACGGCAGCGGCGTCGGCGCGCGCGTCCGCCACCACCACGGTCGCCTGCCGGGAGGCTCGGCTCGACTCCGGCGCCTCGCCACCGTCCGGCGCCTGCCGCTGTTCGACGTCCGTGTCGACCGAAACGTCGCCCACGGCCTGGTACCAGTCGGCCCCGAGCCGGTCGAGTTCGCGGGCGACGGCGGCGCCGCCCTCCGCACCCTTCGCCGTCAGCAGCACCGGGACGTGGGCGCTGGCCGCGGCCTCGCTCGCTGCGCTGATGCCGTCGGCGTCGCCGGACCGAGCCACGACCGCGCCGGGAGCACTCGCGAACAGCGCCGTGCTGACCCGGACGGACCGGGCCGCGGCGTCCGCAGCACCGGCCACCGTGACGGTGTCGGCCGACGCCTTCGCCAGGGTCGGACGGCTCGTGTCCGGGCCGCTCGACGTGCACCCGGCGGCTCCGAGCAGCAGCCCGGAGACCGTGATCGCGACCAACAGACGAGGGGTGGGACGAGAACGCATCGAGCCACCATACGAGCAACACGGAGAGGTCCCTGGGAATCCGACGGGTGTTGTCTCGTAGAAGGGAGGCATGCCCCACCACCCAGACGACCGCCCGCTCATCGGACCGGTCCGGTCGCCCGAGGTGCACTGCACGACCCTCAACGTCCGGCGCCGCGTGCCGCGCCCGTCCACCCACCCGGACGCGTGGGAGCGTCGCCGGGACGCCGTGCTCGCGCTCGTCACGTCCGAAGCGCCCACCGTCCTCGCTGTCCAGGAGGCCCTGCCCGAGCAGGCAGACGACCTCACCGCCGGCCTCGGGTCGGGTTGGGAACCCGTCCTGGCCGGTCGGGGCGCGCACGGCGGTGGCGAACAGGTCGGCCTGTTCCTCGACCGCTCCCGCCTGGACGTCGTCGAGCGCCGCACCTGGGCGCTCTCCCGCACACCGCACCGCCCCGGCTCGCGGTCGTGGGCCACGGCCTTCCCGCGGCACGCCGTCGGAGCCGTCGTCGACGACCGGGCGACCGGCGTCCGGTTCCTGGCCGTCGCCACGCACCTGGACGTCGCCTCGCCGTGGGCCCGACAGCGGTCCGCCGAACTGCTCGGGCGCATCGTCCGGCAGCGCGGCCTGCCCGCCGTGGTGATGGCCGACTGGAACAGCCCCGCCGGTTCCGCACCGTGGCGAGCCCTGGCGGAGGCGGGGATCGAGGACAGCTGGGGGCGGGCCTCCAGGCTGGTGGGCGAGCCGTACGGGACGTACCCGCACTACGGGAGTCCGCGTGTCGGGGGCCGGCGCATCGACGGGGTGCTGGTGACCGCCGAGGCGGAGGTGGACCGCGCCGCGGTCTCGGTGCGCCGGCCGGGCGGCGTCTGGCCGTCCGACCACGCCGCCGTGCACGCGGTCGTGCGGTGGGCGTCGTGATCGCCACCCTCGGGACGACGTTCCTGCGACCCCGGTTCATGGCGGCGGACGTCGTCCGCGCGCTGACGCTCGTCAGCCTGGTCGTCGCGACCATCGGGTGGGGTGGCACCGCGTTCCCGGTGATGGCACTGTGCCTGCTCGGCGTCGTGGTGCCGCGGATGCTCGGCCTGCGACCGACGTTCGACATGGCCGTCTGCCTGCTCGTGCTGCTGTCGGGGTGGTCGAGCGTGCTCGAGTGGTACACGAGCGTGTTCCTGTGGGACAAGTTCATGCACGTCGTGCTCACCGGGCTGCTCGCGGCGGTGCTGTACGTGATCGGCTCGGAGCTGCGGGCCGTGCCGGCGCCGGACAGCGAGCGGCGGGTGGTCGTCGCGGTCCTCGCGCTCGCCGCGGGACTGGCGATCGGGGCGGTCTGGGAGATGGGGGAGTGGCTCGGGCACAACTTCGTCGACTCGCGGATCTTCGTCGGGTACGACGACACGATCGGGGACCTGGCGGCGGACGGGGCCGGTGGGTTGCTCGTCGGGCTGGGGTTGCCGTGGTTGGCGGCGCGGCGCGAGGTGGTGCGGCCGGGGTGAGCCTGCGTGCTCGCGTTCTCTGCTCGTTCGACGCGACTCGCCGTGGCACGGAGGGGGTCTGACGTCCGCTATGCTGGACCGGTCGCTCGCGCTCCGGTCGGACGCGGGCGAGGGTCCTCCGGGGCTCTGAGTCCCTCGGGGCTCGCGGGCTGTGGCGCAGCTTGGTAGCGCACTTGACTGGGGGTCAAGGGGTCGCAGGTTCAAATCCTGTCAGCCCGACCGAAGGGGCGAGTTAGTAATCGTCTTCTAAGAACTGTCGACAACGAAGAAGCCCACCGAGAATCTCGGTGGGCTTCTTCGTCTTGTTTGGGCTTGTGCTGGTGTGCGCGGCACCTGTTGTTGCTCGTTCCAGTCCGCGCGGAGCGCGCTCCCGGTTTCAGGCGCGACAAGGATCGCCACGCGTGTGTGGCGAGGGCGACGTCGGCGCTTTGGCATTGCCGTTGCCTAGGCGACGCGTCTCGTTTGCCGTCAGGGTGCTCGTCAACGAGTCCGCGGGGCGCATGCCGGGTCGGAAGGCCGCCGCGATCGAGCAGGCCGCTGACGAGACATCGCCGGCAAACTCGACGCGGAGTTCCCGCTGTTCGTGTGGCAGACCGGGTCCGGAACGCAGCGCAACATGAACATCAACGAGGTGCTCTCCAACCGCAGGATCCAGCTCCTGGGCAGGGACCTCGGCACCCAGCGGCCCGTCGGCCCGAACGACGACGTGAACATGGGCCAGTCGAGCAACGACACGTTCCCGACCGCGATGCACATCTCCGCACTGCTGGAACTCGACAACCACCTCATCCCCCTCCCCCCCGCCGTCGCCGAGTCCATCGAACACAAGGCCGCCGAGTGGATGGACGTGGTCAAGTTCGGGCGCACCCACCTCGAGGACGCCGTCCCGCTGACCGTCGGGCAGGAATGGTCCGGCTGGGCGGGTCAGCTCCGCAACGCGTTGAAGGCCGTCGACTTCAGCCGCGAAGGGCTCCTCGAACTCGCCGTCGGCGGGACCGCCGTCGGAACCGGGCTGACGCACCGCCGAACTCGGTTCCGCGGACTGTGCTGCCCGCCTCCTAAACGGGGGGTAGTCCGTTCGGTCTGCTTATCGATAGCGTCCTGAGAGTGAGCCAGGACGGCTCGGAACGAGGGGGGCTCAGGTTAAAAAGTCAGGAATGTTCGTACCGGGGTGCTGGGATGCGCGGCCACATTCGCGTCCGCCAAGGAGGGGGCCGCTGCAGGAACCGGCGGGGTTCGAGTTCCCGACATCTTCTACTCAACGCCCGGAGATTTCTGCGGTATGCCGCCTGCACCGGCCACCGGACCCGGCGGATGGAGCATCTGCTTGATCCCCGCCGCGGACAACCAGGAAGGCGGTCAGGTCCTCAACAACATCTACAAGGCCTTCCGTGTCATCCCTGGCGACGCGTACTCCTTGAACTACTCCACCGCTTCCTGACCCTAGGGAGGATCAGTGCGCTACGACACCGACATCGACAACGGCATGCTGCAGATCGAGGGCGGCGCACTTCGAGCGGTCACAAGCATCGACCTCGCGAAGATCGGCTTCCTCACACAGGCGAAAACCGTCGTCGTTTCGGTGCCGCAGATCGATCTGCAACTTCCCGTCGCGCTGTCGACGATCGCGGAGTATGGTGCTGTCCCGATCGAGGCGCAAACACACTCATCTGCGCCGGACCTGCCCGAGGCATCGTGGACCGACGTTGTCGACGTCACTTTCGACGTCGGCAACATCGACGACGGAGGGTTGGTCGTTGTCGGCTTCGACGGGCCTGACTTCACTGAGCCGCCGCTCACTCCATCTCCGGGACGTTACCGGCTCCGCATCAGCGCCGCGCATCGGGACCTACCATGGACCGACGAAGTCACCGAGCGCTACCGATTTGACGCTTGGCCCATCATTGACGCCCTTGGCCCCATCATCCACCGCGGAACTCAGGGCCTGAGACGGGGCTAGCGCTCCTCCTGAGCGAACTCCCACCGCCCGGCAAGTACCTGACCGAGGCCGCCGCGGAACAACGCTAGTCCTAGCGTGGCGGCCGCGGCACCGATGCCGGCCCCGAACTGGGGTGCAGACCGACGCCGATCCTGGCAATACGGTGTGAGCGCCCCTGCGCGACCCGAGCGCAGCGAAAGACCAGGATTCCCGATGCGTCGCTCCCGTACTGCCCTGCCCGGAACCCCGCCCGTCGACCGACCCGGTCGCGTCGCCCGAATCGGCAGGCAATTGCTGGCCGTGGTCGGCATCGTGACGCTCCTGAGCACCGTGACTCCGGAGGCAGCCCTCGCGTGGGAGCAGTGCACCGACTACAACGAGTGCGGTGGTGGTGGCGGCTCGTCGTACGGAGCCGTCACCAACACGGCGTGGGCCGAGTCGGCGACGGTGGGTGTCCCGTTCTCGTTCCAGTACCGGCTCGAACCCTCGGGTTCCTCGGTCGCCGTGACCTCGGGTTCGCTTCCCCCGGGGCTCTCGATGAGTCCGGCGGGGCTGGTCGCCGGCACGCCGACCGTTGCCGGGCAGTCCGTCTACTCCATGACCATCACCCCGCCTCAGGGGTACCCGGGGGAGCCGGGGCAGTACTCGGACTCCATCACCGTCAAGCCCGCTCCCGTCCCGAGCGCCCCGACGAACGTGACCGCCACGGCGACGTCGTCGACCGCCGCGCACCTGACCTGGGCGGCGCCGTCGGAGTCCGGCGCGTCCCCGGTGACCTCGTACGCGATCTCCTGGTCCGGCGGCTCGACCTCGGCCACCGGGACCGCGGCCAACATCACGGGTCTGACGCCGGGCACCGCCTACACGTTCACGGTCAGCGCCGTCTCGCAGGCGGGTACCGGACCCGGGGCGACCTCGAACTCCGTGGTTCCCGCAGGCGTTCCGGGCAGCGTGCCGGTCACCGGCGTGACGGCAGGGGACGGCAAGGCGGTCGTGACCTGGGGGAAGACCACGCCGTCGAACGGTTCCCAGATCACCGCCTACCGCGCGGAGGCCAGCTCGGACGGGTTCGTGACGCGCCGCACCGCCATGGTCGGCTCCTCGTCCTTCGCCGTGCCGATCGAGGGCCTGACGAACGGCACCACCTACGCCTTCCGGGTGATCGCCATCAACGGGAAGGGCGAGGGACCCGCATCAGAGGTCCGGTCCGCCACCCCGAGCGGCGCCCCGGGCGCTCCGGTGGCCAGCGTGACGGCGGGCGACCAGCAGCTCAGCACGACGTGGGCGGCGCCGTCGGCGAACGGGTCGACGATCACCGGCTACACCGTGACGCTCCGCTCCGGTGGTGCGGTCGTCGCGACCCAGGACGTCCCGTCGCGCACCACGGTGACGTTCCCGGACCTGCGGAACGGCACGTCGTACTCCGTCGAGGTCGCGGCGACGAACGCCAACGGCACGACGACGGGGGCGGCCGTCACGGCGACCCCGCGCGGCGTCCCGGGCGCCGTCACCTCGCTGACCGCCACGGACGGTGACGGCAGCGCGGTGCTCTCGTGGACCGCTGCGTCGCCGAACGGGCAGACGCCCCAGTACCGGGTGCAGGTGAGCGGCGACGGCGGCACGAGCTGGACGACGCTCGGCACCACCGCGGCGACCACGTGGTCCGCGGCCGCGCTCACGAACGGTGGGACGTACACGTTCCGGGTCACGGCCCTCAACGATGCCGGTGCCGGACCCGCGGCGACGACGACCGCGAAGCCCTACGGCGCCCCCTCGGCGCCGAACGCGCTCCGGGTCGTCCCCGGAGACCGGGAGGCGACCGCGTCGTGGTCCGCTCCTGACTCCGACGGCGGCCGATCGATCTCGCGCTACGTCGTGCAGACGAGCACGAACGGCACGGACTGGACCACCGCGGGCACGACGAGCGCGTCGTCGTTCCGGCTCGTGGGGCTCACGAACGGCGCGACGACGTCCGTCCGGGTCCGCGCGGAGAACGCCCGCGGCGCCGGCGCGCCGAGCGCCGTGCAGACGACGATGACGAGCGGGCTGCCCGGCGCGACGAGGATCACCGACGCCGTCGCCCAGGACCGGGCCGTGACGCTGACCTGGACGGCACCGGACGCGAACGGTTCCGCCGTGGACGGCTACGTCGTGGAGCAGTCCACCGACGGGCAGACCTGGCTCGACGCGACACCCCGCGGGGCGCGCGACGGCGGGTCCACGGCATCCGTCTCGGGCCTCGACAACGGCACCGAGTACCGGTTCCGCGTGACGGCGCACAACGCCAACGGGTACGGCGCTCCCGGTGCGGTCGTCGCCGTGACGCCGTTCTCGGTACCCGACTCGCCCGATGCGCCGACGGTGACGCCCGGCAACGGCTCGGCGGCCGTGTGGTGGACCGCGCCGTTCGACGGCGGGCGGACGATCACGTCGTACCGCGTCGAGCGGCGGGTGGTCGGCGGCGACTGGACCGAGGTCGGTTCGACCGGCGGGACCGGCCGGTCGCTGGCCGACCGCGGGCTCGACAACGGGACCGTCTACGCGTACCGCGTCATCGCCGGCAACGCGGGTGGAGCCTCCCAGCCGAGCGCCGCGACCACCGTGACCCCGCGCACCGTTCCCGGGACGCCCAGTGCGGTCGTCGCGACCCCGCGTGACCGCAGTGTGCAGCTCAACTGGTCCGCGCCGACCGACGACGGCGGCGACGCGGTCTCCGGCTACCGCGTCGAGCAGCACGTCGACGGCGACTGGGTCCGCGTCGACACGCTCGGCGGCACGACCACGACGATCCACGACCTGACGAACGGCACGTGGACCTCGTTCCGTGTCCGGGCCGTCAACGCTGCCGGTGCGGGTGCGGTCAGCGACCCGGTGTCGGCGATGCCGCGCACGGTCCCCGACGCTCCGACCGCGCTCGGTGCCACCGCGGGTGACGGCTCCGTCGACCTCGCGTGGACGGCCCCGGAGGACGACGGCGGGGCGGCCGTGACCGGCTACACGGTCGAGCAGCTGGACGCCGACGGGGACTGGGCCGTCAGGACGACCACCACGAGCCCGCGTGCGACGGTCGCACCGGAACGCAACGGAGCCACCCTGACCTTCCGTGTCCGGGCGACGAACGACGCCGGGACCGGCGCGGCCTCCGGGCAGGTCGTCGTGGTCCCGCGGACCGTGCCCGACGCGCCTACCGCGCTCGAGGCCACCCCGGGTGACCGCCGCGCGACGCTGACCTGGACGGCACCGAGCTGGGACGGTGGCGCGCCGGTTACCGGCTACGTCGTCGAGCGGGCCATCGGTGACGGCCCCTGGGACGCCGTCGGCACGGTCTCCGGCGCGACGACCACGACCGTGACGGGCCAGACGAACGGCACCGCCACGCGGTTCCGCGTCCGGGCCGTGAACGTCGCCGGAGCGGGGCACGCGTCCGACGCCGCGACGACGACCCCGCGCACCGTGGCGGACGCCCCGGGAGACCTCGCTGCGACGCCTGGCGACCAGCAGGCCGACCTGACGTGGTCTGCCCCGACCGCGGACGGCGGCTCCGCCGTGACGGGCTACGTCGTGCAGACGAGCACCGACCGCGGTGACTCGTGGAGTGACGCCGGGACGGTGAGCGACCCCGCGTTCACGGTCGTCGGGCTGCCGAACGGTGCCCGGGCGTCGTTCCGCGTGCTCGCGGTGAACGCTGCCGGCCGGAGCGTCGCGTCCGAGCCGGTCTCGGCGACGCCGCGCCGGTCACCCGACGAGCCCCGTGCGCTCACCGCGGTGCCGGGTGACCGCACGGTCGCGCTGCGGTGGACCGCGCCGGAGTCCGACGGCGGAGCCTCCGTCGACACCTACCTCGTGCAGGCCACCGCCGCCGACGGCTCGTGGGGCGAACCGGTCCGCGTGACCGGGACGAGCACCGAGGTCGACGGACTGGTCAACGGGACGGCACACGGGTTCCGGGTCGCCGCGGAGAACGTCGGCGGTGCCGGGGCGTGGAGCTCCGTCGCGACCGCCACCCCGTTCGTGTTCGAGCCGACGTTCACCGACGAGGACGGCGTGTCCGTCGTCGGGACGACCCTGACCGTCGGGGACACGGTCGTGTTCGCTGCGGACCACCTGCCGGTCGGCGCGTCGGTGGCGCTCGAGCTGCACTCCGACGTCCGGGTCCTCGCATCGGGCACGGTCGGCGACGGCGGAGCGATCCAGCTCCGCGCGACGATCCCGGCCCTGACCGAGTCGGGCATGCACCACCTGGTCGCGACCATCGACGGGGTCGGCACGACCGTCGCACCCGTGGAGGTCGCAATCCGCGTGGCCCCGGCAGCCGAACCCGCTCCCGTGCCGGCACCCGCTCCAGCGCCCGCACCCGCACCGGCGCCTCCGGCGAGCGGCGGCGGCACGACCCCGATCCCCGCCGTGGGCGGACCGGCGCCGTCGGTGGGCGCCCGGACGGACGACCCGTCCACGCGCACCGGCACCGGCCCGGCCGCGCTCGCCTTCACCGGCTCGGCGGGCACCGCTCCGCTCACCGTGGTCGGCCTGGTGCTGTTGCTGGCCGGCCTGGCCCTCGCCTCGGGCGTGCGCGCGCGGCGACGCCGCGTCTGACGGTCGGTGCGCCGGCCGACCGGCTGGCGCACCGTCGACCGTCGCCGTTCCGGGCCGGTCACGTGTCGGCCGGGAGGCGCGGTGCCGGACGCGCGCCGTGCCTCCAGGCCGGTGGGTGGTCGCGTCGTCGGCCTCGGGTCCTGCTGGGTCGACGTCGGCCCGTCAGCCCGTTCGCTCAGGCCGCGGCTCGAGCACGCCGCTGCGCGAGCGCGAGTGCGGCGAGGGCGAGCATCCCGCCGATGACGGCGCCGATGGAGTTCGTCACCCAGTCGCCGGTGTCGCAGGCGCGCCCGATGCCGACGACGAGGGCCTGGACCGCCTCGATCACCGCCGAGAGCGCGACACCGGAGATGATCGCGAGCAGCGGTCGCGCCCAGCGGATCCCGACCAGGAAGCTGACGGGCACGAAGAGCAGCACGTTCGCGATCGACTCCACCGCGGTCGGCGCGAGGGACGGCAGCCCTGCGGTGCAGCCCACTGCGGAGGACGGTGCGGCTTCCGGGTAGAGCGTGAGGCCGAGGACCGCGACGAGTGCCAGCACGGTGAGCACCAGGGTGGCCTTCCCGACGGGTCGCCCTCGGATCGCGGCAGTCGACAGTACCGGACGGGGGCGACGCGTCAGCGCCGGCAGGGTGGCGGAAGGGGTCTGCTCACGCTCCCGCTCGATCCGGCCCGTAGGCACGGACGAACGCCTCCACGCCGTCGACGAAGAGTTCGTCGACGGCTTCTGCATCGAGGTCGGGTGTGCCGAGGGCGAGCAGGAAGGTGAGCGCGGTGAAGTGCTCCGCAGCACGACGGGGCTTCGTCGTGCGGATCGCGCCGGCCGCGGCGAGGTCGGCGAATCGCGCAGCGAGCACCAGCTCGGGGCCGTGCGCCAGGTCGGACTCGAGCGCAGCGATCGACCGGCCCGAGTCGAGGAGCAGCCTGACCACCGCGTAGTCGGACGACTGCAGCGTCTGGGTGGCGATGCGCCTGGTGAAGGCCAGGAGTGCGGCTCCCAGATCGCGGTCGGCTCGGAGCTCCTGCTCGACGGCTTCCTGCACGGCGTCCAGCAGTGCCGCGGAGGCTCGCTCGACCACAGCGCTGAACAGTCCGTCCTTGTCCACGAAGTGGTCGTAGAGGGTGCGCTTGGACACCCCGGCCTGGGCGGCGACGGCGTCCACGGAGGTGCGGTCGTAGCCGTCCTCGAGGAAGCGGTTCCGGGCCGCGTCGAGCATCGCACTGCGCTTCCGCTCGGAGCTCGGGCGCAGAGGGCGCTGTGCATCGGGCATCCAACGACTGTACCGGTGCAGTTTTCACACTGCACGGTGTAGTGTGCAATCTCTGAACCTGTTCCGACATCGAGAGAAGAGCACCATGACCGTGAGCGACCCCACCCCCACTCCGACGACCTCGGCGAGCACGACACCGGCGCGCACGACGCCGACGGACGTCCTCGTCATCGGCGCCGGCCCGACCGGACTCACGCTCGCCTGCGACCTCGCCCGTCGAGGAGTGCGCGTCCGGGTGATCGAGCGCTTCGCCGCTCCCAGCGTCGCCTCGCGGGGAAAGGGCCTGCAGCCGCGGAGCCTCGAGGTGCTGGACGACCTCGGCGTGGCTGACACGGTCCTGACCCGAGGGTCGACCAGACTCCCGGTCCGGATGATCACCGACGACGGCACCGTGATCGATCGCGAACCCATCACCGTCCCGGTCTCCGACCCGACCACGACCGCGCACCCGGAGACGCTGTGGATTGGCGAGTTCGACGTGGAGGGTCCTCTCCGCGATCGCCTGGCCCTCGACGGTGTCGAGGTCGAGTTCGGCAGCACCGCGAGCGCGCTCCAGCAGCATGCGGATTCCGTGGAGGTGACCGTCGAGACCCCGCAGGGCCCGGACACGATCCGCGCCCGCTGGGTCGTCGGCGCCGACGGGGGCAGGAGCACGGTGCGGCATGCGCTCGGGGTGCAGTTCCCGGGGTTCACGATGCGAGATCGCTGGTACCTCGGAGACGTCCGCCTCGAGGGCCTGGACCACGGTCGGCAGTACATCTTCCCGACGGACCTCGGCATGATCGGTCTCACCCCGCTGCCCACCACGGACCTGTGGCAGTGGCAGTCGACGACCGAAGCCGGGGACGATGCGGCGCAGCCGTCGCTGGAGCTCTACCAGCAGATGCTCGACGACCACCTCGGGAAGGACCGGGTGACCCTGCAGGAGGCGACCTGGTTGTCGCTCTACCGCGCCAACGTCCGCCTCGCCGACCGGTACCGCGTGGGCCGCGTGCTGCTCGCCGGCGACGCGGCGCACGCGCACTCTCCGGCGGGCGGGCAGGGCATGAACACCGGGATCCAGGACAGCTGGAACCTCGGGTGGAAGCTCGCGGCCGTCGTCGACGGTGCCGACGCGGCCCTCCTCGACACCTACGAGGACGAGCGCCGCCCGATCGCCGCGTCCGTCCTCGAGATGAGCACCGAGAAGATGCACCGGTTCCGCGCCGGGGCCACTGACGGTGCGGAAGGAGTGGACCGCGGGCTCGACGGGATGGGTGGCGACGACACGACCGGGCTGTCACTGCGCTACCTCCCGAACACGTTGGCCTTCGACGGGCAGCCCATCGCCCGCGCGCCGTACGCCACCGGGCTCCGCGGTCGCGGGTTCGCCGGGTCGACGTTCGACCTCGTCCGAGGGCCCCACTGGACGGTGTTCGTGTTCTCCGACGATGCTTCGGACGTGCACGCCTTCGACGGGGCGCCTGAGAACGTCCACGTCCACCGCATCGGGGCCGGCGCGATCGAGGACTCCCAGGGCCACGCCGTGGCGAGGTACTCCGCGCAGCAGGGCACGGTCGTGCTCATCCGCCCGGACGGCTACATCGCTGGGCGACAGACCGTGTCGTCGGCTGCTGCCCTCGTGTCCTTCGTCCGCAGCGTCGAGGGCGGCGGTGCTCACCGGCAAGACGACACGGCGGACCGAGCGGACCCGTCGCGGCCGCGTTGAGCGCCTCCGGGCACCCGTGGTGATCAGGCCTGCCGAGCGAGGAAGGTCGTGATCGCGTCGGCGAGGCGGCCGGGTGCTTCGAGGGCGACGTAGTGGCCGACACCGTCGAGGAGGACGCTCTCCACGGGGCCCTCCACGACCTGGCTGACGGTGCGTTCGGTGAAACGGCCGCCGAACGCACCGATGGCCAAGGCCGGCTTGTCGAGCCCGCGCGCCGCGCGCGCCTGGAAGTCGCTCCCCTCGGCGAGCATCGACCGGTAGAGGCCGACGGCGCCGTTCCAGCCGTGCTCGCGAGCGTACGTGCGGGTGAACTCGTCGACGTCCGCTCCGGTGACGGAGGACGGGTCTGCGGACATCGACGGGAACGCCCACGTGCCCAGGAGTTCTTTCTCGCGGCCGGTGAAGAGCATCTCGGCGATGCCCGGGGCCGCGAGTGCGCCGATGTGCCACGATCCGCCGCGGGTGATGTCACCGAGGTCTTCGAGTCCGAACCCGGCGAGACCCATCTCGGTTGCGATGAGGCTCCGGATGTCCTCCGGGTGGTCGGATGCGAGACGGTAGGCGGTGCCGCCGGAGATGTCCTGAGCGGCGAGGTGCACCGGGCCCACACCCAGCTCGGCGATGAGGGCGTGCAGATCTGCTGCAGCATCGGCGCTGGTGAAGCCGGAGGCTGCGGGCGCGGAGTCTCCGAAACCGCGGAGATCGACCGCGAACACACGGTGCGCGGTGGCGAGGAGGGGGATCACGCGGTGGAATGCCCACCAGGTCTCGGGGAACCCGTGCACCAGGAGGACCGGCGATCCGCTGGTGCCGGCCGACACGTAGTGCAGGGTCGTCCCGTTGACGTCTGCTCGGTGGTGCTCGACCTCGCGGATCGTTGCTCCGGGGGCGGCGATCGTGACGTTCATGACATGCTCCTTCGATGTGACAACGTGGTTGTCAATTAAGGCAGGAGGCAACCAGGTTGTCAATCTGCTGCCTCAGCAGTCGCTAGGTTCGAGGCATGGACGTCAGCAGTGGCACGCAGTTCGCCCAGCTCCTCATGCGCGCGTTCGAGGTCATGGCCGACGAGGTGCGCACCAGCCTGGAGAGCGCGGGACACCCGGGGCTGACCATCGCGAACGAACTGGCCATGCAGGCGATCGATCGTGGCGCATCCAGTGCTGCGTCCCTGGCGCGCGAGACCGGTGTGACTCGACAGGCCGCTGCCAAGACGATCGACACCCTCGAGGCGCTGGGCTACGTCAGTCGCGGCCCAGACCCCGAGGACGCTCGCAGGAAGTACCTCCGCGTCACGCCCGAGGGCCACGCCGCCATCAGCGTGGGTGGGGCAGCGTTCGACCGGATCTTCCAGCGCTGGCAGCAGCAGACCGGAGCGGACTCCGCCGTGGTCGTCGCGGCCCTCACGCTCCTGACGGATGCTCGTCCGGACGGCCGAAGCGCGGCTGCGATCGACCGGTAGCCGATCGGCCGTCGCGACGAGACAGAGCGCGCCTCGGTCTGTCAGACCTCGGGACGCAGTCCTGGCTTCATGTCGTACGTCACCCACGGCGTCGCAGTTGCGACGTCGTCGTAGACGTGACGAGCTGCTTCGTTGTCGGGCGCCGTGATCCACCGGACGACGCTGGCGCCCTCGTTCGCCGCGATGGACGACGCCTCCCGCAGGAGCGCGGTCGCCACGCCGCTCCCGCGTGCTGCTGGTGCGGTGAAGAGGTCGTCGAGGTAGAGCCCGAGCGTCGCGGTGGACGGTCGGGCGAAGCGCCGGAGGTTCGCGATGCCGAGCAGGTTGCCGTCGTCATCGGTCGCGACGAGACCGGTGAGGCCGTGTGCAGCTCGTACGATCCACTCCCACGTGGCAGCGACCGCTCGTCGATCCTCCGGCAGATCGTAGAACGAGCGGTACCCGGCGAACAGGGCGGTCCACTGGGGCTCGTCCTGCGGGACAACGGTGCGTACGCGGATCGTCACCTCGCGAGCCTAGGGGAGTCGCGGCAACACCGGCTGGCGGGTTGCTCGTCGATCCGCGGGAGCAGCGCGACCGATGGCGAGGATCCGGGACGCAGCCACTGACGGACGGGAGGCCCGGTGCCAGCTGGCACCGGGCCTCCCGTCCGTCGGTCAGATCCGCCCAGGGCGGCGGATCAGCCGTCCTCAGCCACGCGCCCGGCGTCGCCGGTTCCGCAGCGTCAGGGCGATCCCGCCGGCCGCGAGCAGCGCCGCTGCCAACAGCCCGAGGGGGAGCAGGTTCGCTCCGGTCCAGGCCAGCGCGCCGCCCGGGTCGCCGGCGGACGCGCCGCCGGTGTCGCCGGGTGCGGCCGCACCGGGTGCGCCGCCTCCGCCGATCCCAGGTGCCGGCGTGTCACCACCCGGTGTCCCCGGCGTCGGTGACGCGGACGGTGCGGGAGCGGCGGCGGCCCGGACGGTGAAGGCCGTCCTGGCCAGGACGTCACCGCCGACCGATGCCGTGACCGCGACGCGGCCGGAGGCCGTGCCCGGCACCCGCAGATCGGCCGAGAACGCACCGTCGGCGTCGGTGTGCGCGGTGGCCCCACCGATGCGCGGCGTGGTCGCCACTGCCACGTCGGTGTCCGCCGGGAAGCCGGCACCCGTGACGGTCTGCGTGGCACCGGCATCGATCGTCGGCGACTCGGCCCGGAGGACCGGGGTCGCCACGGCCTCGCTGCTGAACGCCACGACCGTGCGCTCCGTCACCGACCGTTCGTCGACCGGCACGCTGATGGTGCGGGTGTCTGCGTCGTAGGTCCAGGCGCTCGTCGCGATCGGACGGCCGTCGATGGTGACGGTGCCCGGTCGGTCGGCGTTCGTGAACGTCGCCGTCCACGAGCGGTCCTGCACCTGGCCGGCGAACGAACCGTCGGCAGGGGCGATGTCGAGCGAACCGCCGGTCGGCTGCTGGGTGTAGCGGACGGCGGTCGAGGCGCTCCCCGCAGCGGCCTTCGCGGTCGCCTTCGTCGTTGCCGAGGCACTGTCCCCGCCGGCGTCTTCGTGCAGGTCGAACGACCCGTCCGCGCCGGTCGCCACCGTCAGGGTGACGGCGTCGAGCGGTGCGGCGTCGTTCCGCACCTGCTCGGAGCGGGTGGGGACGATGCCGCCGCTCTTCACGAACACCGGCATGGCGTTCAGGTCGGTCGTCACGTCGGCGGTGGTGCCGCCGGCGTACGTCTTCCCGGTGAACCAGTCCGTCCACGAGCTGCCCTCCGGGAACCAGACGGAGCGGGTGGCCGTGCCGGTCTTGTCGTTCGCGGTGGTGACCGGTGCGACGAGCACGTCCGGGCCGTACAGGTACTCGGAGCCGGCCTGGGCGTAGGACTCCTGCGCCTCGGGGTACTGCAGGTAGAGCGGCTGCAGGATCGGGGTGCCCGTCTCGGTGGCCTGCGCGGCGAGCGTGTAGGTCAGGGGGACGAGGGCCTCGCGGAGGTTGAGGAACTGCTTCGCCGAGGCTTCCGCTGCCGCCGGGTACTGCCAGGGCAGGCGGTCGCTGTGGTTGCTGTGCAGGCGGTCGATCGGCTGGAAGGTGCCGAGCTGCACCCAGCGGGCGTAGAGGTCCTCCGGCAGCTGGGTCGTGCCCTCCTCGGCGCCGTCGATGCCGTACTGCGCACCGTTGTGGCCGCCGATGTCGTGGCTGACCGACGCCAGGCCGGTCGCTGCGGACTCACCGGGGGTGTAGCCGACCTCGGCGAGCAGCATGTCCCACGACGACGTGGTGTCGCCGGTGAAGTGCACGGTCGTGCGCTTGTCCGCCCACGGCCCCGTCGGGACGGCCTGCGGGTTGCCGTAGCCACCCGCGGTCAGCGAGCCGTACGCCCGCGAGAACGCCAGGCCGCGGCCGCCGAGCTGCTCGTCGGTGTACTTCGCGTACTGCTGGTTGATGAACGCGTCGGGGGTGACACCGTTCGCCGAGTACTTCGAGTTCTCGCTGCAGCACCAGTCGAGCCACCACATGTCGACGCCCTCCGGCTGCATCGAGGTGTGCAGGTCGAAGTAGGCCTTGAGCTGGTCGGGGTCCGACCAGTCGAACAGGTAGCGGTCGCCGTCACCCTTGGTGAGCCCGCCCTTCGCGGTGGCCTGCGCCTGCGCGAACCGTGGGTCCTGGCTCGAGATCGTCGGGTGGATGTTGAGCGTGTTGTGGATGCCCTGCTCGTGCCAGTCGGCGAGCAGCCCGGTCATGTCCGGGATCCGGGACGGGTCGACCGACCAGCCGTTCCACTTGCTGTCGCCCTGGTTGGTGGGGCTGCCGATCTTGTAGTCGGTGTCGATCGCCATCACGTCGACGGGCACCTGCTCGTCGCGGAACTGCTTCGCGATCGCGAGGTAGTCGGCCTGCGAGCGGTCGTAGTACTCGGAGTACCAGACGCCGTACGCCCAGCGCGGGAGCAGCTTCGTCGGACCGGTCAGGACGGCGAGCTCCTGCAGGGCGTGACGGTGGTCGCTGCCGTACCCGAAGACGTAGCCGTCCTGGTAGCGCTCGCCGCCGTGGTCGCCGGCCGGCGTGACCGTGTCGGTCGCCGGGTCGTACAGGGCCGAGGCGCTGTCGTCGAGGAGCGACCAGCCGTCCTGGTAGAGCAGACCCGGGTTCGTCTTGACCGAGCCGTTGGCGGTGTCGAGGTCGCGCCGGTACCCGCCGAGCGGGGCGTGCGCGGCGAGGACCGGCGACGCGGTGTCGACCACGGCGACGGTGTCGAAGTTCACGTTGCAGTTGTTCGTCGTGGTCGGGCAGCCGATCACGACGTCGTTCGCGCCCGCAGCCAGGTGCACCGGCACGCTGACGGTGTTCCAGTAGTCCCAGCCGCTGGTGCGGGGGAGCGGTGCGGTGGTGGCCTGCTGGCCGGTCGGTGCCGCGGTGAGCGTCGGCGTGCCGGCGGAGCCGTTGGCGTAGCGGACCTGCAGGGCGTAGTCGCCCGCGGTCGGCACCCCGGTCACGTGGGTCGTCAGCTGTGCGCCGGCGCGCTCGAACCCGGCGACGAAGCCGTCCCCGGCGAAGCCGTTGTGGTTCGTGGCCGTCGTCGCCGGAGCGGTGCGGGCCGAGTCCTCGGCCTGGCACACCGTGCCGAACGCGCAGTCCTCGCCGGTGACCGTGGTCGACGGTGCCGGGTAGGCGGCACCGGCCCGGACGAGCGCCAGGCTGTCGACGTTCACCCGGCCGGAGTCGCTCGCGGTCCGTTCGATGCGCACGCGGTGCTCGCCCGCGGGCAGGTCGAGCGTCGTGGCGGCGGTGGTCTTCCAGTCGTCCCAGTTCGCCCCGGGCGCCAGGCGGATCGTCTTCGCGGTGCCGCCGTCCACCGTCACGCTGAGGGTGCGGGTGGCGACCTGGCCGTCACCGCCCTGCGAGTTCGCGTAGCGCAGGGCGAGGTCGTACGAGCCGGCCTGTTCCGCCGTGGTCGTGAAGGTCATGGCGTTGCCGACCGACTCGAAGCCCGCGGCGAACCCGGCGCCGGTGAAGCCCGTGTGGTCCGTGGCGAGTGACAGACCGGTGAGCCCGAGCGTCTCGGCCTCGCACAGGGTGCCGATCGTGCAGGACGGGGTGGGCGTGGACACCCACGGTGTGCCGGTGACCTGCTGGCCGGACGCCGTGGTCAGGCTGGTCTGCAGGGTGTCCTGCGTGAACGGACCGGAGCCCTGCTTGTACCGGACGGTCATCGCGCCGGTGTCGAGGGTGAGCCAGCCGTCCCGCTCGGTCGTCGTGAAGGTCGTCGGTGCGAAGTCGTCGCGGCCGATGACGTTGAAGGTGCTGCCGTCGGTGAACGTGGAGTCACCGGCGTACTCGGTGCGGATCAGCGTCGGGGACAGCACCTGGAACCGGGCCTGACCCGACACGACGGTGCGGTCGGCGGCCGGGTCCGCGGTGGCCGGGATCGCTGCGATGCCCAGCATGCCGAGGGCGGTCGCTGCGACGATGCCCGACGACAGCGCGCGGCGCAGCCCTCGGGAGCGGAGTGGATTGGGGCGCAAGTGGGTGCTCCTCGTGGACGTCGTCGTCCATCGGGCCGTGCGTCGGCCGTGATCGTCGGGCCGTCCCTGCGGCGGCCCGTTTACAACGCTGTAAACCATACGACCCGGATGGCCCCCGAGGAAGGGGCAGACAGGGGCGGCTCGTTTCGCGGCTTGCGCGCCGCCGTGGACGGCCGCCACGGACGGACTGGAGGCCCGGTGCCAGCTGGCGCCGTCCCTCCAGTCTCGGCCGTCGCCCCGCTGGCGCGGTGCGCCGGTACCGGCTGGTGGGGCCCACCTCCGGGCACGGCCGTCGCCCCGCTGGCGCGGTGCGCCGGCCTCAGAGGATGGCGGTGGCTTCGACCTCGACGAGCACGTCCGGTTCGAACAGGTACTCGACGCCGATGAGCGATGCAGGAGGCATCGGCGCAGGCAGCTCCAAGTCCTCGGCCACCGCCTCGACGCCCGCCATGAACGCTCCGATCTTGTCGGGCGTCCAACCGGTGACGTAGAACGTGAGCCGCACCACGTCGGGGAAACCTGCACCCGCCTCGACCAGCCCGGCGTGCGTGTTCCGGAGCGCCGCGGCGACCTGGCCGGCGAGGTCGCCGGTCGCGATGGCGCTGCCGTCCGCAGCGCGAGCGATCTGTCCGGAGACGTGGACGTGCTTCGTCCCGGTCGCGACGGAGACGTGGTGGTACGGCGTGTGCTGCATCAGGCCGCTCGGCGAGGAAAGGCGGACGGGCATGAGGTGCTCCTTCGGTTCGGTATCTCATGGATACCTGGTGCCGAGAGCCCACTTCAACGAAACTGGGTTTCGTGCCGGATACCACTCCTGACCCCCACGGCCTCTTCGCCATCGACCATCCACACCGGGAACTCCTCGATCAGGTCCTCGACAAGTGGTCGCTCGAGGTGTTGAACGAGTTGTGTGAGCAGCCAGCCCGCTTCAGTGCGCTGCGCCGCGCGATCCCGTCGGTGACCCAGAAGTCCCTGACCGCGACGCTGCGCCGCCTCGAGCGCAACGGGATCGTCGAGCGTGTCACGTTGAGCACGCGCCCGATCGCCGTCGAGTACCGCATCACGCCGCTCGGGAAGACCCTTCGGCCTCCGGTCGACGTCGTGCTGGCCTGGGCCGCTCAGCACATGCCAGCCATCACCGCCGCGCGGCTCCGCTTCGACACCGCAGCAGACGACTCGACACTCGCCGGGCGTCGGTGAGGTGTCCGTTCGGGCAACACCTCGACTCGTCGGCCGACCCGTCGTGAGACTGCTTCGAGCATCGCGTCCGGCCAACTGCTATGCACGGGCGATACCCCACGAACCGGGGGAATCGTCGTCATCATCGCGCGCACCGTCTCCGCAGAACAGAGCGTCGCTCGTGAGGAGTTGGATGTGAGCATGCTCTCCAGCGTCCCGCCCCGTGTGTTCGGCCTTGCGTTCGGAGTGGGAGCCATGGTCGCAGGGCTCGTGATGGCGCTCCTCGGCGCGGGCGTTGACTACGTCGGGCTCATGGCCGGAGGACTCGTCCTGGCGGCGATGGGACTGCTGGTCGCGATCGTCGGTGCGATCGGTTTCGCGCTCCACGGGTCCGTCCGACCCGAGCGTCGTCGAACGAAGTGAACCGAAGTCGCTGACGGGCGCGTCTCCGAGCCGATCGGCTATCGAGCGACGTCCGACCTGAGCGGCGAGCACATCGCCACGATGACGGCGCCAGCGAACACGAGGGTCACCGTGAGCAGCGCAACGCCATCCCCTGCGATGCCCATGAGCGCGCCACCACCCACTGCTCCCACAGCAGCAAGGGTCCTGTTCGCGCTGCGCATCGTGCCGTTCATCCGACCGAGGAGCACGTCGGGTGTGACGGTCTGGCGGAGGCTACCGGCTGCACACAGAGCTCGCTCCGACGGCGCGACGGCGCGTGAGGAGGCCGTGAAGAAGACAGCGAAGGGCGTGAGCGACGTGTGAGCATACCGCTCCCGCCGACGGCGCACCGGCATGATCGGCAGGTTGACCGCGTGCGCCGCGGCTACGATCACCCCGGCCCGCTCCGGGCCGCACCGCCCCACGGAACCAGGAGGACACCGGTGGCCCTCATCGACAACGGCATCTACGTCAACGGAACCCGGACGGACTCGCCGGACGATCTCGGGCGCACGTACGAAGCCCTCGACGCCGCTGGCGCGGGTGCGATGGCCTGGATCGGGCTGTTCCGACCGACCGCCACCGAACTGGCGTCCGTCGCCGACGAGTTCGGGCTGCACCCGCTCGCCGTCGAGGACGCGCACAAGGGACACCAGCGGGCGAAGCTCGAGCGGTACGGCGACACGCTGTTCGTGGTGCTGCGACCCGCCTGGTACGACGAGGACGCCGAGACGGTCGAGTTCGGCGAGGTGCACCTGTTCACCGGGCGCGACTTCGTCGTCACCGTGCGCCAGGCGGAGCGTCCGAACCTCGCCGACGTGCGGAAGCGGCTCGAAGCGGATCCGGACGCCCTCGGGCGCGGGTCCGAGGCGGTGCTCTGTGCGGTCCTCGACGAGGTCATCGACAGCTACGCCCCGGTGGTCGCCGGGCTGCAGGACGACATCGACGACATCGAGGACGACCTGTTCGACGGCGACGTCGACCCGGCGTCCTCACGGCGGATCTACCAGCTGCTCAGCGAGGTCATCGGGTTCCAGCGTGCGATCGGCCCGCTACCCGAGATGCTCAACGCCTTGCTGCGGGGTTCCCAGAAGTACGGCACGGACACCGAGGTGCAGAACCAGCTGCGGAACGTCCTGGACCACGCGATCCGCGTCACCGAGCGAGTGGACACGTTCCGGACCCTGCTCGAGAACGCGCTCACGCTGCACTCGACCCTGGTGACGCAGGAGCAGAACGATGCGATGCGCCGGATGACCAGTGCGAGCCTGGCGCAGGGGGAGGAGAGCCGGCGGCTGGCGCGGGCATCGATGGAGCAGGGTGAAGAGGTGAAGAAGATCTCGTCGTGGGCGGCGATCCTGTTCGCGCCGACGCTGGTGGCGTCGATCTACGGCATGAACTTCGAGCACATGCCCGAGCTGCGGTGGACGTGGGGCTACCCGGCGGCGATCGTCGCGATGGTCCTGCTGGCGGTCGTGCTGTGGGCGGTGTTCAAGCGGAAGCACTGGCTCTGAGCCGGTCGGTCAGTCCGTCGAGGTCTGGTCCACGAGCATCGAATCGACGGTCGCGCCGCTCCCACTCGGCCGAGCGGCGCCCTAGCGGTCGATCACCCGCCACTCGCTGACGAAGGCCGTGACGTCCTTCTGGTCGAGGTCCCGTTCCACCGTCGCCAGGAGGCGCTCCGCCTGGTCGGCTTCGCCCGCGCGCGTGCGCAGCACCTCGGCGCCGTCGTCGCGGCGGCGCACGACCAGGTCGAAGCTCGGCAGGAAGTCCTCGCCCGCCCCGCCCATCGCCGCCAGCGCAAGCGCGGACACGGTCCGGCCCAGGCGCCGCAACCGACTCTGCCGGGAGTCCTCTATGGACGCATGCAGGACGTCGGCGGCCCTCGTGCCGCCGGTCACGCTGCGGCTCCGGTGCCCTGTACACGCTGGACGGCGAGCCGGTCGGCCGCGCCGGGCACCGACCCCAGGGTGTGTGCCGCCACGGTGACGGTGCCCCGTCGGAGCAGACACACCCCCGCGTCCCGCGACTGGCCGCTGTGCCAGGTCATCCCGTCGCGGTGGTCCCACGCCAGGAACCCGGGTTCGATCCGGTCTATGCCCGTGCCGAGCCGCAGCAGGTCGGGCATGGTCGACCAGATGCCGCCCGCCGGCGCGTACGGTCCGGAACCGATGCTCCACGGTTCGCGGGGCCGACCGAGCCACGACCTGAGCGACGCACGGCGCTCGGGTGGAGGGTCGAGGGTGCCGCTGCTGATGCCGAGCGGCAGCAGGACCGTGCGCTCGGCGACGCTGAACCAGTGCTCCTGCGTCACGTGCTCGAGCAACCGACCCAGCACGGCGTAGCCCAGGTTCGAGTACTCGCGATCACCGGGCGCCGGTGCCGGCTGCTGCAGGGCCCCCGTCACGTCGGCGTCGGTCAGCCCGGCGTAGGGGTCGCCGACGATCCCGGCGGACATGCCGGCGTGCACGCGGGGGAGTCCCGAGCGGTGCCGGACGAGGTCCTCGACGGTGTACTCGGCGTGACGCGGGACATCGGGCAGCAGTTCCCGGGCGGGCGTCGTCCGGGGGATGCCGCGGTCGGCCAGGGTGACGAGGACGGCAGCAGCGGTCACGGTCTTCGTGACGCTGGCCCACTCCACCAGGGAGTCGCCTTCGTAGCGTCGGCCCAGTTCCGCGGTGACGTCGCCGTTCCCGGGGTCGACGAGCAAGGCTCGGTTCGCAGCGGTCACGCTCGTGCTCCTGACTCGGTGGGTTCCACCAGCCGGTACCGGCGCACCGCGCCAGCGGGGTGACGGCCGTGCCTGGAGGCGCGGTGCCAGCTGGCACCGCGCCTCCAGTCCGCTGCCCTGGTCGCGTCCACGGCGTTGCGGCGCTGCGGCAGTCCTGCTGCCGCGTTCACGCGACGGGAACCGTCGCAGGCGACCACCCCAGCTCCGGGCCGAGCCGCTCCGCCATGTCGGTGATGATCTGCGCGTAGTCGTCCGGCTCGAACGAGAACGGGAGCGCGAAGGCGACCTCGGTCACCGCCTGGTAGCCGACGTCCGCTCGCAGGCGGTCGGCGATCTCGACGGACGTGCCCACCAGGTCGGCGGCGAAGAGCATGCCGGCGGGACCCGTCGGGACGCCGACGCGGCCGGAGCGGCTGTCGACGTAGGCGCGGTACCGCTCCTGCTGCTCGCGCGTCGCGGTGTCGGTCGGGATGACCACCAGGCCCTGCGAGACACGTGCCGCCGCGCGGTCGGGGTGCGCGTCGAGGTAGGCGTCGATCTGCGCGCGCTGGTTCGTGGCGAAGTCAGTGCCGTGCTCGCTCCGCGTGACGCTCGAGGTCAGCAGGTGGAAGCCGTTCTCGCCCGCCCAGACGGCCGACTTCGTGCTGCCGGTGCCGTACCAGAGGCGGTCGACCAGCCCCGGGCTGTGCGGCTGGACGGTGCGGGCGAACTCCTCGATCCCGCGACGCTCGACGGGGTCGGTCACGGCGTCGCCGCGGACGAGGTTGCGGAAGCGCAGGAGCCGTTCGTTGCCGAGGTCCTCGTGCTCCGCGGTGTCGGGGTAGATCGCGTCGCGGTACAGGTCGAAGTGCATCGGGGTGCCGACCGAGAAGCCGGGGTGCAGGCGGCCGCCCAGGAGCACGTCGACCGTGCTGAGGTCCTCGGCGAGGCGGAACGGGTTCTCCGCCCCGATCGGCGTGACGGCGGTGCCGAGCTCGATGCGGGTCGTGCGCTGCGAGGCCGCGGCCATCACGGCCACGGGGGACGAGATGCCGTGCTGTAGGTGCCGGTGGCGCAGCCAGGCGCTGTCGAAGCCGAGGGCCTCGGCGCGCTCGATCACCCGCAGCGTGTCCTCGTGGCCCTCGGACGGTCGCGCGGGGTCGAACGACCCGATCGTCAGGAAACCGAGGCGTTGCAGGGGCGTTCCGTCGAGGGGCATGCGTCGATCGTGCCAGATGCGTGGCTCAGGGCCGGGGCTCCTTGACCAGCGCCTCCACGTTGTTGCCGTCCGGGTCGGACACGAACGCGGCGTAGGCGCCGTACTCCGGCCAGTACCGCGGCTCGTGACGCGACACCCCTCCGGCGGCGACGGCTTCGCGGTGGAAGGCGTCGACCTCGCTCCGCGAGCCGGCCTCGAACGCCAGGTGGAGTCCGCGCGTCACCGCCTCCGGGGTCCGGGCGGTCTCGAGCGAGACGCTCGGGGTGTCGTCCCCGTGCTGCCAGAACTCGGCGACGGAGTCGGTGCGGTGGCCCGCTCCGATGCCGAGGGGTGCGAGGGCGGCGGTGTAGAACGCGGCGCTCGCGGCGAAGTCGCCGGCGAAGACGCCCAGGTGGTGGATGAGGTGACGACCGGGCATGCGACGACCCTAGGCCGCCGCCACCGCATCCGTCCGGGCAGCGGCACGGTCCCGCTGGCAGGCTGGGCCCGTGCACATCACCCTGGACTCCGCGACCGACATCGTCATCTCCGGCATCCGCTTCCCGGAGGGCAACCGCTGGCACGACGGGCGGCTCTGGTACTCGGACATGCACACCGGCGAGGTGTTCTCGGTCGACCCCGCCGCGACCGACGGCCCGCGGCTCGAGGCCACCGTCGACGGGCAGTCGTCCGGCCTCGGGTGGCTCGCCGACGGGCGTCTGATCGTCAGCTCGATGGAGTCCCGCACGGTCGTCGCCGTCGATGCGGACGGCCGTTCCTCGGTGTTCGCCAACCTGTCCACCGTCGAGTCGTCCCTCGTGAACGACCTGGTCGTGGACGAGGCGACCGGTCGCACGTACATCGGGGCCTTCGGGTACGACCTGTACGCGGGTGAGGAGCTGCGACCCGGACCGCTCTGGGTGATCGACACCGACGGCTCCGTCCGCCTGGCAGCCGAGGGCCTGGTGTTCCCGAACAGCGCCAACATCCTGCCCGGCACCCGGACCCTGGTGGTCAGCGAGACCTGGGGCGGTCGGCTCACGGCGTTCGACATCGAGGACGACGGCTCACTGACGGGCCGACGTGAGTGGGCGGCACTGCCCGGCGGTGTGACCCCGGACGGCAGCACGGTCGACCGAGACGGCGGGATCTGGGTCTGCTCCGTCGACACGGGGGAGTTCCTCCGGGTCCTCGAGGGTGGCGAGGTGACGGATCGCATCGACGCACCCGGCGACTGCGCGATCGACTGCGCGCTCGGTGGCGAGGACGGGCGGACGCTCTACCTGGCGACCGCCGACAGCTACGACCCGGCCGTCACGGCGACGACGCGTGCAGGACGGATCAGCTCGGTCCGGGTCGAGGTGCCGGGGTGGTGAACCCGGGCGACCTCGCCGAGGCGACACGTCGCGCCGAGTACCTGGCCGAGCACGGACCGACCGTGGTGGTCATGTCGCAGCAGGCGGGTTTCGCGGGGCTGTCGGTCGTCTGGGTGGCAGCCACTGCTCCTGCCGCGTTCCGGCCCGACACGCTGGTCTGGTTCCTCCTCGCCGTCGCCGGAGCGGTCGTGGCCGTGACGGTCTGGGTGCGCGCTCGGCGCCGCCACACGCTGGTGCCCTACGTCGTCGAGACGCCCGAGCAGCCCCTCGCGGCACTCGTGGCGACCGACCGCAAGCTCGTCGGACGACAGGTCGGAGGACGGGCACCGGTCACACCGGACACCGCGCCGTTGGTGCGTGCACTGCTCGAGTGGCAGCGTCGGTCCACTCGGAACTCGATCCCGATGCTGGTCGGCTTGTCGTCGAGCCTGTCAGGGCTCGGCGGCTACTCGATGGCCGAGTTCGGTGGTCCGCGATGGCTGCTCCTGGTGCTGCTCGGCTGCGTCGCGGCGCTCATGACGGTCCTGACGGTCGTCGAGGGGCATCGCCGCGGCCGGGTCCTGGCCGCGCTCGAGCGGGAACCCGCTCCGGCGGTCTGACGCACCACCGTTGACCGAGGGCGCCCGTACCGAGCCGTCCGTGGACGACCCGGTACGGATCCACTCACGCGTCGAGGTCGGCCGTCGACGCGATCCGCACCCGTTCCGGCAGGCTCCGCAGCGCCGCACGCCACACCCAGGCCGCGGTGGTGAACACTCCGGCGGTGAGGACCCACAGCACCCACGGCGTCGGTGAGTCGAGCAGGCCCAGGGTGAGGGGGAAGAGCGCCATCCCGACGGAGCCCGCCGTCTGGAACACCCCGATCGCCCGTCCTCTCACCCGAGGGTGTGGTGCCTCGGCCATGACGGCGTTCGCCGCGGGCAGGTACACCATGTCCGCCACCGCGAGCAGGACGGCGACCAGGACGACGGACACCCAGGCCAGGGTTCCGTGCAGGGGCGGCAGGAACACGAGCGGCGCTGCCGTGGCCGCGGTCAGCACGGCGCCGATGCCGATGAGCCGGTCACGCCGGAGACCGGCGACGTGTTTCGTCACCGTCGTCTGCAGGACGGCACAGAGCCCCGTCGCGATGGCGAACTGCAGGGGTGCCACCGCGGGCGGCAGGTTCCACCGCTGCACGAAGAGCACGCTGAAGGCGACGTTCGGCAGCACCATGGCGGGTCCGATCAGGAACTGCCCGAGCGTGATCAGACGCATCGACCGATCAGCGACGAACTCGCGCAGGGAGCCGTCGGAGGACGCTGACCGATCGACCGTGTCCGAGCTGTTCGTGCGCCGCTGCCCGCTCCGTTGCGTCGCGAACACGATCGCGGCGGCGACGCTGGTGACGACGTTCGCCAGGATGAGCCAGCGGAGCCCGTCCTGCCCCTGCGCGAGCGTGACCGCGGCGACCACGGCCCCGGCACCGAGCGCGGCGGCCTTCGTCGCCTCGAGGAACGCGAACCACCGCTCGAAGGGGCGTCCGGCGGCGAGGTCGTGCACGTACGCCGTCCACGACGTCCAGTAGAGCCGCTCGGATGCGTTGGCCAGGAAGATCGCCGCGAAGATCACCGCGGGTTCGTGCGCGACGAGGTAGAGCGCGAACCCGGCAGCGGACATCAGGTTGTTGACGATCATCGACGCCTTCGCGCCGAACCGGTCGGTGAGGACACCACCGAGGAGCCCGACGGGCAGCGCGACCAGGGAACCGATCGTCGAGAGGACGCCGATCACCGCGAGTGGTACGTCGGTGGTGAGTGTGAAGTAGACGATCGTGAGCGGGAGGGTGAGTCCGGCACCGATCGTGTCGATGAGGACGGGGAACGTGACGAAACGGTGTTCGCCGAGCGTCGAGAGCGAGGCCCGCAGGCGGGCAGGAGTGAAGAGCATCGAGGAGATCCCGGGAGTCGTCGCGCGTCCGGGTTCCGGGCGCGCGGGCAAGCAGAGAACCGTGAGCGAAGTGCTCACGTGCCGGAGGGGTCGACGCGGGGACGTCGACTCAGCGCTGCGTTGCCATGGCTCCAAGGGTGTTCGATCCGGGTGCGACACGATTCTGCACCACCGGGGATTCGATGCCAGACGCTACCGCCTCGACGTGTCCTCCGCCACTGCCCGGGGCCGGGAACCGGCCGCTGACGGACGGGAGGCCCGGTGCCAGCTGGCACCGTCCCTCCAGACCCGGCCGTCACCCGCTGGCGCGGTGCACCGCTGCCGGCTGGTGAGGCCGGCCTGGAGAGGCCTCGGCCGAAACGATAGGTTCGCACGCATGACCCCTCGACGTGTCGTACTCGTGACACTGGGTGCGCTGGTCGTCATCATCGGCTTCGTGGTGATGGCCCACTCGGACAGCAGGCTCGACCGTCTGGTGGCGTTCCTCGTCATCTTCGCCGGGTGGGCTCTGGTCATGTTCACCACGGCCCGGCCGGGTCAAGCGGCACTCGCCCGCTACTGGAGCAAGTACGAGAAGACGGAGCACCGACACACGTCACGCCCGCCCGACCGGTGAGCGATCGGCCGCCCAGACAGTGGTTGGCCTCTACGCTCAGACACATGAACGCCCTTGTCGTCACCGCGGTCGTGCTGCTCGCTGCTGTCAATCCGAACTCGGGCGCGACGATTCCTCTGTGGGCGTTCGTCCTCCTGGTCGTGGCGATCGTCGCTGTCGGGGTCACGATGTTTCTTCGCCGCAAGCGCTGACTGTCCTTCGGAGAGCGGGGGCGTCGCGTCCGGTAGCGGATCGGCCAACGAGACGGCGCTGGTCGGCGCTGGCCGGCGCTGGCCGGCGCTGGCCGGCGCACGATCAGCTACCGGGACCGCAGGCCGCAGCTCTCGTCGAGCATGGGACTGCTTCACGAGGTGCCCTCAGTAGCTTCGCTCTCATGAAGAAGAACCAGGTCGGGGAACCATCGACCGAACACGACCCGTACGCGCGAAGGCCCGGGTTCGTGACGGGCGTCGACGGGCGGACGGATCGAACGACGACGGCGATGGTCGCCGGCATCGCGGCTGCGGCCGTCGGCTTGTTCATCTCCGGCCTGCTGCAGATCGCCGAGTGGATCGCA
Source organism: Curtobacterium oceanosedimentum (assembly GCF_020297365.1). GTDB lineage: Bacteria > Actinomycetota > Actinomycetes > Actinomycetales > Microbacteriaceae > Curtobacterium. The sequence goes on from NZ_JAIXIG010000004.1 coordinate 94,343, forward strand.
TTCCCGGCGTGTGCAGCCGTGGGGGTCGCCGTGTGGCTGGTCTTGCGTGCGCGTCAACGTCGACGTGAGGAGCGCGCAGGTCGGTCGCCAGACGCCGTGTCCGAGGCGCGTGACCGTGCCACCGCGGAAGCGAACGGAGGACGCCGGTTCTTCATCGCGACGAACCCCGTCGTCGTCATCGTGATGGGTGTGATCTTCCTCGGGCTGGCGTCCGCGCCGTTGCTGTCCGGAGACGTGTCGGTCGGACGAGTCGTCGTCGCCGTCGCGGTCGGGGTCAGCGGGGTCGCGACCATCGGGCAAGGAGCCGGGACGCTGATCCTGCAGCGCCGACAGAAGGCGTCGGCGCCGCTGCGCAGCTCGGGGTCCGCCGACGAGCGCGAGGTGTGAGCGCGGCGCACGAAGCACCCTGCCGCTGTCGTCTCGTCGGCCGATCGGCTCGGCCCGCGCGACACCCGCGCCGTCCCCGAGACCGTTCGCGCAGTCGGCGACGAGCGGTGCCTCCGCCGACAGCCCCGCTCAGGCCGCGCCGTGACTGGCGCGGCTCCGACGCGAGAGCGAGTCGATGATGACGGCGAGCAGCAGGACCGCACCGGTGATCATGTAGCGGATCGACGAGTCCAGGCTGAGCAGGGTGAGCCCGTTCGAGATCGACTGGATCACGATGATGCCCAGCAGCGCCGACCACGCGCTGCCGCGTCCGCCGAACAGGCTGGTCCCACCGATGACGGCGGCGGCGATGGCGTTGAGGTTCGTGTCGCCGGCGCCGGAGGACAGGCTCGCCGAGTTGAGGCGGGCGGCCGCGAGGATGCCGCCGACGGTCGCGAACAGCGAGGTCAGCATGAACACCGAGATGTAGATGCGGTTGACCCGGATGCCGGATCGGCGGGCGGCCTCGACGTTGCCGCCGACCGCGAACACCGAGCGACCCCACCGGGTGCGCTTGAGCACGAAGTTCATGAGCACCACGAGCACGATGAAGAACACGAACGACGAGCCGGTCCCGAAGTCGCGGGACAGGTACCAGACCATCAGGGCGAGTCCGAGGAACAGGGCGACGGACTTCACGATGGTCAGGGACATCGCACCGGTCGACAGTCCGGCGCGTCGGCGGCGGGCGGCGCGACGGACCTCGGTGAAGAACAGTCCGCCGGCGGCAAGAGCGGCGAGCAGGTACGCGAGCCACGGCGGCAGGTACGAAGCCGATGCGAACTGCACGATCGGCGAGTCGTACGGCAGGTTGATGGAGCCGTTCGGTCCGAGGATGAGCAGCTGCAGGCCGAGGAACCCGAGCAGTCCGGCGAGCGTGATGACGAAGCTCGGCACACCGAAGCGCGTGAACAGCAGCCCGTAGAGCAGCCCGGCGGCGGCACCGACGGCCAGGGCGACGACGAGGACGAGCCAGAGCGGCCAGCCGAGCGTGGTGAGACCCTGGCCGAGGATCGCGGCGGAGAGCCCGCTGACGCTGCCGACGGACAGGTCGATCTCGCCGAGCAGCAGGACGAGCACGATGCCGATCGCGATGGTGCCGACCGCGGCGCACTGCAGGGCCAGGTTGACCAGGTTGCCCGGGGACAGGAAGTCGGGGGAGAGCGCCTGGAACACCGCCCAGATGACGATGAGCCCGACGACCACCGGCAGCGACCCGATGTCGCCGCCGCGGACCCGTCGGACGAAGGCCTTCGCGGCGCCGCCGAGTCCTTGGTCACGCAGCAGCCGCTCGTCCTGCAGGTCCGCCGCCGAGGGGGTCGGGGTCGCCGCGGTGAGGGTCTCGTCGGTCTTGCTCATGCGCTGGTCTCCTGCTCGGTGCGGGCGGCGGCGCGACGGGTGACGGCGTTGTCGGTGGCGCCGGTGATCGCCGCGATGATCTCCTCGTAGGAGACGTCGTCGATGCGGAACGTGCCGTTGTTGCGTCCGAGTCGCAGCACCGCGACCCGGTCGGCGACGGCCTGCACGTCCGCGAGGTTGTGGCTGATGAGCACGACGCCCAGGCCCCGCTCGCGCAGCCGTTCGACGAGGTTGAGGACCTCGGCGGTCTGGGCGACCCCGAGTGCGGCGGTGGGCTCGTCGAGGATGACCACCTGCGGGTCGCCGATCAGTGACCGGGCGATCGCGACGGTCTGCCGCTGGCCGCCGGAGAGCGATGCGATGGGGATCCGCACGGACGGGATCCGGGCGGCGAGCTGCTGCAGGAGCTCCCACGAGCGGCGCTCCATCTCCTCTTCGTCGAGGAAGGGGTGCGCGATCTCGCGGCCGAAGTACAGGTTCGAGACCACGTCGAGGTTGTCGGCGAGGGCGAGGTCCTGGAAGACCGTGGCGATGCCGAGGGACTGGGCTGCCGCGGGGTTCGGGACGGTGACCTCGTCGCCGCCGAAGGTGATCGTGCCGCCGTCGGGCGTGTAGACCCCGGCGAGGATCTTGACGAACGTCGACTTGCCCGCGCCGTTGTCGCCGACGATGGCGACCACCTCACCCGGGTACACGTCGAAGTCGATGTCGGTCAGGGCCTGGACGGCGCCGAAGCGCTTGGTGATCCCGCGCAGGGACATCACCGGGTCGGCGGAGGGGTGTGCTGCTGGTGACGCGTTGCTCACGGGTGTCGTGCTCACGGTGTCGTCCTCGATCGGTGAGGCCCGCCCGGTCCGCGCTCGGACCGGGCGGGCAGGGGGTCGGACCTACTTGATGCCGGCGCTGTCGCAGGCTGCCTTGTACTGCGTGGTGCAGATCTTCGACACCTCGTACAGGCCGTCCGCGACCACGGTCGACTGCACGTTGTCGGTGGTGACGGCGACCGGGTCGAGCAACGTCGACTGGACGCTGGCGCCGCCGGCGGTGTCGACGGTCGTGTCGCCCTTCGGCGTCTCGCCCTTCGCGAACTGGATCGCGAGGTCGGCGGCCTGCTCGGCCTCCGGCTTGAACGCCTTGTAGACGGTCATGTACTGCTCGCCGGCGAGGATCCGCTGGATGCCCGCGAGGGAGGCGTCCTGTCCGGTGACGGGCGGGAGGTCGGTGACGCCGGCCGACTTCAGGGCCGCGATGACACCGCCGCCGGTGTCGTCGTTCGCCGCGTAGACGCCGGCGATCTTCTCCTTGCCGAGCTTGCTGATCTGGCCGGCCGCCCAGTCCTGGGCCTTGGCGGGGTCCCAGCCGGGGGTGTCGTACTCGGCGAGCACCTCGTACCCGCTGTCGTCGATGACCGAGTGGGCGCCCTTCTTGAACTGCGAGGCGTTGTTGTCGGTCGGGGAGCCGTTCACCATGATGATGCCCGAGCCCTCCGGCACCTTCTCGGCCTTGAGGGCGTCGACCAGCGCCTGCCCCTGCAGCTCCCCGACCTTCTCGTTGTCGAACGAGATGTAGTAGCTCAGGTCCGGGCTGTTGATGAGCCGGTCGTACGAGATGACCGGCACCTTCTTGGCCTTGGCCTGCTGCACGATGGACGCGGCGGCCTCGCCGTCGAACGGGTCGAGGACCAGGACCTTGACGCCCTGCGTGAGCATCGACTGGGCCTGCTGCAGCTGCTTCGAGGCGTCGCCGTCGGCGTTCGCGTAGATGACGGAGCAGCCGCTGCACTGCTTCTTCACCTCGGCGGTGAAGAGCGGGCGGTCGGCGCTGGCGTAGCGGGCGGTGACGGAGTCGGGCAGGAGCAGGCCGATCTTGGCCTTCGACGCGTCTCCGCCGCCGCCGGAGCCGGAGTCGGTGCCGGCATCGGCACCGTTGGAACAGCCCGCCAGGGTGGTGATCGCGAGCAGCAGGGCGCTGACGCCCAGCATCGCTCGTGTGGTGGATTTCTTCATTGAAACGTCCTCCAACAGTGGACCGCCCCCATCGGCGGTGCCCTGAGTGTGCCAGCGTGCGTTCTTGGCTGCAAGAGTTGAACACAAGGACCGCGCGACGTGACGAAAACGTTATCTGTCCGTGCACGGCACGAAGGGATCGGCGCGACTGCCGGTCAGCGCGCGCGCATGACGTCGACCGCCTCGATCGCCACGGCGAGTGCGCCCGTGACCGACGCCTTCTCGCCGAGCTGCCCCTGCACCACGTCGGGCGTGCGGTCGACGTCGACGATGAGCGACGACTCCAGCGCGTGCCGCATCGGCCCGAGCAGCAGCTCGCCGGCCCGCGCGAACTCGCCCGTCACGACGACGCGTTCCGGGTCGAGGACGTTGCAGAGCCCGACCGCGGCCGTCCCGATCGCCCGTCCGGCGTCGGCGACGGCCCGCATGCACGCCTGGTCGCCGCCCATCGCGCGGAGGATCAGGTCCGCCAGCTTCAGGGTGCCGACCTGGTCGCGGACCCCCTCGAGCACGGCCGGGGCTCCGGCCACCGCCTCGAGGCACCCGCGGTTGCCGCACCGGCACAGCGGCCCGTTCGGCAGCACCGGCGTGTGGCCGAACTCGCCGGCGGTGCCGTGGTGGCCCCGGAAGAGTCGCCCGTCCAGCACGAGCCCCGCGCCGATGCCGTTGCCGACGTCCAGCGTGACCACGGTGTCCCGGCCGCGCGCGGCTCCGCTGCGGTGCTCGGCGAGCGCGGCGAGGTTGGCGGAGTTGTCGACCTGCACGGGCTTGTCGAGTCGGCGGGAGAGCGACTGCCCGAGGGCGATGCCGTCCCAGCCGCGCAGGATCCCGCCCCGGGCGGTCATCCCGGTGCGCGCGTCGATCGGAGCGGCGACGGCGAGGCCGACCGAGAGCACCTCGTCCATCGACGACTCGATCGACTCGGCCATGTCCAGCACGAGCAGCGCGGTCTTGTCGAGCTCGGCGTCCGCGCGGTGGTCGCGGGCCAGGGGCATGTGGCGTTCGGCCAGCACCGACCCGTTCAGGTCGGACAGCGCCAGCCGCAGGTGACGGGGCGAGACGTGCACGCCGGCGACGAGTCCGAGGCCGTGCGGCAGGGTCACGCGGAGTGCTCGGCGCCCGCTCGAGGTGCTCGGTGTCGCGTGCAGGGCCCCGGTGGCGACGAGTTCCTTGACGATGTTCGACACCGTGGCGGGGGACAGGCCGGTCACGCCCGCCAACTCGACCTGCGTCAGCCCACCGTGTCGCTTGACCGCGCTGACGACCCGGCCCCGGTTGGCTTCACGGAGTGAAGTCTGGTTCCCCGGACTGCGGCGCTGCTCTGACACGGGGACAGCGTAACGGGCGGCTGCGGGACGCTCCCCGTGACGGACGGGGAGGCGCGCGCCGGCTGGCACCGCGCCTCCCGTCCGTCACGGGGTCGCGACCACGGCGTCAGCGGACCGCCCGGAACGTGGCCCGGATGTCGGCCACCAGCAGGTCCGGCTGCTCGAGCACGGCGAAGTGCCCGCCGCGCGCGACCTGGTTGAAGAACACCAGGTCGGCGTAGCGCCGCTCGGCCCAGCGGCGTGAGCGACGGACGTACTCGCCCGGCATGACGCTCAGGCCGACCGGCACGGTGAGCGGTTCCTCGACGGTTCCGGGGTTGGCCCAGCCGGTGCGGCTCGCCTCCCAGTACATCCGCGCTGCGGACGCCGCGGTGTTCGGCAGCCAGTAGAGCATGACGTCGTCGATGACCTCGTCGAGCGAGAAGAGCCGCTCCACGTCGCCGTGCTCGTCGTGCGATCCGCCGACGTCCTGGAACATGGCGTAGATCCACGACGCCAACCCGACGGGGGAGTCCGCCAGCGAGTACCCGATGGTCTGCGGGCGGGTCGCCATCTGCTGCGAGTAGGCGGACAGCTGCTGCCAGTAGTACCCGGTCTCCTGCAGCATGACCTGCTCGTCGGGCGAGGCGTTCCGGGCCTCGTCGTCGGTCGGCATGAAGAGCGCCATGTTGAGGTGGATCCCGGCCAGGCCGATGTCCTCGGTGGCCTGGCGCGCGGCGAGCTCCGCGGTGACGGTGGCACCGAGGTCGCCGCCCTGGGCGAACCAGCGCGTGTAACCGAGCCGCGACATCAGCACGGACCACGCCGCCGCGGTGCGGGACAGGTTCCACCCGGTCGTCCTGGGCTTGCCGGAGAACCCGAAGCCGGGCAGGCTCGGGATCACGAGGTGGAAGGCGTCCGCAGGGTCGCCGCCGTGCGCCTCCGGGTCGGTCAGCGGGCCGATCACGTGTCGGAACTCCAGCACGGAGCCGGGCCACCCGTGGGTGAGCAGCAGGGGACGGGCTCCGGGGACGGCGGACCGGACGTGCAGGAAGTGGACGTCGAGCCCGTCGATCTCGGTCGTGTACTGGCCCCAGTCGTTCAGCAGCGCCTCGGTCCGGCGCCAGTCGTGGTCCGTCGCCCAGTGCTCGACGAGCGCCCGGACCTTCTCGAGCCGCGGGCCCTGCGACGTGTCGTCGACGGTCTCGGCATCGGGCCAGCGGGTCGCCAGCAGTCGGCGTCGGAGGTCGTCGAGTTCCCGCTGCGGGACGTCGAGGGTGAACGGTGTGATGGGTGCGCTGTCCGGCATGGTGTCCTCGTGGTCGTCATCGTCTGTGGTCAAGATGATCTTTGCACAAGACGATCTTGTTCCGGTACCGTCTCCGTCATGGACAGTTCCACGCCGGCCGACGCGCTCCCCGAGATCGACTGGGGCGCGCAGGGCATCGAGACCGAACTGGGATGGGCGCTTCCCCTGGCGCTCCAGGGCTTCACCCGACTGGGGAGCGTGGCGGTCGCGAGCGTGCCGGGCGGTCCTCGCGGCTACCAGGTGCTCGTCGCGGTCACCACCGAGCAACCGTCGTCACAGCTCGAGCTCGCGCGGCGACTGGGGATCGACAAGACCCAGATGACCTACGTCGTCGACGCACTCGAGGCCGGCGGTCTCGTGGAGCGCCGACCGGCCCCGACCGACCGCCGCGTGCGGCAGGTGCACCCGACCCGGTCCGGGCGGAGCCTGCTCGACCAGGCCCGGACGGCCCTGCGCGACGCCGAGGGCGAGCTCATGCGACACCTCGACGACGACGAGCAGGCGACCCTGCGCCACCTGCTGGCCCGGGTCGCCCTGACCGCCGGGCTCACCGCCCCCGGAGCGGATGCGTCCGACCCCGCGTTCCACCACCCCCTCGCCGTCCCGGAGCGATCCCGACGGCGCACCGCGACGACCACGTCGACCACCACAGAGTGAGGCTCAGCCCATGACCAGCACCATCCTCGTCGCCGGCGCCACCGGTGACCTCGGACACCGCATCGTCCGCGAGCTCACCCACCACGACGTCACCGTCCGGGTCCTCACCCGACCGGGCAGCACGACCGCCGCCGAGCGCTTCGGCGCCGATCCCCGGGTCCAGGTCGTCACGGCCGCCTACGACGACCACGACGGGCTGACCAGGGCCGTCGCCGGGTCCGACGTCGTCGTCTCCGCCGTCAGCGGGACCCGACCGGTCATCGTCGACGCGCAGCGTGCCCTGCTCGCGGCGACGGTCGCAGCGGGCGTGCGACGGTTCATCCCGTCCGACTACTCGGCGGACTACCGGCGGATCGCGCCCGGGACCAACCGCAACTTCGAACTCCGCCGCGAGTTCGCGGCCGACGTCGACGCCGCCCCCGTGCAGGCGACGTCGATCCTGACCGGCATGTTCACGGACCTGCTCACCGGTGACGCCCCGATGATCCTGTTCGGCCGCCGGCTCGTGCTCTTCTGGTCGTCGGCGGACCAGGTGCTCGACTTCACCACCAAGGACGACGTCGCCCGGGTCACGGCGCTCGCCGCCCTGGACGACGATGCTCCGCGGGTCGTCGAGATGGCGGGCGACCAGCTGTCGGCGCGGGACGTCGCCCGGACCGTGAGCGACCTGACGGGGGAGCGGTTCCGGCTGCAGTGGGCCGGGACGACGGGGACGCTGTCGGCGATGAGCGCGGTCGGCAGACGGCTGTCACGTGACGGCGACGAGCCCTTCCCGGCGTGGCAGGGGATGCAGTACTTCGTGAGCATGTTCAGCGGGCAGGCGCAGCTACGCCACGTCGACAACGACCGGTACGGCGTGCAGCAGTGGACCAGTGTCCGTGACGTGCTCCGGGCGCACCTCAGTGGGCAGGGCCACCCGGCGACGGACTGACGGTCGCGGTGTGCGGTCGTCGGCGGCCGAGCAGGAACGCGAGACCGACGACGACCACCGGCACCAGCACGAGTGCGACGAGCCAGACCAGCACGTCCCACTCGGGCCACAGCGGCACGCCGAGGGCGCTCGTCGAGGTCCGCCACACCTGGTCGCCGGGTCCCTCGTGCTCCTCGGACCACGCCACCGGGAACAGCAGCGCGGTCACGAACGCCCACGCGACGAGCACGACGACGGCGATCATCGTCCAGGGGCGCCGTCCCCGGGCGGTGTCGGTCCCGGTCACCGACGGTGCTCCGGCGTCCGGACGATCCGCCAGACGCACAGGGCGACCACGAGCGCACCGACGACCACGGCGATCCACGTGCCCGCGACACCGAGCAGCGGCTCAGTGGTGCAGGAACTCGTCCCCAGCCCGGGAACGGCGTCGACGCAGGTGGTCGTCTGCAGCAGGCTGAGCATCCCCACCACCACGATCACGACGACGGCGAGCGTGCCCCACCCGATCACCCGATCCACCGCGCGCTCCCTCCCGTTGCGCTCCAGGATGGCGCACGTCACGCGCTCCCGGGGTCTCGATCCTGCAACGACGCAGCGTCCGGCCCGCACCGCGACGGACGGGAGGCCCGATGCCAGCTGGCACCGGGCCTCCCGTCCGTCGTCGCGCGCGGCGACCGCAGCGCCGTCGCTACCGGATCTCGAGGTCGTGGACCGAGTACCCGTAGGGGGTCGCGCGGTCGACACCGTGCAACCGGACCCAGCGCCACGACCCGTCGAGGGCGAGCGTGTCGGTCCCGCCGTCGCCGTCGGTCTCGGTAGCGAGCGTCGTCCACCCGTCGTCGCCCGCGTTCCGGCCCTCGATCCGGTAGGCGCGTCCGAAGGCGTCCTCCCACCGGATGACCGCGCCGTGCAGGCGGTGCGGAGCGCCCAGGTCGACGGCCAGCCACTGGTCGTCGGTGTGCCCGCTCGCCCACCGGGAGCCCGGGTCGCCGTCGACGGCGTTGCGCGCCGGGACGCTCGCGGACTCGTCCGCGGAGGACGACACCGTCGCACGGCGGGCCAGGTCCGGCGTCGGAGCGCCCTGCGTCGAGAAGACGCGCAGGTCCCACAGCGACGAGCCGAAGTCCGTGTGCCGCCGGTCGGCCACCAGCCGGACGTACCGACCGGTGACGTCGTCCAGGCGGTGGGACACCTCGCCACCCGTGCCGTGCTGCTCCTCGGTCACCGTGCGCCAGGGGTCGTCCGCGTCGGCACGGACCTGGATCCGGTACGCCTCGGCGAAGGCCGCCTCCCAGTCGACCTGCACCTGGTCGACCGGCACGACCTGCCCGAGGTCGACGGCCAGCCACTCGCCGTCACGCGCGGCGCTCGACCACCGGGTCCCGCCGTCCCCGTCCACCGCGTTGCCGCCGGACAGGTCGCCGCGTTCGTCGGACGACGTGGTGACGGGCTTGCCGGCCGCCACGTCGCGGGACGGGCCGGGTGCGGCGGGGGCGTCGGTCGGCTCGTCGAGCGTGGTGACGGTGGCCCGGCCCGAGGCCGCGCCCACGGTGGCGGTGACCGTGGCGGTCGCCCCGCCGTCGGCCGGCGCGGTGACCAGGCCGTCGTCGACACTGCCGCCACCCGTGACGGACCACGCGACGCGAGCCGGGTCGAGGCGGCCGCCGTACCCGTCGTCGTCGAACCCGTACGCCGTCAACCGCAGGTCGTCGGACGGACGGACGGTCGCGGCGCGGGGCCCGACGAGCACGTCGGACACGTCGACGGTCGACGCCGAGGGCGTGCCCGACACGCGGACCTCCCAGATCGAGTAGCCGTAGCCGGTGAGCCGCTCGGTCATGTGCAGCCGCACGAACCGCGCACTCGTGCCGACGGGCACCGTGTCGGCGTCGGCCGTCGTCTTGTCGACGGTGCGGACGTCACGCCACGGCTCGTCCGCCGCGTTCCGGACCTGCAGCACCCAGCGCGCCGCGGCCGCGTTCTCCCAGTCGACCTGCACGGTGTCGACGTCGGTCTGCCGGCCGAGGTCGATCGTGTAGTCGACGTCGTCGACGCCGTGCGCGCTCTCCCAGCGCGTGCTGCGGTCGCCGTCCACGGCCTTCGCGGCGGTGTTGCCGCCGTCCGTGGTGGTCGCGACGACGTCGGCGCCGGACGCCGCGTCGGGCAGTGCGGTCACGGACGCCACGACCGCCGAGCCCTCGACGTCGCCGCCGGTGACGACGACGTGGCCGGAGCCGGAGGCGGTGGTCGTCACGGTCCCGTCCGCTGCGGCGGTCCCGTCGCCCGTGTACGACCAGGTCAGGTCGGCGGGCAGGGCCGCCGGGTCGCCGTACTGGTCGTGGCCGGTGGCACGGAACCGCTGCGGCGTCCCGACCACGAGCCGGTCGAAGCCCGGCGCGACGTCGATGCCGGTCAGGACCGGTGCCGGCGCGACCCGGAAGGCGTACGTGCCCCGGACGTCGCCGACGGTCGCGGTGACCGTCGCGCGCTCGGCCCGGGCCGACGCTCGGTGCACGCCGGTGTCGCTGATCGTGCCGGTGTCGGTCGACCACGTGACGTCGTGCAGGTCGACGGTCGCGCCGTACTGGTCGAAGCCGGTCGCGGTGAACGTCGTCGTGGCGCCCGGGACGATCGTCTTCGGGTCGCCGTCGGCGCTGACCACGACCTCGGTGAGCCGGGCGTCGAGGTGCGACGTGATCTGGCTCTGGGCGGGGACCGCGATCTGCCCGATCACCTCGTCGCCCTCGTAGACGTCGTAGGTGTGCTGGACGGTGTCGGGGTTGGCGACGACGTAGCTGATCGTGCCGTCGGCGGCCTCGAACACCTGGCTGAGCGGGGCGGAGGTGTGCCGGTCCGTGACCTCGGTGCCGACGGTCCGGTTCGACATCGCCTGGTGGTACACGATGCCGGCCATCGACTGCCCGGTCACCGCCGGGTCGTCCGCTGCCCACAGCGCCGCGTGCACGTCGGCGTAGGTGTCGGGGTCGTACTGGCCGAGGAACCCGAGGACGACGTTGCCGAGGGCGTCGCCCATGCCGCTGAACACCGCCGCCGCGTGCTCGGTGTCCTCACCAGGGGTGTGGTCGGTCAGGTCGACGCCGTACAGCCGGTCGATCGTGTCGGTGTCGGCGCGGAAGTCGTCCACCAGGAACGGCATCAGCGGCGACGGGGTCGGCCAGTCCTGGGGCCTCCGGTCGGCGGTGGGGCCGTCGAGCTCGGCGGGCACCAGGGCGGCGGGCAGGGTGTCGGGCGACCAGTACCGGTCCGGGAACTCCACCCGGCCGTCGTCGGACACGCGCACGAACAGCGTGTCGGTCGCCCGGTCGTACAGGGGGTTGTCCGCCGTGCGTCGCGTGACGTAGCCGGGGTGGTTCGTCTCGACCGCCCGGATCGCGTCCTGCAGCTCGCGGATCGCCGCCGGACGGTCGCGGGTGATCTCGGTGTCGCCGTAGGTCCCGACGCCCCACCACTTCTTCGTGAGCATCTGGATGCGTGCCACGTTGCCGTCGGTGACGCCCGCCTGCCCCAGGACCTGTGGGCGGGCGGCCATCATCTCGCGCATCAGCGCCTCGGAGAACCCGGGGTCCCAGCCGAAGTAGTCGAACCACGGCGCGATCGGCATCCACTGGATGCCGAAGATCCACGCGGGGTCGCCCGAGAAGTAGGTGGCGTGGGCCTGCCCGGAGTCGAACAGGATCCCCGCCTGCCCGTGCTCGTACTGCTCCGGGAACGCGCCGTTGCCGTCGTACGACGCCGACGCGGGGTTGCCGCGCACGTTCTGCCAGTAGTCGCGGACGGCGGCACGCTCGGTGACGTACTGCACCGCTCCGGCCGCCTGCATCGCGTCGTCGCCGAGGACGGTGCCGAGCAGGAACAGGCCCGCCTCGGACTGGATCGCCTCGGACGACGACTCCTGGTTGTTGCCACCGGGCGAGGACACCCCGCCGGCGTTCGACCGGCCCTCCCACACCCCGAAGGTGCGCATGTGCGGGAAGCGGTCGTCGTCGCGGTCCCAGTTCGCGTACTGCTTCGCGACCATGGTCGCCATGCCCTGGTACCGGTCGGCCCAGTCGTGGTCGACCTGCCCGAGCAGGGCCGTCGCGACCGCGAAGTAGCCGTAGTGGAAGTGGTTGTCGTTGAACTGCGCCGACCCGTACGAGTCCGCGAAGCCGATGAGCGCCTTCCACGTCGGGTACATCGCGAAGAAGTGCTCGGACTCGCCGGCGCTGTAGGTGTACCAGTCGGTCAGGGCCCGTTCGAGCGTGTCCTGCAGCGTCCGGGCGTCCTCGTCGGCACCGATCTCGCGCGCGATGGTCATGTACTCGGCGAGCTGCAGGACGTCCTTGCCGCCCCAGTAGGTGTCACCGCCGTAGGTGGTCTTCGCGGCGTAGTCGTGCAGGTACTCGCGCATGACGTCGTCGGAGTACGGGGAGTCACCGACCGCCTCGGGTGTGGCGCCGATCGGGGTGATGCCGGTGAACCGGTAGTCGAGCGTCCAGCCGCCGTGCCCGACGGTGGTCCGCATGGTGCCGCGCGGGGTGGCGTACGTGGCGCCGGTGAAGCGCAGGTTCGTCGTGGCGTCGGCGTACTGGTGCTGCAGCCAGCCCTGCACGGTGTCGTGGTCGTCGCCCTGCAGTGGGTCGGTGCGGATCGACCACTGCTGGCGGACGTTGGCCGCGGCCGGGTCGTACGAGTACGTCATGGTGGTGTCGCGGGGGACGGCGAAGGCCGTGCGGTGCAGGTCGTCGAGCGTCAGCCCGTCCTCGGGCACGGCGCTCAGCACCAGGTACGGGGTGTCCGCGGACGCCTCGAGCACGTTCCCGACCCGGGTGAAGGTGGTCCGGTCCGGCGCGTGGACGCCGAACACGTGGCCGTCCTGGCGGATCTCGAACCGGTCCGTCGTGGCCGGCAGGTCGATCGCCCGCCCGTCGCCGTCGGTGATCTCGGCGCCGTCCTGCAGGGTCAGGCGCGGGGTCATGCCGTGGAACTCGAACCACTCGTAGGGCGAACCCTGCACGCTCGTCACGTCCATGTACTGGCCGCCGGGACCGTCCTGCGGCATCCGCCAGCTGACGTTCCAGTCGCCCCAGCGCAGCGCGTCGGCCTGCTTCGCGGAGAACGTCGTCGAGAAGCGCTCGGCCACGCCGTCCGGCGCGTCGGTCAGCAGCACCTGGTCGACCAGCACGTGCGCCCACCCGGCGCGCAGGTCGTCGACGATCCGCAGCTGCGCGGCCCGGCCCTGGTACCCGGAGACGTCCCAGCTGTCCCAGCGCAGCTGTTCGCCGTCGCGCCCGGTGCTGCTGGCGACGACCTCGCCGTCGACCACGAGCTGCACGGCCTCGTGGTCGGGGTGCCGACCGCCGCCCACCAGGAACGCCAGGGTGGACCGGTCGATGGTGAAGGTCGGCGAGGTGAGCGTGCCGGTCGCGCCGTCGCCGTCCTCGTCGGTGAACGAGTTGAGGAAGCGTCCGCCGAGCCACCCGGACACCGCGCTCTGTCCGGACGCCGTGCCGGTCGCGGTGGCCGTGAAGGCGTCGCCGGTCGCGGTCCAGCCGTCGGGCAGGCCGTCCTCGAAGTCGGCGAGGACCCGGTCGCTCGCGTCCGGGGTCGGCTCGACGGTCCCGCCCACCGTCACCGGCGCTTCGAGCCGCATGGCGGTGCCGTCGTCGTTCCAGCGCGTGGGGATCGAGACCTTCGTGCCGGCCGCGCTGTTCGACGACACGAACGGGTACGCCCACATGTCGCCGGAGTACCTGCTGACGAGCAGGTCGGTCCACCACTGGTTCGTCGGGACGGGCTCGCCGGCCCGCGAGGGGTCGATGTACAGCTTCTGGTCCAGCGTCTTCCGCACGTCCGCGATGTCGGTGATCTCGTCGGGCGGTGTCGGTGCGTACGAGCCGTCACCCACCCGTACGCCGTCGGCAGCGGGGCGGGCGCGGGACGGGCCTCCCGGCTGCTCGACGGCGGCAGCGGAACCGGCGGCGGCGGAACCGGCGGCGGCGGAACCGGCGGCGGCGGAACCGGCGGCAGCGGAACCGGCGGCGGCCGGCCCATCGGCCGGCGAACGCGGCGCGTCGTCGGTCGCGGCGGTCGCCGGCGTGACGGCGACGGCCAGCAGCGTGGCGGCGGTCAGTGCGCCGGCGATGGCGGCGAGGGCCGCTGCGCGGAACGATCGGCTTCGGACGGCGGGACGCGGTGCGGTCACCGGGGACTCCTTGTCGGAGGGGTTCGGCCGGACGCGACGAGGTCGGCCGCGGTCGGCTGGGTCAGGTGGTGCGGGGCCTGCACTCGGACTGATCGGCAGCGTCGCGCGCGCCGTCAGCAGTCGGGGTCACCGCGTTGGCGTGCCGCCCCGCTGGGTCCTACGGTGGTGGCCGTGCCGACGATCGGACTGCGCCGGATGGTGCCACGCGACCCCGACCAGCGGCACCGTGCCGCCAGCCCCCTGGAGCTGCTGTTCGACCTGGTGTTCGTGGTGGCGGTGGGCTTCGCCGCGACGAACCTGCACGAGATCGAGGTCGAGGGACACGTCACCTCCGCCGTCCTGTCCTACGGGCTGGTGTTCTTCTCGATCTGGTGGGCGTGGATGAACTTCACGTGGTTCGCCACGTCGTTCGACACCGACGACTGGCTCTACCGCGTGATGACGTTCGTGCAGATGGCCGGGGTGCTCGTGCTCGCCGCCGGGGTGCACGCGGCCATGGTCGAGAACGACTTCACGATCGGCATCACCGGCTACGTCGTCATGCGGCTGGCGCTCGTCGGGCAGTGGGTCCGCGCTGCGGCCTCGACGAGCCGCCACCGGCGCACCGCCCTCCGGCACGCCGTCGGCATCACCGTGGTCCAGGTGCTCTGGGTGGTCTCGCTCGCCCTGCCCGACGACGTCTGGGCGTACTCCGCGCCGTTCCTCGTGCTCGGTGAGCTGCTCGTGCCGGTCTGGGCGCAGACCACGACGGGCACCGCGCCGTGGCACACCCGGCACCTGGCCGAGCGGTTCTCGCTGTTCACCCTCATCGTCCTGGGCGAGGGACTGGTGGCCTCGGCCGGCGCGGTGATCGACGCCCTCGCCGACACCGAGCACCTCGGGGCACTGCTGGCACTCGCGGGCTGCGGACTCGTCATCACCGTCGGGATGTGGTGGATCTACTTCTCCCGCGAGCAGCACGCGCACATCCGCTCGCTGCCCACCGCGCTCGTCTTCGGCTACGGGCACTCCGTCGTGTTCGCGGCCGCCGGTGCCCTGCCGGCCGGCATCGAGGTCGCGGTCAGCGCCGACGCCGGACACGTCGAGCTGTCGTCCGCCTCGGTCGCCGCGACCGTCGCGGTGCCGGTCGCCGTGTTCGTGCTGTCGATCTGGGCGCTCGCGATCCGGCCGTCGCTGTCGGGCCGGGCCAACGCCGTGGTGGTGGTCCTGACGATCGTGGTCCTCGCGTCGATCGCGGTACCGGCGGTGTCGCTGCCGGTCACCGCGCTCGCCGTGGCGGCGGTGGTCGTGACCCTCGAGGTCGCGTCGGCACGGACCGGGACCTGACGGATGACGGACGGGAGGCAGGGTGCCAGCCGGCACCGTGCCTCCCGTCCGTCATCGGTCACGTCGACGGCCGGCACCGGTCCGCGGGGACCGGCCGCCGGTCGCGGCCGTCGTCAGCGCTCCGGGCGCTCGGGCGTGCCGCTGTCCGCTGCCGGACGTGCGTCCAGGCTGCTGTCCATCGCGGGGTCGGGCGAGACCGCCTCGGTCCGGACCGGGAAGTCGTCGATCGCCGACGCCTGCACGGTCGGCGCGGTCGTCTGCCGGCCGCCCCGCACCCGGTTGCGCACGGCCGACCAGGGCCGGGCGAACCCGCTGCGCGGTCCACGCTCGTTCGGTGCCTCGACCTCGAGCCCGTAGTAGGCGCCGACGTGCTCGAGCAGGACCTCGCGCTCGGCCTTGTCGTACGCACGCCGTTCGCGGGTGAAGGCGATGATCGTCGACCAGCACGTCAACAGCAGCACGACGCTGAACGGCAGCGCGGTGGTGATCGCCGCCGTCTTCAGCGCGTTCAGGCCACCGCTGACGAGCAGCGCGACCGCGAGCAGCGCCGCGACCCCGGCGAAGAAGACCCGCAGCCAGTTCTTCGGCTCGATGTCGCCACCCGACGCGATCATCGCCATCACGAGCGCACCGGAGTCCGACGAGGTCACGAAGAACACACCGATGAGCAGGATCGCGCCGTAGGTCAGCACCATGCCGGCGGGCAGGTCGCCGAGCAGGCCGAACAGCGACCCCTCGATGTCGACCGTGCCGTCCGAGCCGATCAGGCCGCCCGAGCCGTCGGTCTGGCGGTGGATCGCGGTGCCGCCCAGGACGGCGAACCACAGGAACGTGAGTGCGGTCGGCACGAGCAGGACGCCGAAGACGAACTGCCGGACGGTGCGGCCCTTGGAGATGCGCGCGATGAAGACCCCGACGAACGGCGCCCACGACATCCACCAGCCCCAGTAGAACGTGGTCCAGGCGCCCTGCCAGGCCTCGCCCTCGGCGCCCTGCTGGGCGGTGACGTTGAACGACAGGCCGACGACGTTCTGCAGGTAGGAGCCGATCGACTGCACGAAGTCGCGCAGCAGGAACTGGGTCGGGCCGACGATGAGCACGAACAGCAGCAGCGCCGCGGCGAGCAGCAGGTTGAAGTTCGACAGGATCTTCATGCCCTTGGCGACGCCGGTCACGAGCGAGACGATCGTGACCGCCGTGATGACCGCGATGATGGCGATCTGGCTGACGATCCCGCTGTCGGCGATGCCGGCGCTCTCGAGCCCGGCGCCGATCTGGATCACGCCGAGGCCGAGGGAGGTCGCGACACCGAACAGGGTGCCGACCAGGGCGATGACGTCGATCAGGTTGCCCCAGCCGCCGCGCACGCGGTTGCCGAGCAGGGGCTCGAGGGCCCAGCGGATGGAGACCGGGCGTCCACGACGGTGGATCGCGTACGCCAGGGCGAGTCCGAGCACCACGTAGATGGCCCAGGCGTGCAGGCCCCAGTGCAGGAACGTCTGGGTCAGGGCCTGCTGCGCGAGCTCCTTCTCGGTGCCGGTGACACCGGGCCGCGGTGAGGCGAAGTGGCTGAGCGGCTCGGACACCCCGTAGAAGACGAGGCCGATGCCCATGCCGGCGGCGAAGAGCAGCGAGAACCACGAGCCGGTCGAGAACTCGGGCTCGTCCTGGTCCTTGCCGAGCTTGATGTCACCGAACCGGCTGAAGCCGACGAACAACGAGAAGCCGACGAAGAACGCGGCGATGAGCACGTAGTACCAGCTGAAGTTCTCGACGATGCCGTCCTGCAGCCCGAGGAACAGTGCCTCGGCGGTCGAGGGCGAGATCAGGGTGAAGGCCACGAACCCCAGCACGATGACGGCGGCGGGCCAGAACACCCACCGCCGCAACTGGGGTGTCGTGGTCACGGGTCCGGGCAGGGGAGGAGTGGTGCTTGCCATGCCCGCCATGGTGCCCGGAGTCGAAGCTGTGTGTCCGGACAGGTGCGCTGTGGAGGGGATCCGCCGGCGTCCCACGGGCGCGTCGCCGACCACCTGACGGGCGGGAGGCGCGGGTCGACGCCGCCCCGTGCCTCCCGTCCGCGGGGCGCACCGGATCACCGTCGGCTGCGATTACAACGTTGACTCTGGCTTTACAGCGCTGTAAACAAGAACCTGCGCGACGACGCGCAACGAGGGAGAGACCCGATGGTGGGAAGCAGGACCGCAACACTCCAGGCCGCGCTGAGCCGGCGGGGGTTCCTCGCGGGCGCGGCCGGTGGCATCGCACTCGGCACGATGGCGCTCGCCGGGTGCGCGACACCGGGTCGGGCCGCCGGTGGCACCACGACGCTCCGCTTCTACGAGCAGAAGCAGGAGGTCATCGCGTACTTCGACGAGCTGCTGCGACGGTTCGAGGGCGAGCACGCCGGCATGTCGGTCGTGCACGACAGCACGGCGGCGATCGCCCCGCAGTTCGTGCGCGGCGAACCGGCCGACGTCGGGTGCTTCAACGACAACCTCGAGCTCGCGCGGTACATCTCGCGCGGCGTGCTCAGCGACCTGAGCGACCTGCCGTCGGCAGCGCGGGTCCGACCGGACATCGACACCCTGACCAACCAGTACGCCACGTTCGAGGGCCGCACGAGCGTGCTGCCGTACTCGCTCGCCGCGGCCGGCGTGATCTACAACAAGCGGATCTTCGCCGACCACGACCTGCCGGTGCCGACCACGTGGGACGACTTCGTCGAGGTCTGCCGCACCCTGCAGAAGGCCGGCATCACCCCGATCTACGCGACCGACCGCGACACGTGGACCCTCTGGCAGGGCCTGTTCGACTACTCGGTGGGCAGCCTCGTCGACACCGGGTCGTTCTTCCGCAAGATGAAGGCGCTCGGCACCGACGTCGGCCCCGACTCCGAGGTGTCGTTCGAGCAGGACTTCGCCGTGCCGATGGAGCGCGCGAAGACCATCTCGTCGTTCTTCAACCCGGACCACGCCACCCGCGCCTACGCCGACGGCAACCTGGCGTTCGGCAAGGGCGAGGCCGCGATGTACCTGCAGGGCCCGTGGGCGCTCGGCCAGATCGCCCTCGTCGACGAGGAGCTGCCCGTCGGCACGTTCGCGCTGCCGGTGTCGAACGACCCGGCCGACCGCAAGGCCCGGGTCAACATCGACCTCGGCCTCTGGATCCCGACGGCGTCCGAGCACCCGGACGAGGCGAAGGAGCTCGTCGAGTTCCTCATGCAGCCCGAGGTCATCGACGCCTACAACCGCGACAACCTGGCGTACTCGCCCACCAAGGACGCACCCCCGCAGCAGGACGAGCGCCTCGCCGGACTGCAGCAGTACGTCGACGACGCCGCGTTCTACCAGGGCGCCGGCACGTTCATCCCGACCTCGATCCCGCTCGGCAACTACCTGCAGTCGGCGATCCGGAGCGGGGACTTCACCTCGATGCTGCGGCGGCTCGACGCGGACTGGCGTCGGCTCGCCGGCCGGTCGGCCACGGTCTGAGCCGGACCAGGACAGGAGCACTCCCCATGACCATGCAGACCCCGCTCTCCCGCGACACCGACCCGCAGCGTTCCGGGCCGGCGACCGCGGCCGCCCGCACGCACCGCCGTGCCGGGTCCCTCCGGCGCACGGAGGGCATGTACTACCTGTTCCTCGTGCCGGCCCTCGTGCTGTTCACGGCCTTCGTCGTCGCGCCCGCCTGCGTCGGCGTCTTCTACAGCTTCACCGACTACCTCGGGTTCGGGCAGTGGAACTTCCTCGGCATCGAGAACTACACGGCGCTCGTGTCCGACCCGGCGATCGTGGCGTCCTACGGGTTCACGCTCGGATTCGCCGTCGTCACCGTCATCGTGACGCAGGTGATCGCGCTGACCCTGGCGATCGCGCTCGCCAAGCGCATCCGGTTCGCCGCCGGTCTGCGGTCGGTGTTCGTCATCCCGATGGTGATCTCCGGGATCATCGTCGCCTACGTGTTCAACTTCCTGTTCTCGAACACCGTGCCGGCCCTGGCGACGAGCGTCGGCTTCGGCCCCCTCGAGCAGAGCATCCTCGGCGACCCGAACCTCGCCTGGCTCGCGATCGTCATCGTGTCCGCCTGGCAGACGGTGCCCGGCGCGTTGCTCATCTACACCGCGGGACTCACCTCGATCCCCGAGGAGCTGTACGAGGCCAGTTCGCTCGACGGCGCGACCGGATGGAAGCAGCTGCGCGCGATCACGCTGCCGCTGCTCGGCGGCTTCATCGTGATCAACACCGTGCTCGGCGTGAAGGGCTACCTCGGCGCCTACGACGTCATCGTCGGTCTGACGAACGGCGGACCGGGCAGCGCGACCAGCAGCGTCGCGATGACGATCTTCGGCGGCTTCACCGGTGGCGACTACGCCTACCAGATGGCCAACGCGACCGTCTTCTTCATCATCACCGTCCTCATCTCCGTGCTGCAGCTCGCGGCGACCCGCGGAAGGAACCTGCGACTCGCATGACCGCCATCGACTCCCGCCCACCCACCGACACCCGTGCGGTGACCACCGGCGGCGCCGGACGCTCCGGCCGTGGCCACCGTCGTCGCCTCGGCGGCACCAACTGGACCCTGACCGTCCTGCTCGGCCTCGCGTCGCTGACCGTGCTGATCCCGCTGTACGTCACGCTCTCGATGGCGTTCAAGACGAGCGAGCAGTCCGTCGACGGCAACGCGCTGTCGCTGCCGTTCCCGTTCAACCCCGGCTCGTTCGCCGAGGCCTGGCAGCTCACGCGCTTCCCGGTGTCGTTCTCGGTGTCGCTCGGCGTCGCGGCGCTCACCGTGGTCGCGACGCTGCTGCTCAGCTCGTTCGCCTCGTACGCGATCGTCCGGAACTGGCACAAGCGGTTCTTCCGGTGGTCGTTCGTGTACCTGCTCGCGGCGATGTTCCTGCCGTTCCCCGTGGTGGCGCTGCCGCAGATCAAGCTGACCGCCGAGATCGGGCTCGACAACCCGGTCGGTGTCGGGATCCTGCACGCCATGTTCCAACTGTCGTTCAGCGTGCTGCTCTACTCGGCGTACCTCCGGTCGATCCCGGTCGAGCTCGAGGAGAGCGCCCGCATCGACGGGGCCTCGACGTGGCAGATCTTCTGGCGGATCATCCTGCCGCTGCTCGGCCCGATGAACGCCACGGTGGGCATCTTCGCGTTCCTGGCGTCGTGGAACGACTTCATGATGCCGTCGCTCATCACCGCGGACCCGGGCCTGCAGACGCTGCCCGTCGTGCAGAACATCTTCCAGAGCCAGTTCGGCACGAACTACAACGTCGCCTTCGCCTCGTACCTCATGGCGATGGCGCCGACGATCATCGTCTACCTGTTCGCGCAGCGCTGGGTCATCAGCGGCGTGACGCAGGGCGCGGTCAAGAGCTGAGAGGCACCACGTGAGCAGCACCACCGACACCAGCCTTCCCACCATCCGGCCGTTCCCGGGGTCCGACCCGGTCGCCGACCCAGCGGCCGTCGTCACCGGCGACCACTGGCGCATCACCGTGCTCGACGCCGGCGCCTTCCGGGTCGAGTGGAGCGACGACGGCGGGTTCGAGGACCGCGCGTCGACCTTCGCGATGCGCCGCCGACTGCCCGTGCCGACGTTCACCGTCGAGCCGGTCGGCACCGGCGTCCTGGTCACCACCGAGCGGGCACGACTGCGCTACGACGGCCGTCCGTTCAGCCCGAGCGGCCTGGTCGTCGAGACGATCGGGCCCGACGCGAACCGCTGGCGCTGGGGGCAGGAGCCGCGCGACCTCGGCGGCACCGGCCGCACCCTCGACGACGTCGACGGCCGGATGCCGCTCGAGCCGGGGATCCTGGCCCGCGACGGGATCACCGCGCTCGACGACAGCGAGTCGTTCCTGTTCGCCGACGACGGCTGGATCGGCACCCGCGTGCCCGGTCGCCGTGACGTGACGGTGTTCGCGTACGGCCGCGACTACGGCGACGCGCTCCGGGCCTACCACGCGGTCTCCGGGGCACCGTCGCGCATGCCGCGGTGGGCGCTCGGCAACTGGTGGAGCCGGTACCACCCGTACAGCGACACCTCGTACCTCGAGCTGCTGGACCGCTTCGCCGACGAACACCTGCCGTTCTCGGTTGCCGTGATCGACATGGACTGGCACCGGGTCGACTCGGTCCCACCGCGCTTCGGCAACGGCTGGACCGGCTACTCGTGGGAGCCGTCGCTGTTCCCGGACCCGTCGGCGTTCCTGGGCGAGCTGCACCGCCGGGGCATGCGCACGACGCTGAACCTGCACCCGGCCGACGGCGTGCGGGCGTTCGAGGACGCCTACCCCGCTGTGGCACGGGCGATGGGCGTCGACCCCGATACCGAGCAGCCGATCCCGTTCGACCCGACGGACCGGCGGTTCCTGCAGGCCTA
Source organism: Curtobacterium oceanosedimentum (assembly GCF_020297365.1). Lineage (GTDB taxonomy): Bacteria > Actinomycetota > Actinomycetes > Actinomycetales > Microbacteriaceae > Curtobacterium. The sequence goes on from NZ_JAIXIG010000004.1 coordinate 116,259, forward strand.
CTTCGAGCAGCTGCACCGCCCGCTCGAGGAGCAGGGCGTCGACTTCTGGTGGATCGACTGGCAGCAGGGCCGCGAGACCGGGCTGCCCGGGGTCGACCCGCTCTGGCTGCTCAACCACTTCCACCTGCTCGACTCGGCGCGGGACACGGCGTCCGGCGACGCGGGCTCGGACGCGCCCGCCGACGCAGCCTCGGCCGCGACCGCCGACGCGACCGCAGCCGCCGCCCCCGTCGACGGCATGACCTTCTCGCGCTACGCCGGCCCCGGCAGCCACCGGTACGCCGTCGGGTTCTCCGGCGACGCCGTCGTCTCGTGGGCGTCGCTGGCGTTCCAGCCCGAGTTCACCGCCACCGCCGCGAACATCGGCTACCCCTGGTGGAGCCACGACATCGGCGGTCACACCCGAGGGGTCCGCGACGACGAGCTCGCCACGCGCTGGGTGCAGTTCGGGGTGTTCTCGCCGATCATGCGCCTGCACTCGGCGAACAACCCCTTCATCCGCAAGGAACCGTGGGTGTTCCCGGCCGAGGCCCGCGCCGCGATGGGGGAGGCGCTCCGCTTCCGTCACCGCCTGGTGCCGTACCTGCACACGATGAACCACGGCACGGCCGACGGGACCGCCCTGGTGCGTCCGCTGTACCACCTGGAACCTCGCCGCGACGAGGCCTACCGCGCCCCGAACACCTACGCGTTCGGCTCCGAGCTGCTCGTCGCCCCGATCGTCGCACCGCGCGACCCCGCATCCCGGCACGGCGTGGCCCGGGCCTGGCTGCCGCCGGGCACCTGGACCGACGTCTTCACCGGCACGGTGTACGCCGGCGACCGCTTCGTCGACCTGCACCGGACGCTCGACACCGTCCCGGTCCTGCTGCGCGCCGGCGGGATCCTGCCGCTCGCCGCCGAGGACCAGCTCGACGCCACCGCGAACCCGACCGCGTTCGAGGTCCTCGTCGCCCCGGACGCGCCGGGAGACCTCACCCTGGTCGAGGACCGTGAGGGCGAGGGCAGCCGGACCGCCCGGACCCGCCTGAGCTGGGATCCCGAGCTCGCCGAGTTCCGGGTGCACGCGACCACCGGTGCCCTCGACGTCGTGCCCGCACGTCGCGAGTGGCGGGTCACGTTCCTCGCCGCGCCGGCGGACGGACAGCAGACGTCGACCCGGACCGCCGACCGGTTCTCGGTCGACCTGTCGGTCGACACGGTCGACGGGGCGGTCCTCGCACTCGCCGGGCCGCCGGTCGTGGGCGTGGACGCTCGGGACGCCGTCCGGCGGGCGCTCGAGGGCGCGCAGGCCGGCAACCCGGAGAAGCTCGAGGCGTGGGAGATCGTGGCGAAGGACCTGCCGCGCGCCGACCGCATCGTCGAGCTCGGCACGGTCGGTCTGCCCGACGCCGTGCGGGACGTCGTCGTCGAACTGCTCGGCAGCGTGCACCCGGGGGAGTCGACGCCCTCGGGCCGCTGACGTCCGCAGTCGGGTCTGCGGACGTCGGTCCGTGACCGGGCCCGCCCTGACCCGGGCCCGGTCACACAGCGGACGGGAGGACCGTGGCGGCATCGCCACGGGCCTCCTGTCCGTCGTCAGGCGCCCTGGTGCGCCGCCCGGTCGGACGTGCCGTCCGCGTGCGGCGCGCTCTCGCCGACGACCAGGCGGTGCCCGACCGTGACCAGACGGCCGGGCACGTCGGAGCCGTCCATCCGCTCCACCAGCAGGTCGAGCGCCGTCCCGGCCAGGGCGACCGTGTCCGGCGCGACCGAGGTCAGGCTCGGCACCAGACTCGCACCGAGACCCATGGCGTCCCACCCGACGATCGCGACGTCCCGCGGTGCGTCGAGTCCGCGGAGTCGCATGGCGCGCAGGGCACCGAGAGCGGCGAGGTCGTCACGGCAGAGCAGGCCGTCGACCCGCAGCCCGGCGTCGAGCGCCGCACCGAAGGCGGTCTCGGCACCCGCGGCGTCACCGACCGCGCGCGGGACGAGCAGGTCGTCGTCGATCGGCAGCCCGGCGGCGGCGAGCCCGGCGCGGTACCCGTCCAGCCGGAGTCCGGACGTGCGCGACGACGGCCCGGTCTCGTGGCCGAAGAAGCCGATGCGGCGACGACCGAGCGCCACCAGGTGCGCGACCGCTCCGGCCGCGGCCGCCGCGTTGTCGATGACCACCTGGTCGGCGTGCGCGGGCCGCTGGTCCTCGCCCAGGAACACCACGGCGGTGTCGCCACGGATGCGGTCGATGGCCTCGGGGGTGAGCACCTGGGGGTGGATCACCACGCCGTCGACCACGCCGGCCTCGCGTCCCCGCACCGCGGAGCGCTCACCGTCCGGGTCGCCGCCGGTCTCCTCGAGCAGCAGCTGGTAGCCGCGGTCCGAGCAGACCCGTGAGAACACGTGGGCGAGCTCGGCGAAGTAGGGCCGTCGCAGGTCCGGGAACGCGAAGGCGAGCATGTTCGACCGGCCCGTCGCGAGTGATCGGCCGGAGACGTTGGGGCGGTACCCGAGCTCGTCGACCGCGGTCTGCACCCGCAGGCGCATGGCGTCGCTGACGTGTCGGTAGCCGCGCACGACGTTGGACACGGTCTTCATCGACACGCCGGCGTGTGCAGCGACGTCCTGCAGCGTGACCTTGCCCATCCGCTCACCGTAGCCGGAAGGCCGAGCGCGAGCGCACGCGCGCGATCATCGGGGTTCCCCGGAGTGGAGTCAACCCCTGTCGCGGGGGCCGCCACGTGCGCATACTGAGCGCGTCAGCCGCCGCCGTCGACCGGTGCGCGGGACCGGAAGCCGCGTGACCGGGAGGACCAGGGGACCCGATGGAAGCTCCGACCTCCTCGCGCCCGGACCGGCACACGCGCCCCGCCGGACCATCGTGCTGACCGCCGTCCACGGCCCCGACACGGCGCGTACCGTCTTCGTCCGCATCGACCGCATGCGGGGTCGCACGGAACGCTCCGGTACCGACCGGGCCTTCGCGGAACGGGTGCTCGCCCGTGCCGGACACGGCAGCGACGTCGTCGTCGATGCGTCGCGCCGACCGTTCCGGTTCCGCTACCGCACGCGCCGCGACGGCCCCGTGAGCCTGGTCACGGTGTCGGTGTCGACCGGCTTCTCCGGGCTGTTCCGGCCGGCCGGCCGAGTCGTGGTGGCCTGGTCCGCCGCGGGCGGAGTGCGGGTGGAGGCCGACGACGGCACGGTGCTGGAGACCCGACCGGGGACTCCCGCCCTGCTGCCGACCGCGGGGCCGTTCACCGTGCAGGTCCCACCCGGCACCCTGCAACTCCTCAGCATCGACCGCGCGCTCGTCGAGCGGGTCCTGCGCGACGGCTCCTCCGGCGGCCGCACCGTGCTCCCGGAGAGCGGAGCGGGACCCGACGAGTCCGGGACGCCGGCGTTGCGCCGCGCCGTCGAGGCGGTCGCCGTGGCCTCGGGCAGCGACACGACGACCGTCGAGACCCGGGCCACGGTCCAGTGGGCCCTGGTCGAGGCGGTGGTCGGGACCTTCGGTGTCCGCCGACCCGGGACGGTCGGCCGGTCGGCCCGGCCCTCCACGGTCGAGCTGGCCGAGGCCTACCTCGAGGAGCACTGCGCGCTCGCCCTGACCCTCGCCGACGTCTGCGACGCCGTCGGCGTGAGCCCCCGCACGCTGCAGACGGCGTTCGTCCGGACACGCGGCACGTCACCGATGGCGTACCTGCAGCAGGTCCGGCTCGACCGGGTGCACGCGGCGCTGCTCGCCGCCGACCGACGCGAGGCGAGCGTGAGCGAGATCGCGGTCCGGTGGGGGTTCCGCCACCTCGGCCGCTTCTCGGGCACGTACCTGCAGCGGTTCGGGGAGTACCCGGCGCAGACGCTGCGCGCCACGAGGGACGAGGACGAGGACGAGGACGGAGACGGGGCCGGAGCCGGGGCGCGGCAGGACGTCGGCTGACCGGGCGGCTCACGACGTGTTCCGGACAGCACGGTCAACACGCATGTTCGGCACCTAGGGTCGCCCCAAGCGCAATCGCGTGAACTCTCTCGAACCGGCTGAAGGGTCGGTCCGTCAAGAAGGTCGGTCCTCATGACCACCACCACTCCGCTCGCAGCGGGTTTCACCCGCACCCGCCCCGCCACGGGGCCCCGCAAGGGCACCTCGACCTACTCCGCGCTCCTGGCGCAGGTGAAGGAGAACGGCCTGCTGCGCCGTCGCACCGGGTTCTACTGGGCGCTGTTCAGCGCGCTCGTCGGCAGCCTCGCCCTCGCCTGGGTCGCGTTCGCCTTCCTGGGCGACTCGTGGTTCCAGCTCATCGTCGCCGGCGTCCTCGGCGTGCTGTTCACCCAGTTCGCGTTCCTGTCCCACGAAGCGGCACACCGCCAGGTCTTCGAGTCGCAGAAGTGGAACGACCACGCCGGGCGCTGGCTCGGCACGTTCCTCGTCGGCCTCAGCTACTCGTGGTGGATGAACAAGCACACCCGCCACCACGGCAACCCGAACACCGTCGGCAAGGACCCGGACATCTCGCCGGACGGCATCCGGTTCCTGCCGGAGGACGCCGCCGCGGTCCGTGGCCCCCTGATGCGCACGTTCATGCGGTTCCAGGGCTGGCTGTTCTTCCCGCTCCTGACCCTCGAGGGCATCAACCTGCACCGCTACGCCGTGGTCTCCGTGATCACCGGCAACGGCACCAAGGCCGACGTCAAGCACCGCTGGATCGAGGGCGGCCTGCTCGTGGCCCGCTTCGCCATCTACCTGACCGTCGTGTTCTGGTTCCTGCCCTTCGGCATGGCCTGCGCGTTCCTCGGCGTGCAGCTCGCCGTGTTCGGTGTGATGATGGGCGCCTCGTTCGCCCCGAACCACAAGGGCATGCCGACCATCGCGCACGACGCCAAGGTCGACTTCTTCTCGCGCCAGGTGCGCACCTCGCGCAACATCCGCGGTGGCTGGTGGGTCTCGTTCCTGATGGGCGGCCTGAACTACCAGGTCGAGCACCACCTGTTCCCGTCGATGCCGCGGCCGGCGCTCAAGCAGGCCCGCCTGCTCGTCCGCGACCACTGCGACACCCTCGACGTGCCCTACACCGAGACCACGCTGCTCCGTTCCTACGGCATCGTCGTCCGGTACCTCAACCGGGTGGGGCTCGCCGCCCGCGACCCGTTCGCCTGCCCGATGGTCGCGCAGCTGCGCATCCACTGACGTCGTGTTGGCGATCTTGCCCACCGGCACCGTGAAGTGGTTCGACCACGCCAAGGGCTACGGGTTCATCCACCCCGATGACGGGTCCGCGGACCTGTTCGCGCACTTCTCGAGCATCGTCGAGACGACCGACGCCCGGCCGCTCGCCCGGGACGACCACGTGCAGTACGAGGTCGGCCCCGGCAAGAAGGGGCCCCAGGCCAACACCATCTCGGTCATCCGCTGACGCGGACGACGAACGACGCCCCGACCGCATCGGTCGGGGCGTCGTTCGTCGCCGTCCGTCGCGTTCCCGGCGTCGAGACCGAAACTCGCGCCCGCGGACAGACTCCGCGCGCCTGCGGGCGAACGGTGTCCGTCGAGCCGAGACCCGGGCGCGTGGGACGGGCTCAGTCGTCGTTCAACGACCCGGGGAAGCACTGCGAGAACGACGACAACCGGATCTTCTTCGTGTCGTTGTAGATCGTGACGAGGTACTGGTCGTCGTCCACCCCGGTGACCGTCAGCCGCTTCGCGCCCTTGCGGGTCGTGTCCGTCGCCGCCGTGTACCCGTCGTCCTGGACCGCGGCCGTGATGGCCTCGTAGGTCGCATCGACGTCGATCTCACGGGCGAGCGTGATCGCGACACCGCCCGCGGCCGACACCTCGGTCTCCGAGCAGGCGAGCAACGTCCAGTCGATCGTGCGCTCGTCGGCGACCGCACCGTCGGGCAGAGCGGCGACGACGCGGTCCTGGATCTCGGTCGTGCGCTGCTCGGCAGCGACCCGGGACGCCGTCCTGGTCACGGCCGGTTCCGATGGTTCCGTCATGGATGGTCCTCCAGCGCATGCAGTGATGGACAGTGTGAGCGTCGTCACGAGGGCCGCGACGGTCCAGGTGGAGCGTGTGGTCACTCGAAGATCTCCTCGGCGAGTTGGTCGAGCACGGCACGGTTGCCCTCGATGCGTGCGACCTTGTTGTGCTGGTCCATCAGGTTCCCGAAATCGTACGGGTTCACGTCCTCGGGTGCAGGACCGTAGTACGCATCGTGCCCGAACGCCGGGTTCCATCGCGGATTGTTGCCGTCCCAGACCTGTCGGGTGCCCTGCGCGACCTGCAGGATGTCGACGTACGAGTGGTCGGTGTAGGTCGTCAGCTGGTTCGGTTGCCAGGTCGGGGGCATCCCGGCCCCGGACAACGACGTGACCTGCCCGTACTGGGTGCCGAGGGTCTCGGACGTGGTGATGTTCGCCAGACCCCAGCTGTGTCCGATGGCGGTCCGCTGGGCGTTCGCGAGGTTCGGGTCGACGTCGAGTCCCGCCGACAACTGCCGGAGTCGTTCGGCGGGCGCGAGCGCGAATTCCGGGTCGTTCGCCTCAGCGACCCCGGCCGGTCCGGGCGTCTCCTCGCCGGGGAAGACGCCGTCCTTCGCCACGAAGACGACCGTGTCGTCGGGTGACTGCTGGTGCAACCACTTGCCGACCTGTTGGACGCCGCCACTGTAGAACGAATCGAGGTTGCTGAAGGTCCCTGGCACGTACGTGATCACGTGCTTCGTGTCCGGCGAGGGAGTGCCGATCATCTCGATGATGCGGTGGTCGTCGGGGTCGTACAGGTACAGCTGGGTCTTCGGGGGATCGGCCGTGACCCGGAGCAGGTACTCCTCTTCGACGGCCAATCGGTCGATCTCGTCCTGGGTCTTCTTGTCGGTCCGGCCGGTCAGCTGTTCCGACCACGCCTGTGCGAGCCGGAGCGCCTGGAGGCGGGACTGGACGGTCGACAGGCGGTTCCCGGCCAGGTTCTTGTTGGCCGCGACGCGTGCCGCGGGCGGTAGACCGTTCAGTCCGCCGATCACAGACGGAACCGCTGCGATCAGCGCCTGCTGCTCTGGGGACAGGGTCGCGTCGTCGCCGTTCCCCACGGACTGCCACCAGGCGCGCACCGCACCCGGGTCGGCCTGCTGGATCGACTCGACGACGTCGGGATGTGCCCGCAGGAACGCCGCGGCCTCGTCGGCGCTCATACCCTGGAACAGGGCGAGCAACGTCAACGGGGTGGCGCTCGCGATGTCGGAGGCGGTGAGCTTGCGAGGGAGCCCGTTCGCCTGCCGCTCGGCGAGGGATCCGGAACACTTCCGGTCGGCCGAGCGACGCTGTTCGACCAGGGCGTCCCACTCCATGTCGAGGGACCGCGTCGTCGCGACTGCTCGAGCGAGCTGGTCACCGGCCTGGTTCGCGGAGGACTGCCGTTCAGCGCGGTCCTGCGCCGTCGCGTCCTCGTCCTGCGAGGCGGAGCGCACGTCCTCCTGGGCCGACTCGGACGCCGACTGCGCTGACGCGAGCGCCTGAGCAGCCGCGGCGCGGGCGGTCTCCAGACGCTGCTGCTCCTGCTGGACGGCTTCGAGGTCCTTGGCGTACTGCTCCAGCGCGGCCGCCTGCTCGTCGAGTGCCGTCCGGAGCATCATCGTGTCGGCGCTGAAGTCGCCGATGTTCGACATGAAGGGTTCCTTGGCGCGACCCTTCCAGTCGGCGCTCTGACCATCGCTCGCGATGCCACGCAGGGCCCGCTCGACGTCTCGCAGGTCGTCGGCCTTGGTCCGTCGTGCGGTCGCCAGGGCGGCGATCGCGGCGGTGTCGCCCGCGCCGGGGTCGGTCGTCGTCCAGGACATCAACGTCCCCCAGACCGACCCGCGAGGTCGTCCTCGACCGCGGAGATCTGCGCCGCCACCTCCGACGGGTACTGCCCGATCGCAGTGAGCGACTGGGCGAGCACCTCGGCGCGGTCTGACACGGTGGAGCCCGCCGACCCCAGTGCGGCCGCGACCTCGGCGGAGCCGAGCGCGTCCTCCCGCGGATCGCTGAAGGCTCGGTCCAGCCGGACGGCCTGCGGCACGGGCGTCAAGGCATGCGTCAGCGCATCGAGCGTGGACGTGTCGACCTGCAGATCCCCCATCGGTCACCCCCCCCGTGGCCCGCGATCAACCTAGCAGCGGTCGCGCCCACGCGGCAGGCCTGAGGAGGGATCGGTGCGGTGGTCTGGAAGCGCGATGGGGATCGGTGCCGTGCATCGGTGTGCTCAACGATCGGACAAGGAGCCCCGGTAGCAGGGCGAGAACGAGGCGATCCGGACGGTCAGCGACTCGTTGTCGACAGTGACCAGGTACCGCTCGCCGGTGCCACGGCTGAGCGCGAGCCGTTCGAGGCCCCTGCCGGTCCGGTTGGTCTCGGCAGTGAACGAGGGATCCGCCGAGAACTCGGACCGGATTCTGCCGTATGCGGGATCCACTGTTTCCGACTCCGTCAGCCGCAGGGTGATGCCGCCGGCAGACTGCACTTCTGAATCAGGACATGCGAGCAGTACCCACTTCCGATTCATCGCAGACGAGACCTTCTCGGCGTCGAACGTGTCGGCGATCGTTCGTTGCACAGCACCCGCGCGCTCCTCGGCCGCAGCGCGGGCGTCCGCTTGATCGGAACCCGATGAGGCCGTCGGTGTTGCCGTCATAGGTTGCCCTCCAGCGCACGCGGTCAGTGCGAGGGCGATGATCGCCCCGATGGCGGATGAGACGGCCGGGTGTCTGGTCACGGGAAGATCTCCTCCACGAGGTCGTCGAGGACGTCCTGGTTCTCTTCGATCCGAGCAACCTTGTCGTGCTGGTCCACGAGGTTCCCGTAGATCGTACGGGTTCACGTCCTCGGACGGTGGCCCGGAGCGCTCGCTGTGGCCGCACGCATGGTTCCGGCATGGATCGTTCCCGTCCCACATCCCGCCCGTCGCTTGCCCGACTGCCGAGGGTCTCAGAGGTCGAGGAGTTCGCCACGCCCCAGATGTGCCCGTTGGCCGTCGTCTGCGCGTCCGTCAGGGTGGTCGGGAGGCGCTGTGGTCTGGAGGTGCGGTGCGGGCTGGCGCCGTGCCTCCCGTCCGTCACGTTCCGCCGGGCGACAGTGCACGCCCGTCGGTGCCCGTGGGGTGTCGGCCACCCCCGTGTCGACGGGGCCGGCGGTGTCGGGAGCACGTGAGTCGGCCCGGGCCACGTGTTCGCGTGATCCGGGCCGACTGGGGTGGTGCGGGGGTGTTACTTGATCTGCGCGGTGATGGTGGCGGTGCCGACGAGCAGGCCGCGCTTGACGGCGTCGGTCTTGAAGGTCTGGTTCAGCAGGCCGGCGGCGTCTTCGGAGATGTGGACGGTGGTGCCGGTCAGGATGGCGTTGTCGCCCTCGAGCTGGAGGGGCTTGAGGGTGCCGCCGTGCAGCTCGAACAGGAACGCGTTCGGGGCTGCGACCTTGCCGTTGACGAGGACGTCGCCGTAGAGCTTCGAGGAGCCGGGGTTGACGACGAAGTTCTCGAGGGTGACGGTGGTGTCGCCGGCCTTGAGGGTCAGGCCGGAGTCGTCGTGGTTGAGCAGGCCCTGCACGTAGGGGCGGTAGTCGCCGTCCGGGGACCAGTAGGTGACCGAGCCGGAGGTGATCGGGAATGACACGGAGCCGTCCTCGAGGGTCGCGTCTCCCGAGACGCCCGGGGTGAGCTTGAGGGCGGTGAGGGCGTCGGTGAAGCCGGAGTCGAGCTTGACGGCGGTGGAGCCGCCGAGGACCTCGGGGACGGAGGCGACGGGGGCGGGGATCTTCGACTCGGACGAGGACACCGTCTGCACGTTCGGGGTCGAGGCCTGGGCGGAGGAGATCCCGAACGCGGCGCCGCCGAGGACGAGGGCGCCGGTGGTGGCGAGGGTGATGGAGGTCTTGAGGCTCTTACGCATCGTGATCAGTCCTTTACGGTTGTCGCGCTCGGCGCGGCTGCTGGGTGCGCGCCGAACACACCCTGGTGCAGGGTGGAGAACCAGCGATGTGCGGCTGGTGAGCGCTCCGGGTGTTTCCCGGTCGTTGCAGGTGATTCGGCACCCTCCGCCAGATGGATTGGAACGGATCGCGAGAAGTTCTGACGCCCTAGGCTCGGACGATGCGGGGACTGATGATCCGACCGACCACGGCAGACGACTGGGAAGCGGTGCGGGCGCTCCGGCTCGAGATGCTCCGGGACACACCGATCGCCTACGCCGAGCACCTCGCCGACGCCGAGACCCTCGACGAGCACGAGTGGCGGGCGCGGGGCCGACGCGGCCAGGGCACCGCGGGCACGTCGCTCGCAGCGGTCGACGCCGACGGTCGGTGGGTCGCCACGATGGGTGCCTACGTGCCGGATGCCCGCACCGGACCGGTCCTCGTCGGGGTGTACGTCGCCCCGTCGCACCGCGGTCGGGCGGCCGGTGTCGCGGATTCCCTGCTCGACGCGGTCGAGGCGTGGGCGGCGGAGCGGGCCTCGTCGCTGCGGTTGCACGTGCACGAGGACAACCAGCGCGCGCGGGCCTTCTACGCCCGCCGTGGCTACGAGCCGACGGGGACGACCGAGCCGTACGTGCTCGACCCTGCGCAGCGCGAGATCGAGATGATCCGGCAGCTCAGCTGAACGGCGACGGCCGGAGCGGCGGCGACCGCAGAGCGATCGCTCAGCCCCGCACCGGTGCGTCCGTCGTGACCCGTCGGACGCTCCGCGTGCACGCCGCGGCCGCCGTCGCGACCACGATCACGACGGCGCAGCCGACCAGTGTCGTCGGGGTCCCGACCGCGTGGGACACCGGCCCGACCACGGCCTCGCCGAGGGGGACCGCGACGAAGGACCCCACCATGTCGTACGAGTAGACCCGCGACAGCACCGATCGGGGCACGTTCGACTGCAGGGCGTGGTCCCACGCCACGGCGAAGAGCTCGATCGCGACCCCGCCGAGCGCGAACGCCACCAGGAGCGTCGGCAGTGCCGGTGCGATCCCGAGCGCGAGGACGGGGAGCGCCGCGACCGCCATCCCGGCGACGCCGATCCCGAGCGCGTGCCGGGGCCGCCACCGCAGCGCGACCAGGGCACCGAGGGCGAGGCCGACCGTCTGCGCGGCGACGACCAGCCCCCAGGCCGCCCGCCCGAACGAGTCGTCGGCCACGACCGGACCCAGCACCGTCGTCGCGCCGACGAAGGCGGCGTTGAGCACCGCGAACTGGGCGACCACCGTCCACACCCAGCGGCGTCCCGAGAACTCGACCCATCCCTCCCGGATGTCCGCGACCACCGACGGACGGGTGCCGCCGGGGGCCGCGGGTCGGCGCGGCAGCCGGATCCCGGCGTAGAGGGCGGCGGCGACGGCGAAGCCGAGCGCGTCGACGGCCAGCCCCCAGCCCGCCCCGACGACCGCGACCAGGCCGGCACCGGCGGACGCGCCGACGATCGTGCCGCCGTTGACGCCCAGCCGGATGACGGCGTTGGCTGGTCGGAGCAGGCTGTCGGGCACGGTCTCGGGCACCATGGCCGCCGTGGTCGGCAGGCTGACCGCGGCGACCGCACCGTTCAGCACGCTCAGGACGACGAGCAACGGGATCGTGGCGGTGCCGGTCAACACGAGGGCTGCGACGGCGGCCTGCGTCAGCGCGGCGCCGATCGACGTCGCGACGAGCACCACGTCGCGGGGGAGACGGTCGGCGATCACCCCGCCGAACAGCAGGACGGCGACGTTCGCGACCGACCGTGCCGCGACGACGAGTCCGAGGTCGACGGGGGAGCCGGTCAGGTCGAGTATGGCGAACGCCAGGGCGATGGGCGCGACGGCGTTGCCGACGATGCTCACCGTGCGGGCCGCGAGCAGCCAGCGGAACGGCGCGTGGCGGAGCACGCTGCGGGTCGACGTGCTCATGGTCGCCGCATCGGGAACATCGAGACCGTCATCGACACCGGTCCGGTGCCCGGAGTGCGGGGGCGCTGCGCGGCTGCGTGGAGCAGGGCGGAGGCCTGGCCGACGTGGTGCACCACGCGGCGCCACGTCTCGGGGTGCACCCACAGCTCGGCGTCCGTCGAGACGCCGGGGCCGGTCGTCCGCTGCTCCGATCGGCGTCGGAGTTCCTCGGCCAGGGCCTCGACGTACACGAGCTGGTCCTCGACGGAGACGTCGCCGGTGTCGGCCGCCGTCTGTGCTCCGACGTCGAACCGCAGCGCCGACGACTCGTGCCGGTACCGCTTCGCCTCGCCGCCACGGAGCCGGACGACCTCGACCACGGCGACCAACCCGGCCCGTTCGAGCACGCGCAGGTGGTAGCTCGCGGTGGCCTGCGATAGACCGAGCTCCCGTGCGGCCTCGGCGGCGCTCATCGCGGTGCTCGTCACCAGCGACAGCAGGCGGAGCCGGATCGGGTGGGCGGTGGCCCGGAGGGTCTGGAGGCTCGACATGCGCCCATGCTCGTGCGCCACGGCCTGCACCGTCAAACGGCCCTTTGGGGGTCGGCCGGGCTCGAGCTGATCGACGGCCTTTCGCGCCCAGCGACACCTCACGGGCCGCGGCGCGCGTGAACTGTCGCCCAGCGCGAAACCCCGCGTGAGCGGCGACGCGCAGCGCCCCGCCCTCCACCCGGAGACGACCGACATCTCCGCCCAGCGGCGGACGCGCCCGCCGCCGGCCCGCCGGTAGCGTCGATGCCGTGATCGAAGTCGACCATCTCACCAAACAGTACGGTCCCAAGACCGCCGTGGACGACGTCTCCTTCGTCGTGCACCCCGGCAGTGTGACCGGCTTCCTCGGCCCCAACGGTGCCGGGAAGTCCACCACGATGCGCATGATCATGGGGCTCGACCGACCCACCTCGGGCACGGCCACCGTGAACGGGCGGCCCTACACGACCTTCCGCGACCCGCTCCGTCAGGTCGGCGCCCTGCTCGAGGCGAAGGCGGTGCACTCAGGTCGCAGCGCCTACAACCACCTGCTGTCGCTCGCCGCGACGCACGGCATCCCGAAGTCCCGGGTGCACGAGGTCATCGACATGACCGGCCTGGAGTCCGTCGCGAAGAAGCGCGTCGGCGGGTTCTCGCTCGGCATGGGGCAGCGCCTGGGAATCGCTGCCGCACTGCTCGGCGACCCGAAGACCCTGATCCTCGACGAGCCCGTGAACGGCCTCGACCCCGACGGGGTGATCTGGGTCCGACAGCTCGCCCGTCGCATGGCCGCCGACGGTCGCACGGTGTTCCTCTCCAGCCACCTCATGAGCGAGATGGCACAGACCGCCGACCGCGTGGTCGTGCTCGGACGGGGCAAGGTCCTCGCCGACGCCCCGATCGCCGAGTTCGTCGCGGGCGGGGGAGCGAACGGCGGCGGCAGTCGTGTCGTCGTCCGCACCCCGGACCCGCAGCGTCTGTTCAAGGCCATCGGTCCGAACGCCTCGGTGTCGCAGCGCGAGGACGGTTCCTTCCTGGTGGTCGGTCCCGACGCACCGACGGTCGGGAACATCGCCGCACAGGCCGGCGTCCCCCTGCACGAACTCACCCCGACCGGCGCGAGCCTGGAGGAGGCCTACATGGCCCTCACCCGCGACGACGTCGAGTACCGATCGGAGGGCGACCGATGAGCGCCACCACCTCGCCGACCACGCCGTCGACCCGGATGCACGGCTCGACCCACCTGTCGTTCCCGCACCTGGTGCGGAGCGAGTGGATCAAGCTGCGGAGCATCCGCTCCACGTTCTGGTGCTACGCGATCCTCGTGGTCGTGACCATCGGCATGGCCGCGCTGGTCGGTGCGAACACGAACACCGGCGGACAGGACATGCCGACGGACCTCGCCAACGGCACGTTCGTGAACGCGAACACCGTCGGCGTCCTGCTGTCCTCGCTCGTCGTCGGCGTGCTCGGCGTCCTCATCATCACGGGTGAGTACGGCACGGGACAGGTCCGTTCGACGTTCACCGCCGACCCCCGTCGCACCGGCGTGATCCTGGCGAAGGCGACCGTCCTGGCCGTCACGACCTTCGTGGTCAGCGCCGTCGCCACCTGGATCGGCGTCCTCGTCTCGCTGCCGCTGCTCGGGGGCAACGGTGTCGACCCGGAGATCGGTGACCCCTCGGTCTTCATGCCGATCCTCGGCTCGTCGGTGTTCCTGACCCTGCTGGCGCTGCTCGCCTACGGCATCGGGCTGCTCGTCCGCTCGAGCGCCGGTGGCATCGCGATCACGCTCGGCCTCCTGCTGGTCGTGCCGACGGTGCTCGCGCTGATGAGCGGGCTCATGAACGTCGACTGGCCGATGGACGTCGCGACGTTCCTGCCGGACTCGGCCGGTGCCCAGCTCTACGCGTACTCGTACTCCGGCGCCAGCGATGCCGACACCGGCGGCGTCGAGCTGAACGGCTGGGGCGGCTTCGGAGTCCTCGCGGCCGAGGTGCTCGTCATCGGTGGCCTCGCCCTGACGGTCGCGCGCAGCCGCGACGTCTGATGCGACCACCCACGGCCGGGAGGCGCGGTGCCAGCCGGCACCGCGCCTCCCGTCGTCCGCGGCGCGGGTCCACCGCGTCACTAGGCTCAGCGCGTGCGTTCCGTCCCCGCCCTGCTCCTGCCCGCGATCGCGGGTGTGCTCCTGCTGGCCGGCTGCGCCGGCCCGCCGCCCGTCGACGAGGCCGCGCTGCACGCATGGGAGAAGCGGCAGCGAGCGGTCGAGTCGAACGCCGAGCTCGGCGTCCTGTTCGCCGCGGTGTCACCCGGGGACGACGACAGCGACGACCCGGGCACGGGCGTCACCATCACGTTCCCGCACCCGGAGCCGGTCGACCACCTCGAGTTCTCGTGCTTCGGAGACGGGCACATGAGTGGTTCCTTCACCATCGGGTCGGCGGGCGCCTCACAGACCCGACCGACAGAGCCGATGTCCTGCCGGGACGGTTCACAGCGGATCGACCTTCCACCGGAGCTGCGGCGCCGAGCGGACAGCGTTTCCTTCAACGGGATCGACAGTGACCGGGACAGCGCGTGGTACGTCCGGATCATCGCCGCCGAGCCCGTCCAGGACTGACGCCCCGAGGGCTCAGGTCCACCGGACGTCGTACCGGTGCAGCGTGACGCCGTTGTCGTAGCGCTGCTGCTCGATCAGGTCCAGCTGCACGAGCCGCCGGAGGCCCGACACCGGCGGGTCGAACAGCGGCCGCCCGGCGCCGAGCACCGACGGGTGCGTGAAGAGCATCACCTCGTCGAGCAGTCCCGCGTCGAGCAGTTGACTCGCGATGCTCGGACCGGCCACGCCGACGTCGCCGTGTCCCGTCGCACGGATCGCGGCGAGCTCGGCCATGGCGTCACCGTCGCCGCCGATCACACGGGTGTCGTGATCGGCGGTCGTCCGGGTGCGGGAGACCAGGACCTTCGGCTGGTCGGTCCAGATCGCGCCGTACTCGCGCAGGTACGCCGGCATCGACTCGTCGTCGCGGGCGTCCGGCCAGAACGGGTCCATCAGGTCACGGACCACCCGACCCTCGACCGACAGGGTCATGGCGGCGGCCCGGCGGTTGAACTCCCGGTGCAGCGGTTCGTCGATCCGGATCCAGTCGGGGCCGTCCGTGCCGTCGTGCTCGCCGGGGGCCCGTTCGACGAACCCGTCGACGGAGACGTTGATCCAGTACACGAACCTCGCGGGCATGGCGGGACTCCTTCGTCGCACCGACCGGACGGAACCGGGCCGGACCGTGGCGGTCCGGTGCGGCCGAGCGTACGCTCGCGGACGTCGCCCGTCGACACCCGCAGTCCCTCCAGAGCACCTCCCTCAACGACGAGAGCAGGTCCGGCATGCGCCGATCGTCCACCGCACTCCTCGCCGTCGTGACGTTCCTCGGCGTCGCGACCACGGGCCTCCAGGCCGTGCCGGCGGATGCGTCCGCCGTGCCGGGCGGGACGCCCGGGGCGACAACCACGTCGGCAGGGTCGTCCACCGGCGCCGACCGCCACGGCCGCGTCGCGCCGACCCACCGCAACCCGGTGGCCCTCGCGCTGCCGGACGGGCAGACGGCCGCGAGCTGCGCGGACCCGACGGTGATCCGCGGGGCCGGGCGCGACCGCAACTGGTACCTGTACTGCACCACCGACGCGCTCACCGCGACGGAGCAGAACCCGGACGGGTCGCTCGTGCAGCACGCGGTGCCGACGTACCGGTCCACCGATCTGACGCACTGGACGTACGTGAACGACGCGTTCCCGACGAAGCCGGCGTGGGTCGGCGAGGCGAACGGGGTCTGGGCGCCGGACATCGTGTACCGGGCCGGCGAACGCGGGCGTCCCGGCACGTGGTTCCTGTACTACGCGGCGTCGGACACCCCGTCGGCGACGGGCCCCACCGGTGGCGGATCGGCCGTCGGCGTCGCGACGAGCTCGAGCCCGACGGGGCCGTGGAAGGACTCCGGCGGACCGGTCGTGGCGCCCCAGGCCGCACCGAACGGCGACGGGCAGCGGTGGGCATTCGACCCCGAGGTCATCACCGACCGCGGCACGACCTACCTGTACTTCGGCAGCTACTTCGGCGGCGTGAACGTCCGTCGCCTCAGCGCCGACGGCCTGCGGTCCGAGCCGGCGTCGGAGCGGCAGATCGCGATCGACAACCGCTACGAGGGCGCGTACCTGATGCGGCACGGCGGCTGGTGGTACTTCATGGGCTCCGCCACGAACTGCTGCAACGGTGCCCTGACCGGGTACGGCGTCTTCGCCGCCCGGTCGCGCAGCCCCCTCGGACCCTTCGTCGACCGGGACGGCGTCGCGATCACCGCGACCCGGGTGGGAGGCACGCCCCTGCTCGCGCAGAACGGCAACCGGTGGGTGGGCACCGGCCACAACACCGTGGTCACCGACTTCGCCGGCCAGGACTGGATCATCTACCACGCGGCGGACCGCACCGACCCGACCTACGCGGGGCAGCCGACCTACACCAAGCGCCCCGCCCTGATCGACCCGCTCGACTGGCGCGGCGGCTGGCCGGTCGTCCGCGGCGGTGCCGGTCCGTCCGACTCGGTGCAGCCCGGCCCCGCCGCGCAGCCGGGGCAGCGTTCCGCGTACCGGCCGCGTCCGGTCCCGGACGACGTGCCCGGCCGGACCATCCGCAGCCTCTCCACCTCGTTCGACGGCACCACGCTGCCGCCGGCGCTCAGCTGGACGCGGGAGCCCGACGCCTCGACCTGGACCGTCGCCGACGGCACGTTCCGGTGGCAGACGCAGGACGCCGACATCCACCCGCCGCAGACGCCGCTCGCGTCGGTCCTGTCCGAACCGGCACCCCGCGGCGACTGGGTGGTCGAGACGACCGTCGGGGTCGACACCCCGGCGACGGGTGACGGCCGCAACTACGTGCAGGGCGGGCTGATCGTGTACGGGAGCGACGGCGACTACGTCCGGCTGACGTCGAACTCGATCTTCAACACCCGGCAGACCGAGTTCGGCAAGCAGGCGTCCGGGAAACCCGCCGGGGCGCCCAGCTACGGCAACATGGTCGTCGGTCCGGTCGGGGACACCACCACCCTGCGGATCGTGCACCGGGCCGTGGCGGGTGAGCACCGGTACACCGCGTACACCAGCCTGGACGGCCGGCACTTCGTCCGCGGCGGCACGTGGACGGCGGACCTCGGCAGCACACCGCGGATCGGGCTCATCTCGCTCGGCGGAGCCGGGTTCACGAGCACCTTCGAGGACCTGCGCGTCAGCACGGTGGCCACCCACCGGCGCTGATCCCACGCGGACGGGCACCCGATCGCCGCGATCGGGTGTCCGCCCGCCGACCCGTCGGACACCGGGGTGCGAACGGCCGGTGAACCGCGGGACCGGCCTGTCCGGACAGGTTGGAGGCGGCGGTCGGCCCCGTGCTACCGTCCCGCGACAGCGCCTAGGGTTCCGGGACTCCCGTCCGACTGGTCCGAGCGGCGCCACGGTCCGCCACCGAACGCGGGCCGTCATCTGAACGGACAAAAGCCTGGAGGACCACGTCCCGCCGCACCGCGCGTCGGGCGGAAGGTCCTGCCGTGACGCCGTTCGCCGTCCTCCTCGTGCTGTCCGCCGCCGTCGCGCACGCCGGCTGGAACGTCCTCGCCCACGGCGTCAGCCGGATCGGTCTGCCGTTCCTGTGGCTCGGCGCCGTCTCGAGCGTCGTCGTCTGGGTCGGCGTGGTGCCGTTCACCGGCGGCCTCGGCACGGGGAGTCCGACGGATCTGCTGTCCGGCGTCGTCGTCTCCGGCCTGCTCCACGTGGCGTACATGCTCGTGCTGCAGCGCGGATACCGCGTCGGCCAGCTGTCGACGGTCTACGCGACCGCTCGGGGCACCGGTCCGACCATCAGCGTCGTCCTCGCGGTCACGTTGCTCGGCGAGCGGCCCTCGTGGTGGGCGCTGGCCGGGGGAGCGCTCGTCCTGGTCGGGGTCGTGGCGGTCGGGCTCGCCGACCGCGGGGCGACACGGCCGGAGGTGCGTCGTCCCCGTCGGCGCATCGACCCGGGCATCGTCGCCGGGCTCCTCACCGGTGTCGCGATCGCCGCGTACACCGTCTGGGACGCCCACATCGTGCGCGGCGGCGCCGCCCCGGTGGCGTTCATGGTCGGCTGCACCCTCGTCGAGGTCGTCTGCTTCGGGGTCGCCCTCGGCCCGCGCCGCCGCGACGTGCTGCCGGTGCTCCGCGCGCACTGGGGGCGGGTGCTCGCCTTCGGGGTGCTCTCCCCGCTGTCGTACATCCTCGTGCTGCTCGCCGTGACGATCGCCCCGGTCGCCCTCGTGGCCCCGATGCGCGAGGTGAGCGTGGTCCTCGTCAGCGTGTTCGGTGCGCTGGTGCTGCGGGAGGGGCGGGCGGCCACACGCATCGGCGCCTCGGTCGTCGTGCTCGCGGGGATCGCGCTGCTCGCGGTCTGAGCCGCGCGCCTGTCCGGACAGGTGCCTGCCGAGTTCACCTCCCCGTCACCGTCGGTGCACCGTCTGGGCACGGCTGTCCATCCGGCGGATGCCACAGTTGCCGCGTCCTGAGTGCCACAGCCGCACCCGCCGACAGCGGACCCCCACCCGCTGCGCCGGACCGCCACCGTCCGAAAGGCCACCATGCCCACCACCGCCCGCAAGCCGCTGCTCGCCCTCGTCGGGGCCCTCGTGCTCACCGCCGCCCTCAGCTCCTGCGCCGCCGGCTCCACGGCCGCCACCGGCGACGACGACGCGTCGACCGCCACCCGCTACGCCGCCGACGCGGACACCCTCGTGTTCGGCGTCGTGCCCGACTCCGTCGACACCGAGACCAACTACCAGCCCCTCATGGACTACATCGCGCAGGAGACCGGCAAGGAGGTCGAGTACCACGAGTCGACCGACTACGCGGCGCTCATCGAGGCCTCGGTCGCCGGCAAGGTCGACGTGGCGTCGTTCTCCGGCTTCACCTACGTGACCGCGAAGAACAACGGGGCGGAGATCACGCCGATCTCGTCGATCATCACCGCCGAGGGGCAGGAGCCGGGCTACTACTCCGAGGCGATCGTGCCGAAGGGCAGCGACATCACCGCGATCGACGGCTTCGCAGGCAAGAAGGTCTGCTTCGTCGACCCGTCGTCGACCTCGGGCTACCTGTTCCCGAGCTACGAGCTGCTGCAGGCCGACATCGACCCGACGAAGGACGTCACCCCGGTGTTTGCCGGCAAGCACGACGTCAGCGTGCAGAAGGTCGCCGCGGGGACCGAGTGCGAGGCCGGCTTCGCCGAGGACAGCGAGGTCGAGAAGAGCGACGACGTCGAGGTGGTCGGCCGGACCATGGTGCCCGGCGCCCCGATCGTCGTCTCCGACACGCTGCCGACCGACGAGAAGCAGGCCCTGACGACGGCGCTCGCCGACGTCACCATCGACGACATCATCGCCGCCGGTGTGGAGAGCGCCGACAGTGACGGCTTCCGCAGCGTCTTCTACGCCACGAAGCCCGTCGACGACGAGTACTACGACCTGATCCGCGACATCTGCGAGACCACGAAGTCGAGCACCTGCCAGGCCTGACCGCCGCCGCTCGACACCACGCACGCGACGCCGCGCACGCGACACCGCGCAGGCGACGCCGCGCAGGCGACACCGCGCACGCGTCGCCGTGCGCGCCGAACCACCCGCCGGACCCCCGACAGCTCGAGGAACCCCATGACCGACCAGCGCGACCACGACCAGCCAGCAGCCGTCGAGATCACCGCACTCACCAAGCGGTTCGGTGACACCACGGCGTTGCAGGACGTCTCCCTGACCGTCCGACCGGGCGAGGTCGTCGTCCTCCTCGGGCTGTCCGGGTCCGGCAAGTCCACCCTGCTGCGGCACGTCGACGCACTCGAACGCCCGACCTCGGGCACCGTGCGCGTCGGCGGCACGGTGGTGCACGACCTGTCCGGCCGACGGCTGCGCCACCTGCGGCGCCGCGTCGGGTTCGTGTTCCAGCAGTTCGAGCTCGTGCCGGCGCTGACCGTGCTCGAGAACGTGCTGACCGGGGCGCTCGCCACCCTGCGCGGCCCGCGGCTCGGGCTGTGGTCGTACCCGCGGGCCCTGCGGTACCGGGCGCTCGAGCACCTGGACCGCGTCCGGCTGCTCGACCGCGCCTACCAGCGGGCCGACACGCTCTCCGGCGGACAGCAGCAGCGGGTCGCGATCGCGCGGGCCCTCATGCAGGACCCGACCGTCCTGCTCGCCGACGAGCCGGTCGCGTCGCTCGACCCGGAGTCGAGCGCGCAGGTGATGACGCTCATCCGCGAGATCGCCGCCGACCAGGGCCTGACGGTGCTCTGCAGCCTGCACCAGGTCGACCTCGCGCTGTCCTGGGCCGACCGCATCGTCGGACTGCGGCACGGCGAGGTCGTGCTCGACACCCGCACCGCCGGACTCGGCAAGGCGCAGGTCATGGAGATCTACGGCCAGGTCGCCACCTCGACCGAGGAACTGGCCGCCGTCGACGTCCTGCGCGCCGCGACCGCCGTGGAGGAGCCGGCATGACCGCCGTCACCGACCGCCCCCTCGTCCGTCCCGGGCGCTCCCGTGCCGAGGTCGTCGCAGCGGCACCGCGCCGCCGCGTCCGGCCCGAGCGCGTCGCCGCCGGCCTGACCCTCGTCACCCTGGGTGTCCTCGCCTGCGTGGCACTCGCCCGCATCGACGTGTCGGTGCCGAACATCATCGCCTCGTGGAGGAACGCGCAGAACTTCTTCCAGCGCGTCGGCGTCGTCCGCTTCCCCGACGCGGCGACCCTGCTCCAGCAGACCGCCCTGACCCTCGGGCTCGTGCTGCTCGGCACCCTGCTCGCCGCCGTGCTGAGCGTGCCGGTCGCCTACCTGGCCGCGAGCAACACCAGCCCTGGTCGGGCGTGGGTCGCGGCCGCACGGTTCGTGAGCGTGCTGACCCGGGCGGTGCCCGACGTGGTGCTCGCGATGGTGTTCGTGCTGCTCTTCACCATCGGTCCGCTGCCCGGCATCCTCGCCATCGGCATCCACTCGGTCGGCATGATCTCGAAGCTGTTCGCCGACGCCGTCGAGCAGATCGACGAGGGGCCGCGCACCGCGATCCGCGCCACCGGCGGCAGCCGCCTCCAGCAGTTCACCGCCGGCGTCCTGCCGCAGGTGCTGCCGTCGTGGGTGGCCACCGTGCTGCACCGCAACGACATCAACCTGCGCGGTTCGGTGATCCTCGGGTACGTCGGGATCGTGGGGCTCGGTCGGGAGATGTCCTTCGCGTTCAAGTCCCTCGACTACTCGCTCGGCATCGGGTACGCGATCGTCATCTTCGCGCTGTGCGTGCTCATGGAGGTCGTCTCGAGCGCGGTGCGCGCCGTGATGCTGGGCGTCGCGCCGTCGGGCCGGGGTCTCGGCACGATCGCGGTCCGGGCGGGCATGCGTCGACGGGCGCGGCGCCGGGGTGCGCCGACCGCTCCCCAGGCGGGGTCCCGCACGACCGGGCGCACCGGTCCCGCCGTCCGCTCCCACACGCCGGAGCAGGCCCTGCGCCGCCCCTGGACCACCGCCCGGGTCCGGACGACGGTGTGGTCCTGGGTCGCGGTCCTCGTCGTGGTCGGCAGCGTCGTCGTCTGCGACATCGCCTGGGGTGACCTCGCCACCGTCTGGGCGAAGGTCCCGCCGGTCGCCGTGCAGTTCTGGCCGCCGTCCGCCGGCAGCTACGGCTCCCAGGTGATGGTCGCCGCCATGGTCGACACCGTCGGGATCGCGCTCGCCGCGACGCTGCTCGCCCTGGTCGGCTCGATGGTCGTCGGGTCCCTCGCGGCCCGCAACGTCGCCCCGACCCGGAGCGTGCGCGGTGCGGCGCGGCTGCTGCTCGTCGCGGTGCGCGGGGTCCCCGAGACGATCCTCGCCGTCGTGCTCATCGTCGTGACCGGGCTCGGTGCGCAGGCGGGGACGCTCGCCCTGGCCTTCGGCGGGATCGGTCTGCTCGGCAAGCTCGTCGCCGACTCCCTCGAGGAGGTGCAGGCCGGGCCGGAGCGCGCCCTCACCGCGACGGGGGCCACCCGGTCCCAGCGCTACGCCGCCGCCACGCTGCCGCAGGGGATGCCCGCCGTGGTCGGCCACACCTTCTACCTCGTCGACACGAACATCCGAGCCGCGACCGTGCTCGGCATCGTCGGCGGCGGTGGCATCGGCTACTACCTGCTCAACGCCGCCCAGGGTTCCGACTACGGGACCGTCACCGGGATCGTGCTCATGATCCTGGTCACCGTTCTCGCGGTCGAGGGCATCGCCGTCTGGATCCGGCGGGTGTCCCGGTGAGCGCCGCGACCGAGCGCGTCGACGTCCTCGTCGTCGGCGCCGGCATCGTCGGCCTCGGCGTCGCGTACGAGGCGATGCTCCGCGGTGCGCGGGTCGCCGTCGTCGACCGCGCCGCCGGGGTGGTGGGTGCCAGCGTCCGCAACTTCGGGCACGCCTGCGTCACCCCGCAGACCGGCGCGGCCGCCGGGTACGCCCTGGAGGCCCGCCGCCGGTGGCTCGCGCTGGCTCCACTCGCGGGGTTCACGGCGCGGGAGCGCGGGGCGCACGTCGTCGCCCGGCGGCCGGAGGAGCTCGCGGTGCTCGAGGAGTACCGCGACGGCGGCGCGGACCTGCGCCTGCTCGACGGGGCGGCCGTCGCCGCCGCCGTCCCGGTCGACCCGGCGACCGCGGTCGGGGGCGCACACCTCGCCCAGGACCTGCAGGTCGACCCCCGGGAGGCGGCACCCGCCATCGCCGCGTGGCTCGCCACGCAGGGTGTCCGGTTCCACTGGCGCACCGCTGCGCTCGGCGTCGAGACCGGCGCGGTCCGCACCGCGCGCGGGACCATCGAGGCCGACCGGGTCGTCGTCTGCACGAACCACGACGTCGACCAGCTGTTCCCCGCCCTCGCCGAGGCGGCCGGGGTCGTCCGGTGCCGGCTCCACATGCTCCGAGCCGCGATCCCGCTGGCCTTCCCGCTCGCGACGCCCCTGCTCACCGGGTGGTCGCTGCTGCGCTACTCCGGGTTCGCCGGCATGCCGAGCGCCGGCGCCCTGCGTGCGGCCCTGTCCGCGGACCTGCCGGACGGCATCCGCTGGGACCTCAACCAGATGTACACGTCGCCGCCGGACGGCAGCGTCATCGTCGGGGACACCCACGAACGGGAGGTCGACGCGCCGCCGTTCCAGGACGAGGACGGCTTCCGGCTGCTGGTCGCCGAGACGGAGCGGTTGTTCGGCGCGCCGCTGCGGGTCCTCGACCGGTGGCAGGGCGTGTACGCGTCGTCGCCGCACCAGGAGTTCCTCGTCGAACGCCCGCTGCCCGGCGTGGACGTCGTCACGGTCACCACCGGCATCGGCATGACGACCGGGCTCGGCCTCGCGCCGTCGGTGCTCGACGCTGCCTGAGGGCTCAGCGGCGCACCAGCACCCGTTCGCCGGCGACCCACACCCCGACGACGCGGGCGTCGCTGACGGCGACGACGTCCGCGCGACGGCCGGGCACCAGGACGCCACGGTCGTCGAGGCCGGTGCGACGGGCGGGGGCGGCGCACACGGTCCGCAGCAGGTCGGCGAACGGTGCGGTCCCGGCACCGGCGGCCGCGCGCAGCCCCGGGAGCAGCGAGCCGAGGTGGTAGTCGGAGGTGACCACGTCGGCGACCCCGGCGGCGATCGCGGCACGCGCCGACAGCCCGGACCCGTGCGATCCCCCTCGCCACAGGTTCGGTGCCCCGACGACCACGCCGAGGCCGGCCGACGCGGCCGCCGTGGCGGCGTCGAGCGTCACCGGGAACTCGGAGATGCCGGACCCCAG
Organism: Curtobacterium oceanosedimentum; assembly: GCF_020297365.1. GTDB lineage: Bacteria > Actinomycetota > Actinomycetes > Actinomycetales > Microbacteriaceae > Curtobacterium. The sequence goes on from NZ_JAIXIG010000004.1 coordinate 140,495, forward strand.
GCGGGCCGCGGTGCGGACGGCGTCCACCGAGTCGTCGTCGTGGGCCGCGAGTGCGACCCCGGCCTCGTGGGCCAGCGCGGCGATCCGCTCGCGCCGTCGGGGGACGCCGTCGGCGCCGCTCCGGAACCGCGCCAGGCGGGCGTCCAGGGCGTCGTCGTCGAGCCGGTCGAGGGCACGGTACGCGCGCCGCCAGCCCGCCTCGTCGGGGTACTGGCCGCGTCCCGGGGTGTGGTCCATCGACGAGACGAGGCCGATCACGCCGGCGTCGTCGTCGTCGAGCATCCGTCCGAGCGCCTCGACGGTGTCGTCGTGGGTGACGTCGACCCGCAGGTGCACGCGGACGTCGATCGGCAGGGCCGTGCGCGCGAGTGCCCCGAGCACGGCCGTCGCGTGCGCCGCGCTCCTGGTCGGCACCGTGTCCGGTTCGACCGAGCAGCACAGGAAGGCGGTGGTCACCCCTGCGAGCACCGCGTCGGCGGCGAAGGCGTCCAGGGCGTGCGGCAGCGGTACGTCGACGCCGGGGCGCGGCTGCTCGAAGCGGGCGAGCGAGTCGGCGTGCACGTCGACGAAGCCGGGCAGCAGCTCGACGTCGCCGAGGTCGACCACCTCGTCGCCCGGGTCGGACGGGTCGGACACGACGACACCGTCCCACACGTGCAGGACGGTGTCGTCGGTGCCGTCACCGCGGTGGACCCGGGCGGCGCGGTAGGTCGTCATCCGACCATCATCGGCGACGGGACGACCCCGCGCCGCAGGTACCCGGCCGAGGGGGGCGTGACCACCGCGTGCCCGACGCCCTCGAGCCCGACGGCGGGCTCGACCAGGTCGGCGAACGGCAACCCGGTCGTTGCGAGGAAGTCGACCGCCGTGGCGAGGTGCCGCGGCGCGTAGTTGTGCACCCCGACGATCCGGAGCAGGCGGCGCACGATGCGCTCGGGGTCGAGCGAGACGGGTCGGCTGGTCGACACCGCCCCGACGAGGACCGCCGTGCCGCCGACGTCGAGGGCCTCCACGGCGGTCTCGACCGCGTCCGGCCACCCGGACAGCTCGACCGCCACGTCGACCGTGCCGACCGGCTCGCCCGGCGCCACCGCCGACGCGGCACCGAACCGAACCGCCAGGGCCCGGCGCTCGGCGTTCGGGTCGGACACCACGACGCGGGCACCGGCCGCCACGGCCATGCCGACCGCGGTCACGCCGAGCATGCCGGCGCCGGTCACCAGGACGTCCGCGCCGGCGAGCGGCCGGTCGATCGCGTCGAGCGCGGCGGCGACGGTGGCGGTCGCGCACGCCGCGGGGGCTGCGACGACCGCGGACAGCGTCTCGGGCACGACGGCGATCGCCGTGCCGGGCAGGAGCACGCAGTGCGTGGCGAAGCCGCCGTTCAGGGTCCACGCCGCCGTCGACCGCTCGTGCCCGTACTTGCGCACCGAACGGCACTTCTGCGGCATCCCCGCCGCGCACCGGTCGCACGCGCCGCACGACGCCGCCACCGACCAGACGACCCGCTGGCCGACCGCGACCGGCTCCCCGGTGACGGTGCTCGGGGGCGTCCCCGGTGCGACCGCGACCACGCGGCCGACCTGCTCGTGCCCGAGGACGCTCGGCGTCGGTCCCGGCCGGTGGCCCAGGGCCGTGTGCAGGTCGCTCCCGCACACCGTGGCGGCCTCGATCGCGACGAGCACGGCGCCGGCGGGCATCGGTACCGGACCGCGGTGCCGCTCGACCGTCACCGGCAGCCCCGCGCCGTGCCACAGCGCGTACCGGGCGTCGACCGACGTCACGCGACCGCGGGCTCGAGCGCGTCGACGGTCGCGAGCAGCGCGGGCACCTCCGCGACCGAGTCGACGACGTGCGTGTGCGGCACGGTCGCGAAGTCCGCGTCGCCGTGCGTCCCCGTCCGCACCCCGACCACGACCGAGGCGCCGGCCCGGGTCCCGGTGAGCAGGTCGGCCACCGTGTCGCCGACCACCGCCACCTGCCGGACGTCGTCGGTCCCGGTGCGGAGCACGGCCGTCAGCACCATGTCCGGCCAGGGGCGACCGCGGCCCGCGTCGGCGGGCGACAGCGCGAGGTCGACCAGCCCGTGCCAGCCGAGCGCGTCGAGGACGGCGTCCCGGGTGGTCGGGGAGAACCCCGTCGTCAGGGCGACCCGGGTGCCGGACGCACGCAGGGCCTCCAGGGCGTCCACCGCACCGTCGACGGGCCGGACACCGCGACCGACCGTCGCCGCGTAGGCGTGCTCGAAGGCGGTGTTCGCCGCGACCGCGCGCTCGCCGTCACCGTCGAAGAGTGCGGTGAACACCGCGATCTTCGACTGCCCCATCGTGTCGAGCGCGTACTGCACGGCCTCGTCGTGGCGGGTGGTGCCCGCCTCGAGTCCGACGTCGGTGAGCGCGGTGCGGAAGGCGTCGACGACGACGCCGCCGTCGTGCACGGTGGTCCCTGCCATGTCGAGGCAGACGAGCGAGATCATGGGGCTCCTGTGGTCCTGGCACCCGCGTCTGCGGGGCTGTCGCCAGCGTCCGGGGGACCGGTGACCGACGGCCGGTCGCCGGGTGTCCGCCAGGTGAACAGCGTCGACCGGCTCCCGTGGGCCTGTCCGGACAGGTGTGCGCCGGGGGTGGCCGTCCCGGTACAGTCCGCAGCGTGCCGGAAACGCGTTACCTCGACATCGCCGCCACGCTCGAGTCCGAGCTCGCCGGCGCACCCGTCGGGACCCGTGTCGCCAGCGAGTCCGAGCTCGCGGCGCGCTTCGGCGTCGGTCGATCGGCAGCGCGGGCGGCCCTGCAGCACCTGCAGCGCCGCAACCGCATCCGGCGGGTCAAGGGCGTCGGCAGCTTCGTCGCCCGACGCATCGACTACCGGATCGGCTCGGACGCGGCACCCTCCTGGAGCCACACCGTGCGCGCCGCCGGCGGGGAGCCGTCGAGCGTGACGCTGTCCTGCGCCCCCGCACCGGTCCCGCCGTCCGTCGCCCCGCACCTCGGGCTCGCACCGGGCGACCCGGCGCACCGGCTGACCCGACGCTCCCTGGTCGACGGACTCCCCGCTGCCTGCGGCGTGGAGTGGGTGCCCCGCACGGTGGTGCCCGAGCTCGGGCAGGCGCTGCGGGTGCGCGACTCCCTCTACGAGGTGCTGCGCGAGGCGGCCGGTGCGCGCCCCGTCCGACGCTGGGTCCGGGCGAGTGCGGACGTCGTCACGGACGAGGTCGCCCGGCACCTGGACCTGGACGACGTGACGCTCGGGTGGTTCATCGAGAGCTGCACGGTCGACCAGGGGAGCGGGCGGCCGCTGCTCGTCAGCCAGCGGTGGATCCGCGCCGACGCCATGCGGGTGCTCTTCGAGGCCGGCGCGACGGGCTGACCGCTCGGGTCGTGTCCTGCCCGGCCGAGCGGGGCCGCTGGTCCGTCGGCAGCCGCTGCACGGCGCCGCGTTGCGCCGCAGAACGACGGGTGCGTCCATCGTTCGCTCCGGGATGCGAAGATGCATCAATGCTGCCGGATCCGAGAACGAGGGTTGGATGACTCCGACGGAGGAACACGACGCGAGCGCGCCGCTGCTCGACGGGCGCTACCGCCTGGAACAGGCGATCGGTCAGGGCGGCATGTCCGTCGTGTACCGCGGCGTCGACGAGAGCCTGCACCGCCCCGTCGCGATCAAGGTGTTCCACGCCGGCATCGTCGACATCGCCCGGCAGGAGGCCGAGCTCGGCGTGCTCGCATCACTCGAGCACCACAACCTCGTCAGCCTGCTCGACGCCGGCGTCGTCCTGGGGGCCGACGGCAACCGGCAGCGCTACATCGTCATGGCCCTCGTCGTCGGGCAGGACCTCGAGGAACGCCTCGCCGTCGGCCCGCTGGCCTCGCGCCACATCGCCGAGATCGGCTACGACATGGCCGAGGCACTCGACTACATCCACGCCCACGGCGTCGTGCACCGCGACATCAAGCCGTCGAACATCCTGCTCGTCGACTACGGCAACGACTCGGACCGTGCCCGTGCGCGCCTGACCGACTTCGGCATCGCCCTCGCCGCCGGCGTCGAACGGCTCACCGCCGACGGCGTCACGACGGGCACCGCGGCGTACCTCAGCCCGGAGCAGGCGCGCGGCGCCGACGTCGGACCGGCGAGCGACGTCTACTCGCTCGGCCTCGTGCTGCTGCAGTGCTTCACCCGCCGCCGCGAGTTCCCCGGCTCGCTCGTCGAGTCCGCGGTGGCACGACTGTCCCGCGACCCGGTGGTGCCCGAGCCGCTGCCCGACCACTGGAAGCAGCTGCTCCGGGCGATGACCGCGCAGGACCCCGCCGCCCGTCCGCTCGGAGCCGAGCTCGTGGCGCTGCTCCGCGACGTGGTGATCACCGAGACGGCCGCCGCCGACCACGTCGTCGACCCGTCCGCCGGTGCGGCCGCGGACGCCGCCGCCGCGCGCGCCGACATCGAGCGACCGGCGACCCTCGACTCCCTGCCGGACGAGTCACTGCAGCGCACGACCGCGATGGCCGCCCGCCTGTTCGACGCCCCGATCGCCCTGGTCGAGGTGCTCGACGAGGACCGCGAGTGGTCGCAGTCGTACATCGCCGAGGGCGTCGACGAAGCGGCGCGGAGCATCAGTTTCCGCAACGGGTTCGCACCGGTCCCCGTCCCCGTGGTCATCCCCGACGGCTCCGCCCACCCCGAGATGCGGAACAGCCCGCTCGTCACCGGCCCGCTCGGCATCCGGTTCTACGTGAGCGTCCCGCTCGTCAAGCACGACGGGTCGACGATCGGCACCCTGGCCGTCCTCGACACCCGGCCGCGTGAGGCCACCGAGGACGACCTCGCCAACCTGCACGACCTCGCGGCGCTCGCCGTGTCCCAGCTCGAGATCCGGCAGGAGTCCCTCCGCACCACGAGCGACGCGCTGCCCCTCGCGCGTCCGGCGGGCGAGCGGACCGCCTGACGGGAGGCCCGGTGCCAGCCCGCACCGCGCCTCCCGTCCGGCGGTGGTCGCGCCCACCGCGCGCCGACGCCGTCCGCCGAGCGGTCACGGTCCGTCGCCCGGCGCGCTCCCGCGCGACGGCCTGTGACCGATCGACCACCTGCCGACGGTGTGTCCCGACCACTCGCGGTGCCGTCGCCCGCTCCGCGGGGCGCGCTCAGGCGAGGCGGGTCGCGGCGAGGCCGCCGTCCACGTCGATCGTGGCGCCGTGCACGAAGGCCGCCTCGTCGGAGGCCACCCAGCGCACGGCGAAGGCGACGTCGACGGGCCGGACGGGCGCTCCGGCGGGGGTGCCCGCCGTCATCTGCGCGAGCACGTCGTGCGAGTCCGCGTTGCCCGGCGTCGCGGTGGCGCCGGGCGACACGGTCGACACCCGCACGCCGTGCGGTCCGAACTCGGCCGCCCAGGCACGGGTCAGCTGCTCGACGGCGGCCTTCGTCGCCGGGTAGAGCGCCGTGAACGGAACGCCGACGCGGGACATCCACGAACCGATGTTCACGATGACACCCGATCCGCGATCCACCATCGCAGGAGCCAGTGCTCCGACCAGCACGTGCGGCGCGCGGACGTTCGTGGCCCAGAGGGCTTCGGCGTCGTCGTCGGCGAGCAGCGCGGTCGGTCCGACCGGGTAGACACCGGCGTTGTTGACCAGGACGTCGACCCGGCCGCCGAGCGCCTCGGTGGCGCGCGCGGCGAGGTCGCGGACCGCGTCGGGGTGCGTGTCCAGGTCGCCGATCACCGCCACGGCGGTGCCTCCGGACACGGTGATGGTGTCCACCACGGCCTGCGTGCGCCCGGGGTCGCGGCCGGCGACCGCGACGGTGGCGCCGGAGGCAGCGAGGACCCGGGCGACGGCCGCACCGATGCCGCTCGAGGCGCCGGTCACCAGTGCGGTACGGCCGGCCAGTCGGTCGTCGGTGGTCAGGGAGTCGAGGAGTGCTTCGTTGGTCTGCATGCTCCGATGCTCGGGCCTGCGTGCCTCGCGCCGGTTGCCCAGGACTCCGGAGTGCTTGCCGGATCCGGCACCGGCACCCTTGGCGCCCGAGACCTCGACAGAATGAGCACATGGACGACGTCACCTCGGACCGGCTGGACCGTGCGCTGCAGAGCGTCCTCGCCCATCTCGACGACACGGAGCGCGCCGGACGGCTCGGCCTCCGCCTGGCGAGGGTCGACCGTCCGACCGACCTCGGCTACCAGCGCTACACGCCGTCGGTGTCGGTGGTCCTCGCCGGACGGAAGCGCTCGATCGTGGGGGATGACGACCAGCTCTGGGGTCGGGAGCGCTTCATCATCACGCCCGTCGACCTCCCGGTGATCGCCGGGGTGGTCGAGGTCGAACCGCCCGCGGGGTTCGTCGCGGTCGTCTGGCAGCTCGACCCCACGGTGGTCGCCGAGGTCGCGACGGCGATGTCCCGTCCGCACCAGGACGAAGCGCCACCGGCACGACTCGGCAGCTGGACCCCGGCCCTCGCCGACGCGTTCGCCCGGCTCGTCGGACTGCTCGATGCTCCGGAGGACATGGCGGTCCTCGCCCCGCTCGTCGCCCGCGAGGTCGTGCTCCGCCTGCTGCAGACCGACCAGGCGCCGCGCATCCTCGCAGCGATCGGCAACCGGGACGGGGACGTCGTCGCAGCGGCCACGACCCTGCTCACCGAACGGTTGGCGGACCCGTGGTCGGTGGCCGACCTGGCCGCGGCGGTCCGGACGAGCGAGTCGACCCTGTTCGCGCGCTTCCGGCAGGTCACCGGCATGAGCCCGGTGCAGTACCTGCGGCGGCTGCGGCTGGGGGAGGCCCGGCGGCGGATGATCGTGCTCGGGGACACCGCTGCCCAGGCCGCGGTGGCGGGCGGGTACCGGAGCGCCTCGCACTTCTCGCGCGACTACCGCGCCATGCACGGCCGACCACCGGCTGCCGATGCCGGTCGGGCCCGCGAACTGCTCGCACGGGGCGAGGTCGCGATCGCCTGACCCGTTCGCGAGCGCGACCGCCCGCGTCGTCAGTCGGACGGATGATGCGGACGGATCCGGGCTGGCCGTACTGTCGTCGATGTGGGCGACGACCGTCGCCGCGGAGAGGACTGCTCGTGTTGACCAACCTGTCGGGGGCACACACCGTGGTGCTCCTCGTGATGCTGGGGCTCGAGGCCGTGGCGCTGGTGCAGGTCTGGCGCGATCGACGGCGCACGCAGGTGGTCAAGGTGCTGTGGACGGTGGTCATCCTCGCGCTGCCCGTGGTCGGCGTGCTGGGCTGGGCCGTGAACTGGCTGCTCGGCAAGGCGGCGGACGCCCTGCAGCGCCGGAACGCCTGACGCGCGTCAGTCCTCCGTGAGGGCCGCGGCGTAGGCGCGGACGGACCGGTGGTACCGGGGGAGCGTCGGCTCCACGGCCTCGATCGCGACTCGGAGTGCCTCGGCGGACCGTCCCGCGCTGTGCAGGGCGAGCGCGAGGAACACCCGCGGTGCCGCTCCGGTGGCGGGGTGCTCCGGGGCGTCGCGGAGCATCGCGACGGCAGCGTCGGTCCGGCCGAGGTTCCGCAGCGTCGAGGCGTGCTGGACGACCATCCTGGCGGCGCGGTCCGGGTCGACGGAGTCCAGGCCGGCGGCGGTCGCGGCGGCGTACTGCACGTCGGCGTCGGCCTCGTGTCCGCCGGAGTCGAAGGCGCCGCCGAGCTCGAACGCGCCGAGTGCCGGGTGCGGGGCGTCGGCGGCGAGGTCGCGCATCAGCTCGATCCGCTGCCGGTCGTCGATCGTCTCGTCGTCCCACAGCGCCGCGACGCGTGACTCCCAGTCCCCGGTGCTCATCCGGCGAGGGTACCGCCGTCGGTGACCGTCGCGCGGAACGAACGGACCAGCGCTGCGCCGGGCTGCACGACGGCGGGGGAGTCCCACGCCACGGCCGACCCGATCGCGGGGTACTCCTCGGCGCGGACGAACCAGGGGTCGTCGTGGTCGACGGCCTCGATCCGGATCGTCGCCGGGGCATCGCCGAACTCCGCCGACCAGGTGATCCAGGGCGCGACCGACCCGTGCACGGCGGCCTCGCCCTCGGCGTCGGCGGTCCGGACGACGATCCCGGTGCACTCGGGGAACCGCCAGAAGAAGCCGCCGTACCCCGCTCCGACCCGGCCGTTGCTGCCCGGACCCCCAAGGCGCACCGCGGTGTCGCCCGAGGTGCGGAACGATGACGACCAGGACAGCTCCCACCCGCCGGCGACCGCGCGCCACCGCAGGGCGCGGTCCTCACGCAGGACCACCGCGCGGTCCGGGCCCAGCCAGACGAGCGCCTCGGCGGACGTCGTGCCGTGCCGCTCGGCGTGCACGCCCTCGACCGAGCCGTGGTCGTCGCGCCGGACGTAGCCGAGCCCCTCGACGTAGGTCGGGCCGCCCCAGCAGTTCACGCCGTCGACGTCCGGGATCGCGACGCCGACGCCGCAGTGCCAGTCGTGGTCGGTCGGGTGGTGCGCGCTGACGACGGTGCCGGCGAGCGTCCGGACCGGGTGCAGGTACGGCCGAGGGGACGACGTCGCGGCCGAGCCGGATCCGTCACGCCCGACGGCGACCTCGACGCCGTCCACCACGAGTGCGCGTGTGCCGTCGTCGGTGCTCACGCCACCGACGCTACCCGCGCGTCAGTCGGGCGAGCACGACGCTGTCGAGCACCTCGTGCGGGTCACCCTCCGGCGTGGTCGCGGTGCGCGGCCGGACCTCGGCGACCAGCACGTCCCACCGGTCGTCGAGCTGCAGGGCCGCGAGGTCGTCGACGGGCGAGGGGAAGCGGTACTCGAGGAGCTCCGGCGGCAGGTCGTCGTGCGGGGGTGCGGCGTGCGCTGTGACGAGCAGGTGCCCACCGGCGGCGACGAACCCCGCTGCCCGGTGCAGGATGTCGGCTCGCGGGATCGCCACCGGCCACGACTGCAGGAACGACGCCGTCACCAGGTCGAACCGCGCGGCGGTCTCCCACTGTGCGAGGTCCGCGGCGACGAACGCCGTCCGGTCCTCCACCCCGGCGGCGACAGCGGCCCGCGAACCACGCTCGAGCGCCGTCACGGACAGGTCGATCCCCGTCACGTCCCACCCCTGTTCGGCGAGCCACACCACGTCGCCACCCTCGCCGCAGCCGAGGTCGAGCGCCCGCCCCACCGGCAGCCCCCACGTCACCGAGGCGAGCACGGCGTTCACCCGCCCGGACCAGATGCCGTCGCGCTCGGCGTAGCGGGCCTCCCACCACTCGCGAGCGGACGGTGCGGAGGTGGGGTCGGTGGCGGCGGCTCCGGCGGCCGTCCCGTCGTGATGGGTGTGCATGCACGTACTCCAGCGCACCTGCCGAGCCGCACCCAAGCGCTGTTGCCGACCCGGCAACACCGCACCGTGCGGGGCACGCGCGATCCGTGCCTCCCGTCCGGCCGGATCGTGAGCAGAAGGTGTCGGGTCGCCTCGACGGACCCGACCATTCCTGCTCACGAAGCGCGCACGAGCGCGAGCACGCGCCCGCGCACGAGCGCGCCCGAGCCCGAGCGCACGCGCCCGCTACTCGTCGGCGGGCAGCGGCTCGGCGTGCTCGATGCGGGCGCTCGCCGTGGCCATGTGCGCGTCCATCGCGTGCTGCACGGCGGGCACGTCCCGCGCGCGCAGGGCCTCGAAGACGGCGCGGTGCTCGTGGAACGCGGCCTCGGTGGCCTGCCGGGTCTGCACGCGCCGCGCGACCCAGACGCTCAGCATGGAGCGCAGGCTCTGCAGCAGGTCCGCGAGCACGTCGTTGCCCGACGCCCGCGCCAGCAGGACGTGGAACCGGACGTCGGCGTCGATGAACGCCTGCGGGTCGTCGAGCGTCGCCTCCTGCCGGACCAGGTACTCGCCGAGCTCGGTGACCTGCTCGTCGGTGGCGCGCTGAGCGGCGAGGATCGCGGCCGTGCGTTCCAGCGACGACCGGATCTCGAGCAGCTCGCGGGTCCGGTTCGACGCGAGCATGAGTCCCCACGACAGGGTCGTCGGGAGCAGGTCCGAGGTCCCGCCCTGCAGGTAGGTCCCGGACCCGGGACGGATCTGCACGATGCCCAGGATCTCGAGCGCGGCGAGTGCCTCGCGGACGGCCGAGCGACCGACGCCCAGGCGCTCGGCCAGGATCCGCTCGGACGGCAGCCGGGACCCTGGTGCGAGCTCGCCGGCGGTGAGCAGTGAGACGAGCTGCCGCGCGACGACCGACGCGGGCGAGCCGACCGGCACGGACTCCAGTTCGAGTCGGATGTTGAGCGGATCGTCCGGGCTGAACGCGGGCATGCAGTGAGCGTACCGGTCGGTCAACCGGTTGCCGTCGGAGCGGTTCCTGCGCTGCGTGTGGCACGGACGCAGATCTGCTTTTTGGTCAACCGGTTGACAAGTCCGCCGGCGGCGGACCACACTGGACCAGGCGCACCGATGCGCCCGCTCCCGATCCGCGCGCACCGCGGACGAACCCGACGCAGACGCCGGGGCCGGAGTCGGACCACCCCCACCGAGCAGGAGTCATCGTGGACATCCCCGCCACGCGAGGCATCCCCACCTCGGTCGTCGAGAAGACGGCCATCCGCAAGATCGCGATCCGCATCGTGCCGTTCGTGGCACTGATGTTCTTCATCAACTTCCTCGACCGCACCGCGATCTCCTTCGCCGCCCCGAACGGCATGGAGGCCGACCTCGGCCTGACCGCCGCCCAGTTCGGGTTCGCGTCCGGTGTGTTCTTCATCGGGTACCTCGTGCTCGAGGTGCCGTCCAACCTCGCCCTGCACAAGTTCGGTGCCCGTGTCTGGCTCGCCCGCATCATGATCACGTGGGGCATCGTGTCGCTACTCTTCACGTGGGTGCAGAACTACCCGCAGCTCGTCGGACTGCGCTTCCTGCTCGGCGTCGCCGAGGCCGGGTTCTTCCCCGGCGCGATCCTGTTCCTGTCGACGTGGGTCCCGGCCCGCCACCGCGGCAAGATGCTCGCACTGTTCTACCTGGCCCAGCCGCTCACGAGCGTCATCGGCTCCCCGCTCGCCGGGTGGCTGATGACCCACGAGGGCATGCTCGGCGGGCTCGCCGGTTGGCGCTTCATGTTCCTCTGCGTCTCGATCCCGGCGATCGTCGTCGGCGTCCTGTGCCTCTTCGTGCTCAAGGACAAGCCGTCGCAGGCGAAGTGGCTCGACGAGGACGAGAAGACCTGGCTCGAGGGCGCACTGGCGGCCGAGAACAAGGAGAAGGCCGGTCACGGCAAGGGCGGCCTGCGCGCAGCCTTCGGATCCGGACGCGTCTGGATGCTCGCCGCCGTCTACTTCGGGTTCATCTACGGCCTCTACGCGCTCAGCTTCTTCCTGCCGACGATCATCGACGGCTTCCAGGAGCAGTTCGGCACCACCTTCGACCTGTTCCAGAGGGGCCTCATCACGGCCATCCCCTACGTGCCGGCCGCGGTCGTCCTGTACTTCTGGTCGCGTGATGCCTTCCGTCGCGGTGTCCGGGTCTGGCACATCGCCGTCCCCGCCCTGGTCGGCGGCCTGAGCATCCCGGTGGCGCTGTACATGAACAGCCCCGCCGCCACCGTCGCCGTCATCGCGATCACCGCGTGCGCCATCTTCGCCGCACTGCCGAACTTCTGGACGGTGCCGACGCAGTTCCTGACCGGTGCCGCCGCGGCAGCCGGCGTCGCCCTCATCAACACCGTGGGCAACCTCGGCGGGTTCGCAGCCCCGTACATCACGGGTGCGGTGAGCGAGTGGACCGGCGGGTACCAGGTGCCGATGTTCATCGTCGGGTTCTTCATGGTGCTGTCGAGCGTGCTGATGTTCGTGCTCGGCCGGAACACCAAGCGCAACGAAGCAGCCGCCGCCGCGACCGTCGCCGCAGCCACGGACGGGCCCACCGCCGTCGCGAAGGAGGCCGGCGCGTGACCCGCCTGTTCAACGACCCCGCCGACTTCGCGGACGAGATGGTCGACGGCTTCGTCGCCGCGAACCGCGGCCGCGTGCGCCGGGTGCACGGCGGCGTCGCCCGCTCGACCACCAGCCCCGAGGGGACCGTCGCGGTCGTCGTCGGCGGCGGTTCCGGCCACTACCCGGCCTTCGGCGGACTCGTCGGTCACGGGCTGGCCGCGGGCGCGGCGATGGGCAACCTGTTTGCGAGCCCGAGCGCCCAGCAGGTCACCGCGGTCGCGAAGGCGTCCGACCACGGGGGCGGCGTGCTGCTGAGCTACGGCAACTACGCCGGCGACGTGCTCAACTTCGACGCCGCCGCACGCGGACTGGCCGACAGCGGGATCGAGGTCCGCACGGTCCGCGTGACCGACGACGTCGCGAGCGCCCCGAGCAGCGAGGTCCACAAGCGTCGTGGCATCGCGGGGGACCTCTGCGTCTTCAAGGTCGCCGGTGCCGCCGCGGAACGCGGTGACGACCTCGACGCGGTCGCCGCGATCGCGACCCGGGCCAACGACCGCACGCGCAGCTTCGGTGTCGCGTTCTCGGGGTGCTCCCTGCCCGGTGCCGACGAGCCGCTGTTCACCGTTCCCGAGGGTCGCATGGCCGTCGGCATGGGCATCCACGGCGAACGCGGCATCGCCGAGGCCGACGTCCCGACCGCCGACGGTCTCGCCGACCTGCTCGTCGGCAAGCTGCTCACCGAACTGCCGTCCGACGTGGCTGCGACGGGCACGACGGCGCAGCGCGTCGTCCCGATCCTCAACGGCCTCGGCTCGGTCAAGTACGAGGAGCTCTTCGTCGTCTTCGGCGCCGTCCAGCGCAGGCTGTCCGACGCCGGCATCGTCGTCGTCGAGCCCGAGGTCGGCGAACTCGTCACCAGCTTCGACATGGCGGGCGTCTCGCTCACCCTGTTCTGGCTCGACGACGAACTCGAGCAGCTCTGGGCCGCCCCCGCCGACGCCCCCGCGTACCGCAAGGGCGGCGCCGTCCCGCAGCAGCCGGTCCCGGTCGAGGTGCTCGAAGCCGGTGCGGTCGTACCGGTGACGCCCGGCACCGAGGAGTCCCGGGCCTCGGCCGCCCGTGTCGCGAGCGCCATCGCCGCGATCCGCGCGACCATCGACGACCACGCCGACGAGCTCGGCCGCATCGACGCCGTCGCCGGTGACGGCGACCACGGCATCGGCATGCAGCGCGGTTCCACCGCCGCCGACCGTGCGGCGCAGGACGCCGCCGCCCGTGGCGCCGGTGCCGGTTCGGTCCTCGCGATCGCCGGAGATGCCTGGTCCGACAAGGCCGGAGGCACGTCCGGTGCGATCTGGGGTGCCGCCCTGGAGGCACTGGGTCGCGTCCTCGGGGACGACTCCCGTCCGACACCTGCCACCGTCCAGAGCGCGGTGCAGGCCGCCGCCGAGGCCGTCCTGGCGTTCGGGGCCGTCCCCGGCGACAAGACCATGGTCGACGCACTCGTGCCGTTCGACCAGGTCTTCTCCGCCCGGGTCGACGCCGGCGACGAGCTCGTCGACGCCTGGTCGGCCGCCTCGGCCGCAGCACAGACCGCGGCGGACGCCACGGCCGACCTGTTGCCGCGGATGGGCCGCGCCCGCACCCACGGCGAGGACGCCGTCGGCACTCCGGACGCCGGCGCGGTCTCCTTCGCGCTCATCACCGCCGCGGTCCTGGCGACCATCGTCGTCTCCGACTGACCTCCACCACGAAAGGCACCACCCGCATGAGTGAGCAGCAGTTCCGCATCGTCGTCGGTTCGGACGACGCCGGCTTCGACCACAAGGAGGTCATCAAGGCCGACCTGGCGAAGGACCCCCGCGTGGCCTCCGTCGTCGACGTGGGCGTGGACGCCGACGGCCACACGGCCTACCCGCACGTCGCCGTCGATGCCGCACGGATGGTGGCGAACGGTGAGGCCGACCGGGCCATCCTGATCTGCGGCACCGGCCTCGGCGTCGCGATCGCAGCGAACAAGGTCCCCGGCATCCGCGCCGTGACCGCGCACGACTCGTTCTCGGTGGAGCGTTCGATCCTGTCGAACGACGCCCAGGTCCTCTGCATGGGCCAGCGCGTCGTCGGGATCGAGGTCGCACGTCGGATGGCGAAGGAGTGGCTCGGCTACACCTTCGACCCGTCGAGCGCGAGCGCCGAGAAGGTCCAGGCGATCTGCGCCTACGACGGCTCCGCCCCGGTCGGGACCGACGCCTGATGTCCGCGACCACGGCGACCGCCCCCGTGACGATCGGGGTGTCGCTCAAGATGTACTTCTCCCACGCCCGCACGCTCGAGTGGGCAGCCGCCGTGGCCGACATCGCCCGGACGCACCCCGCCGTCCGGTCCGGCGCGGTCGAGCTCTTCGTGGTGCCGACGTTCCCGTCGCTCGTCCCGGTGCGTGCGGTGATCGGGGACGCCCCCGTGACGCTCGGCGCGCAGGACCTGGCGTGGGCGGACGGCGGCGCGTTCACCGGCGAGGTCTCCGGCGCGGAGCTCCGGGAGATCGGCGTCGACCTCGTCGAGATCGCACACGCCGAGCGACGCGGACTGTTCCACGAGACGGACGACGAGATCGCGGGGAAGGTGCACGCGGCGTTCCGCAACCGGCTGCGGCCGCTGATCTGCGTCGGCGAGACCGAGCGCGCCGCCGACGGGGACCCCGCGGCCGCGGTGGCCGAGGTCACCGCGCAGCTCGACCGCTCCACCGCGACGGCCACCGCTGAAGGCATCGTCGGACCGGTCATCGTCGCCTACGAGCCGGTGTGGGCGATCGGTGCCCCGCAGCCCGCGCCCGACGAGCACATCGTCGCGGTCCTCGCAGGCATCGAGCAGCACCTGGCGACCCGTCCGGAGCTCGCCGGCTCCGTCGTGATCTACGGCGGCAGTGCCGGTCCGGGCCTGTTGACCCGGGGTGCCGGGCGCATCGGCGGCCTGTTCCTCGGTCGCTTCGCCCACGACCCCGAGGCGGTCCGGACGATCCTCGACGAGGCGCACGCCCTGGCGGTGCCCCGATGACATCGCTGCTCGGCCTGTCCACCTACGCCTACTCGTGGCGCATGTCCGACCGCGTCCCGTCGCCGATGTCCCTCGACGACGCCCTGCGCGACGCCGCGGCCCACGACGGCGTCGACCTGTTCCAGATCTGCGACCACCTGCCGTTCGACACCGCGACGGACGAGCGCCTGGCCACCGTCCGGTCCCTGGCCGGCGACCTCGGCCTCACGCTCGAGGCCGGCACCCGCGGCACGCGCCCCGAGCACCTCGCCCGGTACCTGCACGTCGCGCAGCGCCTCGGGGCGACGCTCGTCCGCTCGATGTGGAGTTCCGGCGACGACCTGCCCGACGTCGCCGAGACCGAACGGCGACTGCGGCAGGCGCTGCCCGCGTACGAGCAGGCCGGCGTGACTCTCGCGCTCGAGACCTACGAGGTTGTGCCGACCGCCGACCTCGTCGCCGTGGTCGAGCGCATCGACAGCCCGGCGCTCGGCATCTGCCTCGACCCGGCGAACACCGTCGCGAACCTCGAGCACCCGGACGACGTCGTCGCCAGGTGCGCCCCGCACACCCGGAACTGGCACGTCAAGGACTCCGCCTTCACCCGCTCGCCGGGCTGGGTCGGGTTCCAGTACACCGGCGTCGCGATCGGCACCGGGGTCCTCGACTACCGCGCCGTCCGCGCCGCGATCGAGCCCGACGCCCGTGGGATCAACCGCGTCATCGAGTTCTGGCTGCCCTGGCAGGACGAGCACGCCGGCGCGGAACCGCTGCCGGGCGAGACCCCCGCGCAGACCACCACCCGCATCGAAGCGGCGTGGACTGAACAGACCATCGAGTACATCAGGAGCAAGGAATCATGACCGACACCGTCACCACCACCCACACCGTCGCTGCCGGATCCGGTACGGCTGACGTCACCGTCGCCGTGATCGGTGCCGGCGGCAAGATGGGCACCCGCGTCTCGGACAACTTCGCGAAGAGCGAGTACACCACGCTCTACAGCGAGGCGTCGCCCGCCGGCCAGGAGCGCATCCAGGCCCTCGGTCGCGAGATCACCGACAGCCTCGACGCCGCGAAGGTCGCCGACGTCGTCATCCTCGCCGTGCCGGACGTCCTGCTCGGCACGATCTCCGAGCAGCTCGTCCCCGTCATGAAGTCGGGCGCGAGCATCCTCACGCTCGACCCCGCGGCCGCCTACGCCGGCCTGCTGGCGAAGCGCGAGGACATCCACTACGCCGTCGCGCACCCGTGCCACCCGTCGGTGTTCCTCGAGCGCACCACCAAGGCCGAGTGGGACGACACCTTCGGTGGCATCGCCGCCCCGCAGGAGGTCATCGCAGCCTTCGACGCGTCGGAGTCACTCGGCGACGAGGGCGATCGCGCGAAGGCCGTCGCCGAAGCGGTCATCACCACCATGTACGCCCCGGTCATCCAGGTGCACTGGGTCACCGTGAAGCAGCTCGCCGTGCTCGAGCCGACCCTGGTCGAGACGATCGCCTGCATGATCGGCGACTTCCTCAACGACGCCCTCGAGGAGACCGTCACCGGCGTCGGCGTGCCCCGCGAAGCCGCTCGCGCCATGCTCTACGGCCACACCTGGATCGCGCTCACGAACGGCCTGCGCGGCTCGAACCCGTTCTCCGACGCCTGCCACATCGCGATGGGCTACGGCCGCGAGAAGCTCATCAAGGAGGACTGGAAGCAGGTCTTCGACGACAGCGAGCTCGACTCGGTCATCGCGAAGATGCTCAAGATCGACGCCGTCCGCCGCTGATCCCGGCTGGTCCCACGGACCGGAACGCTCCGCCGACCCCTTCCGGTGGGGCGTTCCTCCGTTGCTCGGACTCGCCGTCGAAGCGCCGCCGACCGTCGCGGTCCGTCGCGGTCCGTCGGGAGGCACAGCGCGGCTCCGTCAGGTCGTCGCACGCCCGGCGAGCAGGGCGCCCAGGGCCGCCCCCGCAGTGTCCAGCGAGATCACCATCCGCGCCTGGCTGCCGCGCAGTCGCGCGACGTCAGGGGCAGCAGGACCCCGGCCGAGCCGAGCCCGCGCCGTTCGGCCACGGAACGCAGCTGCCCGTCCCTCAGCGCTCCGCACGCGTACCGTCCGGGGCGATGACCGACGCGCCCACCCCCAGCACCCCCTCGCACTACGAGTCCGCCGACGGCGTCGACCCGATGTCCGTGACGACCTACCGTCAGGTCCGCAAGGCCGTCCGCCGCGGGCACGCCCTGCCCACCGAGGAGGGCGAACCGTCCCTCACCGACCTCGTGAACGCACCAGGGAACGGGACCGACGAACCGCGCTGACGCCCGCGGCGGCAAGGCGCTCGTTCCTGTGACGAGCCGCAGGCAGACCCCGGCGCTGCCCAGCCGCCGGAGCCGCCGTGACCAATACGTTATCTTCCGGATCGCCGATCCTGACCCGGAAGGACCCATGGGACGCCACGCCCTGCCTGCAGCAGCCGAAGACCGTCAGCCCGCACGAGCGCACACGCACCCCGTGGCCGACACCGTGCCGCTGACGCCGGGCGCACAGCAGCTCCGTCCCCGTGGGCGCCGCGCAGCGTCCAGCCCCGCCGCTGACCGGTCGGCCGTCGACGAGCACTCGGCTCCGACACGTGCTCCGCGCACGCAGCCGCGGCCCGTCCCGGTGGCCTCCGCCGGCGCCGCCGTCCTGACGCGGACCGCCACGCTGCGTGTCGAGCGCGCGACCGACCCCCGGCACGTCCGCCGTTCCGTCAACGCGAAGCGCGCGGCGATCCTGCTCGCCCCGGCGCTCGCCGTCACCTCGAGCCTGACGCTCGCCCTCCCCGCGAACGCCGACACCCTGCCGGCCGACACCCGGTCCGGCACGACCACGGCGCAGGCCGCGCAGACCTTCACGGTGGCGCACGACGTCCAGGTCCCCGTCGTCTCCACGGACGGCATGACGACCACGACCACCGTGGTGTCCTACCCGACGCTCGACCTGCGCTTCGGTGTCACCACGGCCAAGGCGCAGTCGGCGTTGTCCGCGGCGCTGTCCGCCGGCGGCGACCGCGCCACGATCGTGCAGACCGCCCTGCAGTACATGGGGGATCCGTACGTCGAAGGCGGCGCGAATCACGACGGCATCGACTGCTCCGGACTCACGATGGTCGCGTACCAGGCCGTGGGCATCGAGCTCGCGCACTACGTACCGACGCAGGACGCCGTCGCGACGACCATCCCGGAGTCCGAAGCCCTGCCCGGGGACCTCGTCGTGTACGACGACGAGGACCACGTGGGCCTGTACCTCGGCCAGGGCCTGGTGCTCCAGGCGCCGCACCCCGGCGAGGTCGTCGACATCGTGCCGATGTACTCGGCGGCGCACCACTTCGCCCGCGTCCTCCCCGCCGGCAGCTGACCGACGAACGGTCGCGCGGCGGTGGCGCCGACCAGCAGGACCACCGGAACGGGGCGTTCCCACGCGCCACAGGCCTCCCGTATCCTGGAGTGATGGCTTCCGACACCCGCACCCCGTTCGAACAGCAGCAGTCTGCTCGTCCGCAGGTGCGCCCGCGCACCGAGGGCTGGAAGCAGGCGACGGACACCGACGGTCGTCCGCTCCTGCAGTTCGCGTCCCCGAAGCGGGGCAAGCCGCCCGTGCACCTGGCCGACCTGACGCCCGAGGAACGCGAGGCCCGCGTGAAGGAACTCGGCCTGCCCGGGTTCCGCGCCAAGCAGCTCGCGACCCACTACTTCCAGCACTACACGTCCGACCCGGCCAAGATGACCGACCTGCCCGCCGCCCAGCGCGAGCAGCTCGTCGCCGGGATGCTGCCGCCGCTGCTGACCGAGACGCGGCGACTGGCGACGGACAACGGCGACACGATCAAGTTCCTGTGGAAGCTGCACGACGGCGCCCTGGTCGAGTCGGTCCTCATGCGGTACCCGGGGCGGATCACCCTGTGCGTGTCGTCGCAGGCCGGGTGCGGCATGAACTGCCCGTTCTGCGCCACCGGCCAGGCGGGGCTGACCCGCAACATGTCCACCGCCGAGATCATCGAGCAGATCGTCCGGGCCAACGCCGCGATCGCCGCAGGTGAACTCGGGGGCGATCCCCGCAAGGGTGGCAAGGACCGCGTCGACGCCGAGCGGGTGACCAACATCGTGTTCATGGGCATGGGGGAGCCGCTCGCGAACTACAAGCGGGTGATGGACGCCGTGCGCCTGATGGTCGCGCCGCAGCCGATGGGCCTCGGGATGAGCGCGCGCGGGATCACCGTGTCGACCGTCGGACTCGTGCCGGCGATCAAGAAGCTGGCGGACGAGAACATCCCGCTCACCTTCGCGCTGTCCCTGCACGCACCCGACGACGAACTCCGCGACGAGCTCATCCCGGTCAACTCACGCTGGAAGGCCGACGAGGCGATCGACGCCGCTCACGAGTACTACGTCAAGACGGGCCGTCGGGTCTCGATCGAGTACGCGCTCATCAAGGACATGAACGACCACGCCTGGCGTGCGGACCTGCTCGCCGAGAAGCTCAACAAGCGCGGCAAGGGCTGGGTGCACGTCAACCCGATCCCGCTGAACCCGACGCCGGGGTCCGTCTGGACCTCGTCGGAGGAGCACGTGCAGGACGAGTTCGTCCGTCGGCTCAACGCCGCCGGCATCCCGACGACCCTGCGCGACACCCGCGGCAAGGAGATCGACGGGGCGTGCGGCCAGTTGGCCGCAGCGGAGTAGGTCAGGACCGGGCTCGATCGCGATCCCGGTCGGGTCGGGCTTCGGTCCTGCTCGGTCGTGTGGGTCCGGTCCGTCGGTTCCTTCGTTCGTTCGGGAGGCACGGTGCGCGTTGGCACCGTGCCTTCCGTCGTTCCCGGGGCCGGTCGGGTACCCGTGTGCGCCTCGATCCGCGTGTTTCCGGGGGAGTCGGGGTACGACACGCCCGGGATGTGGGCTGGCTTGGCGCTGGTGTTCACCTCTGCGTAAAGTAATCACTCGTTGCCGCTGAGGCGGAGAACGGAACGGCCGAGACGGTCACAGGGTTCAACCCCTGGGACGCAGTCCGGACGGGGTCCCGCTCAGGCAACCATCCCCGTGAACAGTCGGAGTGATTCGGCGTGTGTTCGGGTGGTGCAAGACGAATGCCTCTCTGGCGATGCTCGTGTTTCGGGTGGAGCGGGGAGTGCGTCTGGTCCTTGAGAACTCAACAGCGTGCACATTGTCAATGCCAATTTTATTGACCTCGTGCCTGGCCTTTTGGCTGGGTTTGAGACAATTCCTTTTGGATTGAAGATTGTCAGTAGACAGTCGACAGTCAGAATCAACTCGCTGACGCTTTCGGGTGTTGGTTGTAATTTTTTACGGAGAGTTTGATCCTGGCTCAG
>NZ_JAIXIG010000050.1 GCF_020297365.1 Curtobacterium oceanosedimentum
GTTCCGGTGGTCATAGCGAGAGGGAAACGCCCGGTCACATTCCGAACCCGGAAGCTAAGCCTCTCAGCGCCGATGGTACTGCAAGGGGGACCTTGTGGGAGAGTAGGACGCCGCCGGACTTAACGTAGAAACACCAGGGAACCCCTGACCAGTCATGGTCAGGGGTTTTCTGCGTTCCAGGGTGTTGATTGGAGCGCAGCTGCTCCTGATGCCCAGACTGCGGGTCAGCTGAGGAGGCCGAGCTCCATGGCACGGGTGACCGCGCGGGTGCGGTCGTTCACGCCGAGCTTCTCGAACACGTGACCGAGGTGCGTCTTCACCGTCGCTTCACTGAGGAACAGCGTGCGGCCGATCGCCGGGTTGCTGTTGCCCTGCGCCACGAGCCGGAGGACCTCGAACTCGCGCGGGGTCAGGGACGGGCCGGCCGGGGCTGCTGCTGAGGCTCCCGTTGCTCGGCGCACCAGGGCCGCTGCGGCTGAGGGGGCCAGTGCGGTCTCGCCTCGGGCAGTGGCGCGGACGCCGGCGAGGATCTCGGACTCCGGGGCAGCCTTGAGCAGGTAGCCCGTGGCCCCGGCCTCAATGGCGGCCAGGATCTGGTCGTCGGACTCGTAGGTCGTGAGGATCAGGACCCGGACACCGCGTTCCACCGCGAGGATTTCAGCCGTCGCCGCGTTACCGTCCAGCACGGGCATCCGGAGGTCCATGAGTACGACGTCGGGGCGCTCCCGCAGCGCCACCTCGACAGCGGTTCGACCGTCACTGGCTTGGCCGACGACCTCGATGTCGTCGGCGTCCTGCAGCAGGGCGACGATGCCCGAGCGGACGATCGGGTGGTCATCGGCGACGACGACGCGGATCACCGGGACACCGCCGACACGGAGTACGGCGAAGCGAGGAGCGCAGCGCCCGCTGCGGTGGGGAGGCTCGCGTCCATGACGGTGCCTCCGCCCGGGGTGCTCGTGATGGTGCAGGTGCCCCCAGAGAGCATGAGACGTTCACGGAGCCCTCGGAGTCCGTGCCCGGCAGTGGGGGCGCCGGTGCCGAAGCCGACGCCGTCGTCGGTCACGCGGACCCCGGTGCGTTCGAGGTCGTGGTCGTGGTGGAGGACGATCTGGACCGCGCTGGCGTTCGCGTGGGCCCGGATGTTCGCCAGGGACTCCTGGACGACGCGGAGCAGCACCACCTGGGCGTCACGGTCGAGCGGGACGTCGGTCGCATCGACCGTGGCCGGTGTTCCCGTCTCACGGGTGAAGCGTTCGGCGAGTCGGTGCAGGGACCCCGCGAGGCTCCCACTCGTCGCACCGGCCACGCCGGCGGCGATGAGGGAGCGGGAGTCTTCGAGGGCGGCGCGGGCCGATTCCTCGAGGACCGACAACCGCTCGTCGAGCGCCGCTCCGCGTCCGGAGGAGTGGTCCTTCCGGGCACGCTCGGTGAGCATGACGATGCCGGCCAGGTTCTGCGCGACGGTGTCGTGGATCTCACGCGCCAGGCGCTCCCGCTCGCTCGCGACGCCGGCGCTGCGGTGCGCCTCGGCGAGGGACTCCTGCGTGGCCCGGAGCTCGTCGATGAGCTGACGTCGATCCTCGGACAGGCGGGACACGCTCGAGATCCAGACGCCGATCGCGCAGGTGCCGACCAGGCTGATGCCCTCGACGAGCAGGGTGCTGACGAGGGCGTCCGGGCCGCCGGAGATCTGCAGCCCGATGCTGCTCGTGACAGCGACCGCGACCGACAGCAGGACCGCGGTGCGGACGCGCTCCGACTGCACCCACACGAGCGGGAACGCGATGCACTGCACGAAAGCCGTGTTCGGCGACACGGCGGGCAGCACGAGCGTGCCGAGGAGGACGAGCGGCAGGAACGCGGCGGCGGCCCGGGGCTCGTCGTAGCCGCGGTGCCCGGAGGCGATGTACGCGACGACGAGGACCGCGACGACGACGTACGCCGGCCACCGCGTCGACCACGGGGACCAGGCGAGCGCCGTGATGACCACGGTGAGGAGCATGGTGCCGGCGAAGAAGCCGTGCAGCCACCTGTTGCGCATCCACGCCTCACCACTCATGAGCACAGCATCCCATCGATGCGGGGCCGCAGAGCGGTTCTGCACAGGCCCCATCAGGAGTCCTTGCGGTTCCAGCGGAAGGTGAGGAGGCAGGCCACCGTGCCCAGGACCAGCCATGCTGCCAACAGGAGGGCGCCGAGGCCGAGGTGCCACGCGCCTCCCGGCTCGCCCGAGGCGAACGCGTCGGGCAGGAAGACGGCGCGCATGCCGGACGCCATCCAACGCAGCGGGAAGACGGAGGCGACGTCCTGCAGCCAGTCCGGCAACTGCATGAAGGGCAGGTAGACGCCGGAGATGAACTGCAGCACCAGGACGACCGGGACGATGGTGGCGGTGGCGCGGCGTCCCTCGCGGGGGAGCGCGGAGATCGCGATGCCGAGGACACAGCTGGTCGCGATGCTGAGGACCATGACGCCGGCGAAGACCCCCCAGTTGCTCGCGTCGGTCGGCAGCTCGACGCCGAACACCAGGCTCGCCATCGCCAGCAGCAGCGCCGTCTGCACGACCGTCGTGACGAGGACCATGCCGATCTTGCCGACGAAGTACGACAGGACCGGGAGCGGAGTGCCGCCCAGGCGCTTCAGGGTGCCGTCGCTGCGTTCCCCGGCGATGTCCACGCCGAGCGACTGCGTGCCGGACAGCAGGATGCCCGTCGCGACGAGGCCAGGCAGGTAGTACGTGGCGTAGTCGACGTCGATCGGCCGACCGTTCGCTGCGACGGCGCTGATCGGGGCGGCGTCGGCGAACGCGACCGAGAACAGCGCCAGCATGACGACGGGGAACAGGAAGGTGAAGAAGACGGCGTCGGGGGCGCGGAAGTACGAGCGGATCTCGTAGCCGATGCGGCTGGTCGCGGTCGTCATCGCTGGCCCACCATCCCGAGGTAGACGTCCTCGAGGGACGGGCGGATGACTTCGAGGTCGTGCATCAGCATGGTGCTGCTCCGGATCAGTGCGGTGGGGTCGGTCGTGCGTTCGTCGTGGTGGGTGCCGTCGTCGTCGCGCCAGCGGACGCGGGGCGTGCGGGCCTCGGTGCCGCCGATCTCGTCGATCGGGGCGAGGTCGAGGAGCTTCCCGTCGGCGATGACCGCGGCACGGTCGGCGAGCTGGGCGGCTTCGTCGAGGTAGTGCGTGGTGAGCAGGATCGTGGTGCCCTCGCGCTGCACCCGGTGGAGGAGGTCCCAGAACTGCCGGCGGGCCTCCGGGTCGAAGCCCGTGGTCGGCTCGTCGAGGAACAGGACCTCGGGCCGGCCGATGATCCCGAGGGCGACGTCGACGCGGCGGCGCTGGCCCCCGGACAGTTTGCTGACGCGGACGTTCCGTTGCTCGGTCAGCCCGGTTGCGTCGAGGAGTTCCTCGACGCTGCGGTGCCGGGGGTAGAAGGTCGCGAAGTGGCGCAGCTGTTCGGCGACGGTGACGTTCGGGGACTCCGCGCTGGTCTGCAGCACGATGCCGATGCGTGCGTTGTGCCGGCGGTCGGGCCGGGCGGGATCGTGCCCGAGGACGCGGACCTCGCCGGCGGTGCGGGAGCGGTGGCCCTCGAGGATCTCGACCGTGGTGGACTTGCCGGCGCCGTTCGGACCGAGGAGCGCGAAGGTCTCGCCGGGCTGGATCGTGAAGGACACGTCGTCGACGGCGACCGTGCCGGTGGCGTACTGCTTGCCGAGGTGGTGGACCTCGATGGCTGGGGTGTCGGGCATGGCTCCAGCCTGGCGGCTGGGTGCGATGCGGGGATCGACCGGTGCGGTGGTCGTCGCATCCTCCGATCGGGGGATGGTGCGCCGGACAGGAGGCGCGGTACGGCCCGGCCGTGCACCGGCCGTCCACAGGCTGGTCACGCCCGGCAAGGAGCGTGATATGTTGCCGGGAGGGGAACCGCGGAGGGCGCGGGGCGAGCTCGGGGGAGACGATGGCTGATCTGATGGTGTCGTACAGCGCGCTCGAAGCCGTGCACGGTGGGCTCGAGAGGGCGACGGAGACGTTCAGCGGGGACGCGCTGCCCGCGGAGGGCGGGGCGTTCGGCGCTGACGACGTCGCGCAGGCGTTCGCGACCTTCCGGACGGCGCAGCAGCGATCCGCCGAGTGGCTCGCCGACACCAGCCGCACGCTCGGCCAGTACGCGAAGGACACCAAGTCGCTCGTCGCCGACGCGGACACCGACCTGGCCGGCAAGGCCGGGGGCGAGTGATGGCCGCCGATCCCCTCGCCGGTGACCCCGGAGCGATCGCAAGGCTCTCCAGCGCGCTCGCCGACCACCAGGACGACGTCCGCACCGGTGCGCACCAGGTCGTCGGTGCGCAGCACGATGCGGACGGGTGGAAGGGCGCCTCGAAGGACCGCTTCGCCGCCACCGTCGGTACCGTCGCTCCCGCCGCCCAGCGGATCATCGGCCGGCTCGACGCTGCCATCGACGTGCTCGACACCTACGCCGACGCCGTGCAGCAGATCCAGGACGAGGCCGAGCGGATCCAGGCAGCCCAGCTGGCGAACGCCGTCGACTCGGTTACGAATGCCGCTCTGCGGGGCAGTGCGGAGTCGGCCGCGTCCGGCAGCGACGCCACCGAAGCCGACGGTCGGCGGTTGGGCCGCCTGCAGAGCGACGCCGACGACCTCGCGGCCGCCGCGAAGCGCCTGGACGCCGAGTGGGACGCGCTCGTCGAACGGCGGGCCACTGCCGACCGCGCCGCCGCCGCTGGTCTGTCCGACAGCGATGTGCTCGGGGTCGCCCCCGGGTACGCCGGGTCACTCGCCGCCATGAGCGACGCCGACTTCCTGCGAGCCGTGGCCGGGATGCCGCCCGAGGTGCTGGCCGGACAGGGCGAGGGCGTGACGGACCGGATCGCCGGCATGCCGCCCGAGGTCGTGCAGGCGTGGTGGGACGGGCTCGGCGGCCGGGGGACCGCGGGGGAGCACTCGGCGGCGCAGGACGCGCTCATCACGGCGTTGCCAGCGGTGATCGGGAACCTGAACGGGGTGCCGTACTGGGCGCGGGACCAGGCGAACCGGCTGAGTGCGCAGCGGGCGTACGCGCAGGCCACCGAGGCTCTGGACAAGGCCCAGAAGGCGTACGGCAAGGCGGTCGGGCGCGCTGCGCTGGCTGACGCGCACCGGGCGCTGATCGCGGCGCAAGAGCGGTACAACCAGCTCAACAACTTCGTGGCCGGGGCGAGGACGGACCTCAACCTCCGCTATCCCCTCCCGCGACAGATGGTGGCGTTTCGCGACGGAGAGCCGCCGTTGGGGGCGTTCTCGGTCGGCGACCTGGACAGCGCGAGCAGCGTCACCTTCCTCGTCCCCGGGATGGGGAGTTCGCTGGCGGACACCACGCAGTACATGCGGACAGGGTCGACCGTGCAGCAGTCGCAACAGCAGATGAGTGGCGATGCCAGCGCCTACGTGACCTGGCTCGGCTACGAAGCACCCCCGAACTTCGTGGCAACCGGTGACACTGCCGTCTTCCACGAAGACTCGGCGCGTGCCGGGGCTGCGAACCTCGCCGCAGATCTTGCCGGAGTCCGCACAACCAGACCAGACGTTCAGCTGAACGTCGTGGCGCACTCGTACGGCTCGACGACTGCCGCGATCGCGCTCGCAGACGACGCCGCTCTGCGCATCCACTCCTTCGTCACGCTCGGATCGGCGGGCATCCCTTCGTCCGTGCCCGATGCCGCAGCGACCAATGCGGCCCACATGTATGCTGCGCAGGCTGACGAGAAGTGGGACGTCGCCGCGTTCGGGCGCACGTTCAGTGATCCGCACCGTGCAGACCCCACCCAGGGATTCGGCGCGACGGAGGTACAGACGGATGGATCGAAGACGGTGAACGTACACGACCTTGCCGCCGACCCCGATTCCGGGAACATCGGCTACCTCGACAGCGGCACGAAGACGCTGTTGGGAACAGCGAAAGCGACCATGCCGTGAACAGACTGTCGAAGTCGCTCCTCGGGTTCGTCGCCGTGGTCGGGCTCCTGACGACGGCGACGGCCTGTGGTTCGAACGGGGGAGACGAGATGCAACCAGATGAGGCGAAGCAGAACGCCGTGGCGTTCCTGCGAGAGACGATGGGCCACGAATCGCTGGCCTGGCCCGAGGTTCCGGAGCCGGTGGCCACGCGATGCGCCGATGGGGACGACGGAGTCCGGTTCCAGTACCTCGTGACGATCGACCAGAAGACCGATCCGAAGGAACTCGCCACTTCGTTCGAGGAGTTCTGGAGGGCGAAGGGGTTGGACGTGCAACCTTCGCAGCAGGACTTCGGGAAGTACGGCATCGCCTACTCGGCAACTGCGCGCGCGGACGGGAAGCCGTGGGGATCGTTCCAGTTCAGTGGGCGCGGCATCAGCCTCTACGTCGACTCTCAGTGCGCCGAGGGGTCCCCGGACGACTACGAGGACTGATCGGTGTGGTCCAGAAGACTCGGCATCCGACGGACACGGCCGGTGCGGACGGCACGGCCGGTGCCGGGCTCCAGGCGAACGCGATGCGCACCAGCCCGCGCTCGTCCGCGGGACATCGGCTCAGCGGGGCGGCCCTTGCGCTGTCCCTCATCGCCGTGCTCGCCGGATGCGCGACAGGAGGGAAGACCATGACCCCGGAAGAAACACGGAGAGATGCCCTGACCTTGCTCGACCAGACCACGGCGTCCGCCGACCTCGACTGGTCGTCGCCCGGGGACCCCGTCAGCAAGGGATGTTCCGAGGGCGTCCGGTACCAGTACATGGTGCACGCTCCGGTCACCTCGAAGCAGGACGAGCTCGCTGACTCCCTGTCCAAGTTCTGGCGCTCCAGAGGACTCGAGGTCGAACGCAGCCAGCAGGATTTCGGGTCGAAGTACGGGACGGTGTTCGGAGCCACGGCGAAGGCAGACGGCAAGGCTGGCGCAGCCCTCGAGATCACGAACGGGAACGCCCTCGTCTTCGTCAACTCCCAGTGCGTCGCGGGCTCGCCCGATGATGAATGACCACCGTGGCGCGGCGGTGACCTTGCCGTGATGGCGGAGCAACGCATCGGGATCGTCGTGTCGACGGCGAGCCTGCTGACCGCGGGCCTCACGGCCTGCAAGAGGGAGCCGATCGATGCACACCCCCGGGGACGCGAAGGCCGTACCAGATCAGTTCGACGTCGGCAGCGGTGCGGGTGACCTCTCCGTGCGCAACGGGGTCCGGACAGGATCACGACGAGTGACGGCGTCGAGGCGGGGGCGGCTGCTGTGACGAGGCGTGTGGACGAACCGATGGCCGCTGCCGCTCTGGCCAGCGCGATCGCCCTCGCGCTGTCGGGGTGCGGGATCATCGGGCCGGGCAAGCCCCTGACCGTCGACGAAGCGCGCTCGCAGGCCGTGACCGAACTCCGGTCGGTCCTGGAACTCGCTCCAGACACATGGCCACAGGAAGTCCCGGAGCCGGCCGCGAACGACTGTCAGGTCGACGGGCAGAAGGCGGTGCAGTTCAGCTACTACGTCGAGGTGGACGGACCGGACGACCCGCAGGTGCTCGTGGAACAGGCCGGTGAACACTGGAGGAAGCAAGGGTACGAGCTGACAACGACGCAGACCGAGATGGATGCAGCGACGGGCGACGTGTCCGCTGTGGTCGCGCGCGCCGAGGGCAAGCCTCGTGCGTCGATCGCAGCCACGAGGATCGGCGCGCACGTCAACGTGGATTCGCGCTGCGTGGTCGGTGACCCGGACGACTACCGGTGACGGCCCTGGTCACGAATGAGTCCTGACGGTTCTGGTTCGTGATCGTCGGGGATCGCGAACCGGCGTCGCCACAACCTCAGTACTGCGGGCGGATCCAGTCGGTCGGTGCCACGAAGCGCGCGCGGGGCAGGACCTCGTCCGGTTCGGCGGTCCGCACGCTCGTGACGAACGTGACGCCACCGTGCTCGGAGGAACGGCGGGCGATGCCGTCGCGCTCGTCGATCACCAGCGTCGTGCGGAACGCCGGGTCCTCCTCGTGCTCGAAGGTCACCAGGATCGAGTGCGCGCCGACGTGCTGCACGAGGACCGGGTGGAAGTCGTCCAGTGACCGACCCCAGCGGTGCATCAGGTCGGGCACGGCCATCCGGACCACGGGGGACGAGATCATGCTCCGGCCGAACGACACCTCGATCGGGCCGTCGTCGGGCTCGTGGAGCACGCCGTCGCGGTAGGAGACCGGCTTGGCGCGTTGACGGACCAGCGCCCAGGTCTGCGCGGCCTCGTCGATGTCGATGCGGAACTGCCAGTACTTCTGCCGGGACTCCTGGTGGAGGCCCTCGAGGACGTACCGGGCGGGACGGCGGAGGGCAGCGAGCTCCTCGGCGATCGCGGGACCGGCGGACCGCGTGAGGAGTTCGTCGAGACGCACGGTGCCAGCATGGCGCACCACGTGCCGTGGACGGGACCCCTGACGGGCTGGAGGCGCGGTGCGGGCTGGTGCCCGGCCTCCAGACCGGGGGTGGTCGCGTCAGGTTGCGTCAAGCAACCGGCGCGTAGACCGGGATGATGCAGGTCATCGGAGTCGAAGAATTCGGAGGGCCCGAGGCCCTCGCCGTCCACGAGGTGCCGGAGCCGCACGCCGGCGCCGGATCCGTGCGGATCCGGGTGCAGGCGTTCGCCGTCAACCCGACCGACACGGGGGTGCGTGCTGGGCAGCGGGACAGCTCGCAGGCCTCGCCGCCGTACGTGCCGGGGATGGACGCGGCTGGCGTGATCGACGAGGTCGGGCCCGATGTGTCCGGGTGGGCCGTCGGTGACCAGGTCATGGCGATGGCGTTGCCGCTCAGCGCGCACGGTGGGGCCTACGTGCAGGAGCTCGTCGCGCCGGTGGGGTCGTTCACGCGGATCCCTCGTGGGACGTCTCTCCCGCTCGCCTCCACAGTGCCGATGAACGGGCTGACGGCGTTGCAGATCCTGTCGCACGCGTCGCTCGCACCGGGACAGACGCTCGCCGTGACCGGGGCCGCGGGGCTGCTCGGGAACTACGTGGTGCAGCTGGCGAAGGCCGCGGGGCTGACCGTGATCGCTGATGCGGCTGAGAAGGACGAGGCGCTGGTGCGGTCGCTCGGGCCGGACCACATCGTTCGGCGGGGTGCCTCTTTCGCTTCCGCTGTGCGTGAGCTCGTGCCCGGGGGAGTTGATGCGCTCGCCGATGCTGCCGTGCAGCGCGACCAGGTGGTGGACGCCGTTCGTGACGGGGGAGTGTTC
>NZ_JAIXIG010000051.1 GCF_020297365.1 Curtobacterium oceanosedimentum
CCGCTCCCGGCCAGCTCCACCAACACCCCGAGCTCGTCCCGGTTCGGCGTGACCAGGTCGGCGAGCTCGAGCAGGTCGGCCATCGCGGCCGAGGCGTCCTCGTCCAGCAACCGGTCACCGCTCGTCGCGACCATCACCGGGTCGACCACCACCACGGCCGGCCGGTGCTCCCGCAGCCAGTCGGTCACCACCCGCACCACGGGAGCGGTGCCGAGCATGCCCGTCTTCACCGCGTCGATGGTGACGTCGTCCGACACCGCGTCGAGCTGCTCGCGCAGGAACCCGACGTCCGGCACGTGCACCGACCGCACCCCGTGCGTGTTCTGGGCGACGAGCGCCGTCACGACCCCCATCCCGTACCCGTCGTGCGCGGCGATCGCCTTCAGGTCCGCCTGCAGCCCGGCCCCGCCCGTCGGGTCGGTGCCGGCGATGCTCAGCACGCGCGGGACGCTCATGCGCCCGCCCCGTGCTGCGCGGACCCGGTCTGGAGGCGCGGCGCACCCTCCGGCGCCCACCCCACTCCCGCCCCGTGGTCGGCTCCACCGCCCCAGGCCGCCACGTACGCCGCCGCGGCGGATCCGGGGTCGGCTGCGGCGCAGATGCCCGACACCACCGCGACGCCCGCGGCACCGGCGGCGCGCAGGGGGTCGACGTCGTCCAGGGTGACCCCGCCGATCGCCACGCACGGCAGGTCGGTCGCGGCGGCGAGCCGGGCGAAGCCGTCGTGGCCGAGCGCCGGCGGGTGGTCGGCCTTCGTCGCCGTGGGGTGCACGACCCCGACGCCGAGCAGGTCGACGGT
Source organism: Curtobacterium oceanosedimentum (assembly GCF_020297365.1). Lineage (GTDB taxonomy): Bacteria > Actinomycetota > Actinomycetes > Actinomycetales > Microbacteriaceae > Curtobacterium. Next base: position 800 of record NZ_JAIXIG010000051.1, read on the forward strand.
GCCGCGGGGGAGTCGCTCGACCGTCGACAGGTGTCCGAGCGTGTTCGCGGTGAGGCCCACGTGCGCACCGGGACCGAGCAGTGCCCGGGCCGCGGCGACCGGCACGTCGGACTGCCCGAGGTGCACGCCGGCGACCCGGTGCCCGTCCCGTCGGGCGACGAGGGCGACGTCGAGCCGGTCGTCGACCACGACGGCGGCGCGGTCGCCCACCGCCCCGGCCACGGCGACGGTGAGCGCGAGCAGGTCCCGCGCCGACGCGTCCTTGTCGCGCACCTGCACGATCCGCACTCCGGCCTGCACCGCGGCCCGGACGACGCCGAGCACCCCGACGCCGTGCCGGTCGGCCAGGGCCCCGTCGGTCACCAGGTAGACGCCGAGGTCGCGCCGCTGCCCGGTCACGCCGGCACCGCCGCGGACTCGACGGTGATCCGGGCCGTCCGCACGACCTGCTCCGGGGTCAGCGACGCCAACCGGTCGAGGAACAGCGGCTGGAACGAGCCGGGTCCACCGGCCTCCTGCGCGGCGAGCTCCGCGGCGATGGTGTGCACCGCGGTGGCGGCGACCGCGGCGGCCCCGGCGTCGTCCGGCGACACCGCGGTGAACGCGGCGACCACCGCTCCCAGGGCGCAGCCGCCCCCGGTGATGCGCGTCAGCAGCTCGGTGCCGTTCGCGACCCGGACCACGCCCGTCGCCGGGGCGACCAGCAGGTCGACGGGACCGGACACGGCCACCGCGTCCACGAGCCTCCCGTCCTGACCCGGAACCGGACCCGGATCGGAACCCGTGACGGCGGCGATCGCAGCGGCGCGGGCGTCCTCGGTGCCCGCGGTGCTGTCGACCCCGCGACCACCGGCCGAGGCGCCGAGCAGCGCGAGCACCTCCGACGCGTTGCCGCGCAGCACCGTCGGGTGCATCGCCAGCAGGTCGCGGGCCAGCGCCGTCCGCACCGGGAGCGACCCGACGGCCACCGGGTCGAGCACCCAGGGCGTCCCGGCCTCGCGGGCAGCGGGCACCGCCTCGAGCGCGGCGACCCGCGGTTCGGCGTGCGGGGTGCCCGTGTTCACCAGCAGGGCGTCGGCGACCCGGGCGAACGGTCCCGCCTCCGTCGCGATGTCGACCATCGCGGCAGAGGCCCCGAGCGCGAGCAGCACGTTCGCCGTGACGTTCTGCACGACGGTGTTCGTGATGCAGTGCACCAGCGGGGCCCGGGCACGCACGGCCTCGAGCAGTTCGGCGGTCCGGTGGCCCCAGTCGTGGGTGGGCGCAGCGTTCTCCATGGACGATCCCTTCGCGAGTACGAGCTCGAGCAGGTTCGACGGGTGTGATCTCAGCCGCTGGTTGCGGCACCCCGTGTCTCGGGCGACACCGTACACGACGTCCGGTGACGACTCCGAGTCCGGGTCCGAGCACCGTGTGCCAGGGTTGGACCGTGCCAGACTCGACGCCTCCCGGGCCGCCACCCGGCCCCCGCGACCCCGGCGACGCCTGGGCGATCGGTCCCGACGGCACGAAGGCGTGGGGACGCTTCGGCGCCGCGGGCCTGCTCGTCGACGACGGCGCCGGACGCGTCCTGCTGCAGCACCGCGTCGAGTGGAGCCACCACGGCGGCACCTGGGGCATCCCCGGCGGCGCCCGCCACCAGCACGAGGCCGCCGTGACGGCCGCGCTCCGCGAGTCCGCCGAGGAAGCCGGCGTGCCGGACGACGCCGTCGACCTGCGCCACACGGCCCTGCTCGACCTGGGGTTCTGGACCTACACGACCGTGGTGGGGCGCGCCTCCCGGCCGTTCGAACCGGTGATCGCCGACCGCGAGAGCCTCGCGCTCTCGTGGATCCCGATCGACCAGGTGGACGCGCTCCCGCTGCACCCGGGGTTCGGAGCGTCGTGGCCGGCGCTCCGCGCCGTGGTGACGACCACGCCGCACGTCGTCGTCGACGCCGCGAACGTCGTCGGCAGCACGCCGGACGGCTGGTGGAAGGACCGCGCCGGTGCCGCCTCGCGCCTGCTGTCGTCGGTGACGGCGCTCGCCGCGGACGGGGTCGAGGCGTCGCTGCTCGACCTGCCGTTCGCGCGGTGGTGGCCGCGCTGGACCGTGGTGCTCGAGGGCGAGGCACGTGCAGCGTCCGACCCCGAGGCACGCGCAACAGCCGACCCCCAGGCACGCGCAGCCGCCGTCGACGTGGTCCGTGCCCTCGGCCCCGGCGACGACGCGATCGTCGAGGCCGCACGACGCGCGGGTGACGCCGGCGACGGGCCGGTCGTGGTCGTGACCGCCGACCGGGAGCTCCGCGCCCGGGTCGAAGCGTCCGGCGCGGTCGTGCGCGGACCGGGGTGGCTGCGCGAGCAGACCGACGCACGGAGCCGCCTTCCGCACTGACCGGGACAGCCCTGGTCGGTGCCGGTACGCTGGCGGTCCGTCAACGGAGACGCACACCCCCAGGAGGATCCCGTGGAGCGCATCACCAGGGCCGACGACCGCGTCCACCGCCCCGCAGGGCCGTGGACCCCCACGGTGCACCGGCTGCTCGCGCACCTGCACGAGCAGGGCTTCGTGGCCGCGCCGGAACCCATCGCCCTCGGCGACGCCCTCGAGACGGTGTCGTTCGTGCCCGGGGTCGCGGGGGAGTACCCCTGGACCGAGGACGTCGCGAGCGAGGCCGCCCTGGTCACCAGCGCCCGGCTGCTCCGGCAGTTCCACGACGCCGCCGCCACCTACCCGCGCGAGCACACCGCGGACGTCTGGTCGCAGGCCGACCGCGCCCCGGTCGAGACGATCGTGCACGGCGACTTCGCGCCGTACAACTGCGTGTACGACGGCATCGCCGCCGTCGGCCTCATCGACTTCGACACCGCGCACCCCGGGCCGCGCGTCTGGGACGTCGCGAGCGCCGTGTACCGCTTCGCGCCCTTCACCACGGGCGCCGTCGAGGGGGCCACCGCACCCCGGCTCGACGACCGCCTGGCACGGGCAGCGGAGTTCTGCCGCGCCTACGACCTCGACGCCCGGTCTCGTGCGGTCCTCGTCGAGACGATGATCGCGTCCCTCGTGGCCCTGGTCACCACGATCGAGCACGAGGCGGCCGCCGGCAACCCGAAGTTCCTCAGCGACCTGCGGCACGGGCACGCGGACCTGTACCGGGCCGACGTGGCCTACCTGGAGCAGCACGCCGACGCCGTCACCGCCGCCGTCGCCTGACGCCGACACCCAGTCCACACGCAGGGCGCTCGCGGCGGACTCCGACACCGCCTCGGGTAATGTCGCAGGGCCATGACCGACAGCCCCGCCGACGCGACCCCGTACGAGGTGCTCGGCGTCCCCGCCTCCGCCGACGACGACACCCTCCGCCGCGCCTACCGGCGTGCGGCCCGCGAGTCCCACCCCGACCTCGGCGGTGACGCCCAGCGGTTCCGCCGGGTGCAGCTCGCCTGGGAACGCATCGGCACCCCCGCGGCCCGCCGCGCCTACGACGTCGGTTCCCGCGGGTACGCCGGCCAGGCCGCCTCCGGTCCGTCCGCTGCGTCAGCCGGCAGGCCCGACACCGGTCGCGACGCCTACGCACCTCCGGCAGCGCGCCGCGACTCCCGCCCCCGGGCACGGTCCCACGGACATCCCGGCGGTCGCTCGCGCGAGGTGTTCCTGCAGGCGGAGCGCGAGTGGGTCGGGCTCGGCGACCCCATCGAGGACCCGTACGACCCCGCCCTGATCCGCTCCGCACCGCGACACATCCGGCGGCTGCTCGCCGAGGCCCTCGCCGAGGAGGCCACCGCCGCCATCGTGTCCGACATGGGCATCGGCGTCACGGTGTGGCACGACCTGGACGCCGGGTCCGAGGGCAAGCTCGACCACGCCGTCCTGACCCCGAGCGGACTCTGGGCGGTCGAGTCCATCGACTGGGGCGCCCCGGTGCGCGTCGAGCACGGCGAGGTCGTGGGGGAGACGCTCGCGGCGGGGGAGCGTCCGGTCAAGGAGCTCGTCCGTGCCGCCCGGGCCGTGCAGAAGCAGACGCGCGTGCGGTTCACCGGGCGACTGCTCGTCGTGCCGGACGCCGCGGTCGACGGGGACGTGCAGCTCGTCGGCTCGCCGAAGAAGCCGACGGCACTCGTCGTCCGCCGCAGCGCGCTCGCCCAGGTGCTCAACGGCGTGTGGTCGCCGGCCGGCTCGGTCGACGTCTTCGACATCCGCGACCGGCTGCAGCAGACCGTCCGGTTCGTCTGATGCCGGAGCCGGTCGTCATCGAGGTCGGCGGGTGGGAGCACGAGTGCTGCGGCCTCGCGGTCGAGATCGGCGACGTCGTGGAGTACTGGGTCGTGTCCGCCGACGGCGCCCGGCGGTTCGCGGAGGTCCGGCACGACGCGGCCAGGACCCAGTCGATCCGCGGCCGGGTGGTCGAGCTGTACGCCTTGGGCTTCGGCGGTCGGGTCGCGATCGAACGGCTCCCGAGCGGCTCGGCGCTGTGCGGCAACGACGAGGACGACGACGGGCGCCTCGAGGCACGGTGGACCGGGCAGCCGATCGAGGTCGAGTGGGACGGCGAGACGGCGTTCGAGGTCGTCGTCGACCCGTACGGCAAGCGGCGCTGAGCGGTCCGGAGCCGCAGGGCGGTCAGTACCCGCGGAGCTTCTCGAGGTCGCGGCGCTCCCGCTTGCTCGGGCGTCCCGCGCCGCGCTCGCGCACCGGCACGAACCCGGCCTCCTCCTTGGGCAGCCGCGGCGGGGTCCGGTCCTCGAAGTGCTTCGCCGCCTCGGGGGCACTCGTGCGCTTGAGGATGATGCCGGTGACCACGACGATCCGGTCGAACCCGTTCTGCCGGACGCGGACCTCGTCACCGGGGCCGATCGGCTGCGCGGGCTTCGCGCGCTCCCCGTTCACCCGGACGTGCCCGGCCTTGCACGCGGCGGTCGCGGCGGAGCGGGTCTTCGTGATCCGCACCGCCCAGATCCAGCTGTCCACGCGCGCCTTGGCCATCCCCTCACTCTAGGCCGCCCGTCCGCGCGGTACCCCGGTTCCGCGGTCGGTCGGGCCCGCCGTCGTACGCTGACACGGTGACCACGGGTGAGCAGGCTGCGATCGCGCGGGCCCGTGCCCTCGGGGTGCTGCACGACGCCGTGATCGGCGACCGGCTGGTGGTCCGCGCACACCAGGGCGACGGCGCACAGGACGCCCTCGGTGACCTCGTCGCGCGGACGGCCGACACCGTGACGATCGCCACGCGCCGCGGCCCCGTCGTGGTCCGGCTCGCGGACGTCGTCGCCGCGAAGCCGGTCCCACCGCCCCCGCCGCCTCGCGCTCCTCGTCGCTGACCTCGCGCCGTGCCACCCCGGCGAGCCGCCGCACCGCGCGCACGCCCCGCCCGTAGCCTCGGAGCATGGCAGTCCCCGTCCCGCTCGGCACCGAGGACCGCACCGCCCGCCTGACCCTCCGCCGCCCGGACCACTGGCGCCGCGAGGACACCGCACAGGCGGACCTGCGCGTCACCGGCGACGACGTCGTCCTCACCGTCCGCTCCCGTCCGAGCGACCGCGCGATCGGCGACGAGAACACCGGGCTCCTCGCACGACTGCCCGGTTCCGTCGACGGTCTGCTGCTGGTCGGCTGCGACCCCTGGACCACCGCGGGCGCCCCGGCACGACTGGTCGAGTACGTGCGACCCGACGAGGGCGGGGACGTCGCCGGCACGCACCTGCTCTTCGTCACCGGCCGACACCGTGTCGACCTGACCATCGAACGTCCGCTGGCCCGGCTGCTCGCGACCGACGAGCTCGTGCTCGCCGTCCTCGAGAGCGTGCGTGCCGCCGAGCCGGTCCCGGTCCGCCCCGAGCGCGACCTCGAACCCCTGCCGGCACCCGGGCCGGCTCCCGTGCTCGACGGGCCCCGACTCAGCGGAGCGGCCGTCGGGACGCTGACGAGCCTGGCGGGACGGCGGTGGGACCCCACCCTGCTCCGCACGGCCGCCGGCCGGGAACTCATCGACGCGGGCCTCGTCGGCCGTCTCGGCACCCTGCCCGAGGCGACCCAGGCCCTGCTCGAGCCCTGGCAGGGCGACGCCCAGCCGGTCACGCTGGAGCAGCACCTGCCCGACGGAGGCGTGTCGCGCCTCCAGGCCTGGTCGCAGACCGTCGTCGACGGGACGGACGAGGCGGGATCCGTGGTCGCGTCCGTCACGCCGGACCGCGTGGTCGCGCTGGCGGCCGGGAGGCTCGGCATCGGTCCGACGTGGACCTTCCCGTTCCGCACGGGGTCGCTGCCGGCGCACCTGCTCGGGCGGAAGCTCGCCGGAGGGGCGGACGCCCCGGACCTGCCGGCGTCGATCGTCGAGGCGGACCCGCGGCTGGCGCGGTTCTGGGCGGCGCCATGGACGGTCTCGTACCTGCGGCGTCCGGGGCGACCGAACCCGGTCACGATCGTGCGGGCCGAGGGACAGGGTTTCGCGCGCGTGGGGACGACGACGGCCGGGGAGACCGCCTTCCGGACGGACTCCCCGGCCAACGTGTACCGGTCGGTGGTGCGGGCGCTGCTGGGCTGAGCGGGGGACCGCGGGGCTGCGCGTGCGCTCTCCGCTCAGGCTGCGGGTCCGGCGGTCAGGGTGACCGTGACGGTCTTCGCCGCGCCGGTGGTGTCGGTGTAGTGCACCACGACCTCGTCGCCGACGTCGTGCGACTGCACGACCTGGGTCAGCTGGTCCGAGCTCGTCACCGCCGTGCCGTCGATGCTCGTGATGGTGTCCCCGGCGACCAGCCCGGCGCGCGCGGCACCGGAGCCCTCGACCGTGCCGGCGACGGCGACGCCGCCGGTGGCACCGGCGGTGCCGCTCACCTGCACCCCGAGGAACGCGGGGAGCCCGATGGTGATGGTGTCCGACGCCTCGCCGGCCAGGATCTTCTGCGCGATCGTCTTCGCCGTCGCGATCGGGATGGCGTAGCCGGTGACGTCCGCGCTGCCCGAGGACGCCGCGGTCGCCATGCCGACGACCTCGCCCTCGCTGTCGACGACCGGCCCGCCGGAGTCACCCGACACGATGTCCGCCGCGACCTCGATCAGCCCCTGCAGGGACTCGGTGCCCGTGCCGGACTCGCTCTGCACCTGGATGTCCTGGTCGGTGGCCGTGACGGTGCCCTCGGCGGCGACCAGGTCACCGGTGCCCTCGGCGTTGCCGACGTCGGTCACGGTGTCACCGACCGAGGGGTCGCCGTCGTCGTCGAGCGTGACGGTGGACAGCCCCGAGGCGTCGCGGAGCTTCAGCACGGCGACGTCGTTCGTGGCGTCGGCACCCACGACGTCGGCGGTGTACTCCTTGCCGGTGGTCTCGTCGGTGACGACGATGCTCGTCGCGCCCTGGATGACGTGGTTGTTCGTCAGGACGGTGCCGTCCGAGGTCAGGACCATGCCCGTGCCGGCGGCCTGCGACGAGCGGTCGTACCCCAGGACGGTGTTGATCGTCACGACGCCCCGCTTCTGGGCGGCGGTCGCCGCGGTGGCCGCGGACGGCGCCGAGCCGGTTCCGGTGCCGCTGTCCGTGCCGCTGTCCGTGCCGCCGGTCCCGTCGCCGGTGCCGTCGCTCGTCCCGGTGCCGTCGCCGGGCACGGTGAAGCCGTTCGTGCCGTCGCCGAAGCCGGAACCGGCGCCGGTGCCGGAACCGGAACCGGTGCCCGGCAGGGTGGTCGTGCCCTGGGACTGGCTCGACGTCGTGGTGGTGCCGTGCGAGGACAACCCGAACGCCGTCCCGCCCGCCGCCCCGACGATGGCGAGGGCCGCGACGCCGGCGCCGATCGCGAGCCCGATGCGACGAGGACGCCTGCCGGTCACCCCGGCGTGGTCGGCCGAGGCTGCGGCGGTGGCCCAGCCCTGGTTCGCGCCCAGCAGTGCCGGGCTGCCGACCAGGAAGGGGCCACGCCCGTCCGGTGCGTAGGCGTAGGGGCCGGAGCCGTCGGGCCCGTACAGGTACGGACCGGTGCCGTCGAACGCGTAGGCCGAGCGCAGGGTGGCCCGATCGGCGTGCGGCGCGTCCCAGGGGGTGCCGGGCGCCTGCTGCTGCGCGGACCCGGTGCGGGCGGTGCCGTTCTCGTCTTGGTCGGCGGCGGCGGGGTTCGGGGTCTCGTTCATCGGTGTTCTCCGGTCGTTCCTCGGCGGCCCGGTCGGGCGTCGATGGCAACCAGTACAGGGCGGTTCCCCATGACGAGCCTATGAACGGACCAAGTGCGCGCTCCGGGCTTGCTCGGGGGACGCCGTACGAGGGCGGGGGTTAGGGTTGCCTCACTCCTCATGCGTCCCGCCCCGTCCA
>NZ_JAIXIG010000052.1 GCF_020297365.1 Curtobacterium oceanosedimentum
CGGGCGGGCGGATTCGGCGCGGTTCGGGAGGCACGGAATGCGGGTTCTGCCCGTTCGCGCGCGGTCGGTAAGCCGGTGGGCGGAATGGGAGCGGTTCGGGAGGCGCGGGGCAAGGATTCTGCCCGCTCGCGCGCGGTCGGCATCGGGTGGGCGGAATGGGAGCAGTCTGGGCGGCGCGGGGTGCGGATTCCGCCCGCTCGCGTGCGGTTCGCTTCCGGCGGGGATGACGAGCACGACCCACGGACCCGCGAGCGGGCGGAACACGCGGCGCTTCGGCCGCCGCACCCGCAGATTCCGCCCGCTCGCGTCGCCCTGGCCTCCGGACACTGTCGCGTCCGTCCGAGCGGGCGGAATGCGTCACCACGAGCCCCCGGGCCCGCAGATTCCGCCCGCTCGCGCTGCACGCTCGGCTCGCACCACCGGCATCCGCACTCGGCGCGCACGAGTGGGCGAAACCTGACGGCTCTCGGCCACGGCGCTCGCGGATTCCGCCCGCTCGCGCCGCGTGAGCTTTCGGACGCCGACCACGCCCACGCCATCGGGCGAAACCAGCGATCCCCGAGCCACCTGCGCCCACATCTCGCCCGCTCGCGCCGCGCGAGTCTCCGGACGACGACCACACCCACGCCCACGCCCAAGCGATCGGGCGGAACACGTCACCCCGAGCCCGAGCGCATCCAATCTTCACCCGCTCGTGCTCCCGCCCCCACTCCCAGTCCAGCGCCCGCCCGCTCCGCGCTCGGCCTGCCCGCCCGGCCCACTCGGCGGCGCGAGGCGCGGGGCGGACCCGCGCCGGGCCTCCGGGCCGACGCAACACGACCGACGCAACACGACCGCACGCACCGGCCGCACCCCGCGTACGGGCCGCTCGCGGCCCGGGAATAGGATCGGGGACATGGCAACCGCGAATGACCGCCTCGTCTGGATCGACTGCGAGATGACCGGCCTCGACCTCGGGGTCGACGAACTCGTCGAGGTGGCCGTCGTCATCACCGACTTCGACCTCGAGCCCGTGCACCCCGGGTTCGACATCGTGATCAAGCCGGACCAGTCCGCGCTCGACAACATGAACGAGTTCGTGACGAAGATGCACACGACCTCGGGTCTGATCGAGGAGATCCCGAACGGCGTCAGCCTGGCCGACGCGGAGTACCAGGTGCTCGAGTACATCCTCCAGCACGTGCCGGCCGAGGGCTCCGCTCCCCTCGCCGGCAACACGATCGGCACGGACCGGGCGTTCCTGTCGAAGTACATGCCGCGGGTCGACGGACACCTGCACTACCGCAGCGTCGACGTGTCGAGCATCAAGGAGCTCTGCCGTCGCTGGTTCCCGCGCGTGTACTTTAACGCGCCGGAGAAGCACGGTGGGCACCGGGCCCTCGCGGACATCCTCGAGTCGATCCGCGAGCTCGAGTACTACCGCCGCGCCGGCTTCGTCGCGGAGCCCGGCCCGACCACCGACGACGTGCGTGCCGTGCAGGCCGACGTGGTGGCGAAGTGGGAGCCGCGGCTGGCGCAGCCTGCGGCCGAGTAGCGACACGGGTGGTCCGCACCCCGTCGCGCATGTACTACTATTGAGTGGTCGCGCCGGTCCGCCGGTTCGAACATGGTGGATATAGCTCAGTTGGTAGAGCGCCTGGTTGTGGTCTAGGAGGTCGCGGGTTCGAGACCCGTTATTCACCCCACGAGTCGAAGGCCCCGTCCTGCAGGACGGGGCCTTCGCAGTTCTCGGATGGTCGTGTGCCACCATCGAGTCCGTGATGGAGATGTCCGCCGACGAGTTCGAGCAACTCGTGACCGACGAGCTCGACCTGCTGCCCGACGAGATGGTCGACGGCCTCGACAACGTGGTGTTCGTCGTCGAGGACGAGCCCGAGGACGGCTCCGACCTGTTCGGCGTGTACGACGGCGTCGCGGCGACGGAGCGCGGGCAGTACGGGTTCGGCGAGCTGCCCGACCGCATCGTCGTGTTCCGCAAGCAGCACCTGGCCGAGTGCGACACGCTCGAGGAGCTCAAGGACGAGGTGCACACCACCCTCGTGCACGAGATCGGGCACTTCTACGGGATCGACGACGAGCGGCTGCACGAGCTCGGCTGGGCGTAGCCGCCAGCGACGCGCGCACCCGGCGCCCGGGTTTCGGGCTCAGCGACATCCCTCGGGCCCGCCGGCGCGAGAACTGTCGCTCACCGCGAGAATTCGCCCCGCGCCCCGCCCCTCAGAACCGCGTCGGCCCCACCTCGTGGTACTTCTCCCACGCGTCGACCGGCCCCTGACCGTGCAACGCGTACTCCCCCACCATCCGCTCCTTGTAGACCGCCGGGTTGTGCGACGCCACCACCCGCGCGTTCCGCCAGTGCCGGTCCAGCGCACGTGTGCGGTCGGCCGCGGACGCCCCGCCGACCTCGAAGAGCTCGGACGCCGACCGCAGCACTCGCGGCCCGATCTCGACCTGCGCCTGGTACACGGCGTTCTCGGCCGCGTCGAGCAACGGCTTCGACACACCCGCCGGCCCCGGCACGTTCGTCGCCACCACCGTGTCGAGCAGTCCCGCCGCCGCGGCGACGAGTGACCGAGCCGTGAATGCCCCGGCCGACAGCCGCCCGAGCACCGCGAGCACCTGCGGGTCCTCCCCCGGGACGGCGGCGTTCGCGTGGATGTACGTGCGGGTCCGGGGCCGGACGAAGGCCACGGCGTCGTCGGACACCGCCTGCCCGATCCCCGCGAGCACCGCCAGCAGGTAGAGCTGGTAGAAGGCCTGGATGTGCGACAGCGGAGCGTCGCGGTAGGCCGACACCGCCGAGGGGTCGACCGCCACCCCGTCGAACACGGTGGTGCCGGACGCGGTCAACCGCTGCCCGAACCCGTCCCAGTCGTCGATGCTCCGCACACCCGGCGCGGAGGCATCGACGGCGAACGTCACGCGCTCCCCGTCACGGTCCGCCGCCAGGTAGATCCAGTCCGCGTAGAGCGTGCCCGTCGAGTAGAACTTCCGCCCGTCGAGACGCAGGGAAGCACCAGCCGGCGTCACCGTCGTCGAGATGTCGGCGAGCGTCGTCCCGGTCCGCTCCGAGGTCGCGTTCCCGACGATCGCCCCGTCGACGATCCGCTGCAGCCACTCGTCACGAGCGGGCGAGTCGGGTCGCAGCAGCACCAGTTCTGTGAACCCGAAGTGACCCCGCCACAGGTGCGCGATGTTCGAGTCCGCCGCCGCCAGGTCCGCCACCAGGTGCGCGAGTTCGACCAGCGTCACGCCGGAGCCGCCCCGGTCCTCCGGCACGCGCAACCGCCCGAAGCCCGCGTCGGCGAGCGCGCGGACCTCGGCGTGCGGCAGCGGCCGATCGCCGGGCTCCCCGGAGGCGAGCTCACGCTCGACCGCGCCGTCGCGGGTGGTCGCGAACAGCGGTGCGAAGCGCGCCCGCAGCGTGGTCAGACGGTCAGCCGGGAGGCCCGTCCCGCCCCCGTCGGTCGTCGTCGCCGCCGTCATGCGGTCACCTCCACGGCCCGCGCCGCGTCTGCGACGCCGCTCGCGCCGCCCGAGAACGCGCCGCGCCACTGCCTGGCGGGGTGCGAGTCCGGCAGCTGTGCGTGACCGAAGAGCTTCTCGCGCAGGGTCCCCTCGCGGTACTCGGACTGCATCAGGCCGCGCTCCTGCAGGGTCGGCGCGATGTGGTCGACGAACTCCTTGTAGGAGCCGGGCAGCGTCCAGTTGATGACGTTGACGCCGTCGACACCGATCCGCTGCCAGTCGGCGAGCTCGTCGGCGATCTGCTCCGGCGTCCCGACGACCCGGGCGCGGAGCTTGGCGGACAGCCGGGCGAGGTCGGCGATGGTCGGTTCGCGGTCACCGGCGGCCTCGCGGAGCCACTGCAGGTGCGACTGCCCGGCGTGGGTCCGGACCTCGGACAGCGGGGTGTCCGGGTCGAGGGGTTCGCCGGTGTCCGGGTCGAAGCCGAGGTTCGAGTGCACCAGGAAGCCGTCGGCGGCCAGGTACTCGTCGATCTCCGCCTCCTTGGCCTTCGCCTCGGCCTCGGTGGCGCCGGTGACGAAGGCCAGGCCGAGGAAGAACGCGATGTCCTCGCGTCGGCGCCCCGCTGCCGAAGCCAGGTCGCGGGTCTCGCGGATGAGCTGCTCGGTGGCGTCCCGGTTCGAGGTGAGGATGAACTGTGCCTCGGCGTTCCGCGCGGCGAAGGCCTGGCCGGCCGGCGACGACCCGGCCTGGAACAGCACCGGGGTCCGCTGCGGGCTGGGCGCGCTCAGGTGCGGGCCCTGCACGTCGTAGCGCGTGCCGTGGTGGTCGATGCGGTGCACCTTGTCGGGGTCGGCGTAACCGCAGACGGGGTCCTTCAGGACGGCGCCGTCCTCCCACGAGCCCTCCCAGAGCTTCGCGCAGACCTCGAGGTACTCCTCGGCCCAGACGTAGCGCTCGTCGTGCTCCTCGAGCCGGTCGGCCCCGAAGTTCCGGGCGGCGCTGTCGAGGGCGCTCGTGACGACGTTCCAACCGATGCGGCCCTGGGTGATGTGGTCGAGCGTGGAGACCTTGCGGGCGAAGTCGAACGGGTGCGCCTGGATGACGCTCGACGTGAAGGCCAGACCGAGGTGCTCGGTCGACACGGCGAGCGCCGAGAGCAGCACGGAGGGGTCGTTCGAGGGGATCTGCAGTCCCTCGCGCAGGTTCGTCGAGTAGTCGCCACGGCCGGGGCCGTAGGTGCCGACGACGTCGGCGAAGAACATCGCGTCGAACTTGCCGCGCTCGAGGGTCTTCGCCAGGTCCGTCCACAGCGTCACGTCGTCGAAGTCCGCCTGTCGGGCGTCCGGGTGCCGCCACAGGCCGTGCTGGATGTGCGAGGTCGTGTTCATGACGAAGGCCGCGAAGCGCAGCGGGCGGTTCGGTGCATCGCTCATGCGACCCATCGTGGTCGGCGGGCGCCGCCCGACGACAGCGTCGTGACCTCCCGTTACGCGCGGTGTTCCCCGCGGCCCGGGACGCGACCATGCTCCTGAGGCATGCCGACCCAGACGACCGCAGCCGCGCCTCCCGTCCGTCCCACCGGACCGTCCACGAACGCGACCCGACGTCGGGTCGCCCTCGCGTCGTTCGTCGGGACGACCGTCGAGTACTACGACTTCTACCTGTACGCGACGGCGTCGGCGCTGGTGTTCGCGCCGACGTTCTTCCCGTCCGTGACGCCGGCGATCGGGGTCATCGCGTCGTTCGCGACGTACGGTGTCGGGTTCGTGGCGCGACCGCTCGGCGGTGTGATCGCCGGCCACCTGGGCGACCGGATCGGGCGGAAGAAGCTGCTCGTCGCGTCGCTGCTGCTGATGGGCGTCGCGTCCACGCTGATCGGGGTGATCCCGTCCGCGGCGACCATCGGGGTCAGTGCCGTCGTGGCGCTCGTGTTCCTGCGGCTGCTGCAGGGCGTCGCGGCCGGTGCGGAGTGGGGCGGCTCGGCGCTGCTGTCGGTCGAGCACGCGCCGGAGCGGCACCGGGGGTTGTTCGGGGCGTTCACGCAGATGGGGTCGGCCGGTGGGATGCTCCTGGCCACCGGGGTCTTCACGCTCGTGCGGACGTCCCTGGGCACCGAGGCGTTCCTGGCGTGGGGCTGGCGGCTGCCGTTCCTGTTCTCCGCGGTGATCGTGGCGGTCGGGCTCGTCATCCGGCTCGGGGTGCAGGACGCCCCGGTGTTCCAGGAGCTGCGCGCTTCGGGCGGGGTCGAGCGGTTCCCGGTGTGGCAGGCGATCCGGCAGCACCCGCGGTCGATCCTGGTGACCGCGGGCCTGCGACTCGTGCAGCCGGCGCTGTACTCGATCCTGACGACGTACTCGCTGACCTACCTCGGGAACGTGCGCGGGCCATCGGGCTCGGACGCGGGGCTGCAGGCCGTGCTCGTGATCTCGGCCGTGTCGCTCGTGTCCACGCCGTTCTGGGGGTGGCTGTCCGACCGGGTCGGGCGGCGGGTGCTGACGATCTGGTCGGCGGTGGGGATCGCGGTGCTCATCTGGCCGTTCTTCGCGTTCCTCGACGCCGGGCCGCTCGTGCTGCTGCCGCTCGTGGCGCTGATCGGGATGTGCGTGTTCCACGACAGCATCTACGGGCCGCAGGCGGCGTGGTTCGCGGAGCAGTTCCCGACCGGGCGTCGGTACTCGGGGATGAGCCTCGGGTACCAGATCGGGTCGATCTTCTCGGTGGGGCTGACGCCGCTGCTGGCCGCGGTGTTCGTGGAGCTCGGGGGCGGGTCGCCGTGGATCCTGTGCGGGTACCTCGGGGTGTACGCGGTGCTGACAATCGTGGCGGCGGTGTTCGCGGTGGATCCGCGGGCGCGGGCGTGGGGTGCGGG
>NZ_JAIXIG010000053.1 GCF_020297365.1 Curtobacterium oceanosedimentum
GAGCCCGCCGCTCCGCCGAGCAAGTGGGCCGGCATGGGGGTCCTCGACGACGATGCTTACCAGCAGGCCGACCTCGACGCGATCATGCGGCGGCGTCGCGCGGTCTGACCGCGGCACGCCCGACGGCCGCCGTGCGATTTCGGATCGACGGACCGGGGGTGCTAGTGTGGTCGAGCACTTGGGGCTATGGCGCAGTTGGTAGCGCGTCTCGTTCGCAATGAGAAGGTCAGGGGTTCGAATCCCCTTAGCTCCACCAGGTGGCAACCACGAGGACGGCCCGGAACCGACAGGTTCCGGGCCGTTCCGTCGTTGCGGGTCGATCCGGGCCGTTCGGTACCGTTCTGGTCGGGCACCGTCCTGCACAGGCAGCCGGTGGTGGGTCGTTCGACACAGGCTCGCGGGCGAGGGGGTGTGGTGCAGCGCGCATCACCCTAGACTCCCCGTGCGCGGCCGAGGGCCGCCGACCCGTACCGGGTCCGTCCAGGGGGGAAAGCATGCACCGTCTCACTCGTCTCGTCGCGACGCTCGCGGCCGCCGTCGTCGTCGCAGCGGGGGTCGTCGTCGCCGGCCCGACGTCGACCGCCTCGGCAGCGGTCACGCCGCTCGGCGTCGACATCTCCTGGCCGCAGTGTGGCAGCCAGGTGCCGACCGGCCAGGCCTTCGCGATCGTCGGCGTGAACGGCTCGCTCGGCAACCAGACGAACCCGTGTCTGGACGACCAGCTCGCCTGGGCGGCGCAGTCCGTGGGTGGGTCCACCCAGCCGAAGACCCAGCTGTACGTGCTGTTCGCGAACCCCGGGCTCAAGGCCTCGGTGTGGCCGACGTCGAACCGCTACCAGGGCACGGTGCCCACCAACCCGTTCGGCAAGTGCGTGACGAAGGGCGGCAAGAAGCAGGTCTCGCTGGCGTGCTCGTTCATGTACGGCTACGCACGTGGGTACGACGACGTGCAGAGCCGTGGCGTCCCGAACCCGTCGGCGTACCGCTGGTGGCTCGACGTCGAGACCGGACTGTCCTACCAGCGCGACACCGCTCAGAACCGGGCGGCGATGCAGGGCATGATCGTCGGGCTCAAGACGGCCGGCGTGAAGCGGATCGGCCTCTACTCGACCACTTCCCAGTGGAAGACCATCGCCGGGACCGTCAAGTCGAACAGCCCGCTCTACGGCCGCTCGAACTGGATCGCGCTCGGCAGGAGCACCGTCACGAAGGCGCGCAAGGCCTGCTCCGGCACCCCGCTGCCCGGCGGCACGATCGCCATGGTGCAGGTCGAGGTGCCGTACGGCTCCGGCACCATCGACCGGAACGTCTCGTGCTCCTGAGTTGACCACCGACGGCGAGCGGGCCCGACACCGAACGGTGCCGGGCCCGCGCTCCGTCTGCAGGGCGGTCGCTCAGCCCGGGATGCTGTCCGTCAGCACCCCGGCGCGGGCGAACGTGGCGTGCACGGCGTTGGCGGCCTGCTCGAACGCCCGGTTGCCCCTGGTCACGCCGAGCGCGCCACCCATCACCGCCGACCTGCCCGAGCCGCGCAGCAGCCGGGCGACCGTGCGGCCGTCCGGGGTGACCATGATCTGCACGTCGAGCCGGGTGTGGAACGTGCGGTCGTTCGCGAGACCGCCCAGGAGCAGCGTCAGGCCGAAGCTGCCCCGCGTCGCGCGGAGTGCCCCCTGCTCGGCGTCGTCGACCGTGTAGCCCTCGCGGGTGAGGGCGTCGCGCACCTGGGCACGAGCGGTCCCGGGGTCGGTGGCGACGAAGAAGTCGTGGCTCTCGGGCATGGTGTGCTGATCCTCTCGGGGCGGTCCGGCCCGGTCGGGCTCGGGGACGGGAGCGATCCGCCCCCGGACGACGATCATGCCCTGTGGGGAGGACGGAGGCGTCGCATACGCTGGTCGTGTCATGACTGCCTCGATGAACCGCCGTGCCCTCCTGTCCCTCGCCGGCGTCGCCGGGATCGGCCTCGCCGTCGCGGCGTGCTCGTCCGGGGGCGACGACCGCAGCACCGGTCGCAAGGGTTCGGGCGGGGGGACGGACCCGCAGGCCACCCCGACGGCGGAGCCGGTGGCGAAAGCCCTCAGCCCGGCCCAGGTCCCGCTGGCCGGTGGGGTCACGGTCACCGTGACGGGTGCCGGACTCGCCGCGGTCAAGGGCGTCACCGTCGGCGGCGTCGCCGCACGCGACGTGCAGGCCACCGCGTCGAAGGTGACCTTCACGGCCCCGCACCAGGCGATGTACGCCGCGGGCGACGCCGAGGTCGCACTGTTCACCTCGGCGATCGAACCGACCCCATCGGCGAACCAGTCCTCCGACGGCAACGGCAGCGCCGCGAACGACGGTCAGACCGGCGCGACGCAGGACACGGCGACGGCCACACCCACGCCGACCGCCGCCCCGGCACCGGCCGCGGGCGACGCCGTCGCGACGACGAGCCTGGCGTACGCGGCGCTGACCGACGTCGACCGGCAGCTCGCCTACGCGATGCGGTACTGGAAGGACTACAACCTCGCCGAGTACGGCACCATGAACCCGATCGGCGGGGACTGCGCGAACTACGTCAGCCAGACCCTCATCGCCCGCGGGTGGGAGCAGCGGTCCGACTGGTACAACCGGGCGGCCGGGGCCGAGCACAGCGCGACGTGGACCTACTGCCCGACGATGGACCCCTGGCTCGCGGACAACGCGGCCGAGTTCGGGCTCACCCGGCGGTCGTCGGACGAGCGGGACAAGGTGAAGGTCGGTGACATCGTGTTCTTCGACTGGAACGCGAACGGTTCACCGGACCACACCACGATCGTGTCCGAGGTCTTCACCGAGTCCGACGGCACCATCCGCATCAAGTCGGCGAGCCACAACCAGGACGGCCCGTACCGCGACCTCGACGAGATGATCACGGTGCAGCACCCGGGCGGCTCCGCCTGGTTCCACACCTTCGACGCGTAGCGCAGGCCCGACGCCCGGACGCCCGGACGCCCCGACGTCCCGGCTCGCCGCGCCCCGACGCCCCGATCGCGCAGGCCCGGCTCAGGGGTACCCGAGGAACCACAGCAGCACGATCGCCACCGGCTGCAGGCACACGCCGACGACCGACCACGTCACGGCTCGGCGCCGCGTGCCGACGAACGGGTCCGACCCGAGCAGCGGCGCCATCGGCATGAGCAGCCGTGGCAACGACTGCTGCGGCAGGAACACCGCGACCAGGTACAGCCCGTACGACGCCGTGAACGTGAGCACGTCCGTCCCCAGCGCCCGCACGCCCCGACGCGTCCAGAACCACACCGCGCCGGCCAGCACGGCGAGCACCAGCACGACGCCGAGCGGTCCGAGCCAGGTCGACGCCATCGTGAACCACGGGGTCAACGGCGCGAAGTGCTGACGGCCGACGAACCCCACCCACCACGACAGCTCGGTCTCCAGGTAGGCCTCCGGCCGTCCGGTCACCGTCGACGCGACGACCGGCCACGCGAGCCCCGCCGCCGCCACGACGAGCCCCGAGACCACGATCGCCACGCGCTCTCGCCACGGGAAGACCTCGACGCTCCGCCCCGAGCGCTGGGCCTCGACCCACCGCACGACCAGGTGCACGGCGAGCGCGAGCGCCAGGGCCAGCACCCCCGGCTTCGTGAAGGCCGCGACGACGCCGAGCGGGGCGATCCACCAGTACCGCCGCCGCACCAGGGCGAGCAGCGCGCCGAAGAGCAGCGCGAGCAGCAGGCTCTCGGCGTAGGCGACCTGCAGCAGGAACCCGGTCGGCGCGAACGCGAACAGCACGGTCGCCCACCGCGCCCGACGTGGTGACCCGACGGCGAGCACGAGTCGGTACAGCAGCACGCAGGCCACCGCGCCGGCGATCGAGGCGACGACCACCCCGGCGACCCAGAACGACGCACCCGTCAGCGTCATGACGACCCGCACCACCGCGGGGAACACCGGCAGGAACGCCCACGCGTTCGGCTGCACGTGTCCCGCGTCGTCGGTCGGCAGCGTGCCCGGGTAGCCGTGCTCGGCGATGGTCCGGTAGAACGACGCGTCCCACGAGCCCGAGAACGTGAAGAACGACGGGTCCTGGCGGTGCGAGGCGAAGGTCCAGCCGTTCGCCGTCGCGAGCACGTACACCGCTGCCAGCAGCGCGGTGCTCACCACCCGCGAGGCCGCCCAGACGACCAGGGGCGCGGTCCACGCGCTGCGGGGTCCGGTCAGCACCCGCCCGACCCCCGCCCTGGAGGCTCGGGTCGCTCCCGCCACGCTCGTCACCCGCCTGATCCTCCCAGACCACGGCCCCCGCTCGCGCACGCGGGCGCGCTCGGATGACCAGCAGCGGTGGTCCGGTCCGTCTGCCGGACCCGACCACCGCCGCGGACGGAGGGCGGGCCTCCCGGCTAGTGCCCCGTGACCGCGCGACGGATCTGCTCGATCGGCACCTTCGGGCTGCGGTCGGCGTTGAGCAGGCCGTTCGTCTCCTGCATGGTGTCGGTGAGCTGCGTCCAGCAGGAGCCCGCCAGGAACGAGCTCGCCCGGACGGCGTCGTACAGCGCGGTGATGCGCGCGACCCAGTCGTCGCCGTCCGTCGCCGAGGTGTACCCCCAGCCGTCCTCGCGCTGCGCACCCGGCTGGTAGTTCACGCCGCCGAACTCGGTGAGCATGACCGGCTGCCCCAGGTCCTGCGCGCCACCGACGAGCACCCAGCGCCCGGCCGGACCGAAGCGTTCGAACAGGGCGGTGCGCGCCGCCGCGTCGGCGTAGGTGCGGGCGAGGGCCGGGCCGGCGCCCTCGTAGTCGTGGATCGTGACGATGTCGGAGTTCGTGTGCTCCCAGCCGTCGTTCGAGATGACCGGACGCGTCGGGTCGATCGCCCGCGTGACGTCGGCGAGCGCGCGGGCGTAGGCCTGCTGCGCCGGGTCCGTGGCGATGTGCTGCACCCCCCAGCTCTCGTTGACCGGCACCCAGGTGACGATCGACGGGTGCGAGGCGTCCCGCTCCACGGCGTCCATCCACTCGCGCACCAGGCGCTGGACCGCACGGGGCGAGAACGCGTAGGCACCGGGGGCCTCGCCCCACACCATCAGGCCGAGCCGGTCGGCCCAGTACAGGAAGCGCGGGTCCTCGATCTTCTGGTGGTTGCGGGCGGCGTTGAAGCCGAGCTCCTTGATGAGCTCGACCTCGCGGCGCAGGGCCTCGCGCGACGGTGCGGCGATGTGCGACTCCGGCCAGTAGCCCTGGTTCAGGACGCTGCGGACGTCGTGCGGGCGACCGTTGAGCAGGAAGGCACCGCCGTCGACGCCGACCGTGCGGATGCCGAAGTAGCTCGTCACCGCGTCGACGGCGGCCGATCCGGCGCGGGGGAGGAGCGTGACGGTGGCGTCGACCAGGCGGGGCGTCTCGGGCGTCCAGTGCAGTTCGTCCTCGGCCTGCCCGTTCGTCTGGCGTGCGATCGGCACCACGACGTCGAACTCGTCGCCGGTCGCGCCCAGCGTGGTCTCGACCGTGGCGAGGTGCTCGTCGCGGTCATCCCAGCGGGCCTCGACCCGCAAGCGCTCGCCGCCGGTGCGGACGCCGTCGACCCGGACGGTCAGCCGCATCGTCGCGTGGTCGACGTTCGTCCACCGCAGGGACGCGATCGACGCGGTCGGCACGGCCTCGAGCCACACCGTCTGCCAGATCCCCGTCGTCCGGCGGTACCAGATGGCGTGCGGGTCCTCGTGCCAGTCCTGCTTGCCGCGGGGCTGGGTCAGGTCGTGCGGGTCGTCCTCGGCCCGGACCACGAGCGTGTGCACGGCGTCCGGGTCGGTGGCGAGCACCTCGGTCACGTCGAACGAGAACGGGGTGTGACCGCCCTCGTGCTCGCCGACGAACTGCCCGTCCACCCAGACCCGGGCGCGGTGGTCGACGGCTCCGAAGTGCAGGACGAGTCGCGGGGCCCCCTCGCCGAAGCCGGCGGCGTCCAGCTCGGCCCGCGTGACGGCACGGGAGTACCAGACGACGGGGTGGAAGCCGGGCTCGTCGATGCCCGACGCGGTGGACTCGGGCGGGAACGGCACCACGATGTCGCGCGCGTCGGGGAAGCCCGTGCGCCAGGCCACGTCGTCGCCGTCGTTGCGGAACGACCACGTGCCGTCGAGGTCGGCCCAGGCCGAGCGGAGCATCTGCGGCCGGGGGTGGGTGCCGT
>NZ_JAIXIG010000054.1 GCF_020297365.1 Curtobacterium oceanosedimentum
CGACATCGGCGCCGGGGGCAGCAGGTCCTCCTGCGGCGGGTAGTCGGGGGCGGGGGCGTCGGCCTCCACCAGGGACGCGATGGACGCGGGCACCGCGGACGACGCGACCGCGGTGGTCGGCACCGGCGCCGCGTGGGCGGCGTGCGTCGGGGCGGGGGTGGGGCGTGCCTCCAGGCCGGCGTCGGCGGCCTGCGCGACGGGCGCGACCTCGTCGACGGGCGGTGCGGTGACCCAGGCCGGGACGGGTCGGCGCGGGCGGTCCGAATCCAGCATGCGATGCGATGCCACTGCGGCGCTCCTTCCGTCGACTGATCCTCGTCAGTTGTACCGGCAACCGCTGAACGTGACGCAGCCCCAGTTCCGGGGTCGCCGGTACGGTCGGGTGATGACCGGAATCGAACACCGTCCCCTGGGGCCCTCGGGGCTCGTCGTCTCCACCGTCGGCCTCGGCTGCAACAACTTCGGACGGCCTGGAACCGCGTCCGAGTCGCAGGAGGGCACCGACGCCGTGGTGCACGCGGCGCTGGACGCCGGCGTCACCCTGTTCGACACCGCCGACATCTACGGTGGTGCTCCGGGCATGTCCGAGGAGATGCTCGGCCGGTCCATCGCCGGTCGCCGCGACGAGCTCGTCCTCGCCACCAAGTTCGGCATGGACATGCAGGGCGCCAACGGTCCGGACTGGGGCGTCCGCGGGTCACGGCGGTACGTCCGCCTGGCCGTCGAGTCGTCCCTGCGTCGACTCGGTACGGACTGGATCGACCTGTACCAGATGCACCGCCCCGACGACGTGACCCCGATCGAGGAGACGCTGTCCGTCCTCGACGACCTGGTGCGCGAGGGCAAGATCCGGTACGTCGGGCACTCCAACTTCGCCGGGTGGCAGATCGCCGAGGCCGAGCTCACCGCCTCCATCGCGGGGACGACGGCCTTCGTGTCCGCGCAGAACGAGTACAGCCCGCTCGCCCGCGCCGCCGAGGCCGAGGTGCTGCCGGCCGTCCGGGCGTACGCGCTCGGGTTCCTGCCGTTCTTCCCGCTGTACAACGGCTTGCTGACCGGCAAGTACACGAAGGGCGGCGGGCCAGCCGACGGACGCCTGTCGACGTCGAAGCCGCAGCTGCTCGAGGACGCTCCGTGGGAGGTGCTCGAGGACTACCAGCGCTTCTGCGACGAGCGCGGCGTCACGATGCTGCAGGCGACCTTCGCGTGGCTGCTCGCCCAGCCCGGGCTGTCGAGCGTGATCGCCGGGGCGACCAAGCCCGAGCAGATCCGGCAGAACGTCGCGGCCGGCACGACGTGGACCCCGAGCGAGGACGACATCGCCGACATGACGGTGCTGTTCAACCGCGCCGTCGCCTGAGCCGAGGGTGCCGCGCGAGCGGCCCGGCGCGTGTCGACCGGGCCGCTCGACCGGCGTGAGCGGGCGCTACCGCGTGGCGACCGCCAGGGCGTCGCGCAGCTCGGCGGCGGTCAGCCGCGGGCCGTAGCCAGGGGTGTCCCGCTGGATGCGCCAGCCCTCGGCGAGGGGACCGGCGTCCACGACGTCGAACCCGAAGGCGTCGATGAGGTCCGTGACGACCTGCTTCGCCGCCGCGTCGTCACCCGCGACCACGAGGGCACGTCGGTCGGGGGTGCCGGCGGGGGTCGCGTGTCCGGTCAGGTCCGCCGCGCCGATGTGGTTGAAGGCCTTGACCACGTGGGCGCCGGGCAGGTGGTCCTGCAGCAGCTCCGCCGTGGTCGTCGACTCGTCGTCGAGGGCGGCGATGTGGCCGTCGCGCTCCGGGTAGTAGTTGTTCGTGTCGATGACGACCTTGCCGACCAGCGGCTCGACGGGGATCGTCTCGATGGCGGCGAGGGGCGTCGTCACGATGACGACCTCGCCCGCGGCGGCTGCCTCGTCACGGGTGCCCGCGCGGGCACCCTCGCCGAGTTCCGCGACCAGGTCGGTCAGGGTCTCCGGGCCGCGAGAGTTCGCGATCACCACCTGGTGACCGTTCCGCACCGCGAGCCGTGCGAGCTGGGATCCGATGTTGCCTGCGCCGATGATGCCGATCGTTGTCATGGTGTCCCTGCAACGCGGTGGGGCGTGCTGCATTCCCGGTGGGGCGCACTCGCGCCGCGCGGAGCATGATGGCGGGCATGGACCACGAGTTCCGCGACGAGACCGACCAGGACCGCTACGCGATGTACGTCGACGGCGAGCTCGTCAGCGTGCTCGACTACCGGGTCAACGGCGACGCCGTCGCGTTCCCGCACACCTACACGGTGCCGAAGCACCGCGGCCACGGCTACGCGGCGGAACTCGTGGAGTACGCCGTCGCCGACGTCGAGGCGACCACCACGAAGCGCATCGTGCCGATGTGCTGGTTCGTCGGCAAGTGGTTCGACGAGCACCCTGAGAAGGCAGACCTGCTCAGCCGCGGCGCCGCGGACTGAGCTCCGGACGAAGGGGCGCGACATGCCCACCATCACCCCGTTCCTCTGGTACGACGACCAGGCCGAACAGGCGGCCGAGCACTACGTCGGCCTGTTCCCCGACAGCCGGGTGGACAGTGTCAGTCGGATGCCGGACGGCCGCGCGCTCGTGGTCGAGTTCACGCTGCTCGGTCGGCCCTACCGGGCGATGAACGGCGGTCCCGGGCACCCGTACACCGACGCCGTGTCGTTCCAGGTCGACGTGGACACGCAGGACGAGCTCGACCGGGTCTGGGACGCCCTGCTCGCCGACGGCGGCAGCCCGATGGCGTGCGGCTGGCTGCAGGACCGCTGGGGCCTGGCGTGGCAGGTGACGCCGTCGATGCTCGGCGACCTGATGAGCGGCTCGGGGGACCCGGCCGCCAACCAGCGGGTGTTCGACGCGATGGTGCAGATGGTGAAACTGGACATCCCCGCGCTGCAGGCGGCCGCATCGGGACGCTGACTCCCCGGTCCGCGTACCCGCCGGTATGGTGACCGCAGGAACAGACCGCCGGCCCGGCGCCGGCGCAGACAGGCTGGAGCGATCATGGACCACCCGAGCTCCGAGGGTCGGGACAGCGACGTCAGCCGCGCCTACACCGAGCTCGCCCGGATCACCCGACGCGCGAGCATCCGCGCCCGCGGCTCGGACGAGGTGCTGAGCGTCGTCGACCAGTCGCTCGTCGACTTCGTCGTGCAGCACCCGGGGTGCATGGCCATCGACATCGCCCGGTACCTGCGTCTCAACCGGTCGACGATCTCGCGGCAGCTGTCCGGGCTGCTCGCCGCCGGGCTCGTCCGCACCACCGAGGGCGGCAGCGGCAACGCGAAGCCGCTCGAGGCCACCGACGCCGGTCGCGCCGCACTGCAGCGGTCCGTGCAGCTGCACCGCGACGCGCTGCACGAACGGCTCGCCGACTGGTCGGACGACGACGTCGCACTGCTGGCCGGTCTGCTCGAACGACTCGGTGCCGCAGACGAGGCCGGACTCCCGATGCCCGGGCCGACGCAGCCGTGACGACCTCGTTCGTCCTGCTGTCGGACACCCACCTGCCCAAGCGCGCGAAGGACCTGCCTGCCGGACTGTGGGCCGACATCGACGCCGCCGACCTGGTGGTGCACGCGGGGGACTGGGTGGACATCGCCACGCTCGACGCCGTGCAGGGGCGATCCCGCCGGTTCGAAGGGGTCCGGGGCAACAACGACGGACCCGCGTTCGACGACCGGCTGCCCCTGGTGACACGGTTCGTGGTCGAGGGGCTCCGCTTCGCCCTGGTGCACGAGACCGGCGCGGCGACCGGACGGGAACGCCGGATGGACGCCGCCCACCCGGACACCGACGTGCTCGTCTTCGGGCACTCGCACATCCCGTGGGACACCGTGGCGCCGTCCGGCATGCGGCTGCTCAACCCCGGGTCGCCCACGGACCGCCGCCGGCAACCCGACCACACCTGGATGCGCGGCACCGTCAGCGGCACGGAGTTGACCGTCGACCTCGTGCGGTTGCCGCCCGCTGCGCGCTGAACCGCCGGTGCGGGACCGAGACCCGGCTGAGCGGACATTCCTCGGGCCGGCAGACCCGAGGAACGTCCGTCAGCGCGAGACGCGGGCCGCGCCGCCGCCGGCCGGGGCGCCACGGGCCGCGCCGCCGGCCGAGCCGCCGTCGGCCGCCGAAGCTCCGACGCCGGCCAGGCCACCGTCGGCCGCCGGAGCGCCGCCGCTGACCGCCACGCCCTCCGTCGGCATCCGGAAGAAGGCCAGCTCCCACTCGACCGAGCGGCGGAACGCCCGTGCCATCCTGCCCCGCTCCTCGGGCGTCACCGAGGCCGCGAGCTCCTCGACGAGCCGAGTGGCCTCGGCGCTCGCCGCGGCGAACCCGGGGTCCCCGTAGGCGGTGATCCAGTCGGCGAAGGCGTGCCCCTCCGGCGCTGCGCCGAGCTGTGACCCGACCCAGGCGTAGACCCGGAAGCACGGCAGCACCGCGGCGGCCAGGACCGCGGCCGAGCCGGTGTCGGCAGCGGCCTGCAGGTGTGCGAGGTAGCCGGCGCACGTCGGGTGCACCGGGTCGTCGGCGTGGGTGCCGGCGAGCCGTCGGTGGTGCAGGTCGCGGGCCTCGTCGGCGCACCCCTGCGCCGCCGACGCCCAAAAGGCCGCAGCAGCACCGGTGTCCGCAGCAACACCCTCGTCAGCCCCACCAGCACCGGCGAGCGCCGCCAGGTGCCGCTCGTACGCCCGCAGGTAGTGCACGTCCTGCGCCAGGTACCCCGCGAACACCTCCGCCCCGAGCGTCCCGTCGCGCAGCCCCACCAGGAACGCGCACGCGATCGTCTCCCGCAGCACGTCGGCGGCGTCTGCCCACCACACGTCCGTGTACGACAGCGTGGGCAGCGCGGCCCGCGCCGACGCCCCGTGGTCGATCGGCCCGGAACCGCTCCCGACCGACAGCGCATCGGCCCCGCGCAGTGCCACCGTGAGCCACTGCTTCGCCACCCCGACCGCGAGCTCCCAGTCACCGTGCCGAGCAGCCAGTGTCGCGATCGCGCTCGACAGTGAGCACCCCGTGCCGTGGGTGTTCGTCGTGGCCACACGGGGAGCGGAGAAGACCCGAACCGACCCGTCCGGTGCGACCAGCAGGTCGTCGGAGGTCGGCCCGTCGTCGTGCCCGCCCTTCGCCAGCACGAGCACGTCCCACCGCGCCGCCACCACCTGCGCGGCCGCCAGCGACGACGAAGAAGACGCCGACGCAGCCGACGACCCCGACGACCCAGCAGACGC
>NZ_JAIXIG010000055.1 GCF_020297365.1 Curtobacterium oceanosedimentum
GTCGACGCGGAACGACACTGTCGATGTCGCGCGACGTCGACAGTGTCGTGTGGCGTCAGCCGCCGGTGTCGTCCGGCGTCGTCCGGGTCAGCGGAGCGTGCTGGTCCGGCCCCGCGCGGCGAGCAGCGCCACGACGGCCACCACGGCTGCCGCGAGCATCACGATCGCCAGCGGCGCCGCGGTGTCCGAGCCGCCGATGCTGACCAGCGGGGACACGAGCGCCGCGAGGCCGAACTGCAGCGCACCGAGCACGGCCGAGGCGCTGCCGGCAGCCGACGGCACGGCACCGAGGGCGAGCGCCGTGGCGTTGCCGAGCACCAGACCGAGCGAGCCGACCGCGGTGAACAGCGGCACGGCGAGCCAGACGACCGGTGCTCCGGAGACGACGAGCAGCGCGAACGCGACGGTCGACGCGAGCACCAGCACGATGCCGAGCGACAGCACGCCCGTGACCGAACGGGTCGCGGTGAGCTTGGCGGACAGGATGCTGACACCCATCAGCGCCAGGGCGTTCAGCCCGAAGGCCAGGCCGTAGCCGACCGTGCCGAAGCCGATCATGTCCTGGTACAGGAACGGTGACGCGGAGATGTAGGCCATCATCACGGCGAACGCGAAGCCGAACACCGCGGTGTAGCCGAGGAAGGTGCGGGAACGCAGGGCACGCAGGGCCGAGCCCGAGCCACGGCGTTCCTCGCGCAGGGCGTCGCGGTGTTCCCGCAGGTGGGTCTCTCGGATCACGGCGAGGACCGCGATGAGCATGACGACCGACAGGCCGAGCACGATCGACAGCAGGCCACGCCAGCCGATCGGACCCGTGAGCAGACCGCCGAGCAGCGGTGCGACGACCGGGGCGACCCCGCCGACGATCATCATGAGCGAGAACGCGCGGGCGGCGGACCGGCCGGTCGCCAGGTCGGAGATGACCGCACGGCTGATCACCATGCCGGCCGCACCGCCGAGTCCCTGCAACAGGCGGGCGGCGATGAGCACGCCGATGTTCGGCGCGAGCACCGCGGCGATGCTGGCGAGCACGCACAGCGCGGCGCCGGCGATGAGTGGGGGCACGCGGCCGAACCGGTCGGACAGCGGGCCGAACACGAGCTGGCCCGCGGTCACGCCCACCAGGAACGCGGTGAGGGTGAGCTGCACGGCGGTGGCGCTCGCCCCGAGCTCGGTGGTCATCTGCGGGAACGCCGGCAGGTACAGGTCGGTGGCGAAGGGGGCGACGGCGCTGAGCAGGCCGAGCACCAGGAGCAGAGCGGTCGTGATGCCCTGTCGGTCGGTCGTGGGTGTCGCGGTCGTCGCGCGGATGGTTCCGGTGTCCGTGGTCATTGTTATGAAAGCATAACTCATTGCCCGAGGTCGGTACAGTACGGTCATGCCCTCCGCCGTGTCCGACAGCGTCCTCGCCGAGTTCGCGGACGTCCTGCTCCGGATCGCACGCGACATCGACCCACACGGCTCCGAGACCCTCGACATCGTCCCACTCACCGGCACCGAGGCGCTCGTGATGCGCTGGATCAACCGCAACCCGGGCACCTCGCCGAGCGCCACCGCCGAGGCCACGGCCCTGCAGCGCAGCAACCTCAGCGTCGCGGTCCGGTCGCTCGTGGCGAAGGGCATGGTCGAGCGACGCCAGGACCCGGCCGACGCCAGGACCGTGCAGCTGCACTCGACCGCCCTGGCCCAGGAGAGCGTCGACCGGCTCTACCGGCACTGGTCCGGCAGGCTCCGCGCCGCGCTCGGTGGCGACGAGCGGGGTGCGGCCGAGGCGCTGGAGCTGCTGCAGCGGATCGACGACGGACTCCGCGGCAGCCCCGCCTAGGCGACGGCGTCGTCGTCGGCTGCGTCGTCCTCGATCGGCAGCAGCCGCCTGGCACCGTGCCCCTCGTCGCCCAGGGTGTCGCCCGGGTTGACGACCGAGCACGCGCCGAGCGAGACACACCCGCAGCCGATGCACTGCGTCATCTCCTGCTGCAGGCGCTCGAGCTCGAGCTGGCGGGCCCGCAGCCGTGCGCGCCACCGCTCGTGCAACCGGCTCCAGTCGCGCAGCGAGGGCATGCGGTCGGCAGGCAGGGCCTCGAACTGCTCGGCGACCTCGCTGAGCGGGATGCCGAGGCGTCTGGCCACCTGGATGATCGCGATCCGCCGCTCGACGTGCCTCGGGTACATGCGCGTGCCGCCGACGGTGCGCTCCGGGTGGATCAGGCTCTTGCGTTCGTAGAAGTGCAGCGCCGAGGCCGCGACACCGGTGCGTCGCACGACCTCCCCGATGGGCAGCAGGTCCGTCGGTCGCGGCGGCTGGATCTCGACCATGGTGGAGATCCTAGGACGCCGTCCTACCGCTGCTGCAACGACTCCCACAGCAGGAACCCGGTGAACAGCACGAACGGCGTGCACGCCAGCACGTTGAGCCAGCGGTGCTCCACGACGACCGCCACGAACTCCCGCAGGAACGCACTCGGCACGTAGTAGGCGGCCGTCCGCGCCCCGACGACCTGCGCCGGCAGGTCGAGTCGGCGGGCCAGGGTCGCGGCGCGGAGCACGTGGTAGTTGTTCGTGACGACCACGATCTGCCCGTCACGGCCGGCCGCGGTCTGCACGTCGCGCGACAGGCGCAGGTTCTCGCGGGTGTTCCGCGACGCGGTCTCCGGTGCGACGTCGTCGGGGTCGGCGCCGTTCGCCACCAGGTACTCCGCCATCGCGGTGCCCTCGGGACGGGGCTCGTCGTCGCCCTGGCCGCCCGAGGGGATCAGCAGGGGACGGCGCCCGGCGTCACGTTCGGCGCGGTACACGGTGAGCGCGCGATCGAGGCGGCTCCGCAGCAGGGGCGGGACCTCGCCGTGCACGAGCCCGGAGCCGAGCACCACGATCGCGTCCGGCACGACGCCGTGCCGGGTCCGGCCGTACACGACGGAGTACACGGCGAAGGCGAGCAGGGACAGCGCGAAGTACCCGCAGACGAAGACCAGCAGGACGGCGATTGCGATCCGGGTGCCGTCCCACAGCGTGAAGCCCGTGCCGCTGCCGGAGACGAACAGGGCGATGGCGACCGCGGGCAGCACGAACACGGCCACGCCCGCGGCGAGCGACAGCAGGTTGCCGAGACTGCGGCCCTCGGCACGCAGCATCTGGAACCCGTTGGCGATCAGGGCGACGCCGAGCACGACCACGGCCAGCGGCACGAGCAGCAGCACCACGGCCACGAGCACACCGAAGCCGGGCACCACCGCCGTCAGCAGCGCCGCGACCGTCGCGAGCCCGAACAGCAGGGCCGCCGTCAGGAACACCCCGTTGCGGAGCATCCGCGGATCGCGCCGCCGCCCCACCAGGTACAGCACCAGGAAGAGCAGGGCGAACAGGGGCGCGGCGCCGAGAGCGGTCACCGTCCGGCCGATCGGTGCGCAGTCACGCCACCACGGTACCGGCGCACCAGTCGGCCCGGCCGAGGGCGACCGTGCGTACCGGGGTCAGCCGACCGCGCGGCGGATCAGCTCGGCGACCCGTGCCTCGTCGGCCTCCGAGAACTCCGGGGTGATCGCCCACGACGTCGGCCAGAGCGTGCCGTCGTCGAGCGCAGCCGAGTCCTGGAACCCGAGCGTCGCGTACCGGGCCCCGAACTTCGCGGCGTCCTGGAAGAAGAACACCGTCTTGCCGTCGCGGGCGTAGGCGGGCATGCCGTACCAGAGCTTGGGCGCCAGGTCGGGGGCGGTCTCGAGCGCGATGCGGTGGATGCGCTCGGCCAGGCCGCGGTCCGGCTGGGGCATCTCGGCGATCTTCGCCTCGACCGCCGCCGCGGCCGCCGCCGCCTTCTCGGCTTTGGTGCCCCTCGTGCCGCGGGCGCGCTTGACCTCGGCGGCGTGCTCCTGCATCGCCGCGCGCTCCTCGTCGGTAAAGGTGGTCTCGGACTTCGTCGTCCGTGCCATGGCCGGCTCCTTCCGTGTGTGCTGCTCCCATGATGGGACCGCGAAGCGGACGATGCCAGGCCGCAGGAAGTCGGGGGTGCCAGGCTCGGTGCATGACCTACATCGCCAGCGACGACCGCTACGACTCGATGACGTACCGACGGACCGGCCGCTCCGGCCTCGACCTGCCGTTGCTCTCCCTGGGGTACTGGCACAACTTCGGGGACGACGTGCCCTTCGAGAACCAGCGTGCGATCAGCCGCCGGGCCTTCGACCTCGGCATCACCCACCACGACCTCGCGAACAACTACGGCCCGCCCTACGGCGCTGCGGAGGTCAACTTCGGCCGCCTCATGCGCGAGGACTTCCGGCCGTACCGCGACGAGATGGTCATCTCGACCAAGGCCGGCTGGGACATGTGGCCGGGGCCGTACGGGCAGGGCGGTGGCTCGCGCAAGTACGTGCTCGCCTCGCTCGACCAGTCGTTGCAGCGCACGGGCCTGGACTACGTCGACGTGTTCTACTCGCACCGCCTCGACGCCTCGACCCCGCTCGAGGAGACCATGGGCGCCCTGCACACCGCTGTCCAGCAGGGCAAGGCGCTGTACGTCGGGATCTCGTCCTACGACGCCGAGCGCACCAGGCAGGCGGCGGAGATCCTCCGCGACCTCGGCACGCCGCTGCTCATCCACCAGCCCTCGTACTCGATGCTCAACCGGTGGATCGAGACCGAGGGTCTGCTCGACGCCGCCGGCGAGCTCGGCTTCGGCGTGATCGGCTTCACCGCGCTGGCGCAGGGGCTGCTGACCGGCAAGTACCTGGACGGTGTCCCCGAGGACTCCCGTGCGGCAGCGGGCAAGTCCCTCGACGCGTCGAGCATCACGCCCGAGGTCGTCGAGCACCTCCGTGCCCTGAACGAGGTCGCGGCCGCCCGCGGGCAGTCCCTCGCGCAGCTCGCCCTGGCGTGGGCGCTCCGTGACGAGCGGGTCACCTCGCTCGTGATCGGTGCCTCGCGGGTGTCGCAGCTCGAGGACAACGTCGCCGCGCTGGCGAACACGTCGTTCACCGACGAGGAGCTCCGCGTCATCGACGAGCACTCGGTCGGCATCGCCGACGTCGACCTGTGGGCAGGAGCCCGAGCGGGCGAGGTC
>NZ_JAIXIG010000056.1:0-1214 GCF_020297365.1 Curtobacterium oceanosedimentum
TGGCTGGGTTTGAGACAATTCCTTTTGGATTGAAGATTGTCAGTAGACAGTCGACAGTCAGAATCAACTCGCTGACGCTTTCGGGTGTTGGTTGTAATTTTTTACGGAGAGTTTGATCCTGGCTCAGGACGAACGCTGGCGGCGTGCTTAACACATGCAAGTCGAACGATGATGCCCAGCTTGCTGGGTGGATTAGTGGCGAACGGGTGAGTAACACGTGAGTAACCTGCCCCTGACTCTGGGATAAGCGTTGGAAACGACGTCTAATACTGGATACGACTGCCGGCCGCATGGTCTGGTGGTGGAAAGATTTTTTGGTTGGGGATGGACTCGCGGCCTATCAGCTTGTTGGTGAGGTAATGGCTCACCAAGGCGACGACGGGTAGCCGGCCTGAGAGGGTGACCGGCCACACTGGGACTGAGACACGGCCCAGACTCCTACGGGAGGCAGCAGTGGGGAATATTGCACAATGGGCGAAAGCCTGATGCAGCAACGCCGCGTGAGGGATGACGGCCTTCGGGTTGTAAACCTCTTTTAGTAGGGAAGAAGCGAAAGTGACGGTACCTGCAGAAAAAGCACCGGCTAACTACGTGCCAGCAGCCGCGGTAATACGTAGGGTGCAAGCGTTGTCCGGAATTATTGGGCGTAAAGAGCTCGTAGGCGGTTTGTCGCGTCTGCTGTGAAATCCCGAGGCTCAACCTCGGGCTTGCAGTGGGTACGGGCAGACTAGAGTGCGGTAGGGGAGATTGGAATTCCTGGTGTAGCGGTGGAATGCGCAGATATCAGGAGGAACACCGATGGCGAAGGCAGATCTCTGGGCCGTAACTGACGCTGAGGAGCGAAAGCATGGGGAGCGAACAGGATTAGATACCCTGGTAGTCCATGCCGTAAACGTTGGGCGCTAGATGTAGGGACCTTTCCACGGTTTCTGTGTCGTAGCTAACGCATTAAGCGCCCCGCCTGGGGAGTACGGCCGCAAGGCTAAAACTCAAAGGAATTGACGGGGGCCCGCACAAGCGGCGGAGCATGCGGATTAATTCGATGCAACGCGAAGAACCTTACCAAGGCTTGACATACACCGGAAACGGCCAGAGATGGTCGCCCCCTTGTGGTCGGTGTACAGGTGGTGCATGGTTGTCGTCAGCTCGTGTCGTGAGATGTTGGGTTAAGTCCCGCAACGAGCGCAACCCTCGTTCTATGTTGCCAGCGGGTC
>NZ_JAIXIG010000056.1:1308-2903 GCF_020297365.1 Curtobacterium oceanosedimentum
ACGTTGGATCGCAATTTTAATCTTTGTGGTCAAGTTTCTAAGAGCAAACGGTGGATGCCTTGGCATCTGGAGCCGAAGAAGGACGTAGAAATCTGCGATAAGCCTCGGGGAGCTGATAATCGAGCTTTGATCCGAGGATTTCCGAATGGGGAAACCCCGCCAGGCGTTTTGCGACCTGGTGACTCCCGCCTGAATATATAGGGCGGGTAGAGGGAACGTGGGGAAGTGAAACATCTCAGTACCCACAGGAAGAGAAAACAACATGTGATTCCGTGAGTAGTGGCGAGCGAAAGCGGATGAGGCTAAACCGATCATGTGTGATAGCCGGCGGGCGTTGCATGGTCGGGGTTGTGGGACACGTCGCTCAGTTCTGCCGGACTGGGGCGGTTACAGCGCATCATAGTCGAACCGGTTTGAAAGCCGGGCCGTAGTGGGTGCCAGCCCCGTAGACGAAATGGTGTTATGGCCGGATGTGTATCCCAAGTAGCACGGGGCCCGAGAAATCCCGTGTGAATCTGTCAGGACCACCTGATAAGCCTAAATACTCCCAGATGACCGATAGCGGACAAGTACCGTGAGGGAAAGGTGAAAAGTACCCCGGGAGGGGAGTGAAATAGTACCTGAAACCGTTTGCTTACAAACCGTCGGAGCCTCCTTGTAGGGGTGACGGCGTGCCTTTTGAAGAATGAGCCTGCGAGTTAGTGATATGTGGCGAGGTTAA
Source organism: Curtobacterium oceanosedimentum (assembly GCF_020297365.1). Lineage (GTDB taxonomy): Bacteria > Actinomycetota > Actinomycetes > Actinomycetales > Microbacteriaceae > Curtobacterium. The sequence continues at coordinate 2,030 of NZ_JAIXIG010000056.1, forward strand.
CCCGTGTGGGGCAGCCGTAGCGAAAGCGAGTCTGAATAGGGCGTTTGAGTCGCATGTTCTAGACCCGAAGCGAAGTGATCTATCCATGGCCAGGTTGAAGCGACGGTAAGACGTCGTGGAGGACCGAACCCACTTCAGTTGAAAATGGAGGGGATGAGCTGTGGATAGGGGTGAAAGGCCAATCAAACTTCGTGATAGCTGGTTCTCTCCGAAATGCATTTAGGTGCAGCGTTGCGTGTTTCTCGCCGGAGGTAGAGCTACTGGATGGCCGATGGGCCTCAACAGGTTACTGACGTCAGCCAAACTCCGAATGCCGGTGAGTGAGAGCGCAGCAGTGAGACGGTGGGGGATAAGCTTCATCGTCGAGAGGGAAACAACCCAGACTACCAACTAAGGTCCCTAAGCGTGTGCTAAGTGGGAAAGGATGTGGAGTTGCACAGACAACCAGGAGGTTGGCTTAGAAGCAGCCACCCTTGAAAGAGTGCGTAATAGCTCACTGGTCAAGTGATTCCGCGCCGACAATGTAACGGGGCTCAAGCACACCACCGAAGTTGTAGATTTCGCACATTCGACAAGCCTTCGTGGTTCAGTCGTGCGGAGTGGTAGGAGAGCGTCGTGTGGCGAGTGAAGCGGCGGAGTGATCCAGCCGTGGACGCTACACGAGTGAGAATGCAGGCATGAGTAGCGAAAGACGGGTGAGAAACCCGTCCTCCGAAAGACCAAGGGTTCCAGGGCCAGGTTAATCCGCCCTGGGTAAGTCGGGACCTAAGGCGAGGCCGACAGGCGTAGTCGATGGACAACGGGTTGATATTCCCGTACCGGCGAACAACCGCCCAAGCTAATCCAGTGGTGCTAAGAGTCCTAACCCGGTTCG
>NZ_JAIXIG010000056.1:2994-4653 GCF_020297365.1 Curtobacterium oceanosedimentum
GTTCGCCGGATCCCTTCGGGGTGATGGTGTCCGGTCTAACGCTCGACCCCATGCTGGTGCGGTTAGCGTATGAACAGGTGTGACGCAGGAAGGTAGCTGAGCCAGGCGATGGTATCCGTAAGGTGATCCTGGTGTAAGGATGTAGGGCTGACGATAGGCAAATCCGTCGTCTGTGTGCCTGAGATCCGACGCGTACCCGTAAGGGGAAATCAGTGATCCTATGCTGCCGAGAAAAGCATCGACGCGAGGTTGCAGCCGCCCGTACCCGAAACCGACTCAGGTGGTCAGGTAGAGAATACCAAGGAGATCGAGAGAATCGTGGTTAAGGAACTCGGCAAAATGCCCCCGTAACTTCGGGAGAAGGGGGGCCGGACGCGTGACCGGACTTGCTCCGTGAGCGTTGAAGGCCGCAGAGACCAGTGGGAAGCGACTGTTTACTAAAAACACAGGTCCGTGCGAAGTCGCAAGACGATGTATACGGACTGACGCCTGCCCGGTGCTGGAAGGTTAAGAGGAAGGGTTAGCCTTTGGGCGAAGCTCTGAATTTAAGCCCCAGTAAACGGCGGTGGTAACTATAACCATCCTAAGGTAGCGAAATTCCTTGTCGGGTAAGTTCCGACCTGCACGAATGGCGTAACGACTTCCCAGCTGTCTCAACCGCGAACTCGGCGAAATTGCACTACGAGTAAAGATGCTCGTTACGCGCAGCAGGACGGAAAGACCCCGTGACCTTTACTACAGTTTGGTATTGGTGTTCGGAGTGGCTTGTGTAGGATAGGTGGGAGACTGTGAAGCGGGCACGCTAGTGTTCGTGGAGTCATTGTTGAAATACCACTCTGGTCACTTTGGATGTCTAACGTAGGACCCTGATCGGGTTCATGGACAGTGCCTGATGGGTAGTTTAACTGGGGCGGTTGCCTCCCAAAGAGTAACGGAGGCGCCCAAAGGTTCCCTCAACCTGGTTGGCAATCAGGTGGCGAGTGTAAGTGCACAAGGGAGCTTGACTGTGAGACTGACAGGTCGAGCAGGGACGAAAGTCGGGACTAGTGATCCGGCAGTGGCTTGTGGAAGCGCTGTCGCTCAACGGATAAAAGGTACCTCGGGGATAACAGGCTGATCTTGCCCAAGAGTCCATATCGACGGCATGGTTTGGCACCTCGATGTCGGCTCGTCGCATCCTGGGGCTGGAGTAGGTCCCAAGGGTTGGGCTGTTCGCCCATTAAAGCGGTACGCGAGCTGGGTTTAGAACGTCGTGAGACAGTTCGGTCCCTATCCGCTGCGCGCGTTGGAAATTTGAGAAGATCTATCCCTAGTACGAGAGGACCGGGATGGACGAACCTCTGGTGTGTCAGTTGTTCTGCCAAGGGCACCGCTGATTAGCTACGTTCGGACCGGATAACCGCTGAAAGCATCTAAGCGGGAAGCCGTCTTCGAGATGAGATTTCCATGCACCTTGAGTGTGAGAGGCTCCCAGCAGACTACTGGGTTGATAGGCCGGATGTGGAAGCGGGGACTAACGACCCGTGGAGCTGACCGGTACTAATAAGCCGAAGACTTGATAACACACTGATTTCCCGCACCTTGTGTGCGGGGCTCGCGTCCACTTTGTGGTTCCCGACAGACGATCGGGAATCAAACTGAATACACCGCTCCACCCAC
>NZ_JAIXIG010000057.1 GCF_020297365.1 Curtobacterium oceanosedimentum
GGGCGTTGCGCGGAACCGCACGATGTCGCCCCGGAACAGCACCGACCGGTGCTGGACCAGCGCGCCGACCCGGCGCAGCGTGCCGCGCTGGTGTGGTCGGGCAGCGCGCCGAGCGGGCCGACCCAGGAACAGCGCCGGGGCAGCACGTGCGCCGGCCGAGGTGCTCGACCGTCCACCAGCGGGGGTTGGCGTCCGAGGCGGAGGCGAGCCGCGCCTCCAGGCCGGTTGCGGTTCCCCGCAGGGCACGCTCGCCGGGTCGCGGGCGCGATCGGCGCGGCCCTACGGTCGGAGGACCGTCGCGGGTGTCGCGGCGGTCCGCTGCCGAGCCCCGAGGTGTCACCGTGACCTCCGTCGATCCGCTGATCTCCGACGACCCGCTGACCACCGTCCACCCCTGGAGCAGCCGCACCGCCGCCGTGCCCGCAGCCGACGACCACTCGGTGCTCGACCGCTGGGACCGGGTGGTGGCGGCCCACGCCGATGCGCCGGCCCTCGCCGGCAACGGGCGTTCCTACACCTTCGGCGAGGCGGACCGTGCTGCCCGGGGTCTGGCGACCGTGCTCGCGACGACGCTGCGACCCGACGACCACAGCGGGGCGGGAGTCGGTGCGGTCGCCGGCGGCGCGTCGAAGCCCGTCGGGATCATGGCCGGTCAGACGTCGGAGGCCGTGGTCGCGGTGCTGGCCCTGGTCCGCGCCGGACGGACCGTGGTGGTGCTCGACGACCACCTGCCCACGGCACGACTCGAGCACGTCGCACGGCTTGCGGGGGTCGACGAGATCCTGGCGGACAGCGAGCGCGCTGCCCTGGCTGCCGACGTCGTCGCCGAACGCGCCGGCTCGGTCCACGAGCTCGGGGACCTGCTGGCGCGCGGTGCGGTGGCGACGGACGGCACGGCACCCGCGGGGCGCCCCGGGGGTCGGGACCCGTTCGCGATCGTCTTCACCTCCGGATCGACCGGCATGCCGAAGGGCGTCGTGCTGACCCACCGGCAGCAGCTGGCGAACGCGGAGCAGGACGCCACCGCCCTCGGGCTCGGCCCCGGTGACCGGCTCGGGGTGGTGCTGCCGCTGTCGTTCGCGGCCGGACTGCTGTTCTCGTTCGACACCCTGCTGTGCGGGGGCGCCGCGGTGCTGCTCGAACCCCGCGAACTCGGCGTCGAACGGCTCGTCGGCCGGTTCGCCGAGGAGCACGTCACCGTGCTCGTGTGCACGCCGCACCTGCTGCGGTCGATCGTCGGGTCGCAGACGGCCCCGGGTGCGCACGCGACGGCCTCCGGGACCGCGCCCGTGCTCGGTGGGCTCCGGTTCCTGATGACCACCGGCGAGGCCGTCACCGGTGCCGACCTCGAGGCCGCACGCCTGCACCTCGACCCGGACACCCTGCTGCTCAACGCGTTCGGGTCGAGCGAGACCGCCTGCGTGGCGTACTGCCCGATCGAGCCGGGGCAGCCGGTGCCCGTCGGCGTCGTGCCGGCCGGCTGGCCGCTGCCGGGCAAGACGGTGCTGGTGCTGCGCGAGGACGGCAGCCCCGCCGACCCGGGGGAGACCGGTGAGCTCGTCGTCGTCTCCGACGGCATGACCGCGGGGTACTGGGGTGCACCCGAGAAGACCGCGGAGCGCGCGGGGACGACCGGTGAGGCCGAAGCAGCGCTCGGGATCCCCGTCGGGACACCGAGCTGGCGCCAGGGCGACCTGGCCCGGTTCGACCCGGACGGCCGGCTCGTCCTGCTCGGCCGGTCCGACGACGCCGTCAAGGTCCGCGGGTACCTGGTCGAGCCGAGCGAGGTGGAGGCAGCGCTCCGTGCGGTGCCGGAGGTGCACGACGCCGCCGTCACGGCGCAGGTCGACCCGCCCGCGGTCACCCGGCTGGTCGCCTACGTGGTCGGTCGCCCGGGCCACCGGACGCCGGCGCCCGCCGCGCTCCGACGGGCGTTGCGCGACCGCCTGCCCGAGTACATGGTGCCGGCGTCGATCGTGCCGATGACCGAGCTGCCCCGCAACGAGCGCGGCAAGGTCGACCGGGCCGAGCTGCCCGCCGCGCCGAGCGTCGAGACCGAGATGGTCGAGGGCGAGTACGACCAGTGGGAGCTCGTCGTCGGGCAGATCTGGGCCGAGGTGCTCGGGCTGCGCGGCGTGCACCTGGACGAGGACTTCTCGGCGCTCGGCGGGGACTCGCTCTCCGCCGAGGAGATGCTCGCCGTCGTGCAGGACCGGCTCGGGGTCGACCTGCGGTCCTCGGACGTGCTCGAGCACCCCACGCTCCGGTCCTTCGCCCGCCGCGTCCGTGGCGGTACGAGCGCGCTGCCGAGCCACCCCGACGTCGTCAAGGTGTCCGAGGCACGGGTCGCCGGCCGGCCGCCGGTGTTCTGCTTCGCCGGCGGCGGTGCCCTGGCGCTGACGTTCCTGCCGCTGTCGCGGCACCTGCCGGAACACGACCTGTACGCGTTCCAGCAGCACGCCCTGGAGCGTCGTGGTCTGCCGGACTGGAGCATCGAGCGGAGCGCCCGCCGCGCGGTCGCGCTCATGCGGATCGTGCAGCCGCGCGGACCGTACCTGCTCGTCGGGCACTCGCTCGGCGGTCTCGTGGCGCTCGAGATCGCACGCCTGCTCGTCGAGAACGGTGAGCAGGTCGAACACGTCGCGCTGCTCGACACCTACCTGCCCCGCACGAAGTCCGAGCAGGCGCGCCTGCACTTCGGTCGGATGGAGCCCCGCGACCAGCCGCCCACCGCCGTCCGCGCCGTGCAGCGCGGCCTCGACCGTGCCGTGCGCCGCGTGCTGCCCGCCGGGGTGCCGTACGGCGCGCTGTTCGCCAAGCGGGTCCGGGCCTACACCGCCGGCGTGCTGCGGCACGACGGACAGAAGGGCTTCGACGCGTTCTTCGACCAGGCCGAGATCGTCACCCGACGGCACCACCCCACGCCGTTCCACGGGCGGGCCACGTACGTGCTCGCGGACGCGAACCCCGACGCCGCCGGGTGGTCGGCACTGCTGCGCGGCCCCACCGAGATGGTGCGGATCGCCGCCGAGCACACGTCGTTGCTGCGCGAACCGCACGTCGCGGAGCTCGCCGCCGCGCTCCGCGCCGCGTTCGTCTCGGCGGAGGCCGCCAGGGACTGAGCCGGACGACCCGGCGCGCACGCGACGTCGCTTCCGCCCCCCCCCCCCGGCGACGGCG
>NZ_JAIXIG010000058.1 GCF_020297365.1 Curtobacterium oceanosedimentum
TAAGCCTCTCAGCGCCGATGGTACTGCAAGGGGGACCTTGTGGGAGAGTAGGACGCCGCCGGACTTAACGTAGAAACACCAGGGAACCCCTGACCAGTCATGGTCAGGGGTTTTCTGCGTTCCAGGGGAAGTGGGACGAACCGCCACCGCGGTAGGGTTGTCGGGTCATGACTGCGCCCTTCACCACTGCCTCTGGCCCCGACGTCCGCGTCCGCTTCTGCCCCAGCCCGACGGGGACCCCGCACGTCGGGCTCATCCGTACTGCGCTCTTCAACTGGGCCTACGCGCGGCACACGGGCGGCAAGCTCGTCTTCCGCATCGAGGACACCGACGCCGCTCGTGACAGCGAGGAGTCGTACGCGCAGATCCTCGACGCCCTGCGCTGGCTCCGGCTCGACTGGGACGAGGGTGTCGACGCCGGCGGCGAGCACGGCCCGTACCGGCAGTCCGAGCGCGCTGCGATCTACGAGGACGTGATCGCGAAGCTCAAGGCGTCCGGTCACATCTACGAGTCCTACGTGACGCCCGACGAGATGGAGGCCCGGAACCGTGCCGCCGGCCGTGACCCCAAGCAGGGCTACGACAACCACGAGCGGGACCTGACCGACGCCGAGCGCCAGGCGTTCCGCGACGAGGGCCGTTCGCCGGCACTGCGGCTGCGGGTGCCCGACCGCGACCTCAGTTTCGACGACCTGGTACGCGGCGAGATCACGTTCAAGCAGGGCACGTTCCCGGACTTCGTCGTGGTGCGTCCGAACGGGACCCCGCTGTACACGTTCACGAACCCGGTGGACGACGCGCTGATGGGCATCACGCACGTCCTGCGCGGCGAGGACCTGCTGTCGTCGACGCCGCGGCAGATCGCGCTGTACGAGGCCCTGTACGAGATCGGGCTGGCGCCGTCGATCCCGGTGTTCGGCCACCTGCCCTACGTGATGGGGGAGGGCAACAAGAAGCTGTCGAAGCGCGACCCCGAGTCGAACCTGTTCCACCACCGCGCCGCAGGCATGATCCCCGAAGGGCTCGTCAACTACCTGGCACTGCTCGGCTGGTCGATCGGACCCGACCGCGACGTGTTCTCGATCGACGAGATGGTGCAGGCGTTCGACGTCACCGACGTCAACCCCAACCCGGCACGCTTCGACCACAAGAAGGCCGAGGCGATCAACGGGGACCACATCCGCCTGCTCACGCCGGAGGACTTCCGCGACCGGCTCCTGCCGTACCTGACGGCGTTCGTGTCCGACCCCGCGACCCCGGAGCAGCTCGAGCTGCTCACCAAGGCCGCACCGCTCGTCCAGGAGCGCATGCAGCTGCTCGGTGAGGCGCCCGCGATGCTGGGGTTCCTGTTCACGGCCGACGACGACCTGGTGGTCGAGGACGATGCCCGGGCCTCGCTCAAGGGCGACACGGACGCCGTGCTGACGGCCGGCATCGCGGCGCTCGAGCCGCTCGACACCTGGACGACGGTCTCGATCGAGGAGGCGCTCCGCTCCGCGCTCATCGACGAGCTCGGCCTCAAGCCCCGGGTCGCTTTCGGACCCCTCCGCGTCGCCGTCTCCGGCCGTCGTATCAGCCCGCCGCTCTTCGAGTCGATGGAGATCCTCGGCAAGGCGTCGACGCTGACCCGACTGCGCGCCCTCGCGGGCAGCTGAACCGCCGACCATGAGCAGTCCGGCGGTCCCGGTGCCGACGTCCGAGGACATCGTGCACGACGTCGCGGTGATCGGTGCCGGGCCGGCCGGGCTGAGTGCAGCGCTCAACCTGGTCCGGGCCAAGCGCACCGTGCTGCTGGTCGACGCGAACCGGCCCCGGAATGCGGCGACCCTGCGGTCACACGGCTTCCTGACGCGGGACGGGATCTCGCCGCTGGAACTCCGCAAGCTCGGCCGTACCGAGGTGGAGGGGTACCCGGAGGCGACCGTCGTGCAGTCCGTCGTGGACCGGGTCGCTCCGGCCCCTGACGGCGCGGGGTGGACGGTGCACGGCTCGTGGCGGGGCGTCGAGCTGGACGCCCGCGCGCGGACGGTCGTCGTGGCCACCGGTCTGCGTGAGGAGTTCCCGGCGCTGCCCATGCTGCGCGCCTTCTACGGCACGTCGATGCACAGCTGCGTGGAGTGCGACGCTTACGACAAGGCCGGCCAGCCGCTCGCGTTCGTGTGCGAGACCGACGACGTCGTGGACCGTGCCCTGCTGATCGCCACGTGGACCGACGACCTGATCGTCTACACGAACGGCGTCGCGCCGCTCGACGACGCCGGGCGCGCTCGCCTGGATGCGGCAGGGGTCCGGGTGGACGAGCGGCCCGTCGCCGACCTCGAGGGGGACCGGGCCGGGATGACCGGGGTGCGGCTCGCCGACGGACACGTGGAGCCCCGGACCGGCGGGTTCGTGCGGCCGACGTGGCACGCCGACCTCGACTGGCTCCAGGCCACCGTCGGCGCCGAGGCCGCCGACGCCAGCGACTCCGCGCACGGCGGGGCAGCGGGGGACGCCGACCGCGACACGCCCGACGCCCCACCTGTGCTCCGACGGGATCCGGACGGATTGCTCGTGGTCGACCGGGTGGGACGGACCTCGGTCCCGGGCCTGTACGCGGTGGGAGACGTCACGCCTCCCGGGCCGGAACAGCTCATCGTCGCGGCCGGTCACGGTGCAGCGACGGCTGCTGCGGTGCACCGCGACCTGGTGGGTGGTCTCACGGACCTCCGGGATGCTGTACAGTAGTTGATCGTGCCCCGGGTGATCGGGGCGAGAGGCCGACAGGCTTCTTGGGGTATGGTGTAATTGGCAACACAGCGGTTTCTGGTACCGTCGTTCTTGGTTCGAGTCCAGGTACCCCAGCACTCGACGAACAGCCCCCGGGACATCCCGGGGGCTGTTCTCGTTCCCGGCGCCTTCCACGGGCGCCCGCGGACCCCGGCCCTCGGCGCGCG
>NZ_JAIXIG010000059.1 GCF_020297365.1 Curtobacterium oceanosedimentum
ACGACCGCGAGGCGCTCGCCCCACCCCGCCCAGCGCGTCCGCCACGGCGGTCACGTCCGACTCGTCGTTCCACAGGTGGAACGCGATCCGCAGGCGCCCGGCACGGCCGGAGGCCGTCAGCCCCGCGGCGGTGAGCGCGCGGAGCGAGGACCCGTCGGCGTCGGGGAACGTCACGATCGCCTGCCCGTCGCCCTGCCGGGGCGACCCGAGGGCGCCGCACAGCCGGTCTGCGAGACCGGTGGCGTGCCTCCAGACCGCCTGCTGGTCGAGCGCGACGGCGTGTTCGAGCGCGGCCACGGCGCCTGGCCACGCCTGCCAGGCCGGCGAGACGTCGAAGCGACGCGCGTCGTCGGCCAGGTGCATGGCGGGGCCGTAGCAGGACGACCACACGTCGGCACCGGCGTACCACCCGGCCTGCACCGGTCGGAGCCGACCGAGCGCGGTGTCGGAGAGCGTCATGAAGGCGACCCCTCGAGGCGCGCAGAGCCACTTGTACGCGTGGGTGAGCGTGACGTCGAACGGAGCGGCGTCGACGGGCAGGACGCCGGCGGCCTGCGTCAGGTCGCACAGGGTCAGGGCGCCGACGCGGCGGGCGGCGGCCACGACCGGGCCCGGATCGGTGACCACGCCGGTGGCGGACTGCACGGCGGACCACGCGACGAGGGCCGTGTCGGGTCCGACGGAGGCGGCGAGCCGGTCGAGCGGGACGCTCCGGACCCGGACGCCACGGTGGGCCTGCGCGAGGAACGGGAACACGACCGAGCTGAAGTCGCCGTCCGGCACGACCACCTCGGCACCGTCGGGCAGGGCGTCGGCGACGACCGCGGCCATCACCGAGGTCTGCGAGCCCGTCGCCACGTGCTCGGCTCCGACGCCGACCAGCTCGGCGAAGCGCGCGCGCCCCTGCTCGACGAGCGCCCCGTAGTGCGCGGGGGTCGTCTCGGCGCGGGACCACGCGTCGAGGTCGGCCCGCTGTGCAGCGAGGGTCGCGCGGGTCGGCAGGCCTGCGGTGCACGCCGCCAGGTACCCGCGGCCGCCGGGGAAGGAGTCCATGCGGCCAGCGTCACGCCTCGCGGCCCATCACGCCAGGGCCGGTTCGTTGTACGGGCGATAACATCACGTGATGGACGAGATCGATCCCCAGCTGCTGCGGGTCCTGCGCGCCGTGGCCGACGGCGGGTCGATCACCCGCGGCGCCGCGGCCCTCGGGTCGAGCCAACCGGCGGTCAGCCAGCTGCTCGCCCGCGCCGAGGAGCGACTCGGGCACGCCCTGGTGCTGCGTGGCGGACGCGGTGCCACGCTCACCCACGCCGGGCAGGTGCTCGCCGACCACGCCCTGCACGTGCAGGCCGCGCTGACCGCCGCACGCGAGGACCTCGACGCCGTCGGGGGCCTGTCCCGCGGACGGGTGCGGCTCGCCGGGTTCCCGAGCGCCTCGTCCGCCCTGGTGCCCGCGGTGCTCGCCCGGCTGGCGGCCACGGCCCCGGGCGTGACGACCACCTACGTCGAGGTCGAACCACCGGAGGCGCTCGAGCTCCTGCGCGCCGGCGAGGTCGACGTCGCCCTGACCTTCACGTACGTCGGTGACGAGGTCGGAGCCGCTCCGGACCCGGGGCTGGTCACGCGGGCCCTCGGTCGGGATCCGCTCGCGCTGGTGACGTCGGCCGGAGCGAGCGGTGCCGCGGGGGCGGCGCTCGCTGGGGTGCGCAGCGCGGGGACGGGCGGCGCGGAGGCGGGTGGCGGCGTGGGCTCGGCCGCGGTGGACCTGGCGTCGCACAGCGAGGCGCGCTGGATCGGTGGCTGCCCGCGGTGCCGTGGCCACCTGCTCGCCTCGTGCGCGACCGCCGGCTTCGTCCCCGAGATCGTGCTCGAGACCGACAACGCGGCGGCGGTGGTGGGGCTCGTGGCCGCCGGACTCGGGGTGGCGCTGCTCCCCCGGTTGGCACTCGCCACGACGGTGATCCCCGCCGGGGTCCGGGTCGACCCGGTCGACGACGACCTGGCCCGGCGCGTGGAGGTCGTCGTGGCGCGCGGGGCCGAGCGCGTGCCGAGCATCCGAGCGGCGCTCGACGCGGTGCGGTCCGCGGCACACCTGCTCGACGGGCCGCTGCCGCGCTGAGCCCGGTCCGGCTGCTGCTACGCCGTCGGTGCGTCGACCGCGCCGCCGTAGCGACGGTCGCGGCGCGCGTACTCCTCGATCGCGCCCCACAGGTCCGTGCGACGGAAGTCCGGCCAGAGCCGGTCGAGGAACACCATCTCGGCGTACGCCGACTGCCACAGCAGGAAGTTGCTCGTGCGCTGCTCCCCCGAACTGCGGAGGAACAGGTCGACATCGGGCATCTCCGGCACGTACAGCCGCTTCGCCAGGGCCTTCTCGGTGACCTGGCTCGGCTTGAGGCGGCCGGCCGCGACGTCCTCGGCCATGCCCCGCACGGCGTCGACGATCTCGTTCCGGCCGCCGTAGTTCACGCACATCGTCAGCGTGAGGACGTCGTTGCCCGCGGTCATCCGCTCGGCGGTCTCGAGCTCGTCGATGACGCTCCGCCACAACCGCGGGCGCCGGCCGGCCCACCGCACCTTGACACCCCACTCGTGCAGCTGGTCGCGACGACGACGGATCACGTCGCGGTTGAAGCCCATCAGGAACCGCACTTCTTCCGGGGAGCGCTTCCAGTTCTCCGTCGAGAAGGCGTACGCCGAGATGTGCCGCACCCCGATCTGGATCCCACCCGCGACGACGTCGAGCAGCGAGGCCTCGCCGGCCTTGTGCCCCTCGATGCGCGTCAACCCGCGGCCGTTCGCCCACCGACCGTTGCCGTCCATGACGATCGCCACGTGCTCCGGGACGAACCGGGCCGGGATCGCCGGCGGCGTCTCACCGGTCCAGTCGATCGGGCGGAACGGTTCGACGTCGTCGGGGCGGCGGGGGCTCATG
>NZ_JAIXIG010000005.1 GCF_020297365.1 Curtobacterium oceanosedimentum
CGGAGAGCGTCCGGGCGGCGCCACCGCGGGGCGCTCCCCGGGTCAGCTGCCGGCGCCTCGGCCGGTGATCCGACGGTTCACGGCGTCGATCGCGGCGCGTTCCTCGCCGGACAGGCCGCCGGCACGCAGGATCCGCCCCAGCACCGCGCTCTTGCGCTCGATGTACTCGTCGATGTCCTGCGCCGCCGCAGCCGCCCGGCGCTTCACCGCGCCGTACTCGTCGCGGAGCGCCGCATCGGACCGCAGCACGTCGCGGACGGCGAGGTGGTTCCGCAGCGCGAGCGACCCGGCCGTGGCGACGTAGGTGTTGCTGGGCGCGAACCGCTCCGGCGTGTGGAACGCCTGCCGCCCCGGCACGCCGAGCTCACCGCGCGGGACGAACCCGATCGACTCGAGTGCGACGACGGCGGCGGGGACGTCCTCGGCGTCGACCACGACGTCGACGTCGATGACGGGCTTGGCGCCGAGGCCCGGCACGGCGGTGCTGCCGACGTGCTCGATGCTCCGGAACCGCAGCCCGCGTCGACGAGGGCTGCGGCGTAGGCGGCACGCAGCTCGGCGAAGCGCTCGGGCCACGACGACCGGTACCCGACGACCTCGATCACCGCGCTGCCGTCACGGTGCGATCCGCTGGAACATGACGTGGTCGCGCCAGACACCGTCGATCCGGATGTACTCCGGGGCGAAGCCGTACCGGACGAACCCCGCGGACGCGAGCGCGCGCTGCGAACCGACGTTCTCGGGCAGGGTCTCGGCCTGCACACGGTGGAGTCGGAGCACGTCGAACGCGTGGTCGACGGCGGCTCGGACAGCGCGTGAAGCATGGCCCTGACGGGTGCGGTCAGCCCGGATCCAGTACCCCATCGCGCAGGACTGCAGGGCCCCGCGCGTGATCCCGCTCAGGGTGATCCGGCCGAGCAGTTCGCCGTCCGTCGACTCGACGACGAACGGCACCGCGTTGCCCGACCGCTGCGCGGCGAGGGCCTGCGTGATGACGTCGAGCTGCCCGGACTCCGTGTAGTACGACGGCGCCCGCGTGGGTTCCCACGGCCGCAGGTGGTCGGCACTCGCGGTGATGACGGCAGCGAGCACGGCCGCGTCGTCGAGGCGGAGGGGGCGCAGCCGGGTGTCCATCGCGGAGGGTGTGGGATTCGAACCCACGAGACATCTCTGCCCACCTGTTTTCAAGACAGGCTCCATCGGCCGCTCGGACAACCCTCCAGTGACGCGACCACGTGGCGAGACGTGACCGCGTCCCGGGAAGTCTACCCGGGCCTCCCGTCCGGATGCGCGTCAGCGCGGCAGGGAGTCGAGCGCCGCAGCCAGCCCGTCGTCCGTCACGCCGCCCGTGAGCTCGTTGCCGGCGTCGACGACGTCGTCGGGGGCCTGCCCCATGACCACGCCGCGACCGGAGGTCGACGCCCACCGGAGCATGTCGATGTCGTTCCGGCCGTCGCCGGCAGCGAAGACGCGGGAACGCGGGATGTCGAGCCACTCCCGCACGCGCTCCATCGCGGTGGCCTTCGTCACGCCCTCGGGGGCGATGTCGAGCCACGACGTCCAGCCGACCGAGTACGAGACCTTGTGCAGGCCCATCCGCTCGACGACCTGCAGGAAGTCCTCGGTGTCGTGCCCGGGCGAGATGACGACGACGCGTGTGGCCTCGACGCCGAGCAGCTGTTCGAAGGGCACGTGCTCGCCGGCGACGGTCATCGTGTCGTCGGGGAAGTTGCCGGAGAGCAGGAAGTGTCCGGTCTCGTCCTCGACGCCGAACGCCGCGTTCTCCAGGGCACCGTGGATGGTCTGCAGCACCTCGGACGGGTCGAAGCGCTCGACGTGCCGGCGCTCGTACGAGCCGTCGGCGCGACGGGCCAGGGTGAGCGCCCCGTTGGCGCAGACCAGGAACTTCGGTTCGATGCCGAGCGTCTCGAGCAGGGGCACGGTCATGCCCTCGCTGCGGCCGGTGGAGAGCATGACCTCGTGCCCGGCGGCCTCGGCGTCCCGCACCGCGGCGACGACCGCCTCGGTGACGACGCCGTCCTCGCGCATGGTGGTGCCGTCGACGTCGAGCGCGACCAGCCACCGCTTGGTGCGGGCGGGCGCGTCCGGACCGCCACCCTGCGAGGAGCCGTCGACGAACCGGTCGCGGGTGCTCATCGGGGCTCGATCACCTCGACGCCGCCCAGGTACGGGCGGAGCACCTCGGGCACGACGACCGAGCCGTCGGCCTGCTGGTGCGTCTCGAGGATCGCGACGATCCACCGGGTGGTGGCGAGGGTGCCGTTCAGGGTCGCGACCGGGGCAGTCCTGCCGCTCTCGGTGCGGTAGCGGATGTCGAGGCGGCGGGCCTGGAACGTCGTGCAGTTCGACGTCGAGGTGAGCTCGCGGAAGGTGCCCTGCGTCGGGACCCAGGCCTCGATGTCGTACTTCTTCGCCGCGCTCGTGCCGAGGTCGCCCGCCGCGACGTCGATCACGCGGTAGTGCAGCCCGAGGTCCTGGAGCATCTGCTCCTGGTGCGCGACGAGCCGCTCGTGCTCGGCCTCGGCCTGGTCCGGGTGGACGTAGGCGAACATCTCGAGCTTGTTGAACTGGTGCACGCGCAGGATGCCGCGGTTGTCCTTGCCCGCCGAACCGGCCTCGCGCCGGTAGCAGGTCGACCAGCCGGCGTAGCGGTGGGCGGCGGACGGGTCGGCGAGGTCGAGGATCTCGTCGGCGTGGAACCCGGCCAGGGCGACCTCGCTCGTGCCGGTCAGGTACAGGTCGTCGGCTTCGAGCCGGTAGACCTCGGCGGCGTGCTCGCCGAGGAACCCGGTGCCCGCCATGGTCTCGGGGCGCACGAGCGTCGGCGTGATGAGGGGTTCGAACCCGGCGGCGACCGCGCGGTCGAGCCCGAGGGACATCAGCGCGATCTCGAGGCGGGCGCCCATGCCGCGCAGGAAGTAGAAGCGCGAGCCGGAGACCTTCACCCCGCGCGGGATGTCGATGATGCCGAGGTGCTCGCCGAGGTCGGCGTGGTCCTTCGGCTCGAAGTCGAACTCGGGCTTGGTGCCGACGGTGCGGAGCGTGACGAAGTCGTCCTCGCCGCCCTCGGGCACACCGGGCAGCACGACGTTCGGGATGCCGCGGACGACCGTGTTGAACGTGTCCTCGGCGGCGGTGACGGTGGCCTGGGCCTCCTTGACCTGCGCGGCGAGGGCCTGGGCCTGCTGCACGAGCGCGGCCTTCTCGTCCTTCGGGGCCTTGGCGACCGTCTTGCCGAAGGCGTTCTGCTCGGCGCGGAGCGACTCGAACGAGGTGATCGCGCTCCGCCGTGCGGAGTCGGCGGCGACGGCCTCGTCGACGACGGCCACCGAGGCACCACGCGCCTGCTGTGAGGCCTTGATGACGTCGGGGTTGTCACGCAGCAGCTGGGGATCGATCACCGGTTCATCCTAGCCAGCGCCGGTTGCGGACCGGGTGCGCGTCGACGGCCTGGAGGCGCGGGGCGGGCCCCGCCACGGGCCTCCCGTCCGACCGTGGCCGGGACGGGCGCGCTGCACAGGACTCCGCCGGTACGTTCGGAGCATGTCATCACCCTCGGAGACCGCGCCTGCGCAGCCGGACGCGCCCACGCCGGACCCCCGCACCGCCGCCGTCGTCTACAACCCGGTCAAGGTGGACCTCGCCTCGCTCAAGGAGACGGTGGAGCGGTACCGGCGCGAGGCCGGGTGGAACGAGACGCTGTGGTTCGAGACCTCCGAGGAGGACCCGGGTGGCGGGATGGCCCGCGAGGCGGTCGCGGCGGGTGCCGACGTCATCGCGGCGGCCGGCGGCGACGGCACCGTCCGCGCGGTCGCCGAGGTCGTGTGGGAGTCCGAGGCCGCGCTGGCCCTGCTGCCGAGCGGTACCGGCAACCTGCTCGCCCGGAACATCCCGGCGCCGATCGACGACCTGGAGGCGAGCGTCCGCACGATCTTCCGCGGCGAGGACCGCACGATCGACATCGGCACGGTCGGTGTCGAGCGTCCGGACGGCTCCCGCGAGCGGTTCGGCTTCCTGGTGATGGCCGGTCTGGGCCTGGACGCCCGGATGCTGGCGAACACCAAGCCCGAGCTGAAGAAGAAGGTCGGGTGGCTCGCCTACGTCGACTCGCTGGTCCGGTCGCTGCGGGATGCCGACGCCTTCGACTTCCGGTACCGCGTGGACGGCGGGAGCACCCACACGGTGCGCGCGCACTCCCTGATCGTCGGCAACTGCGGCACGCTGCAGGCCGGCGCGACCCTGCTGCCCGATGCCGAGATCGACGACGGCGTGTTCGACGTCGTCGTGATGCGGCCCCGCGGGTTCTTCGGCTGGGTCCGCATCGCCGCCCGCATGCTGTGGGAGAACGCGATCCTGCGCTCGTTCCGCCGCTCGGCTCTCGGGCGGACCGCGGTCGGCAGGCGCATCACCTCGCTCGCCCGCGAGGAACGTCCGCTGCGTTACCTGCGCGGCCAGGAGTTCACGGCGCGACTCGAGCGGCCGGACGAGTTCGAGATCGACGGCGACCCCGTGGGCGAGGTCTCGGCGTTCAAGGCGGAGATCCACGAGGGCGGGCTGCGTGTCCGCGTCGCCGGGCCGCGTGACGAGACACGGTCGACGCGGCAGGTCCGGGCAGCGCACCGCGGCTGACGCCGCCCCGGACCCGGGGCCGACCCGGCCCCGGGTCTGCGGTCCGCGCGCGTCCGGGCTCGACCCGGCCCCGGCCTGCGGTCAGCGCGCGTCCGGGTCGCCCGAGACGATCGCGCGCAGCCAGTCCCGCGCCTCGACGAAGGCGGCGTCCGAGTACCGTGCGGGCACCTCGGGCCGGGCGCCGTCCGCCCGCGGGTACGAGCCGAGGAACGTCACGCGCGGGCTGAAGCGCCGCAGGCCGAGCAGTGCGTCGGCCACCCGCTCGTCGCGCACGTGCCCGTCGAGGTCGATGACGAACCGGTAGCGGCCGAGTTCGTCGCCGATGGGTCGCGACGACAGCAGGCCCATGTTGATGCCCCGCGTCGCGAACTGCTCGAGCATGTCGACCAGGGCACCGGGGTGGTCGGCGGGGAGCTCGACGATGACGCTCGTCTTGTCGGCGCCGGTGGGTTCGGGCAGTGCGAGGGTCTTCGACACCAGCACGAACCGGGTGACGGCCGACGCGTTGTCGCCGATGGACGACGCGAGCACCGTGACGTCGTGGTGGTCGGTGATGCCGGGCGGGGCGACGGCCGCGTCCGCGGTGGGTCGTTCGTCGAGCAGGGCCAGGGCGGCGGCGACGTTCGAAGACGCCGGGATGTGCCCGTGTCCGGGTAGGTTCACCTCGAGCCAGTTGTGGGTCTGCGCGTAGGCGACCGGGTGCGCGTTCACGGTGCGGACCTGGTCGAGCGTGGTGCCGGGGCGAGCGACGAGCACGAAGTCGACGGGGACCAGGTACTCCCCCACGATGCGGACCCCGGGGATCCGGGCCAGGGCGTCCTGCGTGGCGCTGACCCCGCCGTCGACGCTGTTCTCGATCGCGATGACCGCACCGACCGAGCGGCCGGAGACGACGTCGTCCAGGGCCTCGCCGACGTTGTTGACGCTGCGCCAGGGCTTGCCGGCGGCGGCCTCGACGAGCTTCAGGGCGGCCTCGGTGAACGTGCCGGCGGGCCCGAGGTAGGAGTACGTGTCGGACGGCGCGACGGTCTCGGTCATGCGGCGAGCCTATTGCAGGCGTCGGGCCGACCGGCGAGCGTGACGCGGGGGTCGGCCGGAGGCCGGGGGCGCGTCCGTCGGTCGCCCGCGTCAGTCGGTCGCGGCGCCCGTCAGCCGTTCCTCGCAGATGGCGACGTCGTCGTCCTCGCGCGGGTAGGTCAGCGCGGCGAACCGCCCCTCGGGGTCGAGTCGGGTGAGCAGCGACGCGGCGATGCCGTCGAGCTGCGCGACCTGCTCGTCGCTCAGTGCGTCGATCACCATCCGTCGCGCGGTGCGGACGTGGTCCGGTGCCGCCTCGACGATGGTGGCGTACCCGGCGTCGGTGAGCCGGACGTCGGTGGCCCGGCGGTCGGACGTCGACGGGCAGCGGGTGACGAGCCCGCGCTTCTCGAGCCGCGAGACCACGTGCGACAGCCGCGGCAGGGACGCGTTCGTCGCCGAGGCGAGTGCCGACATGCGGAGCGTGCGGGTGTCGGTCTCCGAGAGCATCGCGACGACCATGTAGTCGAAGTGCGTCAGGTCGGCGTCGCGCTGCAGCTGCTGGTCGAGCGCGGCGGGCAGGAGCTCCATGACCGCCACGAGCTTCATCCACGCGCGCAGCTGCTCGCGGGTGAGCCACGGGGTGTCGTCGGACATGCTGTCCATCCTACCGAGAGGTTGTTCCTTCAACCAGTAGTGCGCGCGGTGGACGAACGTCCGGGTCGCCGGCTCCGCACCACCCCGATCACGAGCACCGCCACGACCACGAGCAGCAGCGCACCCTCGACCAGCAGCAGCCGCGTGCCGTAGTCGAACGGCAGCACCGTGGGGTTCTTCGGCCCCTGGTCCTTCGCCTCGATCTCCGGTAGCACGACCAGGGCGAGGACGCTCCCGAGCACGATCGCCGCCTGCACGACCACGAGCACCCACGCCCGCAGCGTCCGACCGGCCCGGCGCAGCAGCAGTCCCGCCCCGACCACGAACGGCGACAGGACCGCGTCGTGCAGGACCACCGCGCCGAGCAGCCACACCGCGAGCCCACCGATGCGGTTCGGCGACACCGACGTCACCAGCACGAAGGCACCGAAGGCGATGACCAGCACGCCGATCACCGCGAGCACGATCCGCGCGGCCCTCACCGGAGCACCTCGATCCGCTCGATCCACTTGGTCTGCAGCACACCCGGCCGCCCGGGAGCGATGATCCGCGCCGGGAACCCGTGGTCCAGGTCGAGCGTCGCGCCGTTGAGCTCGAGCGCGACGAGGGTCGTCGGGTCCTCGGCGTACTCCGGGCCCATGTCCATGATCCGGTAGCCGCCGTGCCGTTCCAGGCTCGTCACCCGCACGTGCGACCCCTGCGGCGCCTGCACCGCGTCGAGCAGGTCACGCATCCGGACGCCCTTCCACGTCGCCATCTGGCTCCACCCCTCCACGCACGAGATCGGCAGGTCGACCTGGGTGGTGCCGAGCGCGACGAGTTCCGCACGGACGAAGGTCCGGCTCACGTCGTGGCCGACGACCGTCAGCGTCCAGTCGGCCGCGGTTGCGGTCGCGAGCACCCCGGCCGCACGCGCGGTGCGGTTCACCGGCAGTCCGTTCGAGCCGATGCCCCGGCCGCGGGCGCCGAACACGTTGAACGGTTCGGCGAGCTTCGACGACTGGCCCGCGGTGAGCGCGACGACGCCGACCGTCGCGGCCGTCACGCCGGCGAAGAACCCGCGTCGGGCGATCCGCTCGCGTCGTCCGGTGGCTGCCTCCGGCGTCGGCCTGGAGGCCCGGCTCGCCGCGTCCGGGTCGGCCGCCGGTCCGGCGGGACCCGGATCGGCGGACACCTCTCGGCGCGCGGGGGCTGCGTCCTGTCCGGCGGGGCGAGCCTCGGCGCCGCCTCCGGCGGCGTCGACCCCGTCGATCCACCGGAAGACGCGGCCGACCAGGCCGTGCGGGGCGGACGCGGGCCGGGCCTCCTGAGCGGCAGGGAGCAGTTCACTGCCGGACGCGGGGTCCGCTATGAACCGGCCGTGCTCGTCGTAGGAGTCGCGCTTCCGCCAGTACCGCGCGATGACCGGCAGCTTCGCCGCGACGTGGATCACGAGCGACCCGATGATCACGTAGGCCAGCGCGTTGTGCACCTGGCGGAACGGGAACGGCCACGGGTACCACTGGTACGTGTTGAGCAGGCCCGTGACCACCTGGATGATCGACGCGGACACGAGCACCGCGATCGACACCCGCTCGAGCAGGTGCAGGACCCCGCGCACCGGGGGCGTCTGCACGAGTGCGGGCATCACGGTGTTCAGCTTGGCGAGCAGCAGCGGGATGATCGCGATGCCGGTGGTGATGTGCAGGCCCTGCGTGAACTGGTACAGCTGCGTCGGCCGGGTCGGGAACCGCATCCAGCCGAGCGGTTCCTGCAGCAGGTGGCTGTAGATCCCGGTGCCGAAGCAGACCAGGAACGCGATGCCGAGCAGGCGACCGAGCACCACCGCCGAGCGGGCGTTGCGGTTGGGGGACGCCAGAGCTGCTCGTCCGTCGTGCAGCAGGGTCCGGACGCCGGATAGCCTCGACGGACCATGAGCGACCGACTGCGTGCCCTCCGACCGTCCCTGGCCGACGGCACCGCCGCGCGGATCGGCACCGTGGTGGCGGTCGTCGGAGTACTGGCCCTCGCGGGCGTCATCGCCGTCGGCGTCACGCATCTGGGGTTCCTCCGGTCGGGCCATCGTTCTGCATTCGTTGCGTGGACGCTGATCGCTTGGACCGTGTTCGTCGTCGCCGTGTTCGCGGTGCGGTTCGTGCCCGTCCGGTGGATGACCACGATGGTCGTCGGTGGAGCGGTCGTGATCGGCGTCGCGGCACTCGTCGGCCCGCCGAACACGAGCACCGACTCGGCCCGGTACGCCTGGGACGGCATCGTGCAGCACGCCGGCATCTCACCGTACGCGCACACGCCGCAGTCTTCCGCACTGTCCGGCCTGCGACCCGACTGGTTGTTCCCCGACAAGGTCGACGGCACCTGCGAGCCCCTGAAGCCCCGCTTCCGGGGCCTGGGCGACGGGGCCGACGGGCACTGCGTCGCGATCAACCGTCCGGACGTCGTGACGATCTACCCGCCGATGGCCCAGCTCTGGTTCGCCGGCGTGCGCGCGTTCGTCCCGGTGACCGCGCAGTACCTGCCGTTCCAGGTCGCCGGGCTGCTCGTCTCGCTCGGCGTGACGATCGGCCTGGTCGCGGTGCTCCGCCGCACGGGCCGGCCGACCTGGTGGGCGGCGCTGTGGGCGTGGTCGCCCCTGGTGGCGTCCGAGGCGGTCACCAACTCGCACGTCGACGTCGTCGGTGCCGCGCTGGCCACCGCGGGCGTCGTGCTCGTGACGTTCGGGCGACCGATCTGGGGCGGGATCGCGCTCGGTGCGGCCACCGCGACGAAGCTCATCCCGGCGATCGTGTACCCGCCGCTGCTCGGGCGGCGCGGCGGCTGGTGGGCGATCCCGGTCGGCATCGCCGTGTTCGGCCTGCTCTACGTGCCCTACGTGCTGACGACCGGCATCGACGTGCTCGGCTACCTGCCCGGGTACCTGAGCGAGGAGGGCTACGAGGACGGGTCCCGGTTCGCCCTGGTCTCGCTGCTGTTCCCCGGGGACGCCGGGACCGTCGTGGTGGGGCTGCTCGTGCTGCTCGCCGCGTTCGTGGCCTGGCGCCTGGTCGACCCGTCGCGACCGTGGTCGGGCGAGGTCCTGATGATCGGCGTCACGTTCCTCGCCGTGACCCCCCGCTACCCCTGGTACGCGCTGCTGCTCATCCCGTTCGTGGTGCTGTCCGGCCGGTGGGAGTGGCTGTCGATCGGGCTGGCGATCGCCCTGCGCGGGGTGTGGCCCTCGGTGGACGCCTACCGGTGGTGGCTGCTGGCGGCGATCGTCGTCATCGTGGTCGTGACCCTGGTGCGCACGGACCGGTCGGACTGGCGGCGGTGGTGGGAGCGGCTGTCGTTCCGACGGGTCCCCACGTACGCTGACTGACATGGCACCCGCGATCCTGCTCGGCACCACCGGTGGTCCGGGCGGCGCGACCGGTGCGCCCGGTGCTCCCGGCGCTCCCGGTGCGCCCGTCGTCGCGACCGGCGCGGCCGACGCTCCCGTCGGCACGGCCCATGCCGGGCTGGTGGACCGGTTCGGTCGCCGGGCGATCGACCTGCGGGTGTCGCTGACCGAGCGCTGCAACCTGCGCTGCACGTACTGCATGCCCGCGGCCGGCCTGCCCTTCGCCCCCGACGACGCCCTGATGACCGCGGCGGAGATCGAGCGGCTGGTGCGCCTCGGGACGTCGCGGTTCGGCGTCCGCAAGGTCCGGTTCACCGGCGGCGAGCCGATGCTCCGGCACGACCTGGTCGACGTGATCGCCCGCTGCGCCGCACTGCCTGATGCCCCGGAGCTGTCCCTCACGACGAACGCGATCGGGCTGGCCCACCGCGCCCGGGCCCTGTCCGACGCCGGGCTGCGCCGGGTGAACGTGTCGCTCGACACCGTCGACCCCGACGTCTTCACCACCGTGACCCGCCGCCCGTTCCTCGACAAGGTGATCGCCGGGCTGACGGCCGCGCACGATGCCGGACTCGACATCAAGGTCAACGCGGTGCTGCTGCGCGGGGTCAACGACGGGGCCGCGCCCGAGCTGCTCCGCTGGTGCCTGGAGCGCGGCTACGAGCTGCGGTTCATCGAGCAGATGCCGCTCGACCCGGACCACACCTGGGACCGCACGTCGATGGTCACCGCTGCCGAGACCCGCGCCCTGCTGTCGTCGTCGTTCGTGCTGACGCCCGACGACGCTCCGCGCGACGGCGCCCCGGCCGAGCGGTACCGCGTGCAGGACGCCCGCACCGGCGAGGCGCTCGGCACGGTCGGCATCATCGCCAGCATCACCGAGTCGTTCTGCGCCGACTGCACCCGCACCCGTCTGACCGCCGACGGGCACGTGCGCAGCTGCCTGTTCTCCGACGACGAGACCGACGTGCTCGGTCCGATGCGTGCGGGCGCCTCCGACGACGAGGTCGCCGAGGCCTGGCGGCGGGCGATGTGGGCGAAGCCGCGCGACCACGGCGACGACAGCGACGAGCTCGTGCACCCGGCCCGGGGCATGAGCGCGATCGGGGGCTAGGACGTGACCACGATCCGCTTCTTCGCCGCTGCGCGGGCCGCCGTCGGCGTGGACACGCTCGACACCTCGGCGCCCACCGTCGACGCAGCCCTCGCCGCGGTCGAGGCGGCCGACCCCGAGCGCTGGACCGCGGTGCAGGAGCGCTGCTCGTACCTGGTCGACGGCGTGACCACGCGCGACCGGGGCACCGCACTCGACGGCGTCGCGGTGGTCGACGTCATGCCGCCCTTCGCCGGCGGCTGAGCGGCGCTCCGCAGCGGTCCCGCCGGTCGGACCGGCGTCTGCGCCTGCGTCTGCGGCTGCGCCTGCGCCTGCGCCTAGGGCGAGACGGACAGCACGATGAACGCGGCGAAGATCACCAGGTGCACCCCACCCTGCAGCCGTGTCGCCCGTCCGGGCAGCACCGTGAGCACCGCCGCGACGATCGTCAGTGCGAGCAGCACGATCTGACTCGACCCGAGCCCCAGCAGCAGGGTGCCCGGCATGAACAGCGAGGCGACGGCGATCGACGGGATCGTCAGCCCGATCGACGCCATCGCCGAGCCCATCGCCAGGTTCAGGCTCGTCTGGATCCGGTTCCGTGCCGCGGCCTTCGAGGCGGCGATGCCCTCGGGCAGCAGGATGAGCAGCGCGATCACGACACCGACGAACGACGGCGGGAACCCGACCGCGGCGACCCCGGCCTCGATCGCCGGGGACTCCACCTTGGCGAGTCCGACGACCGCCACCAGGGCGACGACGAGCAGCCCGAGCGACACCATCGTCGCCCGCACGGTCGGTCGGGCCGCGTGCACGTCCTCCGACTCGGCGAGCACCCCGCCGGCGCGGTTGACGGGCAGGAAGAAGTCGCGGTGCGCCACGGTCTGCGTCACGACGAACAGCCCGTACAGCACGAGGGACGCCAGGGCCACGAACACGAGCTGCGTCCCGGTGAACGACGCGTCGTCGGTGCCGGTGGTGAACGTCGGCAGCACCAGGGTCAGCACGGCGAGCGCGGCGACCGTCATCGTCGCGGCGCTCGCGCCCTCCTGGTTGAACCGCACGGTGCCGTGCCGCAGGGTCCCGATCAGGATCGCCAGACCGACCAGGCCGTTCATCGTGATCATCACCGCCGAGAACACGGTGTCCCGGGCCAGCGTCTCGGCCTGCGCCCCGCCGGAGCTCGACAGCGAGATGATGAGCGCCACCTCGATGACGGTCACCGCCACGGCGAGCACGAGCGACCCGAACGGTTCACCGACCCGGTGCGCGACGACCTCGGCGTGGTGCACGGCCGCCAGGATCGTGACCGCCAGCACGACGGCCACGAGCACGACCACCACCGTGCCGAGTCCGTACCGTCCGTACGACAGCGCGAGCACGACGGCCGCCACGAGCGGGGTGGCCACGGGCCACACCTTGGGGAACCAGGAGGTCATCCGACCATTGTCTCAACCGCGCGGCGCGTACACCGACACCTCGGCGGCGGCGAGGGCGACGTGCACCCGGTCGCCGGGTCGCACGCCCATCGCCGTCAGCGCCGGGAGCGTCAGGTCGGCCACCAGCTCCCCGGCGTGCACGCGCACCAGGCCGTCCCGCGCCTCGAGCGCGGTGACGGTGCGCGCCGGACCGCCTCCGTCCCGCGTCAGGACGGCGGCCGTCGGGTGGAACGCGGCGAGGGCGGGACGGCCGGGAGGCACGGTGTGCGTCCCCGACGTGAGCTCGCCCCCGCCGTCCAGCGCGATCCCACCGGCGGTGGCGGTCCCCCGCACCAGCGCCAGCCCGGAGAACGTGGCGGCGAACGCGCTGGTCGGGCGGCCGAGCACGGTGGCGGGGGTGCCCTCCTCGACCACCCGTCCGGCCTCGAGGACGACGACGCGGTCGGCCAGGGCGACGACCTCGACCGGGTCGTGCGTGACGAGCACGGCGGGGCGACCGGCGACCGCGGTCCGCAGTGCCGCGCGGACCTCGTCGCGCGTACCGACGTCGAGTGCCGAGGTCGGTTCGTCGAGCAGCAGGACCGTCGGGTCGGTGGCCAGCGCGCGGGCGATCGCGACGCGCTGCGCCTGCCCGCCCGAGAGCGTGCGCGGGTCGCGTCCGGCGAGGTCCGCGACACCGACCGCGTCGAGTGCGTGCAGTGCCCGTCGCCGGGCAGCGGCGCGACCGGCTCCGGCAGCCCGGGGTCCGAAGGCGACGTTCCCGAGGACGTCGCGGAACGGGAACAGGTCGGGGCGCTGGGCGACGAGTCCGATCCGTCGGCGGTGCGCGGGGACCGTGCGGCGGGGCCCGGACGCCTCGACGCCGCCGAGCACGACCCGGCCGGCGTCGATCGGCAGCAGTCCGGCCAGCGCCTCGACGAGGGTCGACTTGCCGGCGCCGTTCGGCCCGACGACCGCCAGGCACTCCCCCGCTGCGACGGCGATCGACACGTCGACGGCGCGGTGGTCCACGACGACGTGCGCCAGGACGCCTGCGGCGCTCGACGCGGCGATGCTGGCGCCCGGCGCCGTCGAGTGGGAGCGCGACGCCGTCACGTGAACGCTCCCCGAGTCCGGAACGACGAGGCCCCGATCACGACCACGGCCACCACGACGAGCACGACGGCCAGGGCCACCGCGGTGTCCGGGTCGACCTCGCGCTGCAGGTAGACCTCGAGCGGCAGCGTGCGGGTGACCCCCTGCAGGCTGCCGGCGAACGTCAGGGTCGCGCCGAACTCACCGAGGGCCCGCGCGAAGCAGAGCACGAGTCCGGACAGGATGCCGGGCAGCACGCGCGGGGTCGTCACGGTCAGCAGGGTCCGGGTCGGCCCGGCCCCGAGCGTGGCGGCGACCCGTTCGAAGCGGTCCCCCTCGACCCGGAGCGCCCCCTCGACCGAGGACACCAGGAACGGCATCGCCACGAAGGTCTGGGCGACGACCACGGCCGTCGTGGTGAAGGCGATGCGCAGCCCGTGCTCGTCGAGGAACGCACCGACCACGCCGAGCCGTCCGAACGCCGCGAGCAGCGCGAGGCCGCCGACCACGGGCGGCAGCACGAGCGGCAGGAGCACGACGGCCCGGGCGACGCCGACCCACCGTGACCGTGACCGCGCGAACAGCACGGCGAGCGGGTAGCCGAGGACGAACGCGATCCCGGTGGCGGCGAGCGCGGTGCCGAGGCTCAGGCCGAGCGCGGTGAGCGACGCGGTCGAGGTGACGAGGGCGACGAACGACGACCACTCCACCCGGCCGAGCATCGCGAGCACCGGCACGACGACGAACAGCCCGCCGAGTGCCGCGGGCAGCGGCAGCCACCACGCGACCGGTGGCCGTCCGTCGGCGCGCGGTGCACGGCTCACGGCGTCCCGAAGCCGGCCGCCGACAGCACGCGCTGCCCGGCGGCGGAACGGACGGCGGCGGCGAACGCCCGCGCGAGCTCCGGGTCGGCGGACTCGCGCAGCACCCCGATCGAGTACGTGTTGACGGCGTCGGCGGCCTGGCTGACCGGCACACCGTCGACCCGGCCGTCCGCTCCCCGAACGTCGGTGACGTAGACGAGACCGGCGTCGGCCTGCCCGGACTCGACCTTGCCCAGGACGTCGGTGACGGACTGCTCCTCGCTGACCGGCCGCAGGTCGACGCCGGCCGCGTCCGCGACGGCGGCCGCCGCGGCGCCGCACGGCACCGGACGGGCGCAGGTGACGAGCTGCACGTCCGGGTCGGTCAGGTCGTCGAGGCCGGCGATCCGGAGGGGGTTGCCCGGGGCGACCGCGATCTCGATCGTGTTCGTGGCGAAGTCCCGCGGCGACCCGTCGGCCAGGTCGGCGGACGACAGCTCCGCCATGGTCGCGGCGTCGGCCGCGGCGAAGACGTCGGCGGGGGCACCGTTGCGGATCTGGGTGACGAGGTCGCTCGACCCGGCGAACGAGAACGCGACCGAGGCCCCCGGGTGCGCGGTCTCGAACTGCCTGCCGATCGTGGTGAAGGGCTGCTGGAGCGACGCCGCCGCGAAGACGGTGATCGACCCGGTCACGTCCGACTCGGGGTCCGACGGTCCGGACTGCGACGACGAGCCCACCGGCGTGTCCGTGCCGGAGCAGGCGGTCAGCACGAGGGCGGCGACCGCGACGAGCCCGGCCACCACGGATCGACGAGCGGTCATCGGGGGTCCTCCTGGGGCGTCGGCGCCTCGACGGCGACCATCGTGGCCTTGACGGACGCCACGGCGACGGACCCGACCTCGAGCCCGAGGTCCCGCACCGCCTCGGCGCTCATGAGCGAGACGACGCGGTGCGGACCGCACTGCAGCTCGACCTGCGCCATCACCGTGTCGACGACGAGGTCGGTGACGATGCCGACGAAGCGGTTGCGGGCCGAGCTCCGAACGCCGGTGGACGGTCCGGCGAGCTCCGTGCTCCGTGCACGGGCGTGCTCGGCGACCTCGCGACCGTCGACGACCGCGCGCCCGGCGTCGTCGACCGCACGGGTGAGGGTCCCACCGTCGACGAGCCGCCGGACGGTGTCGTCGCTCACCCCGAGGAAGACCGCTGCATCCCTGATCCGCAGTTGCGTCATGATGCCCCGATGCTAGCCGCACCTGCGGCTCGTGGGTGGAGCGAGGTGGAGCCGACCGCCCCGGGTCAGGGCCTGTGCTCGTGCGCCACGGGCAACCCCTCGCGTCGCCAGGCCTCGAACCCGCCGTCCAGGACCGCCACGCGCCTCCCGGCCGGCTGCCGTGCCGCCCAGGCGTCGGCGCGCGGACCGCGGGCGCAGTACACGACCACGTCGTCCGCCGCGGTGTCCTCGGTCACCGCGCCGCTGACCACGCCGGCAGCGCGCTCCTCGTCGGTCCGCACGTCGACCACCACCAGGGGGTCGGCCGGGTCGGCGAGCCGGGCGGCGAGCGCGGCGGGGGCGATGCGTGGGACCGTCGACGCGGGGACGGGCACGGGACGCTGCGAAGCCGGGCCGCGACGGAGCGGGCTCTCGGTCCAGCGCCACCGGCGGGCGTCGACCGTCAGGACACGGCCGAGCAGCGGGTCGCCGGCACCGGTGACCAGCGCGGACACCTGCCCGGCCATCACCGCACCGACGGCGCCGCAGAGCGCGGGGAGCACGCCGTCCAGGGCGCAGGACCCCTCGTCGGGCAGGGCCTCCGGGTGCAGGTCGTGGAAGTCCACGCCGTCGGGACCGGCGTCGCGGAAGACGCTGACCTGTCCGTCGTGCCCGAGCACCGTCCCCCACACGAAGGGCACCCCGGCTGCGGCACAGGCGTCCGAGACCTCGCGTGTGACCACGACCGAGTCGGCCGCGTCGACCACGACGTCGTGGCCCGGCACCAGGTCCGGCGTGAACGACCCGACGACCGCGACCGCGTCGAGTTCCGGGTCGACGGCGTGGGCCCGGTCGACCGCGACCTGCGCCTTGGACGACCCGACGTCCGCCGCCGTGAACAGGGTCTGCCGCGCCAGGTTCGAGGCGTCGACGACGTCCGGGTCGACCACCGTCAGCCGCCCGATGCCGGCCAGGTGGGCGACGACCGGTGCGCCGAGACCACCGGCCCCGACCACCAGCACGCGGGCACCGGCCAGGCGACGCAGACCGGTCAGGCCGACGTCGGCGAGCGCCGCGGTGCGGGATCCGAGCTGCGTCCGCCACGGCGACAGGACGGCGACGGGCTCGACGAGGGGCTGCATCCCGTCATTCTGGCCCGTGGCACCGAACTCCTGCACGTGGACACCCTCCGGCCGGACGCGGCAGATCCCCAGTGCGGGCCGGTACGGTCGCGCTCGTGAGTTCCCCGCGCACCGGTACCGTCCCGGTCCGACGTCCGACGTCGGACGGCTCGGTGCGCGCACGACTCCTCGGCGTCGCCCACGCGGTCACGCACACGCTCGCCCGGACGCCGGAGATCAGCGTGGGCGCGCTCGGCGTCCTCGTCGCGGCCGCCTTCACCTGGGTGCCGTCGGTCTGGTACGACGAAGCCGCCACCGTCGCGAGCGCGCAGCGGAGCTGGCCGGCGCTCTGGGCGGAGCTGCAGAACGTCGACGCGGTGCACGGCCTGTACTACGCGGTCATGCACGTCTGGTTCGCCCTGGTCGGCTACTCCCCGTTCGCGCTGCGGTTCCCGAGTGCCCTGGCGATCGGCGTCGCCGCCGGTCTGGTCGTCGCACTCGGTCGGCGCCTGGGCGGGGTCCGCCTCGGGGTCGTCTCGGGCATGGTGTTCCTGGTGCTGCCGCGCGTCGCCTGGGCCGGCACCGAGGGCCGCCCCTACGCCACCGTCACCACCTTCGCCGCGGCCCTGACGCTCGTCGGGCTGACCGCCGTCCGACGCACCCGCGCTCGGCACCACGCGACCCGGTGGTGGGTCGTCTACGGCGTGCTCGCGGCCGTCGCGGTCCTGTTCAACGTCTACCTGTCGCTGGCCGTCGTCGCGCACGGGGTGGTGCTCGTCTGGACGGGTGCGTCCGACCGCGCTGCCCGCCGACGTTCGGCCCTGTCGGAGCGCACCGGCCCGGTGTCCGAGGCGATGGTCGACCGCCGGGTGCTCGTGCACTGGGCCGTCGCGGCCGTCGGCGCCGCGGTCGTGGTGTCGCCGTTCGTCCTGCTCGCCGCCGGTCAGACGCAGCAGGTCGGTTGGATCACCGGCGTCGGCTGGGCGACCGTGCGCCAGGTCGTCGCGACGGCCTGGTTCGGTGCCCGTTGGCCCTACGCCGTGCTCGGGTGGACGCTCATGGTCGTCGGCGTGGTGCTCGCGCTCCGTGCGGCCCGCCGCCCCTCGCCCGCTGCTCGTGACGTGCTGCGCGCCCAGGCGGTCCGCGTCGCCGTGCCCCTGACGGTCCTGCCCACGGCGGTGCTGGTCGGTGCGACCGCAGCGGGCGAGCACCTGTACTCCCCCAAGTACGCCAGCCTGAGCCTGCCGTTCGTCGCACTGCTGATCGGTCTGGCCCTCACCGCCGTCCGTCCCCGACGCTGGCTCGCCCTGACGGTGGTCGCGATGCTGCTGGTGTCGGCGCCGACGAGCACCACGGTGCGGCTGCCGCACGCCAAGCAGGACTCGCACTGGGCGAACGCGGCGGCGATCATCGAGCGCGAACGCGACCGGCGCACCGACCAGGGCGAGGGCGTGGTCTTCGGCAGCGTCTGGGGGCACCCCACGACGACCGCGCAGGTCATCGCCGACACCTACCCCGACGCCTTCACGGGCATGCGGGACCTCGCCGTCGCCGAGACCGGTGCCGAGCGCGGCCAGCTCTGGGACGTCAACGGCGACGTCGCGACGACCGTGCCCGCCCGGTTGTCCGGCATCGACACGGTGTGGTTCGTCGGCGGCAAGTCGCGGAACATCCGCCCGCAGGTCACCGAGACGCTCGAGGGCCAGGGGTTCCACGTCGTGCGGTACTGGCACACCGGCACCGTGATCCTGTGGAAGTACAGCCGCTGACCGTTCCCCGCTCGGCCTGCCCTGCCGTCCCCGCCTGCGAGGTCAGTGCAGGACGCGCGCGCCGTGCACGGGTCCGGTCGCGCGGAGCGCCACGAGGCCGGCGGCACTGAGCTCGACCTGCAGCTCGAGCGCGGCGTCGCGATCGCCCACCAGGAACGCCACGGTCGGGCCGCTGCCGGACACCAGGCCCGCGAGCGCACCGGACTTCTCGCCGAGCTCCAGCGTCGCCGCGAGCCGGGGCTGCAGGCGCATCGCGGGGGCCTGCAGGTCGTTGTGCACGCAGTCGGCCAGCAGGTCGGGGTCGCCCGCCCGCAGGGCCTGCAGCACGTTCGCCTCGACCACCGGGTGCGACGGGGCCGGCGCGATGTCTGCGCGGTACCGCTCCCGGTGCTCGTCGAGCGCGCGGTAGACGGCGGGGGTGCTCAGGCCGTCGTCGCTCAGGGCGAGGACCCAGTGGAACTCCCCCTTCGCCAGGGCCGGGCTGAGCTCGTCGCCGCGACCGGTGCCGACGGCGGTGCCGCCGGCGAACGCGAAGGGCACGTCGGCGCCGAGCTGCGCGGCGAGCCGGAGCAGTTCCTCGCGCCCGAGCGCGGTGCCCCAGAGCGTGTCGACGGCGAGCAGGGTGGCCGCGGCGTCCGCCGAGCCACCGCCCATGCCGCCGGCGACCGGCACCTGCTTGTCGATGGTCAGCCGGACCCCGCCCCGGTGCCCCGCGGCGTCGGCCACCAGCCGGGCCGCGCGGATCGCCAGGTTCGACTCGTCCACCGGCACGGCGCTCGTGTCGATCGGCCCGGTGAAGGTCACCGAGAAGTCGTCGGCGACCTCGGCCGTGACGTCCTCGTACAGCGACACCGCCTGGTACGCGGTGGCGACGTCGTGGTACCCGTCGTCCTGCAGCGCCCCGACGGACAGGAACACGTTGATCTTGCCGGGGGCGCGCGTCCGCACGCGGGTCGGGGCGGCCAACGTGGTCATGCCCCCAACCTATCCCGCTGCGGCTGCCGCGAAGCCCCGGACCAGGTCGGCCGTGATGTCGTCGATGTGCTCGAGCCCGATCGACAACCGGATGAGCCCGTCACCGACACCGGCGGCGGCCCGCTCCGACGACGTCATCTGCACGTGGGTCGTCGACGCCGGGTGCACGACGAGCGAGCGGACGTCACCGATGTTCGAGACGTGGTCGAACAGCTCGAGGGCGGCCACGAACCGCCGTCCGGCGTCGACCCCGCCGTCCAGGTCGAACGCCAGGACCGCCGAGGGACCGGCGGGCACGTACCGCTGCTGCAGGTGGTGCCACGGCGACGACGGCAGCCCGGCGTAGTGCACGCCGAGCACCTGGTCGTGTGCGTCCAACCACGTCGCGACGGCGGCCGCGTTCGACACGTGCCGGTCCATGCGGAGCGACAGCGTCTGGATGCCCTGCAGCACCAGGAACGCGTTGAACGGCGCGATGGCCGGGCCGAGGTCGGCGGACAGCTTCGAGCGGGTGCGCTGGATGAACGCACGGCGGCCGAACTTCTCGGCGAAGTTCGTGTTCGCGAACCCGGACTGCTCGGTCGTCGCCAGCTGCGGGTAGGCGTCGGCGTGCGCCGCCCAGTCGAAGTTCCCGCTGTCGACGATGAGTCCGGCGATGGCGCTGCCGTGCCCGGCCAGGTACTTCGTCGCCGAGTGCACGACGATGTCGGCGCCGTGCTCGATCGGCCGGACCAGGTACGGCGTCGCGATGGTGTTGTCGACGATGAGCGGCACGCCGGCCTCGTGTGCGACCCCGGCCACCCCGGCGAAGTCCAGGACGTCACCGCGGGGGTTCGGGATGGACTCGCCGAAGAACGCCTTGGTCTCCGGGCGCACCGCCGCGGCCCACTCCGACAGGTCGGTCGGGTCCTGCACGAACGTGAACGCGATGCCGAGGTCGCGGAGCGTCGACGCGAACAACGTGTACGTCGCCCCGTACAGCGAGGCGCTCGACACGACGTGGTCGCCAGCACGCGCGACCCCGAGCACGGCCAGCGACGTCGCCGCCTGCCCGGACGCCAGGGCCAGGGCGCCGATCCCGCCCTCCAGGTCGGCGATCCGGCGCTCGAGCGCCGCGGCCGACGGGTTGTTCACCCGCGAGTAGGTGTGACCGGGCGCGTCGAGCAGGAACCGGGCCGCGGCGTCCTCCCCCGAGGGGTACACGAACGCGGCGGTCTGCGCGATCGGCGGGACGTTGCCGCCGAAGCCCGGGTCGGCCGTGAAGCCGGCGCGGATCTGCCGGGTCTCGAAGGCCCAGTCGTCCTCGGCGGCCATCAGGACGCCGCCTCGGCGGGGACCGACGCGCGGACGAGCGGGATGACCTGCTCGCCGAAGCGCTCCATCTCCTCGAGCTGCGGCGAGAACTGCAGCAGCAGCGTGTCGACCCCGGCGTCCTCGAACGCGCGGATGCGTTCGGCCACCTGCTCCGGCGTCCCGACGAACCCGGGGCGCAGCCCACGGTTCGACACCGAGTAGTCCTCGAGCGAGGGCACGTGCTCGAGCTGCGACTTCGAGATGAAGTCCTGGTACGACTCGTACGCCCGGCCGTGCTGCACGTCGGTGATCCGGGCGAGCTCGGCCTGTGCCGCTTCCTCGGTCTCGCGCACGATGACGTAGGCGGCCATGCCGAACGCCTCGAACGGCGGCAGTCCGGCGTCGACACGGCGCTGCTTCATGCCGTCGATCTTCGCGCGGAGCTCGTCGACGGTGCCGCCGTGCGTCACGTACGCGTCGGCGTACCCGGTGATCGCGGCCTTGCCGGCCTCGCTCTCCCCGCCGGCGTAGATGCGCGGCGTCACGCGCGGCTTCGGCTCGAGGTGCGCGTTCTCGACGTCGTAGTACTCGCCCGAGAACGAGTACGGCGTCTCCCGCCACATCCCCTTCATGATCTCGACGAACTCGGCGGTGCGCTTGTAGCGGTCGTCGTGCTCCGAGAAGATCCCGCCGTACTGCTTCGCCTCTTCCGCCCACCAGGCGCTCACGACGTTGAAGGTGAAGCGGCCGCACGAGATGTCGTCGATCGTCGCGGCCTGCTTCGCCGTCACCGCGGGCAGGTGGTACCCGGGACGCATGGCCGCCATGATCTCGAGCCGCTCGGTCGTCGCCGCGATGGCCGCTGCGAGCGACCACGCCTCGAGCGAGGGCGCCGCCGTGCCCTTGATGTCGTTGAGGTTCAGCTCCGGCACGAGCGTCAGGTCGAAGCCGATCCGCTCGGCGCGCTGCGCCAGGCGTTTCACGTAGTCGAAGGTGACCGGCATGTTCTCGTTGTCGACGTTGCGCAGCCAGCCGCCGAAGAGCGGGGTCCAGTATCCGAATCGCACGTGTGTTCCTTGGGGGTGTGGGAAAGGCGGACGGGAGGCCCGTGGCGGGCCCGCCACGGCCCTCCAGTCCGGTGGGTCTTGCGTGCTCAGGCCGTGAGCTGCGCCGCGTACTCGTCGGTCAGGAGACCGCCGAGGTACCGGGCGATCGAGCGCGGGCCGGAGGCCGGCGCGGACTCCTCGACCGCGGGGTTGTAGTTCGTGTTCGTGTTGATGTCGTAGACGACGGTGCGGCCGTCCGTGGTCTCCATGAACTCGACGCCCGCGATGGTGATGCGCTGGTCGGCGAGGAACGTGCGCAGCTGCTGGACCAGCGGGTGCTCGGCGGTGATCTCCGTGCGGACGCTGAACGCCGGGGGTGCCCCGGCGGTCTCGGTGCCGGGCACGTCGCAGACCGCTCCCGCGATGGTCTGCGGGACCTCGCACGCGTCGGCGGGGCAGAGCTCGAAGCTGCCGGCGCTGGTGTCGACGCGGACGGCGTAGACGAACTCGCCGCCGACGAACTCGACGCGGGTGATGAACGGCTCGCGCGCGGTCAGGTACTCCTGCAGCAGCGTGATGCCGTCGACCGGCGCCTCGAACTCGGGGCTGTCGGCGTACGCGTCGAACTCGGCGAGCGAGTCGAAGCGGCGGACGCCCAGGCCCTTGCCGCCCTGGTTGTGCTTCGTGATGAAGGGGACGTCCTGCCCGTCGGTGAACGTCCGGGCGGCGTCCTTCAGGGTCGTCGTGCCGAACACGGCGGTGGTGCGGGGCACGTCGAACCCGGCCTGCTGCAGGAGCCCGTGCTGGGCGACCTTCGACACCTCGAGCTCGAGCACGTGGCTGCCGCCGACGACCTGACGACCGGCTCGCTCGAGCCAGCCGAGGACCGCGCGGGTGTACTCCTTGCTGTGCTCGTGGCCACGGGTGTGGGAGCTCGCCGACATGCGGGACCAGTACACGCCCGGCTCCGGCTCGGCCCCGAGGTCGATCTGTCCGTCGGTCAGCAGGACCTCCTGCACCGGCACGCCCTCGGCCTCGAAGGCGGCGGCGAGCGGCGGGAACCACTCGGGGTTCTCGTGGATGACGTACACGCGGGGAGAGCTCACGGCCCCACCCTAGGCACGGTGTCGGTGCGGGAGCCAGGTGTGTGACGCGGCGTTGCTCCGCGGTGCGGCGACGAGGTGTCCGCCGGCGGGTCTGTCGCTGCGCCGGTCAGCCGGCGAAGGTCTGCTGACCGACGACGCCGAGGAGCTCGAGCTTCTGCGCGTCCTCCGACCCCGGCGGCGCCGTGAACAGCAGCAGTGCCTGCGCCTGGTCGTCGGTGTGCAGCACCTGGCAGTCGACGGTGATGCGGCCGAGCTCCGGTTGCACGATCGTCTTGTTGTCCGACCAGCGCGTGGCGACCTCGTGCTTCGCCCAGAGCTCGCGGAACTCGGGGCTGCGGGCCTCCAGCTCGGCGATGAGCTCGGCGGCACGGCGGTCGCCGGGCCCGGCCAGGCCGACGGTCGCGCGGAGCGACGCGACGACGGTCCGGCCCAGTCGTCCGTGCTGCTCGGGTGCGTACTTGGCGCGTTCCTCGCCGGTCACGAACCACCGCCACGCCTGGTACCGCTGGTTGCCGGCCAGGCCGACCGAGCTGCCGAGGAGTGCCGCAGCGAGCCGGTTCTCGACCAGGGTCTCGCCAAGGTGGCTCACGACGATCGCCGGGGTGTCCTCGAGCCGGTCGAGCACGCGCAGGATCGCCGGGTCGACGTGGTCGGCGCGGTGCATGCGGGTCGGGGCGTTCTGCCCGGCGAGGTGGAACAGGTGGTCGCGCTCGTCGAGGCTGCAGCGCAGGGCGCGGGCGATCGCCGCGATCATCTGCTCGGACGGCTGCGGACCGCGCTGCTGTTCGAGCCGCGTGTAGTAGTCGACGGACATCCCGGCGAGGGCGGCGACCTCCTCACGGCGGAGTCCCGGGGTCCGGCGCCGCGGGCCCTGCCCGAGGCCCACGTCCTCGGGGCGCAGCAGCTCGCGGCGACGACGGAGGAAGTCAGCGAGTGCGGCGCGGTCCATGGCTCGATCATGGTCCGGTTCGTCGGCGGATGCCAGGGATCGCCGATCCCCCGATGTCCGCGCTCTGGTTGCCGCTGCGACCGCCGGGCATCGTCGTCGTCATGGACATCACGAACTCCACCGTCTTCATCCCCGGCGCGACCTCCGGCATCGGTCTCGCCCTCGCGCAGCGCCTGCAGGCCGCCGGCAGCACCGTCGTCATCGGCGGGCGTCGTCAGGCGCTGCTCGACTCCCTCGCCGCCGAGCACGGCTTCGGCACCGTGCAGATCGACGTCGCCGACGCGGCCTCCATCGCAGCGGCCGCCGCCTCGGTGCTCGACGCGTACCCGTCGTTGGACGCACTCATCACCATGTCCGGGATCATGCGCAACGAGGACCTGCGCTCCTCCGACCACATGGCCGACGCGATCGAGACCATCCAGACGAACCTGGTCGGGACGATCCGGCTCATCGACGCGTTCCTGCCGCACCTGCTCACCCGCCCCGCGGCGACGGTGATGACCGTCACCTCCGGGTTGGCCTTCGTGCCGCTCACCGCGACGCCGACCTACAACGCGACGAAGGCCGCGGTGCACTCCTACACGCAGTCGCTCCGCCAGCAGCTCGTCGGCTCGCCGGTCGAGGTGCTCGAACTCGCGCCGCCGGCCGTCATGACCGACCTGATGGGTGGCGCGGACTTCGGCGGCATGCCGCTCGACGCCTTCGCCGACGAGGTCATCGAGCTCGTGGCCTCGGGAACCGACACCGAGATCCTGGTGCAGAACGTGCAGCCGCTCCGGTTCGCCGAGCGGAACGGCAACCACCAGCAGATCCTCGAGATGATGGCCGGCGCGGGACACTGAGCCCGGCGAGCAGGTTCAGCCGGCGGCGTTCTCCGGACCGGGGGCGTCGCCGGCCTCGCGGCGGGCGATGACCCGATCGAGGAACTGGTTGAGCACGGGGAGGCCGCACACCACGACGAGGCCGAGCGCCGATCCCCACACGGTCCATCCGAACCACGACCGGAGGACCTCGTAGGCCCACGCCCCGAGTGCGATCCACATGAACACCGTGGTCGCTCGCTGGACCGGACGAACGGGCGTGGAGCCGAGCGCGACGGCGTCGTCGGCGCCGCGCGAGTCGGCGGCGTCGTCGGCGCCGCGCGAGTCGGCGGCGTCGTCGGCGCCGCGCGAGTCGGCGGCGTCGTCGTCGTCGGCATTCGCGTCATACCGGCCGAGCGTGCTGAAGGCGACGCCCCAGCCGATGATCGCTGCACCTGCCAGCAGTCGCACCCAGACCACGTCGTCGGTCGGACGCTGCACGAGGTCACGCACCGAGAGCACGATGATCGCGATGCCACCGATGACGGCGATCAGGGTGATGGCGATGGCGAGGCGGCTGACGGGTCGACGGGGCACGGAGTCGATCGTAGGGGCGTCCGCGCTCGGCCCGCGCACCCCCGTTCGCGGTGTCAGAGCCCGGCGAGGAGCCGCTGCAGTTCGGCCTTGGCGTCGGGCATCCGCTCGGGGCCGGTGAGCCGCTCCCGCTGCACCGAGATGCGGACGGTGTCCGGCCGGGGACCGTCCTCGGTGGTGAGCAGCACGGACTCGCGGTCGGGGAAGGTCCACCGTGCCGACGGGCGCTTGCCGCCGCGGCGTCCGGACGTCGGCGCCGACCCGAGTGCGGCCGTGAACACCGGCACGATCCGGTCGAGCACCGCCTCGCGTTCACCCGGGACCTGTCGTGACGCCGACACCGCGAAGGTGCCGTCCGTGCGCTGACCGGGGATGCGGAGTCCGCGGGCCTGCTCGTAGCCGATGGTGATGCCCTGCGCCCACCACGGTTCGACGCCCTGGTCGATCAGCCAGGACGCGATCGCCGCGTGCCCGATGGTGGTCCCGTCTGCGCCGTCGATCAGGGCGTGCCACTCGTCCGGTGACCTGCCCGTCGCTGCGAGGACGCGGTCGGGCGCCATCCCCTGTGCGTGCGAGCGAACCGTGCCGTCGGTCATGCCGTCATCGTAGGGCGCAGAGCGCGCGGAGCACCGTCAGGTCAGCTCGTGGAGGCTCTTGCCCGCACACGTCGCGCCAGCTGAGCACCCTCGGAGTCGATGATCAACGGGAGCCGAGCCTTGTCCACCACGCCGAACGAGGGATCAACGGTCACGAAGCCGTCGACCTCCCAGTGGGCAGCCGTCGCGACGTGCACGGCACCTGCAGCGGTCAGCCCGAACTCCTCCATGAGATCGGGAACGTCATCGGCGACCGCATCGATACTGGCCCAGTGCAGTCGGGTCGAACGCAACAGGTCCTGCCACGCCGATCTGTGGTGACGCCCCGCCTGGGGCCCCTTGCGCTGAGCTGATTCGAAGAGCTCGAACTCCGTGAACCCGCTGTACACGATGCTCGTGTCGGCAAGATCGAGGTGATCCCAGAACGCTGACGCACGGGCATGGTTCGGCTCCGCACGATGCAGGACGCACTGGATGAAACTCGTCTCTACGAGGACCGCGCCCGGTCGGCCCGAGCATCGGTCGAACTCCAGAACCCGATGCTCGTCGAAGTCATCGGAGCCGAGCGGCTCGAACACGGTCAGGACGCCCGGAGCAGGCGCTCGATCGGCTCGACCCGGCAATCCGGATCGATCGACTCGATCGCGCGCTGCCGTCGCGCGCGGCGTTCTTCGAAGGTCCCGGCCGGCCGTGGTGTCCGAGCGAACAACGCCTGGCGCTCGGCCTCGGTGGCGACTCTCGGCTCGGGCGGCCCAGCAGGATCCGCGCTGAGGACGGTGGGACGATGTCCCGCCGTGAGCCGTTCCTCGGTCGGGACACGGCGGAGCGGGTGGGGTGGTTCGGCTGGTCGCACGTTGCCTCCTTGGTCGATGGAGTCAACCGTAGGAGCGCCGAACGGACGCCACCGAACATTCCGTATTTCGCTGCGTGTCCGTCGGCCAGACGTCACTCGGCAGCAGCGAGGACCGTCCGCCCGAGCCGCACGAAGTCGTCGACACCGATCGCCTCGCCCCGAGCGGTCGGGTCGATGCCCGCCGCTGCCAGGACCTCGGACGCGTGCGCGCTGCCGCCGAGCACCCCGGACAGGCTCTGCCGCAGCATCTTGCGGCGCTGCTGGAACGCCGCGTCGACCAGGGCGAACACCTGCGACCGCAGGGCCTCGTCGCCCGGGGGCTCGTGCCGGTCGAACGCCACCAGCACGCTGTCGACGTTCGGCACCGGCCAGAAGACCTGGCGGCTGACGAGTCCCGCGGTGCTCCACGCGCCGTACCAGGCGGCCTTGACGCTCGGCGACCCGTAGACCTTGCTGCCGGGGGTGGCGGCGAGCCGGTACCCGACCTCGGCCTGCACCATGACGAGGGACCGCTCGATCGACGGGAAGGTCGCGAGCAGGTGCAGCAGCACGGGGACGGAGATGTTGTAGGGCAGGTTCGCGACCAGGTGCGTGGGTGCGGTGTCGAGGTCCGACGCGGCGACGGTCATGGCGTCCTGCTGCACGACGGTGAGCGTCGCGTCCGGCTGCATGGTGCTGACGGTCGACGGCAGCTTGGCGGCCAGGCGCTTGTCGATCTCGACCGCGGTGACGGGTGCGCCGGTCTCGGTGAGCCCGAGCGTCAGCGAGCCCAGGCCGGGCCCGATCTCGAGCACCCGTGCGGTCGGGGTGACGCCGGCGACGGCCACGATGCGTCGCACGGTGTTGGCGTCGTGCACGAAGTTCTGGCCGAGCTTCTTCGTCGGGGTGACGTCGAGTTCGGCCGCGAGCTCCCGGATCTCCGCCGGGCCGAGCAGCGCGCCCACGCCTACTCGTCCACCGTGACGGGCTCGGCGTCCCACGCGCCGTACACGAGCTCGGTGTTCGACGCGATCTGGGCCGCGAGCATCGATGCGTCGGTGCCGAGGGTCTCAGCCATCGACCGCAGCGTGAGCGGGATGAGGTACGGCGCGTTCGGGCGGCCACGGAACGGTGTCGGCGTGAGGAACGGGGCGTCCGTCTCGACCATGACCAGGTGCCGCGGCGCGACCCGGAGGGCCTCGCGCAGGGACTCCGCGTTCTTGAACGTGACGGTGCCGGCGAACGACATGTACCAGCCGCGCTCCGCACACAGGCGGGCGAGGTCGGGGCCGCCGGAGAAGCAGTGGAAGACGGTGCGCTCGGGGGCGCCGACGCGGTCGAGCACCTCGACCACGGCGTCGTGCGCGTCGCGGTCGTGGATGGTCAGCGCCAGGTCGTGCTCCTTGGCGATGCGGATGTGCTCCTCGA
The DNA here is from genome assembly GCF_020297365.1 of Curtobacterium oceanosedimentum. Taxonomy (GTDB): domain Bacteria; phylum Actinomycetota; class Actinomycetes; order Actinomycetales; family Microbacteriaceae; genus Curtobacterium. The sequence goes on from NZ_JAIXIG010000005.1 coordinate 27,835, forward strand.
ACGACCGGACCTGGGCGTCGCGGCCGTCCTCGCCGGTGCGGAAGAAGTCGAGGCCGGTCTCACCGATCGCCCGGACCCGCGGCAGCCCCGCGAGCCGTTCGATGCCGGCGAGGTGCTCGTCGAGCAGCCCCTGCTCCTGCAGCACGGGGGCTTCGTTCGGGTGCAGCGCGACGGCGGCCAGGACGCGGGGCTCCCGGGCGGCGATCGCGGCGGACCACTCCGAGGTGGCGAGGTCGGTGCCGACCTGCATGACCCCGCGCACCCCGACGCTCGACGCGCGGTCGAGGTGCTCGCGGTACTCCAGGGGCCCGTCGCCGCCGTCGCCCACGCCGTCGGCGATCTCCATGTGGGTGTGGTTGTCGTACACCGGCACGACGAGCGCCTGGGGCAGCGGCGGGTAGGTCAGGTCGCGCTTCGACCCGCCGGACGACCCGTCACCACGTGCCCGGACGTGCGGTTCCGCGTCGGTCACGCGGAGACCTGCTCGATGCGCGGGAACAGCCCGCTCTCGAGCGGCACGACGTTCGCTGCGCCCTGCCACTCGAACGCGCGGTCGACCCGCTGCTCGGCGACGGAGCCGCCGGCACCGATCGAGGCCCAGAGCTTCTCGGTCGCCTTCGGCGTGACCGGGGAGAGCAGGACGGTGACGGTGCCCAGGCCGCGGAGTGCCGTGGTCAGGACCGTGCCGAGCCGCTCGCGGTCGGCGTCGTCCTTCGCCAGGGTCCACGGCGCCTGCTCGGTGATGTAGCCGTTCAGGGCGTCGACGAGCTCCCAGACGGTGGCGATCGCGTCGTGCGGGGCGAAGGCGGCGACCGCGGCGTCGGCACGCTCGGTGACCGAGATCGCCAGGTCGTCGATCGCCTGGTCGGACTCGGTCAGCGCACCCCGGGTCGGGACCGCGCCGTCGAAGTACTTCTGCAGCATCGCGACCAGGCGGGAGGCCAGGTTGCCGTACCCGTTGGCGAGTTCCGCCTGGTACCGGGCCGAGATGTCCTCCCAGCTGAAGTTGCCGTCCTGCCCGAAGGTGATGGCGCGCAGGAAGTAGTAGCGGAACGCGTCGGACCCGAACGTGTCGGTGATCTCGGACGGCGCGATGCCGGTCAGCTTCGACTTGGACATCTTCTCGCCGCCGACGAGCAGCCAGCCGTGGCCGAAGACGCGCTCGGGCACCGGCAGCCCCGCGGCCATGAGCATCGCGGGCCAGATCACGGCGTGGAAGCGGGCGATGTCCTTGCCGACGATGTGCACGCTCGGCCACAGGCGGCGGAACGCTTCGTCGTCGTCCGTGCCGTAGCCGAGCGCCGTGACGTAGTTGAGCAGCGCGTCGAACCACACGTACAGCACGTGGTCGTGGTCCCACGGGATCGTGATGCCCCAGTCGAAGCTCGACCGCGAGATCGACAGGTCGCGCAGCCCCTGCTTGACGAACGAGATGATCTCGTTGCGGACGCTCTCGGGCTGGATGAACAGCGGGTTCGACTCGTACAGGTCGAGCAGGCGCTGCTCGAAGTCGGACATCCGGAAGAAGTAGTTGCGCTCGGACAGCACCTCGACCGGGATCGAGTGGATCGCGCAGACCTGCTGGCCCTCGTACGCGCCGGTCCCGGGGACCAGGTCGCTCGGCTGCTTGTACTCCTCGCAGCCCACGCAGTAGAAGCCCTCGAACTCGCCCGCGTAGATGAAGCCGTCGTCGTAGAGCTTCTGCAGGAACGCGGTCACGCCGCGCTCGTGCCGCTCGTCGGTGGTGCGGATGAAGTCGTCGTTCGCGACGTCGACGGTGTCGAGCAACGGCTTCCACGACTCGGTGACCAGCCGGTCCGCCCACTCCTGCGGGGTGACGTCGTTCGCCGAGGCGGTGCGCAGGATCTTCTGCCCGTGCTCATCGGTGCCGGTGAGCAGCCAGGCATCGTCACCGCGCTGCCGGTGCCAGCGTGCGAGGAAGTCCGCGGCGACCTCGGTGTACGCGTGCCCGATGTGGGGCACGTCGTTCACGTAGAAGATCGGCGTGGTGATGCTGAACGAGGACCCGTCGGACATGCCGACCATCCTACGGGCGGGCAGGAGCGGCATGACGCGCCCCGCGCGCAACCTGTGGAGAAACGGGACGGGAGGCCCGTGGCGGGCCCGTCCCGCGCCTCCAGACCGCAGGCCGGGCGGTCTACCGCGCCGCGAGCGCGCCCTCGTACAGGTCCCGTTTCGACAGCCCGGTCGCGTCGGCGACCGCCGCGGCGGCCTCCTTCATGCGCATGCCGGCGGCGACCCGCTCGAGCACCAGCCGGACGCCGTCGTCGAGCGTCGCCTCCTCGGTCGCCTCGGCCGCGCCCGCCACGACGACGCAGATCTCGCCGCGGACACCGTCGGACGCCCACGCGACCAGCTCGTCCAGGGGCCCGCGACGCACCTCTTCGTACAGCTTCGTCAGCTCGCGGCAGACCGCAGCGCGGCGGTCGCCACCGAACCCGACGGCCATGTCGGCCAGGGTCTCGGCCAGTCGGTGCGGCGACTCGAAGAACACCATCGTCCGCTGCTCCCCCGCCAGCGCCTGGAACGCCCGGCGGCGCTCCCCGGCCTTGCGGGTCGGGAAACCCTCGAAGGTGAAGCGGTCGGTGGGCAGGCCCGAGACGGCGAGCGCCATGAGCACCGCCGACGGTCCGGGCAGGGCGGTGACGGTGACCCCGGCCGCGGCAGCGGCCTCGACGAGGGGGAAGCCCGGGTCGCTGATCGCGGGCATGCCGGCGTCGGTCAGCACCACGACGTCCTCGTCGCGGGCGAGCTCGATCACCTCGGACGCCTTCGCCCGCTCGTTGTGCTCGTGCAGGGCGATGAGCCGCGGACGGTTCTCGATGCCGAGCGCGCGCATCAGGTGCACGGCGGTCCTGGTGTCCTCCGCAGCGACCACGGTGGCGTTGGAGAGGGTCTCGACGAGACGGCGCGAGGCGTCCCCGAGGTTGCCGATGGGCGTTGCAGCGAGGACGATCACGCACCCATTGTCGTCGCAGCACCCGGCCAGCGCGGACATGACCGCGATCCGTAGGATGCTCAGCGATGACCAGCGAGCTGACCGACGACCGCACGGCCGTGCCCGAGGGGCCCGTCGGCTCGCGTCTCGACGACTGGTGGGGGCGGGTGCTCTCCTCGTCACGGCGCGTCGCGGTGTGGCGCTGGACGGGACCGCTCGCGGTGACGCTGCTCGCCGCGGTCCTGCGCCTGGTGCACCTCGGCACCCCGCACGCCCTGGTGTTCGACGAGACGTACTACGTGAAGGACGGCTGGTCGATCGTCCACCTGGGGTACGAGGGCACCTGGCCGGCGAACCCGAGCAGCGACTCGGCCCCGACGACGGACGACCGCTTCGTCCGCGGCGAGACCGACATCTTCACGAGCGCGGCGGAGTTCATCGCCCACCCGCCGCTCGGCAAGTACCTGATCGGCCTCGGCATGCTGCTGTTCGGGGCGGACAACGCCTTCGGCTGGCGCTTCACGGTCGCCGTCCTGGGCATCGCGACGGTGTTCCTGACGGCCGTCATCGCCCGCTCGCTGTTCCGCTCGACCATGATCGGCACGCTCGCCGGGTTCCTGCTCGCGATCGACGGGCAGGCCATCGTGATGTCCCGGGTCACGCTGCTCGACGGCATCCTGACGTTCTTCGTCGTGCTCGGTGCCGGCGCGCTGCTGCTCGACCGCCGGCGGACCAGGCGGAAGCTCGACGAGTGGGTGGCCGCGCGGGCCGCCGCGGGCCGGGACACCCTGTGGGGGCCGGTGCTGTGGTGGCGGCCGTGGCTGTTCGCGATGGGGCTGACCCTGGGGCTCGCGGCGGCGACGAAGTGGTCGGGGCTGTACTTCCTGGCGTTCTTCGCCCTGTACTCGGTGCTGAGCGACATGCTGATGCGGCGTCGTGCCGGTGTGGAGTTCTGGGCGTCGAGCGCGCTGCTGCAGCAGGCACCGGTGTCGTTCCTGCTGACGGTGCCGATCGCGGCCGTCACGTACGTCGCGTCGTGGACCGGCTGGTTCGTCTCGAAGGACGGCTGGGACCGCAACTGGCTGGCCTCCGGCGGCGAGCGGTGGACCGGCGTGCTCGCCTGGGTGCCGGACAGCCTGCAGAACTGGTGGCACTACCAGTCCGAGATCTACGCCTTCAACATCGGGCTGCACACCCCGCACTCGTACCAGGCGAACCCGCTGCTCTGGCTCCTGATGCAGCGACCCACGTCGATGTACTACGTCGGCACCGACGCCGGCCAGGACGGCTGCTGGGCCTCGCGCTGCGGCGAGGCGATCACCGGCGTCGCGAACCCGTTCATCTGGTACGCCTCGGTCGTCGCCGTCGTGGCCCTGCTCGTGCTCTGGGTCCTGCGCCGGCGGTGGGAGTACGGCTTCGTCCTGCTCGGCGTCGCTGCGGGGTACCTGCCCTGGCTGGGCTACCTGGACCGCACGGTGTTCCAGTTCTACACGATCGCCTTCGAGCCCTTCATGGTGATGGCGCTGGCGGCCGCGATCGGCCTGGTGCTCGGGTCACGCGACGACGACCGCCGCCGGCGGACGCGCGCGATCGTGTGGGTGGGCGTGTACCTCGGGATCGTCGTGCTCGCGACGGTGTACTGGTACCCGATGTGGACGGCGGTGCAGGTTCCGTGGGACTTCGTCCGGTCCCACTACTGGCTGCCGAGCTGGCTGTAGGCCACCCGGCGCGACCGCGCGCCGGGTGCGGTGGTCGCGACCCGGCGCGGACTGGAGGCGCGTGGCGGGCCCGCCACGGGCCTCCCGTCCGCCGCTCGGTCCGTGTGCCGGCGTGACGCCCCGCGTCAGGACTGCGCGTGCAGGGCCCGTTCGATCGACTCGCGGTCCAGGGGCTCCCCGAGCATCGGGGCGGTCGTCCCGCCGGGCAGCACGCCCTCGATCAGGACCTCGGCGTACCGGCGCCAGGCGTCGGGGTCGTGCGCGCGCGTGGTGTCGGCGACCGCTCCGACCATCGACGTGAGCATGGGGAGGTCTCGGGAGTCGAACCCGCTGCGGACCACCCCGGCGTCGCGCGCCCGTCGGATGATCTCGGACACCTGGGTCTCGAGGCGGTCGCGCTCGTGCACGACCGACGGGCGTGCCCTGCCGGCCCGGACGATCGCGTCGGCCAGGGCGCGGTCGCGCGCACGGAACTCGAACACCCCCATCAGGTAGACCCGGAGCGACTCGCGGGGGTCGATCTCGTCGGCGGCGCGGGCCGCAGCGTCGTTCAGGGCCTCGAACTTGGTGGCGAGCAGCGCCTCGATCAGGGAGTCCTTGTCGGCGAACCGGCGGTAGACCGTCCCGACGCCGACGCCCGCCTCGTGCGCGATGTCGTTCAGGGTGACCGAGAGACCGCGTTCCGCGAAGCACTTGCGAGCCGTCTGCAGGATGAGCTCGCGGTTCCGAGCGGCGTCGGCGCGCAGCGGTCGGTCGAGGTCGGACGCGGAGTCGGTGCTGCTCACGGTCCGAATCTAGTTGAACCTTCTGGGAACAAGTGGATGCGGTTCTTCCGTTTCGGTCTACACTGGTGCGAACCGGATGCCACGCATCCGGTTCCGGAACACCGCTCTCCGGAGGGCTCGACGGCGCGCCCTCCACCTCCCCCTCCAACCTTCTCGAAGGAGGCTGCCGTGACGGCAGAACACACCGCGCCGACCCCCACCGGGGCGGCGCCCACGACTCCCGGCACCACCCCCGCCCCGAGCAACCGTCGCTGGATCGCCCTGGCGGTCATCGCCCTCGCGCAGCTGATGGTCGTGCTCGACGCCACCATCGTCAACATCGCGCTCCCCTCGGCCCAGGCCGACCTCGACTTCGGCACCGACCAGCGGCAGTGGATCGTCACCGCGTACTCGCTGGCGTTCGGGTCCCTGCTGCTGCTCGGCGGGCGCCTCGGCGACCTGTTCGGTCGGAAGAACACGTTCATCGTCGGGCTCGTCGGCTTCGCCGTGGCCTCGGTGCTCGGCGGCCTCGCCGACTCGTTCGGCCTGCTCGTCGCCGCACGTGCGCTGCAGGGCGTGTTCGGTGCCCTGCTCGCACCGTCCGCGCTCGGCATGCTGACCACGACGTTCCGTGACCCGAAGGAACGCGGTCGGGCCTTCGGCATCTTCGGGTCCATCGCCGGATCGGGTGCGGCCATCGGTCTGCTGCTCGGCGGCGTGCTGACCGAGTACGCCTCGTGGCGCTGGTGCCTCTACGTCAACGTCGTGTTCGCCGTGCTCGGCGTGATCGGCGCCCTCGTCTTCATGGAGCGTCCGCCGAAGGTCGAGCGTCCGCGCATCGACGTCCTGGGCGTCATCACCATCACCGCGGGCCTGGTCGGGGTCGTCTACGGGTTCTCGAACGCCGAGACGAACGGCTGGGACTCCCCCGTCACGATCGCCATGCTCGCCGCCGGGGTCGTCCTGATCGCCGCCTTCGTGGTCATCGAGACGCGGGTCGCCCACCCGCTCCTGCCGCTCCGCGTCGTGCTCGACCGTGACCGCGGCGGATCGTTCATCGCCATCGGCCTGGTCGCGATCGGGATGTTCGGCATCTTCCTGTTCCTGACCTACTACCTCGAGCAGACCCTCGGGTTCAGCTCGCTGCAGACCGGTCTGGCGTTCCTGCCGATGCCGCTGTCGATCATGATCTCGGCGACGCAGATCGGTGGACGCCTGCTGCCCCGCGTCGGCCCGAAGGTCCTGATCTTCGCCGGTGGCCTGGTCGCCGCGACCGGACTGCTCCTGCTCCTGCGCACCGACCTCGACAGCTCCTACGCGGGCACCGTCATGCCGGCGCTGATCGTGATCGGGCTCGGCATGGGCACGATCTTCTCGTCCGCGATGAACACCGCGACGACGGGGGTCGACCGCGCCGACGCCGGCGTGGCCTCGGCGACGGTCAACACGATGCAGCAGATCGGCGGTTCGATCGGCACGGCGCTGCTGTCGACGATCTTCGCCGACGTCGTGTCGAACAGCCTGTCCGCATCGTCCGGCGCCCCCACGAAGCTGCAGCAGGCCCAGGCGGTGCTCGACGGGTACCACGCGGCGTTCGCGATCTCGGCCGGCGTGCTCGTGCTCGTCGCCCTCGCCGGCGGGCTGCTCATCAACCGGCAGGCGGTGCGGCTCGAGCGGCTCGCCCGTGCCGGTTCCGCGACGACCGGGAGCATCCCCGCCGCGGCGCACTGAGCCCCGGCGCACCCTCGGCCCGTCCCCGTTCTGTGGGGGCGGGCCGTTGTGCGTGCGGGTGGGTGGACGCATGCCCGGCGCACGCGTTCTGCGACGATCCACGCGTCGAACACGCTGTGCACGGTCGATGCATGCACACGCAACCCCTGCGTGTGCATGTACCGACGATCCACGTGTCGAAGATCAAGTGCACGGTCGACGGATGCACACGTATGCGACGGCCACAACCGCACGCCACCCACTTCCCACCGCCCTGTTTGCGCCGTGTTTCGCACCTCCTGGCCCACGTCAGGGGCTCGGTTTATGGTGTCCGGCATGGCCCCCGTCCTGACCTCACCACTCGTGTCGACGCAGTGGCTCGCAGACCACCTCGGTGCTGACGAGCTCGTCGTGCTCGACGCCTCGGTGCACACGGCGGGGACCGGCTTCCAGACCGCGTGGCACTCCGGGCAGGACGCCCACGAGCAGCGCGGTCACGTTCCCGGAGCCCGCTTCGCCGACCTGATCGATGCGTTCTCGACGCCGGACGCCCCCGTCCCGTTCACCCGCCCGGGCGCGGAGCGGTTCGAAGCCGCCGCCGGGCAGCTCGGCGTGACGAACACGTCGACCGTCGTGGTCTACGACGACGGCGACGGCGAGTGGTCAGCGCGGCTGTGGTGGATCTTCCGCTCGTTCGGGTTCGACTCGGTGGCCGTGCTCGACGGCGGCTTCACGAAGTGGCGCGACGAGGGCCGACCGGTCCGCGTCGGGGCGCTCAACACCCCGCCGGCGGCGACCAGGCCCGACACCGGGGCGTTCCTGGCGGGCGAGGAACGCGCGCTGTGGGCCGATCACGACCGCGTCACCCGTGCCGTCTCGGGCGAGGAACCCGCCTCGCTCGTGTTCGCCGCGCCGTGGTCCGCGCTCGGCGACGACCACCCGCCGATCGTGCCCGGCAGCACCCCGATCACGGCGGACACCCTGCTGGACCCCGAGACGAACACGTTCCTGCGCGGCGCCGAACTCGAGCGGGCCTTCGCCGAGGTCATCGGAGCGGACGAGATCGTCACGTACTGCGGGGTGGGCAGCGCGGCGTGCGTCGATGCCCTGGCGCTCACGGTGCTCGGGCACGACCGGGTCAAGGTGTACGACGGCTCCCTGGCCGACTGGTGGCGGCACGACGACCGGGCACTGACGTCCTGACACACCGGCCATCGGAGGCCGGCCGCCGGCCGCACCGGCCACCGCACCTCGGCGTCCAGCCGCACCGGCCACCGCACCTCGGCGTCCAGCCGCACCGGCCACCAGCCACCGGCGTCCGGCCGCACCCGCTCGCAGCACGACTACCGTTGCACCATGAGCACCAGACGCGCGGTCATCCTCGGCGGTACCGGCGGGATCGGCTCAGCCGTCGCTCGTGCACTCCTCGACGCATCGGGCCGGGGCGGTGACGACTGGCAGGTCGACGTCGTTGCCCGCACCGGCGGCCCCGTGGCCGACGCACTCGCCGCGGCCGGGGCCTCGTTCGTGCCGGGCGACCGACGGGACCGCTCCGTCCTGCGCGACCTGCTGCGCCCCGGTGCGGACCTGCTGGTCGACACCGTCGGCGTGACGCGCGATGACGCCCTGCAGCTCCAGCCCTTCCTCGACGACGTCGGCTCCACGGTCTTCGTCTCGTCCAAGGCCGTCTACGCCGACGAGCAGGGCCGCCACGCCAACTCGCTCGACAAGCCGGTCTTCGGCGGCGCGGTCACCGAACTGCAGCCGACCGTCACCGCGGGCGACGGCGACCCGACGAGTCGGGACGGCTACGGTGCCGCGAAGGTCGCGGCCGAGCAGGTCCTGCTCGACCACGGCGCCCCGGTCACCGTGCTCCGCCCGTCGAAGGTGTACGGCGTCGGGATCGGTCGCCCGCGGGAGTGGTTCGTCGTCCGCCGCGTGCTCGACGGCCGGGAGCGCGTGCTCCTCGCCGACCACGGCCGGGGCGTCGACCACACCACCGCGGCGAGCGGCGTCGGCTCGCTCGTGCGCCTGGTGGCGGACGCACCCGATCGCCGGATCCTCAACGTCGCGGACGCCACCGCCCCGACCGTCCTCGAGATCGTGCGCACCATCGGCGCGCACCTGGGCCACCGCTTCGACGAGGTCCTGCTCGACGAGGACGCCCCCGCCTTCGTCGGCACGACGCCGTGGTCGACGCCGTCGCCGTTCGTGCTCGACACCGCCGCGGCGCGCTCGCTCGGCTGGGAACCCCCGGCGTTCGCCACCGCGGTCGTCCCGGAGCTCGACTGGCTGGTCGAGACCGCGCACGCGGTCCCGGCCGGCGGCGACGTGCCGTGGGCCGACGACCCGTTCTGGGACCGCATGTTCGACTACGGCCCGGAGGACGCCGCACTGGCGCTCCTGTCACTCGGTCTCGGCTGACGCCGTGCGCTCGGAGGTCCTGTTCATCGGCGGGCGCTCCGGCGTCGGCAAGTCGACCGCAGCGCTGGCCCTGCACGACCTGCTGGTCGCCGCCGACGTCCGCCATGCCGTGATCGAGGGCGACCTGCTCGACCTGGCCCACCCTGCCCCGCACGTCGAGCATCCCGACGTGCACCTGGCCGAGCGGAACCTCGCGACGATGTGGTCCGGCTTCCGGGGACTCGGTCACCACCGGCTCGTGTACACGAACACCGTGTCGGTGCTCGAACACCGCCGCCTCGCAGCCGCGATGGGCGACGACCCACTCGTCACGGCCGTCCTGCTCCGCGCCGACGACCGCACCACCGCCGACCGGTTGGCGAGTCGGGCGGGCGGCGCCCTCCCGCAGGCGCAGCTCGCGCACAGCACGCGGACGGCCGGGAGGCTCGACGCGGCTTCCCCGGACACGGTCACCCGGGTGGACACGGCGGGTCTGACCCCCGCCCAGGTCGCCGCGCAGCTCGCGTCGATCACGGGGTGGCTCCCGGGCTGATCGCCCCACGGCGCCTGTGCACAGTGGTCCTCCCGTCCACAATCGCCCCGGGGCGGTGGTCCGTCCAGTCGCCCGGGGGCACGCTGGGGGCATGGACGACAACCGCCTCGGCACCTCGGTCAGCCCCTACCTGCGCCTGCACGCCGACAACCCGGTCGACTGGCGCGAGTGGGGGCCCGAGGCGTTCGCCGAGGCCCGCGAGCGCGACGTCCCCGTCCTGGTGTCGGTCGGCTACGCCACGTGCCACTGGTGCCACGTGATGGCGCGCGAGAGCTTCGCGGACCCGGAGATCGGCGAGCTGCTCCGTCGGGACTTCGTGTCGGTGAAGGTCGACCGCGAAGAACGTCCGGACGTCGACGCCAGCCTGATGGCCTCGGCGAGCGCCTTCACGCAGCAGCTCGGTTGGCCGCTGACGACGTTCCTCACGCCGGACGGGCACGTGTTCTTCGCGGGGACGTACTTCCCGCCCTCCCCGGTCGGCCAGGTCCCGGCGTTCCGGCAGATCCTCGCGGCGGTGCTCGACGCCTGGACGGAGCGGCGGCACGAGGTGGACGCGAACGCGTCGGCCATCGCGACGGCGATCCGGCAGGGCGCGGCGGCGGACGCGACCGCACGCTCCGGCGAGGGCGGTGACGGGGCCGACCCGGGCCTCCCGTCCGTCGACGCCATCCGTGCCGTCACGGGCCAGCTGGCCGCGGCTGAGGACACCACCCACGGCGGTTTCGGCGGTGCCCCGAAGTTCCCGAGCACCCCGTTGCTCGAGTTCCTCGCCGATGCGGCAGCCGATGGCGACGCCGAGGCCGACGGGCTGCTCGACCGGTCGTTGCACGCGATCCGCGCGTCCGAGCTGACCGACGCCGACGGCGGGGTCTTCCGGTACGCCACCCGGCGCGACTGGAGCGTGCCGCACTACGAGCGCATGCTGTACGACAACGCCGGACTGCTCGCGGTGGCGGGGGCCGAGCAGGCACGCGGCATCGCAGAGTTCCTGCGCGACACGTTGCGCCGCGCCGACGGCGCCTTCGTCGCCGCCCAGGACAGCGAGTCGACGATCGACGGCCGCCGGGTCGAGGGCGAGTGGTACCGGCGACCCCTCGCAGAACGTTCCCGGCTCGACCCGCCGCCGCTCGACAACCAGGTCCTGACCGGCTGGAACGGGCTCGCGATCCGGGGGCTCGCGATCGCGGGGGCGCGGCACGGCGATCCCGAACTCGTGGCCCTGGCTCGTGGTGCGGCCGATGCCGTCCTCGCCGCGCACGTGCAGGCCGGACACGTGACGGTCCGCTCCAGCACACCCGCCGGGGCATCCTCGGCGCCGGCCACCATCGAGGACGTCGGCCTGCTCGCTGAAGGGCTGCTGGAACTCGCGCTCGCGACGGGCGAGGTGTCGTACGCCACCGTCGCTCGATCGCTCGTCGACGACGGGCTGGCCGAGCGCTTCGAGGTCGACCCCGTGCTGGCCTCGGCGGGGACGGCCACGGGCGAACAGCCGCAGACCGCGATGCGCTCCGGCACGGTCGGGCTGGCATCGGCGGCGGCGATCCTCGCGGCCCTGACCGGTGACGGTGCACTCCGTGACGCCGCGGCCCGGCTCGTCGCGGCACGCGCGCTGACCGGTACCGAGCGACCACTCGGCCACGCGGACGCCCTCGGGGTGGCGCTCGCGCTGCAGCGTCCGTCCCGCGAGGTCGTCGTCGTCACGAGCGACGCCGACGACCCACTGCGCGCCGTCGCGCGGAGCGCACGGCAGCCGGGCACCGTCGTCGCCGTGGTCACGCCCGAGCAGGCCCGTGCGTGGAGCGACGTCGGCTTCTCACTGTTCGCGGGGCGTGACGACCTGGACCCCGCCGCCTACGTCTGCCACGACCGGGTGTGCGCACTGCCGGCCCGCACGGCGGACGCGTTCGCCGAGCAGATCGCCTGACCACCGCTTGCTCCGCGCAGCCTGTATCCTGGAATGCTCATGTCTCCCACGCTGCCCGCCATCACCTACCCGCCCGAGCTGCCGGTCTCGCAGCGGCGGGACGACATCGCGGCCGCCATCCGGGACAACCAGGTGGTGATCGTCGCCGGCGCCACCGGTTCCGGCAAGACGACCCAGCTGCCCAAGATCTGCCTCGAGCTCGGGCGTGAGCACATCGGGCACACGCAGCCCCGTCGGATCGCGGCGCGCACGATCGCCGAGCGGGTGGCCGAGGAGCTCGGCGGCGGCGAGCTCGGCGGACTCGTCGGCTACCAGGTGCGCTTCACCGACAAGGTCAGCTCCGAGACCCGCGTGAAGCTGATGACCGACGGCATCCTGCTCAACGAGATCCACTTCGACCGCGACCTGAAGCGGTACGACACGATCATCATCGACGAGGCGCACGAGCGGTCGCTGACCATCGACTTCCTGCTCGGCTACCTCAAGCGACTGCTCCCCCGACGCCCCGACCTCAAGCTCATCATCACGAGTGCGACGATCGATCCGGAGTCCTTCTCGAAGCACTTCGGGGGCGCGCCGATCATCGAGGTGTCCGGCCGCACCTACCCGGTCGAGGTCCGGTACCGTCCGCTCGTCGCCGAGGACCAGGGCGACGACGCCGACGACGAGTCCGACTCCCGGACCGGCGACAGCGGGAACGCCGCCGACGACCGCGACACCCTGCAGGGGATCACCGACGCCCTCGACGAGCTGGCGCAGGAGGACCCGGGCGACGTCCTGGTGTTCCTGTCCGGCGAGAACGAGATCCGCGACGCCCAGGACGCCATCGAGGGCAAGCGCTACCCGGGCACCGAGGTCCTGCCGCTGTACGGGCGGTTGTCCGCCGCCGACCAGCACCGGGTCTTCGAGCGCCGCAGCACGCCGGGCATCCGCAGGCGTGTGGTCCTGGCGACCAACGTCGCCGAGACCTCGCTCACCGTGCCGGGGATCAAGTACGTCGTCGACACCGGCACGGCGCGCATCTCGCGGTACTCCCCGCGCGCCAAGGTGCAGCGTCTGCCGATCGAGGCGATCTCGCAGGCCAGTGCGAACCAGCGCTCCGGGCGCGCGGGACGCACCAGCGCCGGTATCGCCATCCGGCTCTACTCCGAGGACGACTTCGGCCGCCGCCCCGAGTACACCGACCCCGAGATCCTCCGCACGAACCTCGCCGCGGTGATCCTGCAGATGATCTCCCTCGGCTTCGGGGACATCGAGTCGTTCCCGTTCCTGCAGCCGCCGGACAGCCGGGGCGTGAAGGACGGCCTCGACCTGCTCCGCGAACTCCGTGCCGTCGACAAGGACGGCCGCATCACGAAGTCCGGGCGGCAGCTCACCCGGCTGCCCATCGACCCGCGACTCGGGCGGATGGTGCTCGAGGCCGGTCGGCAGGGCGTCGGGCGCGAGGTCGTCGCGATCGTCAGCGCCCTGAGCATCCAGGACCCGCGGGAGCGCCCCCTCGAGAAGCGCGCCCACGCCGATCAGCTCCACGCCCGGTTCGCCGATCCCACGAGCGACTTCCTCACCCTGCTCAACCTCTGGAACCACCTCGAGGACAAGCAGGAGGAACTGTCGTCGAGCGCGTTCCGCCGGTTGTGCAAGGCGGAGTTCCTCAACCACCTGCGCATCCGCGAGTGGCAGGACCTGTACCGGCAGCTCTCCCGCGCCGCCAAGCAGGTCGACGTGCGGGTCGGGCAGTCCCGCTCCGACGACGGCGACGCCGTGCACCGGTCACTCCTGTCCGGGCTCCTCAGCCAGATCGGTCTGCGCGACCGCGAGAAGCGCGACTACCTCGGCTCCCGCAACACCCGGTTCGTGGTGTTCCCGGGCAGCGTCCTGGCCAAGAAGCAGCCCGACGCCGTGATGGCCGCCGAACTCGTCGAGACGAGCCGGCTGTTCGCGCGGACGGTGGGCCGCATCGACCCCGCGTGGGTGGAGCCGCTCGCCGGTGACCTGCTCAAGCGCACCTACGGTGAGCCGCACTGGGAGAAGAAGCAGGGCGCCGTCGTCGCCTACGAGCGGGTGACCCTGTTCGGCGTCCCGATCGTGGAGCGCCGCCGCGTGCAGTACAAGCGCGTCGACCCCGAGCACTCCCGCGAGCTCTTCATCCGGCACGCCCTCGTCGAGGGCGAGTGGGACTCGCAGCAGGCGTTCGACCGCGACAACCGTCGACTCCGGCGCGAACTCGAACAGCTCGAGGAACGCACACGCCGCCGCGACATCCTGTTCGACGACGAGCGCGTCTTCGACTTCTACGACGCCCGCATCCCGGCGGACATCACGACGACCCGCGACTTCGAGGGCTGGTGGCGAGCCACCCGTCGTGAGCAGCCGGACCTGCTCACCATGCGCCGGTCGGACCTGCTGGACGAGGACGCGGCAGAGGCGGCGCAGGACCAGCAGGAGTACCCGACCCAGTGGCGGAGCGGCGACCAGCGGCTGGCGATCAAGTACCGCTTCGAGCCGGGCGCCCAGGACGACGGCGTCAGCGTGCAGGTGCCCCTCGCGCTCCTCCCCCGCATGCGCGAAGAGGGGTTCGACTGGCAGGTCCGCGGGCTGCGCAAGGAGCTCGTCACCGCGCTCATCAAGTCGCTGCCGAAGCAGATCCGCAAGAACGTCGTGCCCGCCGCCGACTGGGCCGAGAAGATCGTCGCCGAGCTGCCCGACGACGCCCCGACCGAGCCGACCGAGTCGTTCCGCGCCACCCTCGCCAAGGCGATCCAGCGCATGACCTACGTCCCGGTCACCGAGTCCGACTTCGACCTGTCCCGCGTCCCCGCGCACCTGCTGCCGACGTGGGCCGTGGTCGACGAGCGCGGCCGCCGGGTCGAGACCGGCAAGGACCTGTCGGCCCTGCAGACCAAGCTCAAGGACCGGACCCGGCAGAGCGTCGCCTCCGCGACGGCGAAGGGCGCGGGACGGCCAGGAGGCGCGGCTCGCGTCGCGTCCGCCGGCGTCGGTCGTCCGCTGGAACAGTCCGGCCTCAGCGCCTGGCCCGACCAGGACCTGCCGCAGACCCTCGACACCGAGCAGGCGGGCGGCATCATCCGCGCGTACCCGTCCCTGGTGGAGGAGGGCTCGGGCCCGAAGGCGACCGTCGGCGTGCAGCTCCTCGCCACCCCGTCGGACCGGGCGGTGACGATGCCGGCCGGAGTGCGTCGCCTGGTGATGCACGCGGTGCCCTCCCCCGTGTCGTACATCCAGTCGCACCTGACCGCGCAGGAGAAGCTCGCGCTCGCCGCCAGCCCGTACCCGTCGACCGCCGCCCTGTTCGACGACGTCCTGGCCGCCGTGGTCGATTCGGGCATCCGCCGTGCCCACCCCGACGGTCTGGTCTTCACGAAGGCCGAGTTCGAGTCCGTCCGCGACGCCGTGTCGGCCACCGTCGTCGACACGATGTTCACCGCGGTGTCCGAGGTCGCAGCGGTCCTGGCCGCCCAACGGTCGGCGGAGCGTGCACTGAAGCAGGCGAACTCCATGTCCCTGCTCGCCGCGTTGACGGACATGCGCCAGCAGACGGAGCGCCTCGTGTTCCCCGGGTTCGTCGCCGTCGCGGGGCTCGACCGACTGCGCCGCATCCGCGTGTACCTGCAGGGCATCGAGGCCCGCGTGCAGAAGCTGCTGCAGAACCCCGGACGCGACGCCACCTGGATGCGCGAGGTCACCGTGGCGACCGACCGCTACACCGATGCCGGCGGCACGTTCCCGCCCGCGGTCGGGGCGCACCCGGAGCTCGTGCACGCACGGTGGATGCTCGAGGAGTTCCGGCTCAGCCTGTTCGCGCAGGAGCTCGGGACCGCCGAGACCGTCTCGTTGCAGCGGATCACGAAGGCCCTGGCGGCGGCTCGCTGATCGGTCTACCGTGTCGCCCATGATCGGCACACTCGACGTCGTCGTCCTGGACTGCTCGGACACCCGCGCCCTCGCCCGCTTCTACGCCGAGCTGCTCGGCGGGGAGATCGTCGGCTTCGACGAGGACTGGGCCGAGATCGCCCTCCCGTTCACCGACCACCGTCCGATCCTGGCGTTCCAGCAGGTCGACGACTACCGCGCACCGGAGTGGCCGGGCCAGACCGTGCCGCAGCAGAGCCACCTCGACGTCAAGGTCGACGACCTCGACGACGGCGAGGCCGCGGTGCTGGCGATCGGAGCGACGGCCACGGGATCGGGGACGGACACGTTCCGCGTCTACCTCGACCCGGCCGGGCACCCGTTCTGCCTCATCCGGCCGTCGGACTGACCGCCTCGGTCGCCAGGCCCTCGACGACCGTCACGTTCGGCAGGGCCGTGAGCGACCGTCCGGGCAGGAACAGCTTGGCGGCTCGCCGCCCGGCCCCGATGACGACCTCGGGTGCGTCGAGCACGCGCGCGTCGATGTAGAGCGGCCACGACGACGGCAGTCCGATCGGGGTGATCCCGCCGTACTCCATGCCCGTCAGCTCGACCGCCTGGTCCATCGGGGCGAAGCTCGCCTTGCGCACGTCGAGCAGCTGCTTCACGACGCGGTTGACGTCGAGCTTGGTCGATGCCAGGACGACGCACGCGGCGTAGCGGACCTCGTCGCCCCGCTTGCCGGCGACGACGATGCAGTTCGCGCCGCCTGCCAGCGGGTAGCCGTAGGCCTCCGAGAACGCGGCAGTGTCGGCCAGGTCGGCGTCGATCGGCGCGCCCTCGATCGTCGAGAGCACGTCGCTGGGCAGCGTGACCAGGGCTTCGGCGACGGGGATGGCGAGGAAGCCGGTGGCGACCAGGGCAGGAACACGTTCGAGCGTCGGCATGGCTCCACCGTAGGCAAGCGATCCCGCACGAGGGTGGAGCCATGACCGAACTCCGGGCGATCGACGTCGACCAGTGGGCCCGTCGGGAACACTTCGAGCACTACCGGCGCCGGGTGCCGTGCGCGTACGAGGTGACCGTCGAGCTCGACGTCACCGCCTTCGTCGAGCGCGTCCGCGCGACCGGCCGGCGGACGTACCCGTCGCAGCTCTGGGCCATCGCGACCGTGGTGAACCGGCACGACGAGTTCCGCATGCAGCTGCTGGACGACGGCTCGCCCGCCGTGTGGGACCGCGTCCACCCGATGTTCACCGTGTTCCACCCGGACACCGAGACGTTCTCCGCCCTCGTCGTGCCCTACGTCGACGACTTCGGCGCGTTCCACGACGCCGCGGTGTCGACGATGGCGGAGCACCGCGACGACACCCGGATGTTCCCGCAGGACGACCGACCCCGGAACGTGTTCGACGTCTCGACCCTGCCGCGGGCGTCCTTCACCGGGTTCTCGTTGCAGGTGCGCGACGGCTGGGACCACCTGCTGCCGATCATCACGCTCGGCGGGTACCGGACCGCCGGCGAACGGACGCTGCTGCCGCTGGCGTTGCACGTCGACCACGCCGCCGCCGACGGCTTCCACACGACCCGGCTGCTCGGCGAGCTCGACGAGCTGTTCGCCGACCCCTCGTGGCTCGGTTGACCGCAGGGTCGCGTGCGAGTAGAACGGCGCGCATGACGAACGCGGTGGTGCACGTCGAACTCATCGGCCCCGATCCGGATCGGCTCCGGGCCTTCTACGCCGCGCTCTTCGGGTGGGACTCCCCCGCGGGCGCTCCGGTCGCCGCAGCCGTCTCGGACCCGTCCTCGTACTCGTTCCTCGATCCGGTGCCGGGCGCCGGACCGGTCGCAGGCGGCATCGGCGGCGGCCCCGGGTTCACCGCCCACGCGGTCTTCTACGTCGGCGTCGAGGAGGTCGCTGCGGCGCTCGAGCGCGTCGAGGAGCTCGGCGGCAGCGTCGTCCTGCCGCCGCAGCGCAACGAGGGCGGCGGTGTGACGGTCGGGCACTTCCACGACCCGGCGGGCAACCTGGTCGGCGTGGCAGGCCCCCGCTGACCCGCCCCGCCGTCCCACCGCATCTCCTACGCTGAACCCATGACGACGCAGTCGACACCGCGCCCTCGCAGACGCATCGGGCTCGTCGGCGCGGGTGGGATCTCCGTCGCACACCTGCCCGGGCTGCTCCGCCTGGGCGACGTCGTGGTGCACTCGCACGACGGTGCGCACGAGCTCGCCGCCGCGTTCGCCGACACCGCACTGGCTCAGGACAGCACGATCACCGTGGCGGACGGCCTCGACGACCTCCTCGCCGCGGTCGACGTCGTCGACGTGGTGGTCCCGACGCACACCCATGCCGAGGTCGTGCGGGCGGCGATCGCGGCCGGCAAGGACGTCGTCTGCGAGAAGCCCCTGGCCCGGACCGACGCGGACGCGGCGGACCTGGCCGCCCGCGCTGCGGACGCGGGCGTGCAGCTCTCCCCGGCCCAGGTGGTGCGCTGGTTCCCCGCGTACGCGCGCCTGCACGAGGCCACGACCACGGGCCTCCTGGGCGACCTGGCGGTGTTGCGGTTCTCGCGGTCCGGCGCCTTCCCTGCCCACGTCCCGTGGTTCGGCGACCGCGCACTGTCCGGCGGGATCGTGATGGACCAGATGATCCACGACCTGGACATCGCGCGCTGGGTGGCGGGCGAGGTGACACGGGTGTCGGCGGTGAGCGTGCGAGCGGGGTCCGAGGCCGAGCCGGTCGAGGCCGCGCACGTCCTGCTCACGCACGCATCCGGCGCGATCAGTCACGTGGCCGGGCTGTGGGGGCCGCAGCACCTCGCGTTCACGACGGAGTACGCGGTGACGGGGACGCTCGGCAGCCTGTCGCACTCCTCGCGAGCCGAAGAGGACACCCGCCGCGATCTCGCGGCACCGGCCTCCGTCGACGGCTTCCTGCCGTCGGTGGACCCCGCGGACGATCCGTACGCGCTGGAGCTCGCCGACTTCCTGGCGGCGTTCGACGGCGGGACGCCGCCCCGGGTCACCGCAGCAGACGGTGTCGCCGCGGTGCGGATCGCGAACGCGGCCATCGCGTCCATCGAGTCCGGTCAGCCGGTGGAGCTGGTGTCGTGACGCTCCGGGTCGGGGTGCTCTCGTTCGCCCACACGCACGCCATCAGCTACCTCGGCGCCCTGGCGGCGATGCCCGACGTCGAGGTGCGCGGGACGGACCCGGGCGGGACGTCGACGGGGACGGGACTCGGCGACCTGCGCGGAGCCGAGCTGGCCCACGCGCTCGGAGCCGGGTACGCGGAGA
Organism: Curtobacterium oceanosedimentum; assembly: GCF_020297365.1. GTDB lineage: Bacteria > Actinomycetota > Actinomycetes > Actinomycetales > Microbacteriaceae > Curtobacterium. Next base: position 47,036 of record NZ_JAIXIG010000005.1, read on the forward strand.
CCGTCGACGACCTGCTCGCGTGGGGCCCGGACGCCGTCGTCGTGACGAGCGAGAACACCCGGCACCGCGAGTTCGTGGAGCTCGCCGCCGCGGCCGGGGCGCACGTGCTCTGCGAGAAGCCGCTCGCGACCTCGTGGGAGGACGGGCTCGCCATCCGCGATGCGGTGGACCGCGCCGGGGTACGGCTGATGATGGCGTTCCCGGTGCGCTTCGCCTCGGCGTTCGACCGGCTGCGCGCGACGCGGGACTCGGGCGCACTCGGCACGGTGTTCTCGGTGCGGGGCGCGAACAACGGCATGCTCCCGCTCGCCCGTGACTGGTTCACCGACGTCCGGCTGAGCGGCGGCGGCGCGCTCGTCGACCACGTCGTGCACGTCGCCGACCTGGTCGACGGACTGACCGGAGCGACGCCGGTGTCCGTCACGGCCGTCGCGAACCGGGTGCTGCACGCCGACCGGGCGAACGCCGAGACCGCCGGCCTGGTGACCGTCACCTACGACGACGGCATGATCGCGGCGATCGACTGCTCGTGGAGCCGGCCGGACACGTCACCGGTGTGGGGCGGGCTGACGCTCGACGTCGCAGGCACCGGAGGCACGGTGTCGGTGGACTTCTTCGGCGCGGCTGCTCGTGGGCTCGACGCGGTGAGCGGTCGGCCGATCGAGCTGCGCTACGGGCCGGACCACGACCTGCCGATGCTCCGGACGTTCCTGGCGGCCGTGCGGTCCGGCGAGCAGCCACAGCCGGACGTCCACGTGGGGCTGCGGACGCTGTCGATCGTGCTCGCCGCGCAGGAGTCGGTCCGGACGGGCAGGACGGTGCCTGTGCCGGTCGCGAGCTGAGCCCCGCCCGCGACGCCCTGCCCCGCGCTACGCTCGACCCGATGCGCGCGACCGTGCGGGACGTGGCGGCCCTGGCCGGGGTGTCGCCGAAGACCGTCTCCAACGTCATCAACGGCGGTGTGGTCGTGCGCCCGGAGACCAGGGAGCGCGTCGAGCAGGCGGTCGCCGAACTCGACTACGTGCCGAACCTGTCGGCACGCGGCCTGCGGAACGGGCGGTCCGGCGCGATCGCCCTGACCCTGCCGGAGATGGGCAGCGCGTACTCCGCCGAGCTCGCGCAGTCCTTCGTCGAGCTCGCCCGCGAACGCGGCTGGGTGGTGCAGCTCGAGCAGACCGGCAACGACCCCGCCCGCGAACGCGAACTGGTGTCCCGCGCCCGCGCCCACCTGGTGGACGGGCTCATCCTCAACCCGGTGTCCCTGAGCGCGAGTGTCCTGGCCGGAGCCGAGGGACTGCCCCCGACGGTCGTCATCGGCGAGGTCGAACCGGAGCACGTCGATCAGGTGCACGTCGACAGCAGCGCGGCGGCACAGCAGGTCACCGCGCACCTGATCGCCCGCGGGCACCGACGCATCGCGGTCGTCGGGGCGTCGCTGCCGGACGCGGCGACCGCGACGAGCGAACTGCGCGAGCGCGGGTACGGCGCGGCGCTGGCGGCTGCGGGCATCGCGCTCGACCCGGCGCTGCGCGTCCCGCTGCCGGCGTGGACGACCAGTGCCGCCGCGACGACCTTCGCCGCCTGGCTCGACGAGCACCCGCTGCCCGACGCCGTGTTCGCGTTCACCGACTCGATCGCGTTCGGGGTGCTGCACGTCCTCGCCGCCCGCGGCGTCCGGGTGCCGGAGCAGGTGAGCGTCGTCGGGTTCGACGACGTCGACGCGGCCGCCTACGCGATCCCGTCGCTCAGCACGGTGTCGTTCGACCGTCGGGCGTTCGCCACCGCCGCCCTCGACCTGCTGACCCACCGCATCGCGGACCGGACGGCGCCACCCGAGACCGTCGTGGTGCCGCACCGCATCGTCGAGCGCGCGAGCGTCGCCGACCGCGCGCGCTGACGCTGACCGCTGCCGCGCCGTTTCGCGCTGACCGACACCTCACGCGGTCGCGCGCCCACGAAGTGTCGCTCAGCGCGAAAGACCGCCAGCCGGTTCGCCGCTGGGGTCGCCGCCGCCCGGGTCCGCGGCCGCCAGCACCGCGGACCGCGTCCGCGCATCGCCGAGGATCCGGAAGTGCCCGCCGACCGGCAGCCGCACGTTGGTCGCCCCGGCGAGCTCGCTGCCCTCCGGGATGAGCGTGTCGAAGACGCCGTACACCGACGTGATCCGCGCGTTGGCGCCGAGCTCCCGCGCGAGCCCCGCCAGCACCGGGTCGGCCGCCCGGAAGGCACGCAGGTGCGGCACCGGCGCGAGCCGCGCGTACACCGAGCCGGCGAAGGGCGTCGACACCGCCACCATCCGGTCGATGCGCCCGTCGGCGTCGAGCTGGCTCATCGCGTACTTGCCGATCAACCCGCCCTTGCTGTGTGCGAGGACCAGGACGTTCCGTAGGTCGTGCTCGTGCAGGTACGCCACGACGTCGCGCGCCGACGCCGGCACCGGCCGCAGGTTGTGCCGGAGCACGGGCAGCACGTGCACCGGGTGACCGCGGTCGTGCAGGGCGTCCATCAGCGGGCGCATGAAGTGCCAGGTCTCGTAGACCCCGGGGATCACGACGACGGGCTGACCGCTGCCGGTCCGGTAGTCGTCGGCGGTGGTCGGGCCCAGGCTCCGCACCTGCCAGCGGGCGGCGTACGCCCAGTCGAGTGCGGCCCACCACGCCCGACGCACCAGCGGCACACGGCCCGGGTCCACGCCGCCCGCACCGGACGGACGCTCCAGCGGTGGTCCGGCCGCGCCGGCGGGGAGCGACCCGGTCATGGTGACGCCTGCGGGGTGTGGGCGCGCTCGAACGCGTCGACGAGCCGGGCGAACGCCTCCGGCTGACGCTCCTGCACGTGGTGCGGGCCGGCCAGCTCGACGAAGGTGCCGTCGGGCGCCGCCGCGGCGACGCGCTCGGACCACTCGCGCCGTGCGATCGGGTCCCGGTCGCCGCGGACGACGAGCACCGGCTGCGCGACCTCGGCGACGGTGTCCTCGGTGCGGTACCGGAGCATGGGGCGCAGCTCGTGCAGGTACTGCCGCATGCTCCGCAGGTAGTCGGTGACGAGGACGGCGTTCATCCGGACGCGTTCGACCAGTCCGTCGCGTGCCAGGTCGAACGCCTGCTGCCGGAGGGTCCGACGACCGGTCGCGATGACCGGTCCGACCATGACCACCGAACGCACCACCGACGGGTGCTGGCGGGCCGACTCGACCACGACCTGCGATCCCATCGACTGACCGACGAGCACCAGGTCGTCGTGGCCCCGCGACCGGACGGCACGCACCACCAGGTCGCCGAGTTCCTCGATCGACAGTCGCCGTCCAGCAGCGGGCAGCCACCCGAAGCCGGGCAGGTCGACGCTGACGGTGCGGTGCGTGGTGGCGAGGGCACGCTGCGACCGGGCGAAGGACCGGTGCGACATCCCGATGCCGTGCACCAGCACGACGGTCGGACTGCCGTCCTGGCCGAGCTGCCCGGCCGGTGCGGCGGAGTACAGGCGCACCGGCAGGCCATCGATCCGGACGGTCTCCACCTTGGCGCGCACGAACCGAGGCTACGCGGCGCTCCGCAGCACGACGTCAGCATGCCGCGCCCCAGCGCAGCAGCGGCACATCCGCACCACGAGAGCACCACGAGAGCACCACGACCGCACCGCCCGCGGGTACGATCCCGACATGCGGAAGACCACTGCCGGTCTGTTCACGTCGGTCGACGGCGTCGTGCAGGACCCCTACGAGTTCCAGTACGACAGCTTCGACGACGAGCTCGGCGCGGCGATGGGCGCATGGATGGCCCGGACCGACACCGTGCTGCTCGGCCGCACCAGCTACCTGGAGTGGTCCGAGTGGTGGCCCGCCCACGCCGACGACCCGTTCGGCCAGTGGATCAACCCGATCGAGAAGCACGTGGCCTCGACCACCCTCGGCGACGACCTGGCGTGGCAGAACAGCACCCGGATCCGCGGCGACGTCCCCACGTTCGTCCGCGAGCTGCAGCAGCGCGACGGCGCCGACATCGCCGTGTGCGGGAGCGTCACGCTCGTCCGCAGCCTGCTGTTCGCCGGGGTGCTCGACGAGCTCCAGCTGATGATCCACCCCGCGATCGCGGGCTCCGGTCGGCGGCTCTTCGAGCCGACGGACCCGGCCACGCGGCTGCGGCTGGTCGACAGCACCGTGACGAGCCGGGGGAACGTGCTGAACACCTACGGGCGGTTCGCGGACTGACGGAGGCGATCCGGACCTCCCGGCCGGCGTGCAGGTGGACGGCGGGGTCCCGTGATCGGCGTACCCTTCTGGGTGGCCCAGACCGCACGAACCCGGAGCTCACCATGCCGCAGGACACCCGCCCGCACGTCGTCATCGTCGGCGGTGGATTCGCCGGTGTCGCAGCCATGCGCGAACTCGCCGACGCACCGGTGCGGGTGACCCTGGTCGACCGCCACGTCTACAACATGTTCCAGCCGCTCATGTACCAGGTCGCGACCGGTGGCCTGAACGCGGGTGACGTGACCTACTTCCTGCGCTCGCTGCGGGCACGGCAGGCCAACGCCGAGTTCCGCCACGGCCTGCTCACCGGCATCCGCACCGACGAGCGCATCGCCGAGATGTCCGACGGCGAGCACCTGCACTACGACTACCTGATCCTCGCCAACGGCGTGAACACGAGCTACTTCGGCACCCCGGGGGCGTACGAGTACGCGTACTCGATGTACTCCCGCTCGCAGGCGCTCCGCATCCGCGACGAGCTGTTCACCCGCCTCGAGGAGGCCGCGGCGAACCAGGGCCCGGACGAGATCCGGATCGTCATCGTCGGCGGTGGGGCGACCGGCGTCGAGATGGCCGGGGCGCTCGCCGAGCTCCGCGACCAGGCGCTCGTCGGCGCCTACCCGGAGATCGAGCGCGGCAACATCTCGATCACCCTCGTGCACCGCAGCGGCGAACTGCTCAAGCCCTTCGCCCCGCGCCTGCGCCGCTACGCCGCCAAGGTCCTGCGCAAGCGCGGCGTCGTGCTCCGGCTGAACACGGGCGTCGCCGAGGTCAAGCCCGACGGCGTCGTGACGGCGGACGGCGAGTTCATCCCGGCGTCGCAGGTGGTCTGGGCGACCGGTGTCGCCGCGCACAAGGAGGTCGCCGGCTGGGGCCTGCCGCAGACCTCCGGCGGTCGCATCCAGGTGAACGACGACCTGAGCGTGAAGGGTGCGGAGCGCATCTTCTCGGCCGGCGACATCGCCGCGCAGGACGACGCCCTCGCCCAGCTCGCACAGCCCGCGCTGCAGGGCGGCAAGCACGTCGCGGCGCAGGTCAAGCGACTGGTGGCGGGCAAGGCCACCGAGCGCTTCAAGTACTTCGACAAGGGCACGATGGCGACGATCGGCACGAACGCCGCGGTCGCTCAGCTGCGCGGTGGGATCACGATGGTCGGGCCGGTCGCCTGGCTCGCGTGGGTGTTCGTGCACATCACGAGCCTGCTCGGCTCCGGCAACCGGATGTCGACCCTGACCCACTTCTTCGTGCGCTACGTGTGGTTCATGCGGAAGCGCTCGATCCCGATCGTGGGCGACGTCCGCCCGGTGCGCCCGAACGGCGACCGCGAGCCGGAGCCGTGGCAGATGCAGAAGGCCGAGTAGCGGCTGCGCTGCGCAGGAACGGTCGGGTCCGTACGTCGGACCCGACCGTTCCTGCGTTGCGGGTGGGTGCGGTGGGCGCGGGGCGCGCCGGCCGGGAGGCCCGGGGCGGGGCCGCCACGGGCCTCCCGTCCGGCGGGTGGTGGCGCAGGCGGGGTGTCCTGCCCGTCACCGACGCGGCACGACGATGTCGCTGTCAAACGACGGCGACATCGTCGTCCCGCACCCGGCGCGGGGTCCCACCTGCGCACAGGACGACGGACGACCGTCAGCGGCGGCGCTCCCCCGCGCTCCCCGCCGTCGTGTACGCACCGGCGGCGATGTCCTCGAACAGGGTGGGGCCGGTCGGCTCCCAGCCGAGGAGTCCGCGCGTCGCGTCCGAGCTGCCGGACATCTCCATGCCCCAGAACGTCGCGATGAACCCGAAGTGCGCGGGTGCGTCCGCGGGGTCGATCGACGTGACGGGCAGCCCGAGCGCGGCACCGATGGCCTCGGCGATCGCCCGCGTGGACAGGCCGGACTCGGCGACCGCGTGCAGCCTGGCGCCGGCCGGGGCCTGCTCGAGCCCGAGTCGCACCAGGCGTGCGGCATCGGTGACGTGCACGGCGGCCCAGCGGTTCGTGCCCTCGCCGACGTAGCCGGAGACGCCGTGCTGTCGGGCGACCTCGGTCAGGTACGCGATGAACCCGTGGTCCCCCGTGCCGTGCGTGGTGGGGCTGAACCGTGCGGCGACGGTGCGGACGCCCTGCTCGACGAAGTCGAACCCGCGGTTCTCACTCCCGCCCCGAGCGCTGTCGGGGCCGGTGAACGGCGACGGGTCCTGCTCGGTCGCAGCACGGTCCGGCGCGAGTGCCGCGATGCCGGAGGCCAGGACGAACGGCCGCCCGGACCCGACGAGCGCCGACCCGATCGTCTCGACGACCGCCCGCTCGGTGGCGTTCGTCGCCGCGGCGTTCGCCCAGTCGTGCTTGTTGGCCAGGTGCAGGACACCCTCGGCCTCGTCGGCGCCGCGGCGGATGGTGTCGAGGTCGTCCAGGTCGCCACGGAGGACGGTCACGCCCTTCGACCCGAGTGCGGCGGCCGAGGCGTCGGAGCGGGCCAGCCCGGTCACGGTGTGTCCGGCGGCGAGGAGGTCGTCGACGGTGTGGGAGCCGATCCAGCCGGAGGCCCCGGTGACGAAGACGTGCATGTGCGTTCCTTTCGCGTGGTCCACGACGGTGATGTCATGGACTGACGTCACCGTAGCACTCGATGTCAGTCGCTGTCATCAGTAGACTGCGGACATGGTTCGTTGGCAACCCGGCACCCGAGAACGACTGCAGGCCGTCGCCCTGCAGCGCTTCGCGTCGCACGGCTACGACCAGACCACCGTCGCCGAGATCGCCGCAGCCGCCGAGGTCACCGAGCGGACGTTCTTCCGGCACTTCCCCGACAAGGCCGAGGTGCTGTTCGCGGGACAGGACGGGTTCCTCGCGATGTTCACCGACCCGATCGTGGCCGCTCCCGAGGGCACACCGCCGTTCGACCTGGTCCGCCTCGCGCTCGACGCCAGCGCTGCGTTCTTCCCCGAGGAGCGGCGGGCGTGGTCCCGCGCGCGGCAGGAGATCATCGACGGGAACGCGGCACTCGGCGAGCGGGAGCTCGGCAAGCTCGCCACCCTGAAAGCCCGCCTCGGCGAGGTCCTGCGCGGCCGAGCGGTGCCCGAGCCGGTCGCGACGATGGCCGCCGAGACCGCCGTCACCGTGTTCCACCTGTCGTTCGCCCGGTGGATCGCCGCCGACGAGGACCGGCCCTTCGCCGAGATCGCGCACGAGCGGGTCGACGCCCTGACGAACCTGGTGCACCCCGCTCGTTGAGACGGCTCTTACCCACGAGGAGCAGCCTGGGTCCACACGATCCGAGCACCGCGGGGAAGGGACCATGGCCACGACCACGCTGACACACGCGCAGCCGCAGCACCGGCCGCAGCTCCGCACCGCCACCACCACGGGACGCGCAGACCACGCGTCGCCGGCCCCACCGCCCCCGCTGACGCACCGCGCGCCGGCGCTCGACGGCCTGCGCACCGTGGCCATCCTGGCCGTCGTCCTGTACCACCTGCACGTGCCGCAGTTCGAGGGCGGCTTCACCGGCGTGACGGTGTTCTTCGTGCTGTCCGGGTTCCTCATCACCACGCTGCTGCTCGGTGAACGACGGCGGACCGGACGCGTGCGCCTCGGGTCGTTCTGGGTGAAGCGCCTGCTGCGCCTGTACCCGGCGCTGCTCGCGTTCGTCGTCGTCGGGCTCCTGCTCTGGAACTGGGTCGGCGACTACAAGGGGGCGTCGTTCTCGGCGGGTGAGGCGGCGTTCATCGCGCTGACCTACACGGGCAACCTGTTCCGCGCGTTCTGGGACACCACGCAGGGCGTCTTCGCGCACACGTGGAGCCTGTCGATGGAGGAGCAGTTCTACCTGGTGTGGCCGCCCGTCCTGGTGCTGCTGGCGGCGCTCCGGGTCCGGCGGCGCTGGCTCCTGACCGGGCTCGGCGTGCTGGTCGTGGGCGCCTCCGCGCTGTCGTGGGCGAGCTACCGCACGCCGAGCGGCGGTGCCACCCCGGACGTCTACTTCTCGCCGGTGCTGGGCGTCGTGCCGCTCGCGATCGGCTGCGCACTGGCACTGCTGCTGGACGACGAGCGGGTGCGGGTCCTCGCCGCGGGTGTGCTGGGGCGCGTGGCCACCTGGCTCGGCCTCGGGTTGCTGGTGGGGGTGCTGCTCTGGATCGACGACGACTGGACCCGGCACGCGTCGACGTTCGGCGTCGTGCTGCCGCTGACCGGGCTCGTGTCCGCGGTCCTGATCGGCGGGCTGGTCTCGGTCCGCTCCCCGGTGTCCGCCGTGCTCGCGTGGACGCCGGTGTCGTGGTTCGGCCGCCGGGTGTCGTACTCGGCGTACCTGTGGCACCCGCTCGTCATCGCGTTGCTCGGCACCTTCGCGATCGGGCCGTGGGGCACGGTCGGTCTGGTCGCGGCCGTGCTGGTCGTGTCCGTCGGAGCGGCGTACGCCGTCGAGGTGCCGGTCGAACGGTTCCGTGCCCGGGCCCGAGCGGCACGCTCCGCGCAGCGCACCGAGTGAGCAGACGACGCCGGGTCGACCGCCCGCACCCGTCGTCTCCTGCTCACTCGGTGCCCCGCGGCACGTCGGGCGCCTCGCGGCTCGGTGCCAGGCGGCTCGGTACCACGTGACACTCACTGAGTGCCACGACGCCCGCCGACCGTAGGCTCACCGGAGTGCACACGGAACGGACGGACGTCCTGGTCGTCGGTGGCGGCCCGGTCGGGCTGTTCCTGGCGGCACTGCTCGCCGAACGCGGGATCGACGTCCGGGTCTGGGAACGCCGCACCGATCCGCCCGTCGGTTCGCGTGCGATCGGCATCCACCCGCCATCGCTCGACGCCTTCGCCACGATCGGCCTGGACACCGCCGTCCTGGCCGAGGCCGCCCTCGTCCGTGCCGGTGTGGCCCGCAGCCGCGGCCGGACCCTCGGCACCCTGACGTTCGACCGGGCGTCGGCGACCCACCCCTACGTCGCCACGCTCGACCAGCACCGCACCGAGACCCTGCTGCGCGAGCGGCTCGAGGCGTCCGTCCCCGGCGCGCTGCGCCCCGGCACCGCACTGACCGGGCTGACGCGTGACACCGACCACGTGGAGGCCAGCGGCACCGGCCCGGACGGCGCACCCGTCACGCTCCGGGCCGCCTTCGTGGTGGGTGCCGACGGCGCACGCAGTGTCGTCCGCGACCTCCTCGGCATCGGCACGACCGGCCGCGACTACCCGGACCGCTACGTCATGGGCGACTTCGCCGACCCCGAGCACGCCTCGGCCCGGTCGGAGGCACTCGTCGACGTCGGCCCGGACGGCGTGGTGGAGTCGTTCCCCCTGCCGGGTGCACGCCGACGGTACGTCGCCCTGGTGCCGGACGACGCCGGGTTCGCCGCGGCCGAGGGCACCGCGACGAGCGAACCCGACCCCACGGTCGCACACCGCCTGGCCGCACTCGTCGCCGCCCGCACCGGGGTCTCACCCGACCCGGCGAGCTGCACCATGCTGAGCGGGTTCCGCGTGCGTCGACGCCAGGCGGACCGGGTCGGCAGCGGCCGGGTCGTGCTCGTCGGGGACGCCGCGCACGAGATCAGCCCGATCGGGGGGCAGGGCATGAACCTCGGGTGGCTCGACGCCGCCGAGCTCGCCCCGCTGCTCGCCGGCGCGGTCCGGACCGGCGTCGCCGGCCCCTGGCCCGGCTACGCGGCACGACGACAGGGCGCGGCCCGCCGCGCCGCACGCCAGGCCGAGGTGAACATGGCGATGGGCCGTCCGCTCGGCCCCGTCACGGCGACCGGCCGGGAGGCGCTGCTCCGGACCGCCCTGGCCCTGCCGACCGCGCACGGCCTGGCCCGCCTCTACGCGATGCGCTGGGCCTGACGGCGCACGTCGAGCGGGTGGCCGGATCTCACGCGACCAGGCGCGCGCCGGCGAAGCCGAGCTCGACGACGAGCACGAGCGACGAGGCGATGACCAAGCGGAACAGGGTGCGCGACGCCCGCCCGGCCAGCACGAGCCGGACCCCGACGACCGCGAGCACCAGCACCACGACGGCACCGAGGACCGCGAGCACGACCCCGGCCCCGCGCACCGGGTCGTCGCCGAGCACCTGCCCGCCGAGCACCAGGGCGGCAGCGACCACGAGCGAGGCGAACGCGACGAAGCCGGCGCCGCGGAGCCCGAGCCGGTGCGGGAACCCGCGGACCCCGGTCGCGGCGTCGTCGACCAGGTCGGGCAGCACGTTGGTGCAGTGGATGGCGACACCGAACACCGCACCGGTGGCGATCGCCCACCACGCCGGCCACTGCCCCTGGGCCCCTGCGGACACGGACACCACGGGCAGCAGGCCGAAGGCCACGACGAACGGCACCACCGACCACACCGTGCGCTTGAGACCGGCGTCGTAGGCCCAGCCGGCGGCGACCAGCACCAGGTGCGCGACGGCGGCCACCGGTCCGAGGAACACCGACAGCACCACGGCGGCACCGGCGGTCACGAACGCCGCGGTCCGGACGGTGCCGACCGGCACGAGTCCGCGTGCAACCGGCTTGTCGCTCCGTCCGACGGCGCGGTCCCGGTCGGCGTCGATCCAGTCGTTCGCCAGGCCGATCGACAGCTGCCCGGCGACGACCGTCAGTGCCACCATCATGACGAGCCACACCGGGTGCCCGACGGCGGCGGCGATCACCGCGGCCAGGACGGTGACGGTGACCGTGGGACCCGGGTGCGACGAGGCGAACAGCAGGCGTGCGGTGGAGGGCCTGCGGGTGTCGTTCACCCCGTCAGCGTACGGATGCACCCCTGCACGGTCCGGTCAGCGGTCGGTGTCCAGCGGTCGACCGTCAGCGGACCGCCGGTGTCTCGGCCCCGAAGCGCTCGACGAGTTCGCGCTTGAGCACCTTGCCGCTCGGGCCGAGGGGCAGTGCGTCGAGCACGTGCACGACACGCGGGTACTTGTAGGCGGCGATCTCCGCGGCGACGAAGTCGACGAGCACCTGCGGCTCGACCACCGCGCCGGACCGCAGCACCACGGCCGCCGCGACCTCCTGCCCGTGCACCTCGTGCGGCACGCCGAACACCGCGGCCATCGCGACGTCGGGGTGGGTGGCGAGGACCTCCTCCACCTGCCGCGGGTACACGTTGTAGCCGTTGCGGATGATCATGTCCTTGGTGCGGTCGACGATCGTCAGGTACCCGTCGTCGTCCTTGGTCCCGAGGTCGCCCGTGCGGAACCACCCGTCCACGATCGCCGCCGCGGTGTCCTCGGGACGATCGAGGTACCCGTTCATCAGGTTGTGCCCGCGGATCACGAGTTCACCGATCTCGCCGTGCGGCAGCATCACGATCGCGTCGTGGGTCTCCGGGTCGGCGATCTCGACGTCGACGCCCCACACCGGCGTGCCGATCGTGCCGGGGCGCGGTGCTCGCCCGACGTGGTTGAAGGTGGCCACCGGTGAGGTCTCGGTCAGGCCGTACCCCTCGTGGATCGGCGCGTCGAAGACCTGCTCGAAGCGTTCGAGCACGGCGAGCGGCAGCGACGCACCACCCGAGATCGCGTAGCGCAGGGACGGTCGGGCCTCGGAGCGCGTGGCCGCGTCGAGCAGTGCCATGTACATCGTCGGCACGCCCATGAAGATCCCGCAGTCGTGCTCGACCATCGCGGCGAGCGCCGAGTCGCCGTCGAACTTCGGCAGCATGACGAGGGTCGCGCCCACCCGGAACCCGGTGTTCATCGTGCAGGTCTGCCCGAAGGTGTGGAACAGCGGCAGCGCTCCGAGCAGGACGTCCCCGCGGTGCATGTCGAACGTGGTCATGAGGTTGGTGTTGACCTGTTCGAGCAGCGAGAAGTGCGACCCCTCGGCGCCCTTGGGCTGGCCGGTGGTCCCGCTCGTGTACAGGATCGTCGCGGTGTCGAACGGGTGCCGCGGCACGTAGGTGTCGAGCGGTTCGCTCTGCGCTGCCAGGGCCTCGAGCCGGTCGGGGCCGACCGCGGACCCGTCGTCGGTCGTCGGCGCGAGCACGGTCACGACGTCGACCCCGGCCAGTTCGGCCCCGGCAGCCCCCTCGCCGAGCAGCGGAGCCGCGCAGACGAGCAGGGTGGCACCACTGTCCCGCAGGACGTACTCGATCTCGCGGCGCTTCAGCAGTGCGTGCACGGGCACGGCGACCGCGCCGAGCGCGAGCGTGGCGTAGTAGACGCGGGGGAAGTCGGCGACGTTCGGGACGAGCATCGCGACCTTCGCGCCCTCGGTGACACCCCGGGCACGGAGCGCCCCGGCGTACGCGAGGGTCTGCGACCACAGCTCGGCGTAGGTGGTCCGCTGGTCGCCGACGATCACGGCGACGTCGTCCGGGTACCGCGCTGCGGACTCGGCGAGGATCGCGGCGACCGAGGCGGTCGCGCGGGTGTCGTGGCTGTCGGTCATGCCGGTCTCCGTGTCTCCTCGACGACGTCATCGTCGCCGTCGTCGTCGTGCGCCGATCCTACGACGCGGCGCGGGACGCCGTCCGGGCTGCCGTGTCCCCCGTCCTGGTGCGCCGACGGACCAGCACCCCGGACGCCAGGGCGATCCCGAGCAGCACGACGAGACCGCCGACGGGCTCGTTCCACCGCACCCGCTCCCCCAGGACGAGCACGCCGAGCGCCACCCCGACGACCGGCGTCAGGTAGGTAACGGTGGAGGCGCGTCCGGCGCCCCACGCCTGCACCAGCCGCGTGTTCCACGCGTAGGCCAGCCCCGTGCCGACGCACCCCAGCGCGACCATCGCGCCCACGATCCTCCCGTCCAGCTGCACCGGACCGGTCGCGATGACGGGGGCGACCAGCAGGAGCATCCCGGAGGCCAGCGTCAGCTGGACCGTCGCCAGCGTCACGGGGTCGTACGCGCTCGCCACGGCGACGCGGCGCAGGTAGGCGAGCCCGATGCCGTAGGACGCCGTCATGCCGAGCAGCGCGACCTGGCCCGGCACGCTCGCGAGCACGGCGGGGTCGGTCAGCACGTCCCACGGGCCGACGAGCACGAGCACCCCGACGATGCCGAGCACGATCCCGACGACCTGTCGGCCGCGCAACCGCTCGGACGGCACGAGCACCGCGAGGGCGGCCAGCGTCATGATCGGGGTCGTCGCGTTGTAGATGCTCGCGAGCCCCGACGGCACGGTCTGCTCGGCCCACGCCATGAGCGACGACGGAAGGGCGTTGAGGAACACGGCGACGACCGCCAGGTGCGCCCAAACGCGCGGCTCCCGCGGCCAGCGGCGTCGGGTCGCGAGCAGCAGGACGACGAGCGTCACGCCACCCAGGACCGTGCGCACGGTGGCGACCTGCTGCGGGGCCATCCCGTCGAGTCCGATCTTCGCGAACAGGAAGCTCGAACCCCAGGTGAGGGCGACGAGGACGTAGAGGAGGGCGTTCACGAGGTACAGTCTCGGCAACCGCACGTCATGTGGCGAACGCATGTCGTTCATGGACCCATGAGGAGGACGCATGGCCGTCTCGCTCCAGCAACTGCGCGCGTTCGTCGCCACGGTCGACGCCGGCTCCTTCACGGCTGCGGCCGCCGCCCTGGGCGTCGGGCAGTCCGCGGTGTCCCACGCCGTCGCCGGGCTCGAACGCGAGGTCGGCGGCCCCGTGGTGCTCCGTGGCACGGTCGCCGCCGCCACACCGCTCGGCGACCGCATGCTGGCCCACACCCGCAGCGTGCTCGCCTCGGTCGACGCCCTGGAGGCGGTGGTCCGGCCCGCCTCGGCGCGCGGCACCGTGCGCCTCGCCGCCGTCCCCACCGTCTGCCAGGGCCTGCTGCCACGGCTCCGCGAGGTGTGGGCGGTGACCCTGCCGGACGTCGACGTGCAGGTGTACGAGGGGGACGACGACGAGATGCCGGAGTGGCTCGAGGCCGGCACCGTCGACGCCGCCGTGCTCGTCGACCCGTCGCCGGTCCCCGACGGGGGCGTGGTCGTGGCGCGGGACGAGATGGCCGCCGTGATCCGCCGTGACCACCCCCTCGCCGAACTGCCCGCACTCACCCTCGACGACCTGCACGAGGACGGCTTGGTCGCGGGCGGCGGCGGGTGCGAGTACCAGGTCCAGAAGCTCCACGAACTCGACGGTCGCCCGTTCCGCTACGCCCACCGTGTGCGGGAGATGAGCACGATGTTCGGCATGATCCAGCGGGGCGAGGGGGTCTCGATCGTGCCGACCCTGGGCCGCGGGATGCTGCCGCCGGACCTCGTGATGGTGCCGATGGCCCGACGGCTCGAGCGGACCCTGGTGCTGAGCGGACCGTCGTCGCGCGCGTGGCACCCGTTGGCGACCGCCCTGGTCGACGCGGTCTGAGGCGCCGGCGGCTCCGCCCTCCGGCAGCTCCGACCTTCGGCGGATCCGCCCGGCCCTGCTGCTCCCTAGGCTCGGAGCATGACCTCGACCGCGCTCCCCGCCGTCCCCCTCGGCCAGCGTGTGTGGGCGCAGACGTGGCGCGTGATCGTCGCGACGCTGACCGGCCTGGTCACCTTCGCGCTCGTGTGGCCGACGATGGACACGCACGGCTGGAGCGACCTGCGCATCGGCGCCCTGCTCCTGGCCGACGTCAGCGCCGGACTGGTCGCCCTCGTCCTCCTGCCGTTCCGGCACCGCGCACCGCTCGTCATCACGGTCGTCATCGTCGCCATCAGCTCGGTGTCGACGCTGGCGGTCGGCGCGGCCGCGATCGCGCTGGTGTCGCTCGCCACGCGGCGGCGGGCCGTCGAACTCGCCGTCGCCGGCGCGGTGATGCTCGGCGCCACGATGCTCTACGACGTCGTCCTGGCGCCCGACGAGACCATGCCGCTCTGGCAGATCGTGGTCGCCGGTGTCGTCGGCATCGCGCTCCTCATCGCGATCGGCATCGGGATCGGCCAGCGCCGGGCACTGCTGCTGTCGCTCCGTGAGCGGGCCGCGCTGCTCGAACGCGACCAACAGCAGCGCGAGGACCGGGCGCGCGAGCAGGAACGCGCCCACATCGCCCGCGAGATGCACGACGTGCTCGGCCACCGACTGTCGCTGGTCGCCCTGCACGCGGGCGCGCTCGAGTACCGCGGTCGGGGGCTCTCCCCCGACGAGACCGCCGCAGCGGCCGCGGTCGTCCGGTCCGAGGCGCACACGGCGCTGACCGACCTGCGGGACGTGCTCGGGGTCCTGCGCGACCCCGGGGAACCGGGCACCGACGAGGTCACCGGCACCGCGCCTCCGCAGCCGACGCTCGTCGACCTGCCCGCCCTGGTCGCCGCGGCCCGCGCCGCCGGCACGACGATCCACACCCGGGTCGACCCGCGGATCGACGCGGGCTCGGTGGAGGTCCCCACCGCCATCGGTCGGCACGGCTACCGGATCGTGCAGGAGGCGCTGACGAACGCCCGGCGGCACGCGACCGGACAGCCCGTCGACGTCGTGGTCGAGGTCCTCGACGGTCCCGCACTCCGGGTGCTCGTCACGAACGGCGTGCCGGACGGACCACCGCCACGGGCCGGTGCGGGAGCCGTCGCCGGACACGGGCTGCAGGGCCTGGCCGAGCGCGCCCGGCTGGTCGGCGGGACCTTCCGCGCCGGTGTCGACGCCGACCGCGTGCACGTCGTCGAGGCGGTGCTCCCGTGGACGGTGTGACCGCCCCCGTGCGCGTCGTGCTGGTCGACGACGACCAGCTCGTGCGCGTCGGCCTCCGGCTCCTGCTGAGCGGGGACGACGGCATCGAGGTGGTGGGTGAGGCCGGCGACGGGCTCGAGGCCGAGGGCGTCATCGCCACCACCGCACCCGACGTGGTGCTCATGGACATCCGGATGCCCCGCTGCGACGGGCTCGTCGCGACCGAGCGGGAGCTGCGCCGCCGACCGGACCTGGCCGTGCTCGTGCTGACGACCTTCGAGGGCGACGACCTCGTCCTCGGGGCGCTGCAGGCCGGTGCCCGGGGCTTCCTGCTCAAGGACACCCCGCCGCACGAACTCGTGCAGGCCGTGCGGTCGGTCGCCGCGGGCCGGTCCATCCTGTCGCCGTCGGTGCTGGACCGCGTGATCGCGTTCGCGGCCCGGCCGGGCGGCGAACGTGCGACGGAGCACGACGACGGCGCCGAGGAGCGCCAGCTGCTCGGGTTGCTCACCGAGCGGGAGACCGAGGTCGCGCTCGCCGTGGCCAACGGTGCGTCGAACGCGCAGATCGCCGCACAGCTGTACGTCGGCCTGGCGACCGTGAAGACCCACGTCGGGCACGTGTACGAGAAGTTCGGCGTCGACAACCGGGTGCAGCTGGCCCTGGTGGTGCACGCGGCACGGCGCGGACGATCGGCCGGGTGACCGCGCGCTGAACGCCGCGGCGGGGTCGGTCGGCAGGATGGACCGATGGCCGAGACGCACGTGAAGACCTTCACCACCGCGCACGAAGCGGCAGCCGAAGCGGCCGGGCTCACCTGGCTCGCCGAGGCCGAGGACGCCGGCGGCACCCGCATCGCTCGCGTGCTCGGGCGTCCGAGCCCGACCGTGCTCGACCTCGAGCGGATCTCCGACGGCTCCCCCACCGCCGCCCAGGCCGAACGGTTCGGTCGATCCCTCGCGCACACGCACGCGGCCGGTGCCGACCACTGGGGCGCGCCGCCCGCCGGGTGGACCCGCGGTGCGGCGCTGCGGATGGGGCGGTCGCGCACCCCGTTCGTCGACGCCGCGCACGCCCCGTCGACGTGGGGCGAGTTCTTCGCCGAGTACCGGATCCGCGACTTCGTCCGACGCATCGTGGACGCCGGCGGGTTCGACCGCGACCAGGCGGCCGTGTTCGACCGGGTCGCGGACCGCGTGCAGGACGGCACGCTCGGATCACCGCAGCCGGCGCTGGTCGGCGACCGGGCCGCGCGGCTGCACGGCGACCTGTGGGCGGGCAACGTGCTGTGGCCCGCGGACGCGTCCGAGCCGACCGGTGCCGTGCTCATCGACCCGATCGCGCACGGCGGGCACGCGGAGACCGACCTGGCGCTGCTCGGGCTGTTCGGGCTGCCCCGGCTCGAGACGGTGCTCGCCGCGTACGACCGGGAGTCACGACTGGCTGACGGCTGGCAGGAGCGCGTCGAGCTCCACCAACTCGCACCACTGCTGCTGCACGTGTTCCTGTTCGGCGGTTCGTACGCCGGCGCGGCACTGCGGGCCGCCCAGCGGTACGTCTGACCTGAGGTCCTGAGCGGCGCTGCGTGCGCGCTCCCGGCACTGCGCGGGCGCGCGCTGCCATGCAGTGAGCAGAAGACGTCGAGTGGCCTGGCCGTACTCGACGTCTTCTGCTCACCGAGTGGACGCCGGGTGCAGACTGGTGCGAGGACACCGGATGCGGAGGCCCGTGATGAACGCGTACGACAAGCTCCCGGGCCGCCCGGACCCCGCCGACCTGGTCGTCGAGGTCCCGGCCTTCGAGGACGACCGACCGCAACCCGAACCCGCACCGCCCGCCGCGGCGCCGGAACTCGTGGCCGCGACCGAGTTCGCGCGTTCGTCGCACGCACCGCCCACGATCCGTCGGACGCAGATGCGGGCGGGTGCGTGGATCGCGGGCGTCCCGATCGCAGCGCTCGTGATCGTCGCGGTCGTGCAGATCCTGTTGCCTCGCTGACCGAGAAGGACGCGGAACGACTGCGGGGACCGTGAGCACGGAGCAGCTGCGCCGCGCCACCCGCCAGGACCGACGAACGATGGCACGGCGACGGGACCTCGTCCGGATCGTCAGACGATCGACCAACGTCGAACCCCGTCGCGTGCATCCGCAGCGGAGCGCCCGCAGGCTGGGTCCTGTCCGAGCAAGACGACCCGAACGGGTCACCACTGCAGAGATGGGAACACGATCATGAACTCGTTCAAGCGCAAGTCCGTGAAGCTCCTCGCCGGCACCGCCCTGGGCGGCGCCGTCATCGCCGGGGCGTTCGTCGCAGCCCCCGCGCAGGCCGCCGAGCCCGCGCCCAGCACGTCGTCGTCGTCCGTCGGCGGCAGCGTCAACGTCAACCTCGACCCGGTCGCGATCGTCAACGCGATCAAGGAGGCGGTCAACGACCAGGGCGACCGCGGCGGAGCCGTGCAGGCGGCGCTCGACGTCGGCTACTGGAACGCCGGCAACCCCGACCGCCTCACCGTCGCGGTGGTCAACAAGAACCAGGACATCACCGTCGAGGGCGACGTCGCGGACGCCCAGTCGATCGACATCAAGGGCGGCAACTACGTCATCTACTGGTTCAAGGGCCCCGGCAAGGTCACGAACAACGGTGACGGCGGGTGGCTGAACTGGGGCGCCTTCGGCAACATCGAGCGCGTCGACAACGTCATCCACGTCAACGGCGGCTGATCGACCGGCCCGCCGTCGACGCCCCCTGGGACCTCGGTCTCAGGGGGCGTCGCCGTTGCCCGGTGGCGCTTCGATCGCCGCTGGGCGGGGTCGCTCCGCGAGTCGGACCGCGCGTCGCGACCGGATCCAGCCCCGGACGAAGGCAACGGACACCAACGCGGTCCGGTTCGGTGCGTTCCACGACCGCATCAGCCGGCCGAGGTGCCACGCGACGGCCTGCCTGCTGTAGGCGGTCTCCTTCGCGATCGCGTCGTTCGAGAGGCCGCGTGCGGCGAGTGCCAGCATCCGTTCCTCGGTCTCGTCCAGGCCCGGAGCGTGGGCGACGAGGTCGATGTCCTCGGCAGCGACCGACGCCGCGGGGTCCTCGAGCGGGCGTTCTCGGCGCTGCGCCCACGCCTCGGCCCAGCACGAGCCGAGTTCGTGGGCCACGAGGGATGCCCGGCTCATCGCGAGCATCGTCCGGCCGGCGTGGTCGATCGTCGTCGCGTGCTCTCGGGTCGCGGTGTGCATGACCAGGGCGAAGACGCGGATCGCGGGCAGGGCGCCGCGGAGCACGACCGAGACGTCGACGTGGGGGTCGCCGGCGCTGGTGGCGGCGACCTCGCGCAACCGCACGAGGCAGTCCGGGTCCACTGGTTCACCGTGCTCGACGGCGCGCAGCGCGGCCGGCAGCACGAGCGGGACGATCTCCTCGTAGCGCCGCCGCAGCCAGTCGTGTCCGTCGGGTCGGATGCCGTGCAGCGGTGGCGCGAGCAGCAGCTCCGTGAACTCCGCACACCGCTCGTCGAGCGCCAGGCCCAGCCGCTCGCCGGGCAGCAGCACGGCCGTCCGTCGTGCGTCGTCGCGCTCGGTCGTCATCGTGCATCGACCGTATCCGGACGACAGGTGTCGTGTCCGCCGCGTTCACGTGGTGTTCGTCTCAGACCCGGGCGACCGGAGACCGCGGCGCTGGCGCCCGCCGACGCGCTGGTACCCCGCCGACCACTGACGCGTGCCGACCCGCTGGCACCCACCGACCGTGTTGCACGGTCGGTATACCAAGCCGTAGCATCGCCCTACCGCACCACAACCCCACAGGGCCCGACTGCCACCACCGGTCTGCCCGCGGCGAGCGCTCCATCGATGCAGCCTGGCCGTCCGCTGCCGGCAACGCCCCACTGGACCCGCACGTGAACCCCACCTCCTCCGGTCTCTACGACCCTGCCCGCGAATCGAGCGACTGCGGCGTCGGTTTCATCACCCGTCTCGACGGGACGCCGAGCCACGACGTCATCCGCAAGGGCGACGAAGCGCTGTGCTCCATCCCGCACCGCGGCGGCAAGTCCGCCGAGGGTGTCGGTGACGGTGCGGGCGTCAGCATCGACCTGTCGGTGGAGTTCTTCAGCGCCGTCACGGGCCAGCAGCTGCGCGCCGGGCACTTCGGCGTCGCGAACTGCTTCGTGCCGCGCGACACCACGCCGGACGGTGCCACCGACCGCGCCCGCGCGCTGGAGACCGTCACCGCCGCCATCGCGGCCGAGGGCTTCGAGCTCCTGGTCGTCCGTGACGTGCCGGTGGACCACTCCGTCGCCCGCCCCGAGGCCGAGCAGTACCAGCTGCCGATCGTGCAGTGGGTCTTCCGCGCGCCGGAGTCGTGGGAGCGGACCGAGGTGGACGCCGCCGCGAACCGCGCCCTGCTCGCGATCGAGGCGGTGTCCTACGGTCAGGCGGCCGCCGACCGCGCCGAGCACGCCGCCCTGTACCCGCTGTCGCTCAGCGCCCGGACCCAGATCCTGAAGGGCCGCCTGAACTCCGGCGAGGTGATCGGGTACTTCACCGACCTGCGCGACCCACGGCACTCGGTCCGGACGCTGTACTTCCACACCCGGTTCTCGACGAACACCGAGCCGCACCCGACGATGGCGCAGCCGTTCCGCCTGATGGCACACAACGGCGAGCTGAACACCGACCGCAAGAACCGGCTGTCCGACGACGCCCTGGCCCGTGCCCGCACGCGCAGCATCGTCCGCCCGCCGGGGCAGTCGGACTCGAGCCGGCTCGACCAGACCCTGCAGAGCCGCGTGTTCGACGACGGGCTCGAGATCGTCGAGGCCGTCGTGTCGCTCATGCCGCCGGCGTGGGAGAACGACCGCACCCTGACGCCCGACGTGCGCGACATGCTCGAGTACTTCTCGCTGTACGAGGAGAAGAACGACGGCCCCGCGGCCGTCATCTTCAGCGACGGTGACGTCGTGGGCGCGCGGCTCGACCGCCTGGGCCTCCGCCCGCTGCGCACCGTCGAGACCGCCGAGTACCTGATGGTGGCGTCGGAGGCCGGCCAGGTCGAGTTCCCTGCGGACGAGGTCCTGCACCGCGGGCGCATCGAGGCCGGCGGCATGCTCGTCGTCGACCACCGCACGGGCACCCG
This sequence comes from Curtobacterium oceanosedimentum, assembly GCF_020297365.1. Lineage (GTDB taxonomy): Bacteria > Actinomycetota > Actinomycetes > Actinomycetales > Microbacteriaceae > Curtobacterium. The sequence continues at coordinate 67,968 of NZ_JAIXIG010000005.1, forward strand.
GATGCGCACGGGCGAGGTGCTGTCGATGCTCGCGGCCCGCCGCGACTACGGCACCCTGCTCGATGCCGCCCGGGTGAACCTCGACGACCTGCCCGCGCCCGCCTACCACCGCACCAACACCACCCTGGGCTACGACGGCGACCTGTCGCTCGCGGGGCGCTACGTGGCGTACTCGCTGAACCAGGAGAGCTTCCGGTTCATGCTCGACCCGATGCTGCAGAACGGGTCGGAGCGCATCTCGGCGATGGGCTACGGCAACGCCATCAACGCCCTGAGCGACACCGAGGGCGGCATGGCGAAGTACTTCTCGCAGCGCTTCGCCCAGGTCACGAACCCGCCGCTCGACTCGATCCGCGAGGCCGACGGCATGTCGATGCGCGTCACGCTCGGCGCGAAGCTGGACAGCGCCGCGCCCGACGGCACGGGCGCCCCGACGCGGCAGCTCGTCGTGCAGTCCCCCGTCCTCGGCCACCTGGACATGGTGCGGCTGCGCGACCAGGACGTCGTGCCGCTCGAGCGGTTCGACATGCTCTACGTGCCGGTGCCCGGCGACGAGCAGGCGAACGCGGACGCCGTCCGGACCGCGGTCGAGCAGCTCGCCGACGCGGTCGCGTCCTTCGCGGCGACGACCGGCGGCATCGCCGTGGTCACCGACCGTGCGGTGTCGTCGACCCATGCGCCCCTCCCCGTGATCCTGGCCGTGGCCGCCGTCAACCAGCGGCTCATCGAGACCGGTCTGCGCCTGCGGGTGTCAGTCGTGGCGGAGAGCGGTCAGCTGCCATCGTCACACCACGTCGCGACCGCGCTCGGCTTCGGCGCCGCCGCCGTGTACAGCCTGAGCGCGCGCCTGCGTGCGGAGGAGAAGTACCCCGCCGCCCCCGCACCCGCCGGCGAGCTCACCGCGACCGACCTCGCACTCAAGCGCTTCCGCAAGGCCGCCGAGAAGGCCCTGGCGAAGACCATGGGCCGCGTCGGCCTGTGCACCGCCGAGAGCTACATCGGCGGCGAGTTCTTCGAGCCGAACTACCTGGACACCGGCGACGACGTGCTCGCGCGGATCTTCCCGCACATGCAGGCCCCGGTCGGCGGCGTCGGCTTCGCGCGGATCGCCCAGGCGGCGACGGACTGGCACGAGCGTGCCCGCTCGGTCGCGTCCGAGGGCCAGGTCCCGCTGCTCGGCCTGTTCAAGGAGCGCTCGGACGGTGCCGGCCACTCGTTCGGCGTCGCGAGCGTCCGCGGCTTCGGCGGCATGACCGAGGAGCGTCCGGCCTTCGAGCGCTCCGGCGACTCGGACGCGCTGCGCCTGCTCACGCTCGGGCAGCTCGACGACTCGTTCGGCATCAGCGACGCCGCGTACCGGAACACCGGGTACGACCGGCTGAGCGACGCCGAGATCGACGCGCACCGCATCACGCCGGGCTACGTCAGGTTCCTGCAGACGACCCACGACGAGCGGTCGCGCCGTCCCGCCGCGCTCCGCGACGTGCTCGCCCTGCCCGCCGACGTCACCGGCATCGACGAGGCCGAGGACTTCGCCCGCGAGCTCGGGCGGTTCTCGACGAGCGGCAACGCCAGCGTCACCGTGCGCGGGCTCTCCGGCTCGCGTCCGGCGTCCCCCGACGGTCTCCCGGGAGGGACGGAGCGGTTCCGCCTGGAGCTCACGTCGACGGGGACCACGGGTGCACTGCGCCACGCGGCCCTGGCGGACGGCCTCGCGCTGCTGCACCCGGGACAGATCGACGTCGACGCCGTCGACGACACCCAGGTGACGCTCCGCGCCACCGGTGCGGCCGTCGCCCTGCTCGCCCTGCTGCAGAGCGCCCCGGCGAGCGTCGACCTGGCTGAGGTCCAGCCGGCCCACGAGATCACCCGGACCCTGGCGTCCGGCGCGATGAGCCACGGCGCCCTCGTCGCCACCGCCCACGAGGCCGTCGCGCACGGCACGAACATGGTCGGCGGCATGTCGAACAGCGGTGAGGGCGGCGAGCACCACTCCCGCTACGGCACCATCCGCGGCTCCCGCATCAAGCAGTTCGCCTCGGGCCGGTTCGGCATCTGGGCGGGCTACCTGGCCGACCCGATGCTCGAGGAGCTCGAGATCAAGATCGGCCAGGGCGCGAAGCCCGGCGAGGGTGGCCAGCTGCCCGCACCCAAGGTCACGGTGGACATCGCCGCGGCCCGTGGTGGCACGCCCGGCGTCGAGCTCATCTCGCCGCCGCCGCACCACGACACGTACTCGATCGAGGACCTCGCGCAGCTCATCCACGACTGCAAGGCCGCCCGCGTCCGGGTCATCGTGAAGCTCGTGTCCTCCGAGGGCATCGGCACCATCGCGGTCGGCGTCGCCAAGGCCGGCGCCGACGTCATCAACGTCGCCGGGAACACCGGCGGCACCGGAGCCGCTGCGGTCACCAGCCTGAAGTACGCCGGCCGCTCCGCGGAGATCGGCGTGGCCGAGGTGCACCAGGCCCTGGTCGCGAACGGCCTGCGCCAGAAGGTCACGCTCCGCTGCTCCGGCGCGCACCAGACCGGCAGCGACGTCGTCACGAGCGCCCTGCTCGGCGGCGACAGCTTCGAGTTCGGCACGACCGCGCTCATGATGCTCGGTTGCGTCATGGCGAAGAACTGCAACGTGAAGTGCCCGGCCGGCCTTACCACGAACGCCGAGGCCTTCGAGGGCGACCCCCGTGCGCTCGCGCAGTACCTGCTCAACATCGCCCACGACGTGCGGCAGATCCTGGCCCGCCTCGGCCTGCGCTCCCTGCGCGAGGCCCGCGGTCGCACCGACCTGCTGCAGCTCCTGGACCACCCGGCGAGCGTCGGCCGGCTCGACGCCCGTGCCCTGCTCGCCCAGGTGCCCGAGAAGGTCGTCACCGACCCGGAGTACCTGGAGAAGGACTACCGCACCGACGACGCGCTCATCGAGCGTGTCCGGGCCGCGCTGGTCGACGGACACGAGCACGCCGTACAGATCGACGACGTGGTGCTCGGCAACGCCGACAAGTCGGTGGGCGGCCAGCTCGGCATCGACCTCGAGCGCCTGCTCAACCACGAGCTGCGCGACGCCGACCTGTCGGCACACCCCGCCGTCGCCACCGACGACCGCGGACGCCGCCGCCTGGTGGACGGCGCGGTCACGATCCGCACGCACGGGTCGGCCGGGCAGTCGTACGGCGTCTTCAACAACGACGGCGTCCTGCTCGAGCACACCGGCACCGCGAACGACGGCGTCGGCAAGAGCCAGAGCGGCGGACGGATCGTCGTCCGCGCCCCGGGCGGCGGCAGCGCCGAGCAGGGCGGCAACGTGCTGGTCGGCAACTTCGCGCTGTTCGGCGCCACCGGCGGACGCACCTTCGTCGAGGGCGAGGCCGGCGACCGGTTCGCCGTGCGGAACTCCGGCGCGACGGCCGTGGTCGAGGGGCTCGGCGACTTCGGCTGCGAGTACATGACCGGCGGCGCCGTGTTCAACCTCGGGTCGTACGGCAAGGGGCTCGGCAACGGCATGTCCGGCGGGTTCCTGTACCAGTACGACCCCTCCGGCCGGGTCGCCGAGCGTGCCAGCACCGACTCGCTCCTGGTGTTCCCCGTCACCGACGGCGAGCGCGGCACGTTCCACGAGGACGCCGCCCGTCTGCTGCTCGAGTGGCACCTCGAGGTCACGGGTTCGGCCCTGGCCGAGCGCCTGCTCGCCGCGTGGGAGACCACCCGCGAGCACGTGTACGTCGGCATGCCGCGGGCGCTCCTGCTCAGCCAGGACGCCGACGCGATCCTCGCCGCCGCCACCCGACCGGAGCTGCTCGACGAACTCGCGGCCTCCGTCGCGACCGACAAGCTGCGCGCCTTCAAGGTCGACTACCGCGACCAGCGGACCGTGCTCGACGGCCGTGCCCCGGTGCTCGGCGACCAGGGCGAGGACATGTTCTCGCTCCTGTCGTCGTACACCGTGCTCGGCGTCGCCCAGGACGTGGCGCAGGAGCGCGTGCCGGGTGCCGCAGCCGGTGACCCCCGCGTGACCGAGGCGGTGCGGAACCTGATCCTGACCGAGGACTTCGCCGTCAAGCAGCGCGTCGTGAAGTACCTGCGCAGCACGTTCGACCGGTTCGCCGACGACGAGCTCGCGACGCTCATCGCCGTGAAGCGGCTCGACGACTCAAAGCGCGCCCTCGCGCAGCGGAACAACCGCAGCATGGACGCGCCCGGCACGACGGGGTGGATCATGCACCAGAACGCGAAGAACGCCGGGCGGCTGCGTGCCGCGCGCTTCGACGAGCTGCTCGCGACCGCGGCGCTCGAGGACATCGCCCGCCGCGCCTCGCAGGCCCCGACCGAGGCGGTGACCGCGTGACCACGCTCCCACCGACCGGGTCGCTGATCCCCGTCGACGCACCGTTCTCGGCCGCCCAGGAGTCCTGGCTCGCCGGGTTCATCGCGGGCATCGCCGCCGCCGGCAAGAAGGTCGCGGCGAGTGCGCCCACGACGACGGTCGACGTGCTCTTCGGCACCCAGACCGGCAACGCGGAGTTCCTGGCCGACGAGCTCGTCACCGGGGCGCGGGCCCGCGGACTCGGCGGTCGCGCCACCGCGCTCGACGCCGTCACCCCCGAGCAGCTCGCCGAGATGTCGCACGTGCTCGTCGTCACCTCGACCTACGGCGAGGGCGAGATGCCCGACAACGCCGGGCTGTTCTGGGACGTGATCCAGGCGAGCACCGTGCCGCGGCTCGAGGGCCTGCAGTACGCCGTGCTCGGGCTCGGCGACACGAGCTACGACGAGTTCTGCCAGGCCGGCAAGCTCATCGACACCCGCTTCGAGCAGCTCGGCGCGACCCGCATCCACGACCGCGTCGACTGCGACGTCGACTTCGAGGACCCGGCGGCGCTCTGGACCGCCGCCGTCCTCGACCGCCTCGCCGCCGAGGCCGGCGCGACGGGTGCACCCGGCGCGACCACGGGCGGTGGAGCCGGCGACGGCGCCACCGCGACCGGCGGGGCGGGCGCGAGCCGTGCCTCCCGACCGGGGTCGCAGTGGAACAAGCGCAACCCGTACCCGTCGCGGCTCGTCGAGAACCGGCTGCTGTCGCGGCCGCGCAGCGCGAAGGAGATCCGCCACTACGAGTTCGACCTCGGCGACTCCGGCATCGAGTACGCGGCGGGCGACGCCCTGGCGGTGGTGCCGGTCAACGACGAGGTCTTCGTGGCGAGCCTGCTCGAGCAGGTCGGTGCGACCGGCGGCGAGCAGCTCGACGGCCGGCCGATCACCGACGTGCTGCGGACCGACCGCGAGATCCGGACGCCCTCGAAGGACCTCATCGCCGACCTGGTGCAGCGCGCACCCGGCAGCGAACTCGCGGCCGTCGTGGCGCACGGCGACAAGCACGAGCTCGACCGCTGGCTCTGGGGCCGCGACGTCCTCGACCTGCTCCGCGATGCCGGACCGGCCGCCCCGGGCCTCGACGAGCTGCTGCCGAACCTGCGCCCCCTGCAGGCACGCCAGTACTCGATCTCGTCGAGCCCGCTCGCGCACCCGGACCGCATCCACCTGACCATCGCGTCGGTGCGCTACGGCGACCCGCACCGGATGCACGCCGGGGTCGCGTCGACGTTCCTGGCCGACCGGGTCGACCCCGACGGCGCGGTGGACGTCTACCTGCAGCCGAACGCCGCGTTCGGGGTGCCGGAGGACGCCTCCGCCCCGATGATCATGATCGGCCCGGGCACCGGCATCGCACCGTTCCGCGGCTTCCTGCACGAGCGTGGCGCCTCCGGGGCGACGGGGCGCAACTGGCTGTTCTTCGGCGACCAGCACCGCGACACCGACTTCGTGTACCAGGACGAGCTCACCGAGCTGCAGGAGCAGGGCGTGCTCGACCGCCTCGACCTGGCGTTCTCGCGCGACCAGGCCGAGAAGGTCTACGTGCAGACGCGGATGCTCGAGCGGTCGGCGGAGCTGTTCGCCTGGCTCGAGGACGGCGGCCACGTGTACGTGTGCGGCGACGCATCACGGATGGCGAAGGACGTCGAGGCGGCCCTGCTGCAGGTCATCCGCACCGGTCGTGGGCGCGGCGAGGACGACGCACAGGCGTACCTGGCCGACCTGCGCCGGGCGAAGCGGTACGTCCGCGACGTCTACTGACCGACGGGAGTGGGGAGACCGCCCCGGCCACGGAACCCGAATCCGTTGGCCGGGGCGATCCCGGAGGGGTGCCGGTCGAGGGGACGGACCGGCAGGAACAGCGGCGTGACGCGACCGGTCGGACGCGGTGTCCCGGTCTCTCGGGCGTCGAGTCCCCTGATCCGGGACTCCCGCCGTGCACGCTCTTCCGGCACCGGTGGTTGGTCGGTGCCCGGCGCGCACTGCGTCACGGCCATTCGGGTTCCCCTCCTGCCGCGGGTCCTGCCTGCACCGGTGCCTCGCGGCAGGTGCGGGGGGACGACAGTGAACCGCGGTGAGGAAACGGTACGTTCTGAGCGATTCGAACGGAACCCGTTGACCCGAACTACCGGGCCGTGGTAGCGCCGTTTGTCCCCGAAGCGTCGTCCGCGTCCCCTGGTGCCACGGCGCGGGACCACGCGGAGTCGGCGGCCGTGCTCGTGTCCAGGGGTTCGGGCACCAGGACGAGGCCCGACCCGGAGGTCGCCGAGCGGTACAGCTCCTCGAGCCAGCTGCGGTTGATCGCGGGGACCCGGCTGCCCGAGAACTTGAAGTGCAGGCTGACGCTCGGATGCAGCCAGATCGTGCTCCGACCGTTGCCGTGCACCACGTCGTCCTTCCACGAGAACGCGAAGCGGTGATCGCGGCGGAGCATGTTGACGATGACGATCTGCAGGTGCGTGAGCGCTCGGTCGTCGACCCGCAGGTCGAGCGGTCGGCCGTCGTAGATGAGCTGCCCCATGGGTCCTTCTACACCTGTGCACCGGTGTGCGGGAGCCGGTTCGCCCACGTCGTGATCGTCCGGTCGAACCAGACCGCGTCGACGTTGCGCTCCCACGCGTGCGCGGCGGGCTCGCTGACCGCCAGGGTGACCCGGTCCGGATGTGCCGCCGCGAACCGCTCGCTGACCGCGAAGGGCACGGTGGCGTCGCCGGAGGAGTGCACGAGCAGGGTCGGCGGCAGCGGGCGCGGTGTCCGCGACCAGGACAGCGCCCGGACGTCCACCGGCGACCGCAGGCCGACGAGCCGGCAGACCAGGGGCAGTGCCATCGCCCCGAGCGCGGCGGACACGACCGGACCCGGCACGCCGGCCCGGGCGGCCTGGGACCGGATCGCGGCCTCCCAGTCGAGCGCCGGCGCGACGAGCACGAGTCCGGCGATCCGGTCGCGGTGGGCGGAACGGGCGAGCAGCTCGTGCGCGATCGTCGCGCCCATCGACCACCCCACCAGGACAAGCCGCTCGGCTCCGTCCGCCACCGCGTGGTCGAGCGCCGCCTCGACGTCCGCCCACTCGCGGGTGCCGAGGTGCGAAGCACGCCCCTGCCACGGGGCCTCGCCGTCGCCACGGAACGACGGGACGATCGACGTCCAGCCGAGCGCGAGCGCCGCGGGGACCGTCCGGAGCGCCGTGACGCGGGTGGTGCGGATGCCGTGCACGTGGACGGCCCAGGTGCGCGCGGCGTCGCCGTCGGCAGCGCCGGCGTCGTCAGCGTCCGGGCGGACCACCCACGCCGGGGCCGGCCCGACCGGGGTCGGCACGGACACCTCGGACCAGTCGACCCGCATCGCCGCCGGGTCGGGGTGCACGTGCCCGCTCCAGCGGATCCGCGACGGCACGCCCCCGGTCGTCCGCACCACGGCCCGACGCACCACGCCGGCCGCCTCGTCGACCTCGAGCACCGGGCCGACCGTGGTGTGGCCGTCACCGTCGTGCCACAGGCCGTACTCACCCGGGCGCACGGTGTCCTCGGTGATCGGCAGCGCGATCGCGTCCGTCGTCGCCTCGAGCACCGGCGTCCACCGGTCGACACCGGGCAGCACGATCCTGCCGACGATCTTCCGCAGCACCACCAGCGCCGCCGCCGGCACCGCCAGTGCGCCGAGCGCCCACCACCACCTGGTCGTCATCGGGTCGTCCTCCAGGGTCACGGGTCGAGGTGCACCGCGGCCCGCACCCGGTGCCGGCCGACGATGCGCCGGACCCCATCGTGGTGCACACGGGCCGCGGGCGCCCCGCCCACGTCGCTGTCGCGGGTCAGACTACCGGGGCGCCAGCACCGGCCGAGGAGCCGTCGGCGCCGTCCGCCGGTGCCGTCCGACGACGCCGCCGGAGCGGCCGCAGCGCCGCCCCGGCGGCCGACGTCCGCAACGGAGCCACCGGCCGGACGGGAGGCACGCGCCGGGCCCGCCACAGGCCTCCCGTCCGTCCCGCGCAGCGGTCCCGGACCGTGGCGCGGACGCGGCCGATCCCGCCGGTCCGCCCCGGACGGGTCCGCGGGGGCTACGCCTGCTGCGCGGTCGACTCGTAGTGCCGCGCGCCGCCACGCACACCGGCGAACCGGTACGGCGCGGCCGTGACGCGGGGGCGCTCGACGTCCTCGCTGGTGGCCGCCCCGGCAGCGTGGAGCTCCCGGTAGGCGTCGACCGTCAGCGGGACCCGTGCCCCGAGCAGTGACCGCACGCGACCCCGCCGGCGGTGCTCCTGGTAGTCCGCTCGCACGACGCCGGTGATCAGCTCGCCGACGCTGCCCGACCCGTAGCTGAACAGGCCCAGTCGCTCGCCGGCCAGGTCGTCGTCCAGGTCGAGCAGTGCCGCCAGCCCGATCCAGAGCGACGCCGTGTACGTGTTGCCCGTCTGCCGGTTGTAGGTGAAGCCGACCGCCAGGTCCGACTCGTCGAACGGCTGGTCGAGGTGCTGCGTGAGCTTCCGGTGCGCCTTGATCGCCATCTTCGTGAACGGCTGGTGGTGCACGAACCGGGCGATGTCGGTGAACGCCGGGCCGCCCTGCGACACCAGGTCGTCCCAGGCGCCGACGAAGGCGTTCACGTACGCGCTGACCGACAGGCGACCGTCGACGAGCGCCGTGGAGCGGTCGTTCGGTCGCCAGAAGTCGTCGACGTCGGCCGTGTAGACGCCGGCCGCCGGCTCGATCTCGATCAGGTCGGGGTCGGCGGAGATCAGCATCGCCGCGGCCCCGGCGCCCTGGGTGGGCTCGGCCGGGGTGTCGACGTCGTACCGTGCGACGTCGGCGGCGATGACGAGCACGCGTTCGCGCGGGGCTCGGGCGACGATGCCGAGGGCGAGCTGCACCGCGGCCGTGCCGCCGTAGCAGGCCTGCTTCAGCTCGACGACGCGGACGGCCTTCGGCAGCCCGAGCAGCCCGTGCACGTACACACCGGCGGCCTTCGACTGGTCGACACCGGACTCGGTGGCGAACAGCACCGTGCGGATGCCCTGGACGCCGTGGCGGTCGATGATCTCCTTCGCGGCGGCGGCGCCCATCGTGACGATGTCCTCGTCGGGGGCGGGCACGCTGAAGGCGTCCTGGCCGATGCCCACGTGGTACTTCGCCGGGTCGACGCCCAGGCGCTCGGCCAGGTCGTCGAGCTCGAGCACGTGGTGCCCGGTCGCGATCGCGATGTCGTGGATGCCGACGCCGGTCATGCTGCGCCTCCCGCCGGCTTCGTGCCACGGCGTTCCATCGCGACGTGGGCGGCCATCAGCTCCCCCGGGTTGGTCTGGGCGGCCAGGAGCGAGAGCTCCCCGCACAGGACCGTCGCGGCGCACAGGGCGGCGAGCCGGCGGGCGTTGGCGCCGGGCTCACGGTCCTCGCGGCACCCGAGCCGCACCAGGGCGTCCTCGACGACGGGCAGGTCCCCGCCCTTGCCGTTGCCGACCGTGCCGACGATCAGGTGCGGCAGCGAGGTCGAGAAGTACAGGTCGCCGTCGCGGTCCTCGGCACTGGTGATGCCCTGGGAGCCCTCGACGATGTTCGCGGCGTCCTGCCCGGTCGCCAGGTAGAAGCCGAGCAGCATGTTCGCGTAGTGCGCGTTCGCCGAGCGGATGGCCCCGGCGATGGTCGACCCGATCAGGTTCTTCGCGATGTTCAGCTCGACGATCTTGGCCGTCGACGACCGCAGACGCTTCTCGACGACCTCGCCCGGGATCACGATCTCGGCGATGGTGTTCCGACCGCGGCCGCGGATGCCGTTCACCGCGGTGGCCTTCTTGTCCGTGCAGAAGTTGCCCGAGACCGAGACGTACCGCAGGCCCGGCTGCCAGTCCAGGATCGCCGGCAGCAGCTTGTCGGCCGCCTGCGTGACCATGTTGTGGCCGGAGGCGTCACCGGTGGTGAACGCGAAGCGCAGGAACAGCAGGTCGCCGACGATCTCCGGGTGCACCTCGATGAGCTTGGCGAAGCGGCTCTGACCGGACACGATCGCGGCGAGCTCGTCCTGGCGCGCGAGGATCTGCCCCGCGGCCACGTGTGCGGCCGCGGCGCTGTCGGCCCGGACCACCACGGAACGGGTCATCCGCTCGTCGACGACGGTCGCGACGATGCCGTCCTCGACCATGCGCGAGATGCGGGCGCCGCGGCCGACCGACGGCCAGAGCGGCGACTCGTACGTCGCCAGGGGCACCTCGTGCTCACCGGTGACGGCGTTGCCGCTGACGCGGATCGGGCCGACCCACTTGGTCGGGATCGGTGTGAGCAGGTCACTCATCGAGGGCTCCTTCTGGTGCTCGCACCGCGACGCTGAGGTGTCTGATGTCGTGCGCCTCCCAGGCGCGGTGGATGCCGGCGGGGTCGGTGTCCGCCGGGACGAGCGCGATGCCGCAGTCGCCGCCGCCGGCGCCGGACGGCTTCGCCGCCCCGCCGGCCGCCTCGACGACGTCGCACAGGGTCGCGAGTCGCTCGGTCTCGATCTGCGAGCCGACGGACGCGCCGAGGCGCTGCAGCAGCCCGCGGGCGCGTCGCAGGGCACCGAGCGTGCGCTCGGCGTCACCGGTCTGGAGGCCCGTGGTCAGGTCGTCGACGGCGCTGCGGCTCTCGTCGAGGAACGCCTGGTACCCGCCGTTGCGGTGCCGACGCACCACGTCGACGAGCTTCGTGGTGGACGCGGGCGAGCCGGTCCAGCCGACCAGGAGCTGCAGGTTCTCGGGGGCGGGCAGGCGCTGCACGTCGAAGCCCTGCCAGGCGTCCGGGTCGGTCAGGATGTCGGAGACCGTACGGTCGTCGAGCAGCGAGGTCAGTCGTTCGCGGTCCGGGGCGCTGTAGCGCAGCCAGCCGCCGAAGGTGCTCGCGGCGAGGTCACCGCCCGAGGCGCGGGGGTTCACCCGGATGGTCGCGAGCAGCGCGACTTGGAACCGCTGACGCTGCGTCAGGCCGATCTTGTAGAAGCGGTCGAGGGCGCCGACGGTCGCGACGGTGACGGCCGCCGAGGACCCGAGGCCGAACTTCCGCCCGCTGGCGTCGTCGAGCTGGCTCTCGATCCGCAGGTCGTGGAACCGCGGCTCGATGCCGTGCTCGGCGCGCAGCTTCTCGACCAGGTCGATCGTCGCCATCACGTAGTCGTACGGGTGGTGCTCCCGGTCGAGCGCGAGCCCGTCGGTCCCGCGGGTCCACGTGAGCGGCAGGTGGCCGTACTCCTCGGAGTGCACGCTGCCCGCGCCGTGCCCCTCGGACACCTTCGCCGTGATGGCACGGTCGAGGGCGATCAGGACGGACGGCTGACCGGGCTCGACGACGGCGTACTCGCCGGCGACGAACAGCTTGCCGTGGGCACGGAACTCGATCACTGCACGGACTCCTTCTGCTCGGGATCGCTCCCGGTGTGTTCGGAGCGGAGCACCCGCGCGGCTGGTCCGGTGCCGGACTCGATGACGTCGCCGAACGACGCCAGGGCGGTCGCGACCGCACCCCGGTCCTGCGGCCTGGTGAGCACGACGACGTTCGGGCCGGCGTCGGCCGTGGCGTACGCCTCGGTCCCACCGGCACGCAGCTCGGCGACGGCGTCGAACACGGCGACACTGCGTGCGTTGAGGTAGCGGATGGGCGGGAAGGCGCCCTCGATCGTCGCGTGCATGCGCAGGGCGTTGCTCTCGGTGATCTCCCCGATGCGGGTGAAGTCCCCCGCGGCGCACGCGGCGAGCATGTCGCCGACCGTCTCGGTGGTCGAGGTGACCCACGCCGGGTAGAACGGCGAGGTCGCGATCGTGCGGCGCATGGCCTCACGCGAGCCGATCGGCTTCGGACCGGCGTCGATCGTCACGACCACCATCGCCATCGGCGGGGCGGGGATCGTCTCGGCGAACGAGCCCTGGTCGTCGCCGGCGTGCCAGACGGACACCCCGCCGGGGATCGACCGGGTGGCCGAGCCGGAACCGCGTCGGGCCAGGCGGGACAGGTCGCGCTGGGACAGGTCGAGGCCGTACGCGGCAGCGGCAGCGGTGGCGAGCGCCGCGAACCCCGAGGCGCTCGAGGCGAGGCCGGCGCCGGTCGGCACGGTGTTCTCGGACACGACGGAGGCGTGCTCGGTGGACCCGGCGAGCTCGCGCACGAGGTCGAGGAACTGCTGCACCCGCACCAGCGCACCGTCGTCGACGACGTGGCCGTTCAGCGTGAACGCATCACGCGCCTCCTGTCCGCCGTCCACCGTGACGGTGGTCGTCGTCGGGAACACGTCGAGCCCCATCGAGACGCTGCCCGTGGCGGGCAGCGCGAGCTGCGCGTCCGCCTTCCCCCAGTACTTGACGAGGGCGATGTTGGGGTGCGCGACGGCGGTGGCGGTCATCAAGCGCGGGCTCCGATCGTGGTGGTCCAGGTGGCTGCGGCCCCTGCGCCGCGGAGTGCGGCCGCGATGCGGTCCGCGTGGTCGTCGTCCGCGGCGAGCGCGAGGACGCACCCGCCCCGCCCGCCGCCGGTGAGCTTCGCGCCGAGGGCGTCCGCAGCACGTGCGGCGTCGACGAGCCGGTCCAGGTCGGCACTCGACACGTCGAGTTCGCTGAGCAGCCCGTGCGCGGCGTCCATCGTGACACCCAGCGCCTGGGCGTCGCCGACCTCGAGTGTCCCCCGCGCGCGACGGGCGAGCGCGCCGATCCGGTCGATCACGGCGCCGACGCCCTCGGGATCGGCGTCGTGGTGCGCACGGACGGCCGACACGGCCTCGCGGGTGTGACCGGGGACCCCGGTGTCCGCGACGACGAAGGTGAACCGCGCCCCGAGCGTGACGGGCTCGATCCGCCCGCTCTCGAACCAGACCGGCGCGGACGCGACGACGCCCCGGGCATCGAGGCCGGACGGCCGCCCGTGGGCGACGCGCTCGCACGCCTGGATGAGCTCGTGGTGGGTCTCGACGTCGAGCGTCTCGCCCAGGGCGTCGGCGACCGCTGCGGTCACGGCAGCGGCGACCGCGGCGCTCGACCCCATGCCCCTGGCGGTCGGCACCTCGCTGTCGACCCGGACGTGGACGTGCCGGTCGCTGACCCCGAAGTGCTGCAGGGTCGCCGTGACGGCCGTGACGGTCGGCATGACGGCCGCGGGGGCCAGGTCGAGCGGCCCGGTGTGCACCGTCGACTCCAGGCTGTGGCCGGCTCCGACCGCGTCCGCGGGCACCGGGGTGACCGTCGCGACGACCCGGACGTCGAGCACCGGCAGCACGAGTGCGGGTGCGCCGTAGACCACGGCGTGCTCACCGATCAGGATCGTCTTGCCGTGGGACGACGCCGATCCGCTGCCGGGGGTCGTGGTGGAGGTGTGGTCGCTGCTGGTCATCGTGGGTCACGTCAGCCTAACCGTCCGGGCCCGCGGCGTGTTCGCGGTGCGCCCTGGGCGGACGGCCGTCACCGGGGTCGTCCGCCCCACGTGGTCCTGGGACCGCGCCCCGGAGGCGCGGCGCACCATCGGGGTCCCCCACCACGAGGAGCCGTGATGCCGCACGCGTCCTGCCAGACCCGCACCCGCCCGGTGCGACTCGACGAGCTCGCGTCGGCGCTCGGCGTCGACAGCCCGGGTGACGGCGTGGTGACCGGCATGGCGCTCGCGACCGACCAGCTCCGCCCCGGCATGCTGTTCGCCGCGCTGCCGGGTCGCACCGTGCACGGCGCGGAGTACTCCGGCGCGGCGAGCGTCGCCGGCGCGGCCGCGGTCCTGACCGACGCGGAGGGGCAGGCGGCAGCGCGGCGCAGCGGGCTCCCGGTGCTGGTCGTCGCGGACGTGCGGGGACACCTGGGCACGGTCGCCCGCATCGTCGCCGGCACCGAGACCCTGCCGTTCCCGCTGTTCGGGGTGACCGGCACGAACGGCAAGACCTCGACGGTGCACCTGCTGCACGCCCTGATGCGCGGCCTCGGCTGGCGGACGGCGATCAGCTCGACGGTCGAACGCCGGATCGACGACGACGCGGAGCCCAGCGCGCTGACGACACCCGAGGCGCCCGAGCTGCACGCCTTCCTGGCGCGTGCGGCCGACCGCGGGGTCGACGGCGTCGCGCTCGAGGTGAGCGCGCAGGGGTTGTCCCGGCACCGCACCGACGGCGTCGTGCTGGACGTCGCGGGCTTCACCAACCTGTCCCACGACCACCTCGACGACTACCCGGACATGGCGGCGTACCTGGCCGCCAAGGCGGTGCTCTTCACGCCCGCGCGCTCGCGTGCCGGCGTGGTGTCGCTGGACTCCCCGGCCGGCCACCGGATCGTCGCGCAGGCCACGATCCCGGTGACGACGATCTCGACCGACCCCGCGGCCGGCGCGGACTGGACCGTCCGGGTGACGGAGCAGCGGCCGGACGGGACCCGTTCGACGCTCACGGCGCCGGACGGCACGACGCTCGACCTCGACGTCCCGCTGCTCGGGGTGCACATGGCGGCGGACGCCGGCCTGGCCGTCGCGATGCTCGCCACGTCCGGGGTGCCGCTGTCCGCGCTGCGCGACGCGACCCGCGGGTGCCTGGACGTCGTGGTGCCCGGGCGGATGGCGGACGCGTCGGCGGCGACCGGCCCGCGGGTCTTCGTGGACTTCGCGCACACGCCCGACGCCTTCGCCAAGAGCCTGGCCGCCGTGCGCGCCTTCGCACCCGGTCGGGTGGCCATCGTCGTGGGGGCGGACGGCGACCGTGACCGCAGCAAGCGGGCGGCGATGGGAGTGGTGGCGGCCGAGGCAGCCGACGTGGTCGTCGTCACCGACCACCACCCGCGGTTCGAGGCCCCCGCACCGATCCGTGCGGCGATCCTCGCCGGGGCGCGGTCGAGCGGGCACGACGCGCTCGTGGTCGAGGAGCCGGACCCTGCGCGGGCGATCCGCCGGGCCCTGGCGGAGGTCGGTGACGACGGGGTCGTGTACTGGGCGGGTCCGGGACTGACCGACTACCGCGACGTCCGCGGGGTGCACGTGCCGTACTCGTCGTTCCGGGACGCCCGGGCTGCGCTCGCCGAGGCGGGGCACCGGCCGGGCACCCGCTGCGAGTTCGCCTGCGAGCCCTCGATGTAGGTTGCGCACAACTCGGTTGCGTGCCACTGTGGATGCATGCCCGTGACCGACGAGATGGTGTGCTTCTCCCTCTACGCGGCGTCCCGCGCCACGACGCAGGCGTACCGCACGATGCTCGAGCCCTGGGGCCTGACGTACCCGCAGTACCTGGTGCTCGTCACCCTGTGGGTCGAGGGCGACCAGACCGTCTCGAGCCTGGGCGAACACCTGCAGCTCGACTCGGGCACCCTCTCGCCGCTGCTCCGCCGGATGGAGCAGCACGACCTGGTGCGCCGCGAACGCCGCAGTGCCGACGAGCGCGTCGTCACCGTGACCGCCGGCGACCGGGGCCGTGCACTGCGGTCCGAGCTGAGCGGCATCCCCGCCCGCATCGCCGCCGGCACGGGTCTGACGGACGACGGTGCCGCCGCCGAGCTCATCGCGACGCTGCACCGGCTGACCGAGACCATGCACGCCGCGGCCGACCCCGCTGGCGCCGGCGCCGTTTCGCGCTGAGCGACACCTCACGCCCACGGGCGCCCGTGAACTGTCGCTCAGCGCGAAAGCACACGACGCACCACGCCGCACCCGCCGCACCAGCACCCTGACTGCACGATCCGCCCCACAAGGAAGGAACCCCATGGAAGCCCTCTACACCGCCGAGGCCCTGGCCACCGGCGAAGGCCGCAACGGCCACGTCGCCACGAGCGACGGCACGGTCGAGTTCGACCTCGCCATCCCGAAGGAGATGGGTGGTTCGGGCAACGGCGCGAACCCCGAGCAGCTCTTCGCCGCCGGCTACGCCGCCTGCTTCCACTCCGCGCTGCAGGGCGTCGCCCGCAGCCAGAAGGTGAAGATCACCGACTCGTCCGTCGGCGGACGCGTGCAGATCGGCCCGAACGGGAACGGCGGCTACCAGCTCGCCGTCATGCTCGAGGTCGTCATCCCCGGCATGGAGCACGACCAGGCCCAGGCCCTCGCGGACGCAGCCCACCAGGTGTGCCCGTACTCGAACGCCACCCGCGGCAACATCGACGTCACCATCGTCGTCTCGGAGGACTGACCCATGAGCACCACCACCCCCACCACCATGCGCGCCGTCGTCCACGAGACGTTCGCCGAGCCCGCCGACGTCCTCGAGGTGCAGGAGCGCCCCGTGCCGACGCCCGGCGCCGGCGAGGTCCTCGTCCGCACGGTCCTCTCCCCCATCCACAACCACGACCTGTGGACCGTGCGCGGCACCTACGGCTTCAAGCCGGAGCTCCCCGCGGCCTCGGGCACCGAGGCGCTGGGCGTCGTCGAGGCCCTCGGCGAGGGCGTCACGGAGCTCACCGTCGGCCAGCGCGTCGCCGGCGGCGCCTTCGGCGTCTGGGCCGAGTACTACACCGCGAACGCCGCCGGGCTCGTGCCCGTGCCGGACGCCATGACCGACGAAGCCGCTGCGCAGCTCGTCTCGATGCCGTTCAGCGCCATCAGCCTGCTGCACTCGCTCGACCTGCACGAGGGCGACTGGATCATCCAGAACGCCGCGAACGGTGCGGTCGGCCGCATGGTCGCCCAGCTCGGTGCCGCCCGCGGCATCAACGTCATCGGCCTCGTCCGTCGTGCCGAGGGTGTCGAGGAGCTCCGCGCCCAGGGCGTCGAGCGCATCGTCGCCACCGACGCCGACGACTGGAAGGACCAGGTCGCCGCGATCACCGGTGGCGCCCCCATCGTCGCCGGCGTCGAGTCCGTCGGTGGCAAGGCCGCCGGCGACATCGCGTCCGTTCTGGGCGAGAACGCCACCCTCGTCGTCTTCGGCGCGATGGCGTCGCCGACGCTCGAGATCCCGTCGGGCAAGGTCATCTTCGGCCAGCTGACCGTCAAGGGCTTCTGGGGCTCCGTCGTCAGCCGGACGATGCCGGCCGAGACGAAGGGGCAGCTCTTCGGTGAGCTCATCACCCGCGTGCTCGACGGCTCGCTGACGCTCCCCGTCGCCGAGACGTTCGTGTTCGAGGACGTCCGCGACGCGGTGCGCGCGAGCGACACCGCCGGCCGCGTCGGCAAGGTGCTGCTGCGCCCGTAGCGCGACCAGCGACGGACGGGAGGCCCGGTGCCAGCTGGCACCGGGCCTCCCGTCCGTCCGAGGCGCGTCCGCCACCCCGTGCGCGACGATCCACGCGTCGAACGACGCGTGCACTGTCGGAACATGCGCCCGCACCAGACGCCGGCGCGCGCGCTCGTCAGCCGCCGATGACGTGGATGCCGTACGCGGCGAAGAAGCCGATCACCGCGATGAGCCCGGTCCACGGCCCGGTCTTCCGGAACGCCTCGGGCAGCATCGTGTCTGCGAGCATCGCCAGGATCGCACCGGCGGCGACCGCGGTCACGGCGCTCTGCACACCCTCGGGAGCCTGCCCGAGGATCGCGTAGCCGCCCAGCGCCGACAGGGCGCAGGCCAGGGCGATCGCGCCCCAGACCGTGAAGACGTACCGGGCTCCGCGGCCGTTCGCCTTCATGTCCGACGTGCTGGACAGCCCCTCCGGCAGGTTCGAGATGACGACCGCCGCGACGACCGCGATCGACAGCGAGCCGCCCGATGCCAGCCCGACGCCCTGCACGGCGGTCTCCGGGATGCCGTCGAGCAGCGCGCCGAGTGCGATCCCGAGGCCCGTGCCGGAGGCGGCCGTCGATCCCGAGCTGCGCTTCTTCCGCGCGCCGCGGCGCTCCAGCAGCACGTCGAGTCCGACGTAGACGACAGCACCGCCCAGGAATCCCGCCATCGCCGTCCAGAAGGTGCCGGAGCGGGTGGCCTCGGCGACCAGGTCGAAGGACAGCGCCGAGATGAGCACGCCGGCGCCGAAGGCCGTGATGGTGGCGACGAGGGTGCGGGGGACGTGGACGAACCACGCGACGGCGGCACCGACGACGAGTGCCAGCCCCGAGGCGAGACCGGCCCCGGTGGCGAGGAGGAGGGGATGCACGGGGTCGAGTGTAGGAAGCGGGTGGTCCGCGCGTCCCAAGGTGCGCCGGGCGCGCGTACCGGGCGCCCGTCAGGCGTCGCGGCCGGCGGTGAGGCTCTCCTCGACCTGTTCGAGGGTGCGCCCGCGGCTCTCCGGCACGAACCGCCGGACGAACACCAGGGCGAGGAGCCCGACCACCCCGAAGCCGAAGAACGTGCCGGTGATGCCGACCGTGGCGACGACGGTCGGGAACCAGAGCCCGATCAGGGCGTTCGCGGTCCACAGGCAGAACACCGCGATCCCCATGCCGAGGGCGCGGATCTGCGTCGGGAAGATCTCGGACAGGATCACCCACGTGGCGATGTTGAGGAACGTCTGCATCGACCCGACGAACGCGACGACGAGGAACAGGATCACCCACGGGCGCGCCGGGTTGCCCGGGACCAGCACCATCGACGCGGTGCCGATCAGGAAGTGGCAGACCGTCGTGAGCGAGTACCCCAGGACGAGCGTCGTCCGGCGGTCCATCCGCTCCATCGTCGAGAGGGCGACGATCCCGCCGATGACGGCGATGACACCGGGCGCGATGGTCGCGACGAGCGCAGCGGACCGCTCGAAGCCCGACTCGACGAGCACGATCTGGCCGTAGTACATGATCGAGTTGATGCCGGTCAGCTGCTGGGCGACCCCGATGCCCGCGCCGACGAGCACGATGCGGACGAGCCAGCGGTTGCCGAGCACGGTGCGCCAGCCGCTGGTCCGCTGCCGGGTCGACTCGCGGTCGTGCGCACGCTCGACGTCGGCGAGTTCGGCGCGCGCCCGCTCCGCCGTCCGGACCTGGCCGAGGACCGCGAGCGCCTCGTCGTGCCGGCCCCTGGACGCCAGCCAGCGCGGCGACTCCGGCACGCGGAGCATGCCGACGAACAGTGCGACGGCGGGGAGCGCGCAGACCGCCAGCATCACGCGCCAGACGCCGTCGTGTTCGCCCCACACGGTGCCGATGACCGCGTTGACCAGGAACGCGGCGAGCTGTCCGATCACGATCATGAGCTCGTTCCGCCCGGACAGGGACCCCCGGACCTCGTACGGCGCGAGCTCGGCGAGGAACACCGGGACGACCGTCGACGCCCCGCCGACCGCCAGGCCGAGCAGCACACGGCCCACCACGATGACCGCGAAGGTCGGCGCGGCGACGCAGACGAGCGTGCCGACGAAGAACGTCACCGCGAGCAGCAGGATGGTCCGACGACGCCCCCAGCCGTCCGCGATCCGTCCGCCGAGCACGGCACCGAACGCGGCTCCGAACAGCAGGGAACTCGTGACGACGCCCTCGGTGAGCTTCGTCAACCCGAGCTCCTGCTGCATCGGGAGCAGAGCACCGTTGATCACGCCGGTGTCGTACCCGAAGAGCAGTCCGCCGAAGGTGGCGACCAGGGCCAGCACGCCGAGACGTCGGCGGTGCGGCCCGGTGCCGAGCGGGGGGATTTCGACGGCGGAGGCCGTCGGGCGCACGTCGACCACCGTCGGCGCGTCAGTCGTCGCCGGGCGTCGAGCCGTCGCCGAGGACGTCACCGAGGGAGGCCATGTCGGCCCCGTGGTCGGTGTAGCGGCGGACGGTGCGTCGGGCCGCGGCGCTCGCGGCTCCGGACAGCGCGGGGTTCCGACGTGCGGCGTCCGCCACGCGGCCGGCGTGCCCCGCGGTCGACAGCAGCACGTTGGCGAGCGCCCGGGCGTCGCCGCGGTCGGGCACCCCGGCCACGCTCCACGCCGTGCGGACCTGGGCGTCGGGCGTGATCCCCCGGCGCGTGCCCATCCGGTGCCAGTCCGACAGGGCGCCCTCGGTGCGCGACGCCGCTCGGTCCGACTCGCCGGAGCGACGACGCTCCACGGCGCGGATGGCTTCGTCCGCCAGGGAGTCGCGATCACGCACGGACGCAGCGCGTTCCCGTGCCGCGGTGTCGTCGCCGCCGGACTCCGCGATGCGGGCGGCGTGGGCGGCGGCAGCGGCGGCGAGGATGTCCGATCGGTCCATGCCTCGACGGTAGCCGGTCCGGCCGACACCCGCGGACCGGCGGCGGGCCGGCAGAGCGGCGTTTCGGGCTGAGCGACACGTCACGGGCCGCAGCGCGCGTGACGTGTCGGTGCGCGCGGAACGGCACCCGGGCCCGCAGCGCGACCACGAACGGACGGGAGGCCCGTGGCGGATCCGCCACGGGCCTCCCGTCCGTCGGGTGGGGACGTGCGCTACCCGCGCAGCTCGAGGTACTTCGCGATGAGCGCCTTGGTCGACGGGTCCTGCGCGTCGAGCGCGGCCTGGTCGCCCTCGACGGCGGGCGTGACCTGCAGCGCCAGCTGCTTGCCGAGCTCCACGCCCCACTGGTCGAACGAGTCGATGCCCCAGATCGTGCCCTCGGTGAACACGATGTGCTCGTACAGGGCGATGAGCTGGCCGAGCACGCTCGGGGTGAGCTCCGGCGCGATGATCGACGTCGTCGGCTTGTTGCCGGGGAACGTGCGCGCCGCGACGATGCCCTCGTCGGTGGTGCCCTCGGCGCGGACCTCGTCGGCGCTCTTGCCGAACGCGAGCGCCTTGGTCTGTGCGAAGAAGTTCGCCAGGAACAGCGTGTGCACGTCGGTGCCGGGTGCGACGCCCTTGCCGTCACCGGTCTCGTCCTTGAGCGGACGGGCCGGGTTGGCGACCGTGATGAAGTCGGCCGGGATCAGGCGGGTGCCCTGGTGGATGAGCTGGTAGAACGCGTGCTGGCCGTTCGTGCCGGGCTCACCCCAGAAGACCTCGCCGGTCTCGGTGGTGACGGGCGAGCCGTCCCAGCGGACGCGCTTGCCGTTCGACTCCATCGTGAGCTGCTGCAGGTACGCGGCGAAGCGGTGCAGGTACTGCGTGTACGGCAGGACCGCGTGGCTCTGCGCACCGAGGAAGTTCGTGTACCAGACGTTGAGCAGGCCCATCAGGACGGGGACGTTCTGCTCGAGCGGCGTGGTGCGGACGTGCTCGTCGATGGCGTGGAAGCCGGCGAGGAACTGCTCCCAGTTCTCCTTGCCGATCGCGATGACCACGCTCGTGCCGATGGCCGAGTCGACCGAGTACCGGCCGCCCACCCAGTCCCAGAAGCCGAAGGCGTTCTCGGGGTCGATGCCGAACGCCTCGACCTTGTCGAGTGCGGTGGACACGGCGACGAAGTGCTTCGCGACGGCGTCCTTCTTCTCGTCGTCGGCGGCGTCGGTCAGGCCCAGCTTCTCCCACAGCCACTGGCGGGCCAGGCGGGCGTTCGTCAGGGTCTCGAGCGTGCCGAAGGTCTTCGACGCGACGATGAACAGCGTGGTGTCGGGGTCGAGGTCCGCGGTCTTCTCGTAGATGTCCGCCGGGTCGATGTTCGAGACGAAGCGGGCCTCGAGGCCGGGCTGCACGTAGGGCTTGAGGGCCTCGTAGACCATGACGGGACCGAGGTCCGAGCCACCGATGCCGATGTTGACGACGGTCTCGATGCGCTTGCCGGTGACACCGGTCCAGGCACCCGAACGCACCTGCTCCGCGAAGCCGTAGACCTTGTCGAGCGTGGCGTGCACGTCGGCGTCGACGTCCTGGCCGTCGACGGTCAGGGGTGCGGCGGGGACCAGGCCCTCGGTCGCCTTCGGACGTCGGAGCGCGGTGTGCAGCACGGCGCGGTCCTCGGTGACGTTGATGTGCTCACCGGCGAGCATCGCCTGGAAGCGCTCGGCGACGCCGGTGTCCTTCGCCACCTGCAGCAGCGCGGCGAGGATCTCGTCGGTCACCAGACCCTTGGACAGGTCGACGGTCAGGTCGGCCGCCTGGAACGTGTACTGCTCGGCACGACCGGGGTCGCTGTCGAACCACCCTCGCAGGTCCGGGGTGAAGCCGTCGGCGATGCCGGCCAGCTTCTTCCAGCCGTCGGTCGATGTGGGGTCGACGGGAGCGGATTCGGTCACTTCGGTCCTCCTGAACCTTGAAGACGTACAAGCCCGCGGGTCACCGCAGCGCTGCGTCGCGGACCGTCTCCGAGCGTAGTGCGCTCCGGCAGGTGGCGTGCACAGACGGCCGGGAGGCGCGGCTCGCGTTCGCTGCGCGCGTCACGCCCCCGGACTGGTCGCCCTCAGGGCTGCGGTGCGAAGCGGCGGAGCCGCAGGCTGTTCGCCACCACGAAGACCGACGAGAACGCCATCGCCGCACCGGCGAGCACCGGGTTGAGCAGCCCCGCCATCGCGAGCGGGATCGCCGCGACGTTGTACGCGAACGCCCAGAACAGGTTGCTCGTGATGACCCGGAGCGTGGCCCGCGACAAGCGCACAGCGTCGGCCACCACGGTGAGCCGACCGCTCACGACCGTGATGTCGCTCGCTGCGATGGCCGCGTCGGTGCCGGCACCCATGGCGATGCCGAGGTCGGCGGCGGTGAGCGCCGCGGCGTCGTTCACGCCGTCCCCGACCATCGCGACGGTGCGCCCGTCGGCCTGCAGGCGCCGGACCGTCTCGAGCTTCGACGCCGGCGTCGCACGGGCGTGCACCTCGTCGATGCCCACGCGAGCGGCCACCGCGCGTGCGGCGCCGTCGTTGTCGCCCGTGAGCAGGACCGGGTGCAGGCCGAGCGCTCGGAAGCGTGCGACCGCCTCGGCGGCCTCGGGCTTGACGGTGTCGCCGACGACGACCACGCCCAGGGCGATGCCGTCGCGGGCGACGACGACCGCGGTGGCCCCGTCGGCCTCGGCGGACTCGACCGCGGCGGCGACGGCGGCGGGCAGCGCGACCGACCACGACTCGGCGAGCCACCGGGCGGTCCCGACCAGCACGACGCCGCCGTCGACCACGGCCTGCACACCGGCACCGGGCGTTGCCGTGAACTGCGCGGCGACGGGCACGTCGAGTCGCCGGGTGCGGGCGGCGTCGACGACCGCGCGCGCGACGGGGTGCTCGGAGCCGTCCTCGACCGCGGCGGCGAGGCGCAGGACGGTGTCCTCGTCCGTGTCGGCGGTCCCGGTGACCGACCGCAGGGTCATCGCGCCGGTCGTGACGGTGCCGGTCTTGTCGAGCACGACGGTGTCGACGCGGCGGGTGCGCTCGAGCACCTGCGGGCCGCCGATCAGGATGCCGAGCTGCGAACCGCGGCCGGTCCCGACGAGCAGCGCGGTGGGGGTCGCGAGCCCGAGGGCGCACGGGCAGGCGATGATGAGCGTCGCGACGGCTGCGGTGAACGCCGCGGTGACCGATCCGCCGGCCACCAGCCAGCCGACGAAGGCCAGCACGGCGAGCGCGATGACGACGGGGACGAAGACCCCGGACACGCGGTCGGCCAGTCGCTGCACGTCGGCCTTGCCGGTCTGGGCGTCCTCGACGAGCCGCCCCATCCGGGCGAGCTCGGTGTCGGCACCCACGCGGGTGATGCTGACGACGAGCCGGCCGCCGGCGTTGACGGTCGCGCCGGTCACGCGGTCCCCCGGCCGGACCTCGACCGGCACGGACTCCCCCGTGAGCATGCTCTCGTCGACCGCCGACGAGCCGTCCTGCACCAGGCCGTCACTGGGGATCCGCTCGCCGGGGCGCACGACGACGACGTCGCCGACGACGAGGGTCGACGCCGGCACGTGGTGCTCGACGCCGTCGCGGAGCACGGTGGCGTCCTTGGCGCCGAGTTCGAGCAGCGCCCGGAGCGCCGCGCCGGACTGCGTCTTCGCGCGGGCCTCCATGTACCGGCCGGCGAGGACGAAGACGGGCACCGCTGCCGCGACCTCGAGGTACAGGTCGGTGGCCTCGGGGTCGGTCGCGAACCACGAGAACGTCATGTGCATGCCGGTCGTGCCGGCGTCGCCGAGGAACAGGGCGTACAGCGACCAGCCGAAGGCGGCGAGCACCCCGACGCTCACCAGGGTGTCCATGGTGGCGGCGCCGTGCCGGGCGTTGACCCACGCGGCGCGGTGGAACGGGAGCGCGCCCCAGACGGCGACGGGCGCGGCGAGGGTCAGGGCGAGCCACTGCCAGTCCGGGAACTGCAGGGCCGGCACCATCGAGAGCAGGACGACGGGCACCGCGAGCACGGCGGACACGACGAGGCGCCGGCGGATCGGGTCGGCCTGAGCCGGGGCCGCGTCGTCGTCGGCAGCGACGGGTGGGGCCGGCACCGTGGCGCCGTAGCCGGCAGACTCCACCGCGGCGATCAGCACCCCGTCGTCGGTGGCGCCCGCGTCGTCGACCTGCACCTGCGCCTTCTCGGTGGCGTAGTTCACCGTGGCGGTGACGCCGGGCAGCTTGCCGAGCTTCCGTTCGATGCGGTTCGCGCACGAGGCGCAGGTCATCCCCGTGATGTCGAGCTCGACGACGCGGTCGGTCACGACCGCACGACCTGGTACCCCGCCTCGACGACGGCGTCGTGCAGCGCATCCGCCGCGACCGGCGCGGTGGAGGTGACGGTGACCTCGGACGCCCCGCCGGGGACGAGTCGGACGTCCACCCCGGACACCCCGTCGAGCTCGGAGAGCTCCTCGGTGACGCTCATCACGCAGTGGTCGCAGGTCATGCCCTCGACGAGCAGCTTCTCGGTGGTCATGGTGGCCCTCCCTGGGTCGGTGTCGGTGTCGGTGGCGGTCACGAGCGGACGAGCCGGGCGATCGCGTCGCTCGCCTCGCGCACCTTGGCGTCGGCGGCGTCGCCACCCTCGGCGACGGCCTCGGCCACGCAGTGACGCAGGTGGTCCTCGAGCAGCGACAGCGCGACGCGTTCGAGCGCCCGGTTCGCCGCCGAGATCTGCGTCAGGACGTCGATGCAGTACGTCTCGTCCTCGACCATCCGGGCGATGCCGCGCACCTGCCCCTCGGCGCGACGGAGCCGCTTGAGCAGGTCGTCCTTGTCGCCGATGTACCCGACGTGTCCGTGCACGGCCGCCTCCGCTCCTCGTGATTGATACCCCCCTAGGGTATACCCGAACGCCGGTGGCGCAACCGGTGGCATGATCTGCGCATGGACGACTCGGCGGTGAACGGCTTCCGCAGACTGCGGTTCACCGACGGCGCCGACTCCGACTACTCGGCGATCTTCCGGTCCGAGTACGGCGGATCGGACTTCGCGAGCGACACCTTCGCCACGGACGACGCCCGCTACGAGTACACGGTCGTGGGCGACGACGACCTGACGCTCCGCACCATGCGCGCCGAAGGCGGACGACGCGGCGGGGTCATCGGTCCGCGCGAGGACCACGTCGTGTTCTGGCTGACCACGGGCCGTCTCGAGATGCACTTCGCCGACCGCACGCGCGTGGTCGAGCCCGGCAGCCCGTACATCGCGTCGGCGTCCGAGGCGTACCGGTTCGAGTCCGAGAGCACCGCGTACAACGGCGTCCACGTCGCCGACCGGTTCCTGCGCTCGGTCGGCCGCGACCTCGGCTTCCGACTGCCCGAGGGTCCGCTGCTGTTCGAGCAGCAGGACGCGGCCGTCGCCCGCCACGAACCCCTGCGGCACCTCATCCGCGCCCTCGGTCCCGCACTGGTGGACCCCCGGGTGCTCGGGCCGATGCGCACCGCCCTGAACCGCCGCCTCGCGGTCGTCATCCTCGACACCTTCCCGATCCGGAACCGCGGCGACGACGTCCCGGTGGCGAACCGCCTGCGCGACGCCATCCGGTTCATCGAGGCGCACGCCGCCGAACGCCCGGCCGTCCCCACCATCGCCGAGGCGTGCGGCCTGAGCCAACGCGGACTGCAGGACGTGTTCGCCCGCACCCTGGGCACCTCACCGCACCGGTTCCTGCGCGACCACCGACTCGACCGCGTGCGCGAGGAGCTCCTCCGCGGCGATCCCGGCGGGTCCGCGGACCGAGCGGCCGGTCCCGGGGCCGCCGCCGACATCGCCTCGATCGCCCGACACTGGGGCTTCACCAACCCGGGCCGCTTCGCCGAGGCGTACCGCGAGCGGTTCGGCGAGGGGCCGGCGGCGACGAAGCGCGCATCCCTGGGGGCACGACCGGACACCGGCAGGGCGTCCTGGCGGGTCCGGCGCGCGGTCGCGTACATCGAGGAGCACCTGGACGACGACCTCGCGCTGGGCGACATCGCGGCCGCTGCTGGTGTCCTGCCCCGCCGGTTGCAACAGCTCTTCCGAGCCGAACGCGGCGAGTCCCCGATGGCCTGCGTGCGGGCGCTGCGGGCCGCTGCAGAGCGCAACGCGTCGGCCGGAAACGGCGACGCCGCCTGACCGGACGTCACCGGGGTACACGCGGATCCGCGGATGTGCGCCCGTTCCTGGAATCTCTCCGGGACACGGAGACCCGTGTGTGACGAATCTCGTCCGCAGCCCGTCTCATCCGTGAACAGCAACCGCTGGGAACCTCCGGCGGGCCAACGGAAGGAACGAACCATGGCCGACACCACGTCCACCCCCACCACGACCACCTCGGCGCCCCGCGCGACCACGCAGAGCAGCACCTCCGGCATCACCGGCATCACCGGCAAGACCGTCATCGACGACACCGTCGTGTCGAAGGTCGCCGGCATCGCCGCCCGCGAGGTCGACGGCGTGCACTCGCTCGGCAACGGCGCCGCCCGCGCCATCGGCGCCATCCGCGACGCCATCGGCCAGCGCGACCACGGCCAGGGCGTCAAGGTCGAGGTCGGCGAGAAGCAGGTGGCCGCCGACATCGTGATCGTCGCCGAGTACCCGGTCGCGCTCCAGCACGTCGCCGACGGCGTCCGTGCCAGCGTCGCCCGTGCCCTCGAGCAGATCGTCGGCATGGAGGTCGCCGAGGTCAACGTCACCGTCCAGGACGTCTTCATCCCGGGTGACGACGACGACAACGAGGACGAGAAGAAGGAAGCGCGCGTCGCATGAGCAACACACTGATCGGCGCCCTCATCGGCGCAGTCCTGGCCGTCGTGGCACTGCAGTTCGGGTTCTGGGGCTTCGTGCTCGTCGTCGTGTTCGGTGCGGTCGGCGCCCTCGTGGCCGCCCTGGCCACCGGACGCATCGACCGGAACGCCCTCGCCGACGTGCTGACCGGACGCCGGAGCTCCCGGTGACCGCCGGCCCGGACGTCCCGGGCCGTGTCGAGATCACCGCGCGCGCGCTCACCTCGCTGGCGCGGGCCGTCGCAGCCGAAGGGCTCGGCGCCCCCGCCAAGCGGGTGCGCGTCGGCCTCGGCGACGCGTCGGGAGCGCTCTCGCTCGACATCACCGGCCCGATCGCCGCGGGGGACGACATCGTCGCCCGCACGAGCCGGATCGCCGACCAGGTGAAGGGCCGCGTGGGCGAACTCACCGGCCGCCGGGTCGGCAGCGCCCACATCGAACTCACCGGGATCGTGCGCGAGCACGAGTCCCGAACCCGCTAGGAGACCAACATGAGCAACGGTTCCGTCGAACGACGCATCCGTCGCCGGAGCGTGCACCGCTCCCGCTCCACCGCGGTCGCGGTGGCGCTGGTGGTGCTCGCCCTGGTCGCCGCCTGGATCGGCACCGAGTCGGTCCTGCGGGCGATCGGGCAGCCGGCACTCCTCGCCGACCCGCAGACCGTCGTCGACACGGCTCTCCGCCCCGACGCGGCGTTCGTCACGATCGTCGAGGTCGTCGCGGGTGTCCTGGTGGTCCTCGGCGTCGTGCTGGTCGTCCTGGCGCTCAAGCCCGGCCGACAGCACCGGTCCGTCGTCGAGCACGAGCGCGGTGCGGTGGTCATCGACACCCGCATCGTCGCCTCCACGGCGGCCAACGCCGCCGGCTCGGCAGCCGGCGTCCCCGAGGGCAACGCGTCGGCCACCGCCCGCGGTCGGCGCACCGACGTCCGGATCGTCCCGGTCACCGGCGTCCCGGTCGACGAGCAGGCCGTGCAGTCCGCCGTGCGTGAGCGGCTCAGCGCACTCGACGAGCGGTTCGGGCGCAGCATCCGCGTCCGGGTCGAGGAGAAGGGCACCCTGGCATGACCAAGAGCAACCGGACCCTCAACCGCATCATCCTGCTCGTCCTCGGCCTCGTCGCCGTGGTCGTCGGGGTCACCATCGGCGCGGGTGTCCTGCCCGCCGTGCAGGACGCCGTGCAACCGTACGTCGACCTGCCGAGCAGCCTCGACGTGCCCGCGTCCGCGCTGTGGATCGTCGCCGGTGCCTGCGCCGTCGTGATCGTCCTGTCGCTGGTCTGGGCGTCCACCCGTGGTGGCGGCGGTACGTCCGTCGCCGTGCGGGAGCGCTCGGGCGACGATGCCGTCACCGTCAACGTCGCCCTGGTGCGGGACGTCGTCGAGCACGAACTCGCCGGTGTCCGTGACGTCGTCGGCTCCCGCGTCGACACCTACCTCGTCCGCCGGCAGCGCGCCGCACGGATCCGGGTCGCCGTCCGCCGCGGCGGGGACGCCGTCACCGTGCTCGACGCCGTCGACCGCGCGGTCGCGACCCTCGACCGCACCCTCGGCCGTCAGGTGCCGGTGCTCGTGCACCTGACCGGCGGGACCCGCTCCGCGTTCGCGAAGCCGACCCGCGTCCACTGACACCCGTCCGTCGGACGCACCCCGGGCCTCCCGGCCCACCCCACCCACCACGGGCGCACGCCCACACACGGAAAGGACCCGACATGGGACTCGACGACAAGATCAAGAACGCCGCACAGGACCTCGCCGGCAAGGCGAAGGAAGCGATCGGCAACGCCACGAACGACGACTCCAAGGTCGCCGAGGGCAAGAAGGACCAGGCCGCCGCGAGCGCCAAGCAGACCGGCGAGGACGTCAAGGACGTCTTCAAGAACTAGGTCGCACCACGTCGGGGCACCCGTGCAACGGGTGCCCCGACGTGTCCCCGCCGACCCGATCGAGGAGGAACGATGCAGCACGACCCCCATGCGCAGACACCGGTGACCGAGGTGCCCCTGCCCGCAGAGCTCACGGCGCCGCTGCCCGACGACGCGAACACCGCCACCGTCGTGGCGCGCACCGCGGCCGAGACCGCGCTCGCCGTCCCCGGCGTCCACCACCTCGGTGGGATCGCCTCCCGTGCCGCCGACCAGCTGCGCCGACAGCTCGGGCGCTCCGCCGGCACCGCCGGTGTCCAGGTCGACGACGAGGACGGCACCTTCGCGGTGCACGTCTCAGTGATCGTCACCTACCCGCGGAACGTCCGCGAGGTCGCCGACGAGGTGCGCCGACAGGTGACCGCCGCCGCTGGCCAGGTGACGACCGCGCCGACGACGGTGGACGTCCGCGTCCTCGACGTGCACGGGCCGTTCGACGACGAACCCGCGCCCGTCGAACGAGCTGCGACCGCCGCCGGCGACGCCGTCCAGGACGCCGCGGAGGCGACCGTCGACGCCACGAGGCAGGCGGCGGACGCCACCGCCGAGGCGACGAAGCGTGCCGCCGACGCGACGGCCGACGTGACGAAACAGGCCGCGGAGGCCACCGCGGACGCGACCGGGCGTGCCGCCGACGCGACGGCCGACACCGCACGACGCGCAGCCGACGCCACCGCGGACACGACGAAGCGTGCCGCCGACGCGACCGCCGACGCAGCACGACGTGCCGCCGACGCGACGGCCGACACGGCTGGCCGTGCGCACGACGCCGCATCGGACGCACTCGACCGGGCGTCGGAGGGTGCCCTTGACGCCGCGGACACCGCGCGCGACGCGGCCGGCCGCGCACGTGCAGCCGTCGCCGACGAGGACCGTACCGGCTCGACCGCCGCCGACGTCGCAGCGACCGAGACGGCTGCCGACGCGGCGGTGCGTGCCGCCGACTCCGCCGAGGACGCCGCGCAGGACGCCGCCGACGCTGCGGCCGACGCCAGTGCGGCAGCGCGGGCCGCCGCCCACGACGCCGACCGACCGAGCACCCCGACCACGGACCGCCCGTGACCACCGCCTGGTCCGGCGGTCGTCGGCCCCGCGACCGACGACCCCGGCCACGCGGTGTGTGGATCGCGGGTGGTGTCGGCGTGGTGCTGGTCGCCGGGGTCGTGCTCGCGGCCTTCCTGCCCCTGGTCGGCTTCCTCGGCAGTGTCACCGCCACCACCGCTGGCCTCGTGCCCTTCCCGTTCGTGCGGGTCACGGTGGTCGCGCTGCTCGGGCTGGCCGTCGTGTCGGCGCTCCTCGCGCTGGCCCTCACCCGGCGGCACACCACCACGGCGACGATCGCCGTGGTCCTCGCCGTGCTGGTCTCGATCGCGGTCACCGCCGTCCCCGTCGTCCTGGTCGCCGTCGGCTCGGCCGACCGCGCCGGCGACGTCTGGCCGATCGTGATCGAGCTCTGGCAGCGCTTCGCCGGTTGACACCACCGGGTCGCCGACCGACACCGCGGTCTGGAGGCGCGGCCCACCTCCGCCGGTCCGCTACGGTCGCAGCGTGCACCGTTACTCCCCCGCCCAGCGCTGGGTCCTCGCCCTCGCCGTGTTCGCGTTCCTCTGCTTCGCCGTCGGCATCATCGCGATCGCCGTCGGGATCACCAACGGTGGCGCGACCTGTGTCGACCTCGAGGAGGAGGGCGCGACGTACCCGTGCCCCGGCGACACCTCCGGCGTGCTCTGGGGCAGCGTGCTCGCCGTGGTGGGACTGCTCCACCTCGGGCTGACCGGGCTCGCCGGTGCGATCGTCTGGACCTCGTCCCCGACCCTGGCCCCGCGCCGTCCGCAACGACGTGCCCCGCTGCCCGGCGAGACCATCCGGGTCTTCTCCTACGGCACGCTCCGGCAGCCCCTGGTGCAGGAGTCCCTGTTCGGCGGCCACGTCCCGACCACCGTCGACTCCCTGCCCGGCTGGCGGCTCGACCAGGTGACGATCACCGACCCCGAGGTCGTCCGCACGAGCGGTTCCGACCGGCACCCGATCCTGCGCCGCGGGACCGCCACCGACGCGGTCGAGGGCGTGGTCCTGACCCTGGGGTACGAGTGGCAGCTCGGCGCGGTCGACCGGTACGAGGTCGCCGACTACCACCGCATCCGGGTCACCCTGGCCTCCGGCTGGACCGCCTGGGTCTACGTGGCGGCCGACGAGGTCTGAGCGGCGGCGGCCAGGCGCGCGTCAGCCCGAGCGTCCGCCCCGAGCGTCCGCGAGCAGTTTCGGGCTCAGCGACACTCCTCGGGGCGAGGCGTCCGTGACGTGTCGCTCAGCGCGAAGACTCCGGCGCCAGGCGAGCGGCGGCGGTCAGACGCTCGAGCCCCTGGTCGATCGACACCGACGGGCTCCATCGCAGGTCGGACCGGGTGCGACGCTGGTCGAACCAGTGCGCGGTGGACAGCTGCTCGGCCAGGAACCGGGTCATCGGCGGCTCGTCCTCGCCGGGCCGGACCCGCCAGACCGCTTCGACCACCGATCCCGCGGCCCGGGCGACCGCAGCCGGCACGTGCCACTGCGGCGGACGGACGCCCGACGCCGTGCAGATGCCGGCGAGCAGGTCGGCCACCGGCCGGGGTTCGCCGTTCGTGACGACGTACGCGTTGCCGTGCACGGCGTCGTCGGCTGCACGGTCGAGCGCGGCGACCATCGCGGACGCGGCGTTGTCGACGTACAGGGTGTCGATGAGCGCGGCACCGGAGTCGAGCAGCGGGAGCCGTCCGGTCCGGGCGCGCTCGACGATCCGCCCGACGAGCTGCGTGTCACCAGGGCCCCATACCAGGTGCGGCCGCACCGCCACGACCGCGAACCCCGGGGCGTCCGCGGCGAGCGCGAGCAGTTCCGCCGCCGCCTTCGTGCGGGCGTAGTCGCCGCGGGCTCGGGACGGTTCGGCCGGACCGGCGTCGGCGCCGACCAGGGACGAGCCGGTGTGCGCCACCGACGGCGACGACACGAAGACGAAGCGCCCGACCCCGGCGTCCCGCGCGGCCTGCAGCAGGGCTCGCGTGCCCTCGACGTTGACCCGGGCGAAGTCGGCGGGGTCCCCGGCGAGCGAGACCTTCGCGGCCAGGTGGACGACCGCGTCGACCCCGGCCACGGCACGGTCGAGCGCAGCGGGGTCGGTCATGCTGCCGGCGACGTCCTGCACGCCGTCGACACCCGAGGGTCGCCGCTGGAACGTCCGGACCTCGTGTCCGGCGTCACGGACGGCGGCGGCGGTCGCCTGCCCGAGGAACCCGCTCGCGCCGGTGACCAGGACCCTCACGGTCGGACCATCCGTCCGCCGGCTCGGACCTTGGCGGGTCGGAGTTCCGTGCTCAGCGACACCTCACGCGCGCGACGGCCCGTGACGTGTCGGTGAGCGCGTGAGGGCATCCCGGCCGCGCTGCCCGCGCCGATCACGGCCGGATCATCCGTCCGCCGGACAGCACCGACCCCGCCCAGCGGGACAGCCGGCTGCGGTCGACCTTGGAGTTGTGGCGGATGTCGGTCGGCAGCACGGGCACGACGAGCACCGCGGCGAGCGGGACCCCGGCGGCGGCACGGACCGCGGCCGCGAGCTGCGGCGGAGCCAGGCCGGGACGCCGCACGGCGGGGACGGTCTCGACGACGGCGACGACCTGCTGCGTGCCCACCGGCCCGGTGCCCGCGACGCCGGCTCGTCCGACGCCGTCGACGCCCTCGATCCGCTGCTCGGGACCCACCGGCGTGACGACACCGTCGGGGGTGGTCAGCACGTGCTGCAGCCGCCCCTCGATCCACAGCCGTCCCCCGGCGTCCAGGTGCCCGACGTCACCGGTGCGGTGCCCGCGCGGGTCTTCGACGCCGAGCCGCGAGACCCGGTCGGTGCGCCACAGCCGGTCGTAGTGGTCGCGCACGTGCGGCGCCGCGACGACGATCTCGCCGGTGATCCCGGGCTCGTCCGTCAGCACGCCGGTCGGACGACCGGAACCGTCGAGCGGCGCGACGCGTACGCGGACGTTCGCGGCTGGCACCCCGACGCAGATCCCCTCGTCGGCGGAGCGCCCGGCGGCACGGACCCCGTCGAGGTCGACGTCGGTCATGAGCAGCCCCTCGGTCATGCCGTAGGGGGTGTGCGCGGTGGCGTTCGGCATGAGCTCGGTCGCCGCGGTGAGCAGCGCGGCCGACACCGGAGCCCCGGCCGACAGGAACAGCCGCACGCCCCGCAGCGCGGCACGGTCGGCGTCGGTGAGCTCCGACGCGGTCGCGACGACGTTCGCCAGGGCGGCCGGCGACAGGAACACCACGGTGGCGTCGGCCGCGGCGACCGACGCAGCGACCGCCGTCGCCGTCAGGGTCCGGGGTGCCGTGACGTCCATGTCGGGTGCGACCGACCGGGCGCCGAGGGCCGGGCCGAGCAGCGCGAACGGGGCGAAGCCCGCCACGAGCCCGGTGCCGACGCCGATGTCGTACTGGGTCGCCAGGGCGTCACGGACGGCACTGAGCTGCCCGTGCGTGTACACGACGCCCTTCGCCGGCCCGGTCGACCCCGAGGTGAACAGCACGGCAGCGGGGGCATCCGACGACGGCGCGGCCGGCAGTGCCGCACTGTAGGCCAGTCGGCGGGCACCGCGTCGGGCGACGTCGACCAGGGTGTGCTCCACCCGCAGCGCCGCCCGTGCCGGTGCGGGCAGCGAGACCGTCGCGATGCGTCGCCCCGGCCACCCGAGCGCTCGTGCGGCGCCGAGCCCGGGCAGCGCACCGATGATCCAGTCCGGTCGGGCTCCGCGGACCGCGCGGGTCAGGCCACCGAGTCCGAGCCCGGCGTCCGCGACGACGACGACCGCGCCGATCCGCACGCACGCGTACAGCACGGCGGTCAGGTCGGCGCCGGGGGTCACCAGGAGCGAGACGCGGTCGCCGCTCCGGACGCCCAGGTCCTCCAGCCCGGCGGCGATCTCGTCGACGCGTCGGGCGAGCAGCCGCCACGTGATCGTGCGGGGGCCGCCGGGAGCGGCCATCTCCACCAGCGCGGGGTCGTCGCTCCCGCGCAGTTCGTCGAGTCGCGCCCAGAGCGGGCGGCTCGCGTCATCCGTGTCCACCGGTGCGGCCGGGAGGCCCGGGGCTGCGTCCGCCGGGACGCGACCGCCCGGCAGACGGTCACCCAGCCAGTCGAACACCGCCCCGGCGACGTCCGCGTCGTCCGGCAGCAGGTGTCCCGCGCCCTCGAACCGGTGGACGTCGGCGTGCGGCACGCGTTCGACCAGGTCGTCCAGGTACCGC
Organism: Curtobacterium oceanosedimentum; assembly: GCF_020297365.1. Lineage (GTDB taxonomy): Bacteria > Actinomycetota > Actinomycetes > Actinomycetales > Microbacteriaceae > Curtobacterium. The sequence continues at coordinate 102,375 of NZ_JAIXIG010000005.1, forward strand.
TCGAGGAACACCGGGTCGCGCGGACCCCAGAGCAGGAGCACCGGCACGTCGAGCGCGGCGACCCCGGCGGCGATGCGGTCGAGCTCGGGGGCGCTGCGGTGGTCGGCGTCGACGGGGATGTCCGCGACGAAACCGCCGATCCCCCCGCGGCGGGCCGCCCCACGGTACGGGGCGCGGTAGCCGTCGGCCACGGCGCGGTCGAGCTTCGGGTGCGCGATGGCCAGGGTGGTCTCGAGGAACGCCGGGGTCACGACGGTCGCGCGGCCGAGCATCCCCGGGCCGAGCGCCAGGCGCAGCGGTGCCGGGATCGGGGCGTCGTCGGGCTGGTGCACGGCGGTGTTGCACGTCATCGCGGCGGCCAGCACGTCGGGGTGGTCGACCGCCCAGCCGAGCGACACCACACCGCCCCAGTCGTGCCCGAGGGTGACGACCGGACCGGTCAGCCCGAGTTCGTCGGTCAGGGCGCCGAGGTCCGCGACGCGCTGTTCCAGGCCTCGCTCGACGCCGGTGCGCTCGGAGTACCCCATGTCGAGCTGGTCGACGGCGACCACGCGCCAGGCCGGACCGCCGTCGCGGGCGACCTCGAGCGAGGTGCGGAGCACCGACCGCCACAGGTACGACCACGTCGGGTTGCCGTGCACGCACAGGATCGTGCCGACCGGTTCCACGCCGAGCGCGGCCAGGGACCCGGCCGTGTCGAGGAGGTGCCAGGTGCGCGCGGCGTGATCCGTTCCTCCCGAACGGCGTTCGGACCGCGCGGGGACCGTGACCAGACGCGACCAGGCCGGGTCGAGACCGGGCAGGGAGGGCGGCTGCGTCGCCGGAGCCGTGCTCGCGGCGACGCGGGGCAACCGCGACGTCACCAGTGCAGTTCCATCATCGCCGTGTTGATGCCGGAGCCGACGCCGCCCAGGAACACCCGGTCGCCTCGACGGATGCCGCCCGTGGCGACCTCGTCGGCCAGGGTGATCGGGATCGACGCGGGGCCGACATTGCCGAAGCGCTGGTACGTGGTGGGCACCTTGTCGCGCGGGATGCCGATGGCCTCGACGAAGGCGTTCGTGTGCACGTCGGAGACCTGGTGCAGCACGTAGCGGTCCATGTTCGCCCAGTCGAAGTGGGCACGGGCCTCGGTCCACGCGGCGACGACGAGCTCCATGCCGCCCTTGAGCAGCATCTTGGCGTCGGTGAACATGCCGTCGACGCTGCCGACGCACAGGTCGTACCACTGGGTCGCCGCGCGGGTGACGCCGCCGACGATCCGGTGCCCCTCGGGGTGCAGGTCCGCCGGGCCGAGCACCGCGGCCGCCGCGCCGGATCCCAGGGTCAGGCTGGCGAACTCGCTCATGAAGTCCTTGCGGTTCCGGCCGCCCTGGTTCAGGCGGTCGATGGTGTTGAGCTGCACCTGGTCGGCGTCCTCGCCGTCGACCACGAGCGCGTACTTGATCTGCCCGGAGTCGATCATGCCCGCGGCGACGCTCATGGCGTTGACGAACCCGAGGCAGGCGTTCGCGATGTCGAAGTTGATCGCCGACGACGGCAGCCCCAGCCCGTGGTGCATGCGCACGGCGACCGAGGGCTCCAGGTGCGGCCGGGTCACCGACGTGTTGATGAGCAGGCCGATCTCGTCCGGACGGACCCCGGCCTCGGCCATCGCCCGACGGCCGGCGTCGATCGCGGCGTCCTGGAACGTCTGGCCCTCGCCCCAGTTGCGGCGCTCGACGACACCGGCGACCCGCTCGAGCAGACCGGTGGGCAGACGGAGTCGGCGGAGAGCCCCGCGCAGGCGGGCCTCGATGTCGGCAGAGGTCGTCACGCGTTCGGCCGTCGTCGTCGCCACGGACAGCAGCGACACGTTGTGGTGCTTCGCCGTGGCGTTGCCGGGCTGCTCCGGTTCGGTGCTCATCGCCTGGTCTACCGGCCGTTCCGTCATGATCGTCACCGACACATACTTCCGCATCTGGCCTGAGTACGCGATCCGGATGCGGTTCCGCGCACGCGGTCAGACGTCCTTCGGCAGCTTCCGCACCTTCGCGCGCCGCTTGCGGCGCTCCGGGATCATCGACCGCATCTCCTCGAGCTTGCCGAAGCAGAGCAGGCGGTCACCGGGTTCGAGGGCGACGCCGCTGCGCGGGTTCGGGATGACGTTCGAGCCGCGGTGCAGGGTCAGGACCGTGATGTCGCGGTCCCAGAGCCCGGACTCCTTGATGGTCTTGCCCACCAGGTCGGCGTTGGTGTGCACGAGGAGCTCGGCGACGCCGTACCCGGTCGACACCGACAGGCGCTGCCGGACGTCGATCTCGGGGAACGCGACCTGGTTGGCGATGAAGTCGACGATCGCGCCCGCGATGTCGAGTCCGGTGGCGCGTTCGACGCCCTCGAGCCCCGGGGACGAGTTGACCTCCATGACGAGCGGGCCGTCGTTGCCCTCGAGCATGTCCACGCCCGCGACCTTCAGGCCCATGATCTGTGCGGAGCGGACCGCGACGGCCTCGTACTCCGGCGACAGGGTGACCTTCTCGACGGTGCCACCGCGGTGCACGTTCGACCGGAACTCGTCGCCGGACGCGGTCCGGCGCATCGCGGCCACGACCCGGTCGCCGACCACGAGCGCGCGGATGTCGCGACCGCGGCTCTCCGAGATGAACGACTGGATGAGCACGTTCTGCTTGGTGGAGTGCAGGGTCTCGACGATCGACTCGGCGACCTTCGCCTCGGGCGCCAGGATCACGCCGATGCCCTGCGTGCCCTCGAGGAGCTTGATCACGACCGGGGCACCACCGACCCGTTCGATCGCACCGCGCACGTCGTTCCGGCCGGCCACGAACGTCGTCGCCGGCATGCCGATGTCGTGCCGGGACAGGATCTGGTTCGCCCGCAGCTTGTCCCGCGAGTTCGTGATGCCGTTGGCCGTGTTCGGCGTGTAGACGTCCATCTGCTCGAACTGCCGCACGACGGCGGTGCCGTAGTAGGTGATCGAGTTCCCGATGCGCGGCAGCACGGCGTCGTAGTCGCTCAGCAGCTTGCCGCGGTAGAGCAGGTCCGGGTCCTCGCCGGACAGGTCGATCGCGAAGCGCAGGGTGTTGAGCACCTTCACCTCGTGCCCACGGTCGAGGGCCGCCGCGCGCAGGCGCTGGGTCGAGTACGCCTGGGGCGCGCGCGACAGGATGGCGAGTTTCATCGAGGGGTTCTCCGCGGGGTCGGATCGACGGCGACGCTCCATCAAAGCATGCGGACGGGGCTGCGGAGCATGCGACAGGATGGGGGCATGGCCCGTGCTCCGAAGTCCTCCGACCGGGGGCTCGTCGTCGCCGGGTGGCGCGAGTGGGCGGGCCTGCCGGACCTCGGGATCCCGTGGATCAAGGTGAAGCTCGACACGGGTGCGCGCACCTCTGCCCTGCACGCGTTCGACCTCGAGGAACTCCCCGGCGAACGGGTCCGGTTCTCGCTGCACCCCTGGCAGGACACCGATGCCGACGCCTCCACCATCGAGTGCGACGTGCACGACCGGCGCATCGTCCGTAGCTCGACCGGGCACACCCAGGAGCGCATCGTCGTGCGCACCCCGATCGCGTTGGCCGGCCGAGTGGTCGAGTCCGAGGTCACGCTGAGCAACCGCGACCAGATGGGCTTCCGGATGCTCGTCGGGCGCGAGGCGCTGCGGCAGGGGTTCCTCGTCGACCCCGCCCGGTCCTTCATGGCCGGTCGCGCGCCGAAGGAGATCCGACGCCGCAACCGCGGTCGCGCCTGAGTCGCCGTCCGGCGGCCGGACTGCCGGCCGAGCGCGCCCGCGGAACCGCTCAGGGGAGCATGCCGACGACGAGCGCGCGCGCCGTCGTGGTGTCGGCTGCGGGGTCGCGCAGCCGCATGGCGAGGGCGCCCGACACGACGAGCAGCAGCTGTTCGGCGAACACCGGCGCCCGGTCCCCCACGAGCGGCCGGGCCGTCTCGGTCAACCGTCGCCGCAGGGTCGCCGTCTCGTGGTCGAGCACGACACGCAGCTCGTCCGGGGCGTCCACGTACTCGGCAGCACTCCCGAGGAAGGCGCACCACCGCGACCCGCCGGCCGTCGCCCGGTAGGCGTCGAGTGCGTCGAACACCGCGAGCAGCCGCCCGCGGTCGTCCGACGCGGCGTCGACCATGCGGTCCCACGTCGCGATCCAGTCCGCGTGCCGCCGGGTCAGGGCCGCCGCCACGAGCGACTCCTTGCTCGCGTAGCCGCGGTAGAGCGTGGCCGTGGACACCCCGGCCCGTTCCAGGACGGCGTCGATCGGGGTGGCGGCGATGCCCTGTGAGAAGAAGAGCTCCTCGGCGGCGTCGAGCAGCCGTTGCTCGGTCCCTGGGCGCATCACCATGACAGCACCCTAGGCTCTGCAAAGTGAAACGATCGTTTTCGTTACGGCAGCGCGTGCTGCTGGCCTCGGGCCTCGCCCTCATCGCCGCGACGTACGGGCTGGTGCGCCTGGCGTACGGACTGTTCCTGCCCGACGTGCAGCGCGACACCGGCCTGCAGTCAGGGGCGGCCGGGTGGGTGTCCTCCGGCGCCTCGGCCCTCTACTGCGTCGGTGCCGTCGCCGGGTTCCTGCTGGCCGCACGACTCCCCCGGGTGCTCGCCGCCCTCGCCGCGGCGGTGGCCGGCGGTGGTGCCGTCGCAATGGCACTGTCCGACGGCCCGCTGGGGTTCGGTGTGAGCGCCGTCGTCGCCTCGGCGGGCGCAGGACTCGCCTCGCCGGCGCTCGTCCGGATCGTCGCCGAGCAGGTCCCGACGGCCCTGCAGTCGCGGGCGCAGGCGGTCGTCAACGCCGGGACCGGGCCGGGCTTGGTGGTGGCCGGTGTCCTGGCACTCGTGCTGCTGCCCGACTGGCGGACGGCGTGGGCGCTCTCCGGGGTCTTCGCGCTCGTCGTCGGTGGTGTGCTGCTCGTCTCGGCGCGCGGCGGCGGAGACGGCGGGGCGCCCGCTGCCGTGCCCGGCCGGTCGTGGTTCGCGGCGCACCGGGCGGTGTTCGCGCTCGCACTGCTCTTCGGTGCCGGGTCAGCCGTGGTCTGGACGTTCGGGCGCTCCGCGCTCGTGGCGGCGGGAGCGTCCGCCGCGGTGTCGGTCGGCGCGTGGATCGCACTGGGGCTGGGCGGAGCGGCGGTCGTGGTCACCACGCGGTGGACGAGCGGCATGCGGGCGCGCACGCTCTGGACGGTCACCGCGGGTTCCGTGGCCGTCGCCGTGGTCGTCCTGGGGGTCGCACCGGCGGCGGTCCCCGTGGCGCTGCTGGCCTGCGCGGTCTTCGGGTGGGGGTACACGGCGGCCACCGGTGCGCTCATCGCGTGGACGACCGAGATCGACGCCGAGCGGTCGTCGGCGGGGACGTCGATGCTCTTCGTGGCGCTCGTGCTCGGGCAGGCCGTGGGTGCAGCGGGAGCCGGGGCGCTGGTCGGCCCGACGGGCCACGCCGTGACGTTCGTGGTCGGGGCCGTGGTGACCGCGGCGAGCGCCGTGCTCGCACCGGTTGCCCGACGCGGGCGGCGGGCAGCGGCGGACCCACTCGGTTCCCCGCCGACCGGAGCCACACGCTAGCGTTCCGTGCATGGGGATGACGGCGGAGTGGTCACGGCTGCCGGTGGGGCGGCAGGAGTACCGACGGGACGCGCTGCTCGCCGTCGCGGTCGCCGGCGGGCTCACCGTGACGACGTTCCTGTACGGGTCGACGGGGACCTACGGCGACGACCAGGCCGCCTGGTGGGTCTCGGCGCTGATGATCGTCGCGAACGCCGCGCCGCTCGCGTTCCGCCGCCGGTTCCCGATGACCGTGGCGGTGCTGGTCGCCCTGGCGTTCGCCGCGACGCAGATCCTCCGCGTGCCCGAGGTCTTCCTCGTCAACTTCACGCTGTTCCTCGCCCTGTACACGGTCGGCGCCTGGTGCTCCGACCGCGTCCGCGCCGAGGCGGTGCGCTGGGTGATCATCGGCGGCATGTTCGCGTGGCTGTTCATCGCGATCTCGTTCGGGTGGGCGTCACCGACCCGCCTGCCGAACGAGTCGGACTCGCTGCTCCCGCCGGCCATCGCCTTCGCGCTGCTCAACATCCTGATCAACGTGCTGTACTTCGGCGCCGCCTGGTACGCCGGCAACCGCGCGTGGGCGTCGGCCGTCGCCCGGCACGAGCTCGCCGAGCGGACCGCCGAGCTCGCCGCGGAACGGGAGCGGTCCGCCGCACAGGCCGTCACGATCGAGCGCGTGCGGATCGCCCGCGAGCTGCACGACGTGGTCGCGCACCACGTGTCGCTGATGGGCGTGCAGGCCGGAGCCGCACGCCGGGTCATCGACCGCGACCCCGCGCAGGCGACCGCGTCGCTCGGGGTGGTCGAGGACAGCGCCCGCACCGCGGTGGAGGAACTCCGCCGGATGCTCGGGACCCTGCGCTCCGACGACGACGCAGACCCCCGCGGGACCGCCACCGACGCCCCGAGCACCGAGGGCATCGCCCGCATCGCCGAGCTCGCCGAGTCGGCCCGCGCGGCCGGTCACCCGACCGAGTACGTGGTGGTCGGCGACGAGCGCCCGGTCCCGCCGACGGTGGCCGCCGTGGCGTACCGGATCGTGCAGGAGGCCGTGACGAACATCCTCAAGCACGCCGGACCGTCGGCGCGGGCCGACGTCCGGCTGCGCTACCTCGACGACGGGGTCGAGGTCGAGGTCGCCGACGACGGCCTCGGTGCTCGCTCCGCACGCTCCGCCGCCGGCAGCGGGCTGGGACACGTCGGGATGCGGGAACGGATCGCCGCCGTCGACGGTCGGATCGAGATCGGGCCCCGCGCCCGGGGAGGGTACCTGGTGCGCGCGTGGCTGCCGACGACCTGACGATCGTGCTCGCCGACGACCAGGACCTGGTGCGGGCGGGCTTCCGCGTGATCCTGGAGTCCGAGCCGGGCTTCCGGGTGGTCGGCGAGGCACCCGACGGGGAGCGCGCCGTGCAGGCCGTGCAGGCCCTGACCCCGGACGTGGTCTGCCTGGACGTGCAGATGCCGGGCGTGGACGGGCTCGAGGCCGCTCGGCGGATCGCGGCGCTGCCGGACCCGCCGGCCGTCCTCATGCTCACCACCTTCGACAGCGACGACGCCCTGTTCCAGGCGCTCGAGGCCGGGGCCAGCGGGTTCCTGCTGAAGAACGCCTCCCCCGAACGGCTGATCGACGCCGTGCGGACCGTCGCCGCCGGGGACGCCCTGCTCGCGCCGGACGTCACGCGGCGCGTCATCAGCCGCGCGACCGCCGCGCTGTCGACGCCGGGCACGTCGCCGACCACCCCGACGACCCCGGACGCCGACGCGGGTGCGGGCGCGGGTGCCCTCGCAGCCGCCGGCCTGACCGAGCGGGAGTCCGAGGTCCTGCGGCTGCTCGCCCGGGGCCTGAGCAACGCCGAGATCGCCGCCGAGCTGTACGTCGGTGACGCCACGGTGAAGACGCACGTGTCGAACGTGCTGCAGAAGCTCGCGCTGCGCGACCGGATCCAGGCGGTCGTGTGGGCGTTCGAGCACGGCGTCGCCGGCTGACCCGGCCGTCACGCGCCACCCACCCGTCCGTCACGCGCCACCCACCCGTCCGTCACGCGCCCCGCAGCCAGCCGTCACGCGCCACCCAGCCGTCACGCGCCACCCACCCGGCCGAGCCGGTGCGCCGTCCTCCCCCGCGCGGTGGAGCCGGCCACCCAACGGAGTCCCGTCTGGCGGCGGAGGCGGGCCGTGCCTCCCGGCCAATAGCGTCGGGGACAGCGACGACGAGCGTCGCGACGAAGGGGAACGAACATGCTCACCATCGAAGGGGTGACCAAGCACTTCGGCGATCGCCGGGTGCTCGACGACGTCGGGTTCACGGTCGGCAGCGGCCGCCTGACGGGCTTCGTCGGCGGCAACGGCGCCGGCAAGACCACGACCATGCGCATCATGCTCGGCGTGCTGCAGGCCGACGCCGGCACCGTGTCGATCGACGGCACCGAGGTGCGCCCCGCGGACCGGCGCCGCTTCGGCTACATGCCCGAGGAGCGCGGTCTGTACCCGAAGATGCCGGTGGCCGAGCAGATCACCTACCTGGCACGGCTGCACGGCGTCGACAAGCGCACCGCCTCGACCCGGACGGGCGAGCTGCTCGAGCGCCTCGAGCTCACCGGGCACGCGACCGACGCCGTCGAGAAGCTCTCGCTCGGCAACCAGCAGCGCGTGCAGATCGCCGCGGCACTGGCCCACGACCCCGAGGTGCTCGTGCTCGACGAGCCGTTCTCGGGCCTCGACCCGATGGCCGTCGACACGGTGCTCGGTGTGCTGCGCGAGACGGCGGCCCACGGTGTGCCCGTCCTGTTCTCCAGCCACCAGCTCGACGTGGTCGAGCGGCTCTGCGACGACGTCGTCGTGATCGCCGGGGGCACGATCCGCGCCGCCGGCCCGCAGGAGGAGCTCCGCAAGCAGGCGGGCCCCGCCGCGTGGGAGCTGCTCGTCGACGGTGACGTCGCCTGGCTCCGCGACGAGCCCGGAGTGGTCGTGCGCGAGTTCGACGGCGGGTACGCCGTGTTCGAGGCCGAGCACGCGACGGCCCAGCGCGTCCTGCAGCGCGCGGTCCAGCACGGCACCGTCGGCTCGTTCGCACCGCGGGTCCCGCGGCTCAGTGAGGTCTTCCGGGAGGTCGTCCGATGAACCACTCGTTCGTGCAGTCCGTGCGGCTCGTCGCCGCGCGTGAGATCCAGGCGCGCCTGCGCAGCAAGGCCTTCGTGGTCTCGGCACTCATCCTGGTCGGCATGGTCGTCGCCTCGATCGTCGTCGGCGGCATCGTGGGGAAGGCCACGGCGGACGACACCACGCCGGTCGCGGTCGTCGACGGCGTCACGCTGCCGACGACCACGGGGCTCGACGTCACCTCGTCGCCGTCGGTGGACGCGGCCGAACGGCTCGTGACCGAGGGCGAGGTCGACGCCGCGATCGTGCCGTCCGACGACACGCTCGGCTACACGGTCGTCGGGCTCGACGACGCCCCCGCCGAGGTCGTCTCGGCGCTCAGCGTGACGCCCCGCATCGAGCTGCTCGACCCGGACGCGCTGCCCGGCGGGCTGGTGTACCTGATCGCCATCGCGTTCGGCGTCGTGTACTTCGCGTCCGCGGTGACGTTCGGGCAGTCGATCGCCCAGAGCGTCGTCGAGGAGAAGTCGACGCGGGTGGTCGAGATCCTGATGTCCGCGATCCCGGCCAGGGCCCTGCTCGCGGGCAAGGTGCTCGGCAACAGCGTCATGGCGTTCGCACAGATCGTCGCCGTGGCGGTGGCCGCGATCGTCACGTTGGCGGTGACCGGGCAGGACAACATGTTCGCGAAGCTCGGCCCGAGCATCCTGTGGTTCATCGGGTTCTTCGCGATCGGGTTCGTGCTCATCGCGTCGCTGTTCGCGGCGGCCGCCGTGCTGGTGTCCCGTCAGGAGGACGTCGGCAGCGTGACGACCCCGGTGATGATGCTCGTGATGATCCCGTACTTCCTGATCATCTTCGCCTACGACAACCCGCTGGTGCTCGGCATCATGTCGTACGTGCCGTTCAGCGCCCCGATCGGGATGCCGATGCGGATCTTCCTGGGCACGGCCGAGTGGTGGGAGCCGATCCTGTCGCTCGTCATCGTGGCCGCCTCGGTCGTCGCGGTCGTGCTCATCGGTGCCCGCGTCTACGAGAACGCGCTGCTCCGCACCGGCAGCCGCGTGAAGCTGTCGGAGGCCCTGCGCGGCTGACGCCGCTGACCCGCCGGGTACGGCCGGGAGGCCCGCCCCACGTGAGCAGATCCGCTCACGTCGGGCGGGCCTCCCGTCGTCAGTCGGTGCGCACCGAGAAGACGTCGCCCGGTTGGCAGCCGAGCACCTCGCACAGCCGGGTGAGGGTGGAGAACCGGATCGCCCGGGCGCGGTTGTTCTTGAGCACCGACAGGTTGACGACGGTCACACCGACGCGGTCGGCGAGTTCGGTCAGGGTCATCCCCCGCGCGGCGAGCAGGTCGTCGAGGTGGCAGACGACGGCGTGACCGTCCTCCTCCGGGGGCATCAGACCAGTCCGGACTGGTCGCGGACCATCCGCTGCGACGCGGTGAGGGCGAACCGGAAGCACAGGACCACGAGCAGGCCGAGGTACACGGCCACCCACTGGTGGTCCACCACCGGCGTCGGCAGGTACCCGTCCCAGCCGAGACCCGACACCACCCAGTTCCAGCCCATCCGGCGGACGAACGACGGCACGAACCCGGCCACCACAACGGCTCCGGCCAGCCAGTCGAGGATCCGGGTGGTCGATCGGTCGAAGAGCCCGCCGCGCGAGATCTTCCACGCGACCGCGGCGACCAGGGCGATGAGCGCACTGACGAAGACGGCCTCCAGGGCGTCGCCGACGCGGATGTACCCGATCGCACCGCCCGGCACCTCGGCGATCGGCGCCCGGAGCACCAGCTGGTCGGAGGTGACCGTCGCGCCTCCGGGCGGCTGCGGGACGTCGGCGGTCGCGCGCATCCGGACCGGGACCGACACCGTGCCGGCGCTGATCGAGCGGACGAGCAGGTCGACGTACCGCCAGACGACGATGCCGATCCCCACCGCGCAGGCGACGACGTAGGCGAGGTAGGAGTTCCGCCCGCGGGGCGGCTCGTAGACGGGTGTGATCATGGCTGGTTCCCCTGTCGATCATCGATACCATCGATTGTCGATGCAACGATAAACGATGGGTGCGGTCGCAGCAACCCCTACAGCAGACCGAAGGCCGCCTGCACGCCGAGGCTCGTGCCGGCCACCAGTGCCCAGAGTGCGATGCCGAGCAGCATCGGGCGGAAGCCGGCCCGACGCAGGGCCGCGAAGTCCGTCGAGCAGCCGATCGCGGCGAGCGCCACCGTGATGAGGAACGAGGCCGTCGTCGCGAACCCCGGCGCCACGGACGCCGGCAGCACCCCGACGGTGCGGAGCAGCACCACCACGAGGAACCCGATCAGGAACCACGGCACCAACCGGAGGACGCGGAACCCGCGACCCGGCCCCGGGGCGGCGGCGGGCTGCTCGCGGGAGGCGCGGCGGGCCTCCAGACCGGCCAGCCCGATCACGATCGGGATGATCATCAGGGTGCGCACCAGCTTCACGACGACCGCGGTGTCGGTCGCCTGGCGGCCGTAGACCGAGGCCGTCGCGACGACGGACGAGGTGTCGTTGACGGCGGTGCCGGCGAAGACGCCGAAGGCGTGCTGGCTGAGGCCGAGCGCGTGCCCGAGCAGTGGGAACGCGAAGACCGCGGCGATGTTGCAGAGGAAGATCGTCGACATCGCGTAGGCGACGTCGGCGCTCACCGCACCGATCACGGGGGTGACGGCCGCGATCGCCGATGCCCCGCAGATGCCGGTGCCGACACCGATCAGTGTGCGGAGCGCGCTCGACACCCGGAGCAGTCGGCCGATCCCCCACGCCGCGACGAGGCAGACGACGAGCGTCGTGAGCAGCACTGGCAGGGTCTCGCCCCCGATGCGCAGGACCTCGCCGATCGACAGCTGGGCGCCGAGCAGCACGACCGCGAACTGCAGCACGCGACTCGACGAGAACTTCACCCCGGGGGCCAGTGCGGCGAGCGTGCCGTCGGTGCGTCGACGGACCAGCCAGCCGAGCACCGCGCCGATCAGGACCGCCGGGACGGGACCGCCGACGACCGGGACGGCACGGCCGACGACCGTGGCGACGAGGCCGATCGCGACGGCGACGGCGACCCCCGGGGCGACGGCGCGGACGGACTGCATGCGACCAGCATCGCGCACCCGCGGACCCACCGCGGCCGGGACGGGCAGGATGGGTCGGTGGAGTACGCGGGTGAGCGGTGGGTGCAGCGGCTGCGCGACGGGAGGACGCCGGGGCGGTGGCCGTTCCTGGTCGGGCTGGCGATCGTGACGATCGTGGGTGCGGCGGGGCTGGTCCTGACCGTCGTCGACCTCGACGACATCGCGCACTCGGACGCCCGACGGCCGTGGTCCGGGCCGCTGCTGGCGCTGTTCTTGTTCGCGCTCGGACCGGTCTCGGCGGTGCTCTCGTGGCTGCAGGGCCGGCGTGACCGGAGGATCCTCGAGCGGATCCGTGCGCACGGGACCACACCGGCGTTCCACGTGCCCGTCCTGCGGTCGGGACTCGGGTCGGTGGACGACTTCCCCGAGCCCCGCCCCGAGCTCTGGACGGTCGACGCCGCCGGGCTCGACGCCTGGTCGGCGGAGCGGGACGAGCCCGTGTTCCACCTGTCGTGGCAGGACGTCGAGACGATCGAACTGGCATCGCAGGACGTGCGCGGGCAGCGGACCGACGTCGGCATCTGGATCGTCACGAGGGACGTCGGTCGGTTCACGTTGCGGCCACGGCCGACGATCGGACGCCCGTTCGGCGCGGGCGCGACGAAGCTCCACATCGTCATGCGGGTACTCCGGTCGCTCCAGCGGGAGTCCGCAGCGCAGCGGTCCGCCGGCCGTGATCGCTGATCGGCGGGAGGGCGCCGTGACGACCTCGACGGAGCCGTGGGTGCAGCGGCTGCGGGACGGAGCGACGGCGGACCGGAGACCGGTGCTGCTCGGAGCGGGGATCGCGACGGCGGTCGGGGTGCTCGTGCTCGTCGCCGAGTTCGCCTTCCCGGACTTCCTGCGTGGTGTCGAGTCGGCCCGCACGCAGACGTCGCTGGTCTTCTGGCCGGTGGTCCTGGTCGCGATCGGCGGACTGCTGGCGCTGTCCATGTGGAGTGCGGGACGGAGCGACCGCCGGACGATGGCCCGGATCCGGCGGCACCGGGCACCGCGGCTCCACCTCCCCGTCTTCGCCTCGGGGCTGCGGACGACCGACGACTTCCCGGAGCCTCGCCCGGAGATCTGGACCGTCGACGAGGCCGGACTGCACGCGTGGGCGCCGTCCCGGGACGAGCCGGTGTTCGACCTGCCGTGGTCGGGCGTCCGCGACGTCGACGTGGCGACGAAGGACCAGCAGGGACGACGGGTCGACTTCGGCATCTGGATCAGCACGACGGACCGGCGGGACGTGGTGCTGCAGCCCCGGCAGGCGATCGGTCACGGGATCGAGGCCGGGCCTGCGAAGCTCGCGGTGCTGGTCGACGAGCTCCGCTCGCTCCGGCGCGAGCTCGACCCCGGGCACGGGGAGCGCGGGCGGCGCTGAGCTGCCCGGCCCCCGGCGGGTCACCGGGCGGGTGGGGTCTCCCCGGTCATGTCGACGCGGCTGGTCTCTGCGTTCCAGGTGAACGTGGCGGTGGCACGGCCGGACACCTCGGCGTTCGGCTCGCCGGCCAGCGGGTAGCGGTAGGTGACGACGATCGACCCGTCGGTCCGGCGCTCGATCGTCGGCTCGAACGCGTACTGCTCGGCCGTCGCGGTGCCGAGGTACCGGCCCTGGTGGAAGAGCAGGATCGCGTACGGCGAGCCGGCGGTCGCGCGCTCGGGAGCCACGACGGACCAGGACAGCGCTGCGCAGGCGTCGTAACCGGAGGTGTCGGCGTTCGCGGCGTCCCAGCGGGCGCCCTCGATGCCGGCCGGTGACGGCAGCGCGGCGATGCCGGCGGCGGCGGCCTCGGCACCGCTCGCCGGACCGCACGTGGGGGTCGGTGTCGGAGTCGGGCTCGGCATCGCCGCGGGGTCGGAGGGCGGCGCTGTGACGGTCTCGGTCACGGTCGGGGTCGAGGTCGCCCCACCGCCGTCCGCTCCGTCCGCGCCGGAACAACCCGTGAGGAGCGCGGCCAAGGTCGCAACGGTCAGGATCAGAACGGTTCGCGTGGGGCGCGTCCCTCCACGCTGCCTGCGCTCCCGAGCGCTCGCCAGCATCGTTACAGGGCTGTGTCCCACCGTGCTGCCACACTGCTCCCATGCGGGGGAAGCGCCAGGGGACGATCGAGGTCGCGGACGAGCGGGTCGACGGCCCACACGGACCGGTGCCCATCCGGCGGTACCGACCAGCGGGACCGGACGCCGGTACGGGATCGCCGACGCTGGTCTGGGTGCACGGCGGTGGGTTCTTCCGGGGCGACCTCGAGCTGCCGGAGTCGGACGCGGTCGCGCGCACCCTGGCGGATCGCGGGGTGCCGGTCGTCACCGTCGACTACCGGCTCGGGCCGCTGCCCGGCCTGCCGTGTGTCGGGCGGAGCGGACCGCGTGGCCGACGTCGGGCACCGCACGCCCGGGACGAGATCGTGGCCGTCCTGGAGCACCTGCACGACAGCGCACCGGCGGGGCTGCTCCTCGGTGGCGCGAGCGCGGGCGCGTGCCTGGCGGCGACGGCGGTCGCGGTCGCTCCCCCGCTGCAGGGACTGGTGCTCGCCTACGGGTTCTTCCACGCGCGCATCCCCCGCGATCGTGCGGTGCAGCGGCTCGTGCGCGGGCACCGTCGGATCACGCACGCGCCGCTCCTGCTCGACCTGAGCAGCCGTGGCTACGCGGGACCCGCCCGCGGGTCGACGTTCCCGGCGGCCGAGCACCTCGGGGCCTTCCCGCGCACCCTGTTCGTCGACGCCGATCGCGACGTGATGCGGGCCTCCGGTGAGCGCTTCGCGACGGAGCTCGCGGGCGCCGGGGTGGACGTCGAACGGCACGTCCTGCCCGGCAGCCGGCACGCCTTCCTGAACCGTCCGGGCACGGCGGACTCCGACGCCGCACTCGCCCTGGTCACCGCCTGGGCGGCGCGCCCAGTCCGCTGAACGCTGCCCGTCGTGCGAACGGCGGACATCCGGGAACGGTCTGCGCAGCCCGGACGTACGCTGACATCGGAAGCAACGGCGGTTCCGAATCCCCTTCGCCACGTTCCCTGTCGTGGCGCCTCACCACCGTGACGAAGAGTTCCATCGTGACCGAACACCTGATCGAGTACGTCGCCCGTGACCGCACCGGCATCACCGCCGTCGTGACGCCCACGGGTGTCATCGACGTGGACACCGTGATCCAGCACATCCGGGCCGGCCACGCGGGGTACTACGTGGCCGCCGACTCCTGGCGGCGCACGCCGGTCCGGAGCATGTCCTTCATCGGCGGCACCTACCTGTTCGCGAACTGGGACGGGTCGAAGCGCAACATGCTGCACGACCTGGCGTTCCGCGCACCCACCCGGACGGTCGAGGTGCCGCAGACCGACCCGTGGTTCACCCGGGTCGTCGGCGCCCTGTTCGGCCGCCGACCCGTGCGGCACTGACCTCGACGGCACTGCCGCGCACGGGCCGGCGGGACCGCGACACCTCGCGGGCCGGTACCGCTCAGAGCGTCGCCGCGAGCGGGTCGAACCCCTCGGGCAGCGACGGGACCGGGGCGACGGTGGACTCGACGTCGACGAATGCCCGCCGCTCGATCGACTCCTCCACCGCCACCATCGTGTCGAGCACGTGGTACCCGACCTGTCCGGTGGCGATGTGCTGCCCGCCGCCGCGGATCGCCCGTGCCATGTCGAGCACGCCGAGGCCGCGACCGACCGTGGGCTCCTCGTCGAGCAGCACGTCGAAGTCCTGCGAGAACGGGAACGTCGCGTCGGCGCCGATCGGGCGAGCGATGCGGATCGGGTGACCGCCGCCGAAGGTGTTCGGGTCGGGCAGGACGATGGTGCCCTCGGTGCCGTTCACCTCGAACACCCCGTGGCGGAACAGCGGGGTGTCGAACGACAACAGCGACTGCGCGTTGCCGCCCTGCTCGAAGGACGTCAGCACGGACAGGTGCGTCGGGACCTCCACGGGGAAGCTGTCGCCGGCGTTCGGCCCCACCACGAGCTGCCGGGTGTCGCGCGACCGCGAACCGGTCGCGACGACCGACGCCACCGGTCCGAGCAGGTGCACGAGGGCGGTGAAGTAGTACGGGCCCATGTCGAACAGCGGGCCCGCGCCCTTGGCGTACAGGAACGACGCGTTCGGGTGGAACACGTCCGGCCCCTGCCACTGGAAGCTCGTGACGGCGGTCAGCGGCGTGCCGATCGCACCCGACTCGATCGCCCGCTTGGCGGTCTGCCACCCGGTACCGAGCACGGTGTCGGGCGCGATGCCGAGCTTGAGTCCGAGGTCGTCGGCGAGCGCGACCAGACCGGCTGCGGACTCCCGGTCGACCCCGATCGGCTTCTCGCTCCACACGTGCTTGCCGGCACGCAACGCCGACTCGGAGACCGACACGTGCGTGGCGGGCAGCGTGAGGTTGATCACGATCTCGACGTCGGAGTCCGCGAGGACCTCGTCGCCGGTGCCCGAGGCGGGGACGCCCCACTTCGCGGCCGAGGCGGCGGCACGCTCGGTGTCGATGTCACCGATGCGGACGACCTCGACGTCGGGGAACGTCGTCAGGTTCGTCAGGTACTGCTCGCTGATCATGCCGGCACCGATGAACCCGATGCCGACCCGGCCCGTGCGGGTCACGCGGACACCTCCGAGGTGGTCGGGGCGAGCCGCGCGGCGAGCCACTCGTACGACTGCCGGACGCCGTCGAAGACGTCCCCGTCGTACCCGTCGAACTCGATGACGGCGTACTCGAGCGCGGTCGCGGCAGCGAGGGCCTCGGCCAGGCGGACGTCGCCCTGACCGGCGGGGGTCTGGTCGGTCGGCACCGAGGCGGTCGAGATGTCCGGACGCATCGGCCCGTCCTTGACGTGCACGGCGACGATCCGGTCGCCGAGCTCCCGGACGAACGGCACGAGGTCGATGCCGGCGGCGGATGCCCAGTACAGGTCGAGCTCGAGCACGACCCGGGGGTCGAGCAGCTCGGCGAGCACCTGCAGCGCCGGCTTGCCGTCGATGTGCGGACGCAGCTCGTGGTCGTGGTTGTGGTAGCCGACGCGCAGCCCGTGTGCCGCGGCCTCCTCAGCCGCCGCGTTGAGCCGCTCGGCGACGCGCTCCACGCCCTCGCGGGTCGTCCACGAGTCCGGGCCGACGAACGGGTCGATCACGATCTCGATGCCGAGCTCCCGCGCCGCGGCGAAGGTGTCGGCGTGCGAGGGCGCGGTCATCACGGTGCCGTCGGGCAGCGGGATGGTCTGCTCGACCAGGAACGCGTGCCCCGTCCTCGCGCTGATGCCGTGGGCGTCGAACGCCGACCGCAGCTGCGCTGCTCGGTCGACGAAGGCGAACGCCTCGACGGTGTCGAAGCCGATGGCGGCCAGGCGGGCGACGCCGGCGTCGAGGTCGGGCTCCAGTTCGGCGTTCACCGTGTAGAGCTGCAGGGAGATGGCGGGGGGCATGGTTGGTCCTTCCGACTTGCGGGGTGTGCTCGCGCGGAGACCGCGCTACTTGACCGACTTGATGGGCAGGATCACGAGTGCGCCGAGGAGCACGGCGACGCCGGCGCCCCAGAGCATGAGCGTGTAGTTGCCGCCGCCACCGATGCCGAGCAGGAACAGGCCCACGGCGGGTGCGAGCGACTGCGGCAGGGCGTTGGCGATGTTGATGACACCGAGGTCCTTGCCGGGGCGCTCCGGGTCGGGCAGCACGTCGACGATCAGAGCGGTGTCGATGGCCGCGTAGATGCCGAACGCGAAGCCCAGGACGATCTCGGCGAAGTAGAACCCGCCGACCGTGTCGACGTGCGCCAGGATCACGAGGCCGACGGCCGTCAGGGCCGTGGAGCCCCAGACGAACACCTTGCGGCGACGGATCCGGTCCGACACCCAGCCGGACAGTGCGGCGCTGACGAGCAGGGCGATCGTGTAGAGGAGCACGCCGAACGCGACGACACCGACGGCCTCCGACTGCGGGAGACCGATCTGGTCCTCCATGTAGAGCAGGCGGTACGTCGTGAACATGAACGTGCCGAAGGTGATGAGGAAGCGGCCCCACCAGGCGAGCCCGAAGTCGGGGTGCTTGATCGGGTTCGTCCAGAACGAGCTGATCAGGTTGATCCAGCTGAACGGCTTGAACGGGGTCGTGGGCACCTCGTCACGGGCGATGAACGAGTAGACGAGGATCGCGACGATCGCCAGGACACCGGGTGCGATGAAGAGCAGCGGGAGGTTGCCGACCAGGTAGACGGCCAGGTACAGGCCGGCGAGGATCGCGATGTTCTGCGCGAGGGCGATCGCGCTCGACGCCTTGCCGCGCTGGAACTCGGGCACGTTGTCGGCGAAGCTCGCGGTCAGCGTCGCCAGGACCGCGTTCGCCGAGACCTGGGCGAGCACCCACGCGATCGTGAGCTGCATGACGTCCGGGGCGAAGGCGAGCCAGGCGAGGGCGACGACGAAGACGACGACACCGCCGACCATCCACGGGCGACGGCGGCCCCACCGCGTGCGGGTGCGGTCGGAGATCGCGCCGAACAGCGGGTTGGCGAACAAGGCGCCGAGGGCACCGAACGGCAGGACCGACCCGACGACGGTCTCCGGGCTCGACGGGTTGAGCTCCGTCGCCTTGATCGACATGCTCACGAACACCGGGGTGAGCAGGGCGAAGAACAGACCGAACTGGCCGAGGCTGAGCGCCCAGAGGTAGCCCTTGCCGACCCGCATGGTGGAGACGGACTGGGTGATGCCCTCGACCGAGAACGCGCGGGACGCGGCGGCTTCGGACGTGGTCGCTCCCGAGGTGGCCGTCGCCGGCGGGACCGCGGTGGCGCCGAGGCCTCCCAGGGGTTCCTTCGGTCCGGGTTCGTTGTTCGACGTCGGTGTCGGCATGACTCCTCCTCGAGTCATCGGGGGCTGCCGCCCTCTGAATCCCTAGTGCTACTAGGTGATGGGGACAGTAACACCAGAAACCGCAGAGCGGAAGGTTTTCATCCCATTGTTGCGTGCCGACGCCGCGGTCCGGATCGCCGCGGGCATGCCGACGCAGGACGACGCCCCCGCTGTCGTGTGACAACGGGGGCGTCGTTCGGGGTCGACCGGCGTGCGGCCGGCGATCTGTGGGGCGGACGAGCTACTGCTCGCCGTCCTCTTCCGGGTTGAAGTGGGAGTCGTCGCCGACGTGCCCGGCCGCGAGACCGTCCGGCTCGTTCGGGATGGTGTTGTCGTCGCCGAGGCCGCCCGGCTTCTCGGTGCCCTCCGGGTCGTTCTTCGGGGCTCCGTGCGTGGTGTCACTGTCGGTCATGATCTGCTCCAGTGCGGTGATCGGTCCGGAGGTGCTGCCCCCGGTGGTACTGAGGAATCGGACAGTACGTGGCCAGCCTCGGAAACCGCCGTCCGCGCCGGACCGGATCGGCGAGCGCCGACGGAGCGGACGGGTGACACACGACCGCCCGCTCGGTAGATTGTTCAACAACCCGCGAGGACAGGGAGCACCCGTGACGACGATCGACCTGAACAGCGACCTCGGCGAGGGCTTCGGCGCCTGGGCCATGGGCGACGACACCGCGATGCTCGACGTCGTGTCGAGTGCCAACATCGCCTGCGGGTTCCACGCCGGCGACCCGACGATCATGCTCGCCACGGCACGCGCCGCTGCCGAGCGCCGGGTCGCGATCGGTGCCCACGTGGCCTACCGCGACCTGATCGGCTTCGGCCGCCGGCCCGTGCACGTCACACCGGACGAGCTCCACGCCGACGTCGTCCACCAGCTCGGCGCGATGGCGGCCACCGCCCGCGTCGCCGGCACCGTCGTCACCTACGTCAAGCCGCACGGCGCCCTGTACAACACCGCCTGCGCCGACCCGGTGCAGGCCGAGGCCGTCGTCCGCGCGGTCGCCGACGTCGACCCGTCCCTCGCCGTGCTCGCGCTGCCCGGGTCGGAACTCCTGCTGGCCGCCGAACGGCACGGACTCCGCGCGGTGAGCGAGTCCTTCGCCGACCGCGCCTACGAGCCCGACGGGTCGCTGGTGTCCCGCAGGCTGCCGGGGTCGGTGCTGCACGACCCGGACGAGGTCGCCGCCCGGGTGCTCCGCATGGTCACCGAGGGCGTCGCGACCGCGGTCGACGGGTCCGACATCGCGGTGCGCGCCGACTCGGTCTGCGTGCACGGCGACTCCCCCGACGCCGTCGCGATGGCCCGTGCGATCCGAGCGCTCCTGACCGAGCACGGCGTCACGATCGCGCCGTTCGCACCACCGGCGCCGTGACCGTCCCGACGCTCCGCTCCGCAGGCGGCACCGCGCTCCTCGCGACCTTCGACTCCCTCGCCAACGTCGTCGCCTTCCGGGCCGGGCTGGCACGGGACGCACCTGCGGGGCTCACCGAGGTCGTCTCCGGCGCCCGGACCCTGCTGCTGCGGTTCGACCCGGCGACGACGGACGCGGCCCGGCTGCGCACCCGGCTCGCCGACGTCGTCCCCGTCCCCGGTTCCGACCACCGCTCCGGCGACGACCCGCTCGTCATCCCCGTCACCTACGACGGCGAGGACCTCGACACCGTCTGCGGGCTGACCGGCATGACCCGCGACGACCTCGTGGCGTGGCACACCGGCCAGCTGTGGACGAGTGCGTTCTGCGGGTTCGCCCCCGGCTTCAGCTACCTGACCGGCACCGAGCGGCCCCTCGACCTGCCCCGCCGTGCCACCGCGCGCACCGCCGTCCCGAGCGGCGCCGTCGCCCTGGCCGGCGAGTTCAGCGCCGTCTACCCGCGCACCTCGCCGGGCGGGTGGCAGCTCGTCGGCCGGACCGACGTGCCGATGTGGTCACTGAAGCACACACCGCCCGCGCTCGCACCGGCCGGCACGCTCGTGCGCTTCGTCGAGGCGGGTGCGGCATGAGCACGCTGACCGTCGCGCAGGTCGGCTTCGGCGTGACCACGCAGGACCTCGGCCGCCCCGGGCTGAGCGACACCGGACTCGGTGCCGCGGGCGCCGCCGACCGCGGTGCCGCGGCGCTCGCCAACCGGCTGGTCGGCAACCGTCCCGACGCGGCCGTCCTGGAGGCCCTGCTCGGCTCCGTCACGCTCCGTGCCGACGCGCACGTGGTCGCGGCCACCGCCGGTGCGGCCTGCCCCGTCGAGGTCGAGCGGGCGGACGGCTCGGTCCGCGGTGCGGCGTCGCACGAGGTCCTGCTGCTCGCGCCCGGGGACACGCTCCGGATCGGCACCGCCACCGTGGGGCTGCGTGCCTACGTCGCCGTGCTCGGCGGGTTCGACGTCGAGCCGGTGCTCGGCAGCCGTTCGTGGGACTCCCTGGCACGGCTCGGACCGCCGCCGCTGACGGCCGGCGACGTCCTGCCCGTCGGGGACGCCCGGGTCTCGTGGCCGGTCGTCGACGCCGTCCCGCAGCCCGAGCAGCGGTGGCCCGGCGAGCCCGTCGTGCTCGACGTCACGGCCGGCCCCCGCGACGACTGGTTCACCGACGACTGGCGCGCGATCCTGACCGGGCAGGACCACCTGGTCAGCGCGGACAGCGACCGCGTGGGCGTGCGGACGACCGCGGCGACGCCGTTGGTCCGCGCCGTCACGACGGAGCTGCCGAGCGAGGGTGTGGAGACCGGTTCGCTGCAGGTGCCGCCCGAGGGCTTCCCCGTGCTGTTCCTCGCCGACCACCCGGTCACCGGCGGCTACCCCGTCGTCGCGGTCCTGACACCGCGGTCGGTCGACCGGGCCGCGCAGCTGCGCCCCGGCGACACGGTCCGGTTCCGCATCGTCGACTGACCGACCCGGAACAAGCGCGAGGGGTCGGGGGTTGGCCTGGACACCGCTGACGAAAGGTGCCCCATGTCGATGACCGTCCTGCTCGAGGTCGAGTTCCAGAACGACGCCCCCGCCGATGCCGTCGAGGCGGCGATCCAGCAGACCCTGGCGCAGACCGCGTCGTTCCATGGGCTCGAGTCGCTCGAGGTCCTGGTGGACGATGCCGACCCGAACCGGATGGTCGTCGTGGAGTCGTGGACGACCGCCGCCGACCACGACACCTACGTGGCGTGGCGCGCGACGCCCGAGGGCGCGGCGGCCATCGGCCCGCACCTGGCCGCAGCCCCGGTCACCCGGACGTTCGGGCGGACGATCCCGCTCGGCTGAGCCGACCGGACGCCGCCGAGCTCGGCCGAGCCGACCGGACGCCGCCGACACGGTCGGCGGTCGGAGGTCGGCGCGGCCGGTCAGACCGCGTCGTCGTCGGTGTCGAGCGGCACCGGGCGGTCGTCGTCCGGCAGCAGTTCGTCGTCCGGGTCGTCGACCACGGGCAGGTCGTCCTGGTCGGCCACCAGCGGCTCCGGCTGGTGGTCGGTCTCCTGCGCCTCGCGGAAGTCGTCGAGGGTCTCGTCGTCCGTCGGATCGCTCATGGCCCCGACGGTACCTCCGGATCCTCGCTGTGTCCGCGACGATCAGCGGCCCGACAGGGGTCAGCGAGCAGCGTGCTCCCTGGCCTCCATGGCGTCCCACGCGAAGCTCGCGAGCCAGTGCGTGGAGTAGTACTCCTCGCCCACGCTCGCGGCGAGCCCGGAGGCCAGCAGTCGGTCGGCTGCATCGTCCAGCAGGTCGGCGATCCCGGTGCCGCCCGTGCCCGCGGCGCGCAGGGCGTCCGCGATCCGTCGCGCCGATCCCGCCCGCGACAGGTCGAGCCCGAACAGGTGCACCTGCTGCGGGTCGTTCTCGTCACGGACCACCGTCGACCGCAGGATCGCGTCACCGGGCTGGACCTGGGCGAAGAAGCCCTGCGCCCACGTCGCGAACTCCGGGGCCGGCAGCACGGCACGCATCAGGTCGGCCTCGGCCAGGCCGGCGGACAGGAAGTCGTGCCCGCTCCGCTCCCAGGCGAACGGCCACCCGGCGTCGGCACCGAACCAGTCCCGCGCAGCCCCCTCGACCGCAGCCGCCAGGGCCGGACGGTCGAGGGACCGGGCGGCCTCGAGCACGAGCAGCAGCCCGAACGCCGAGTTCGAGTGGACCCCGTGCCGGACCGGGTGGGCGGCGCCGTCGATCCACCGGACGACCAGGTCCTCGAGGACGTCGACGACGGGCGCGAACGCCGGGGCGAGCGCTCGGACGGACGGCGACTCGGACGCCGACACCTCGGCGGCGAGCCGGGCGAGCCAGGCCCAGCCGTAGGGGCGCTCGTAGTGCGGGGTCTCGCGCAGGTACGCGGCCTCGGTCGCGAGGTAATCCGTCGTGAGGTGCGCCTGCAGGATCGCGGTGAGCCGTGCCTCCAGGTCGGCCGGCAGGCCGTGCGCGACCAGGCGCGCCGCGAGCCAGTGCATGTGCACCGACGAGTGCCAGTCGTACGACGTGGCGAAGGCGGGGTGGAGCTCGACGGGCAGCGCTCGGTCGTCCGGGCCGGAGGTCGCGTGGTGCGCGGCGTACGGGTACTCGCGGGTGGTGTTGTCCGCGGCGACGGCCGCGAAGCGGTCGGCCCAGGCGGCCCGGGCCAGGTCGGTCGGAGCGGTCGGGGCGGCATCAGAATGCGACAAGGTACATGACTCCCATGTTGACGACGAGCAGGATGGCGGCGGTCGGCAGCTGCGCCTTGATCGGGCCGTACTTGTCCCGCATCTCGAGCAGGGCGGCCGGCACCAGGTTGAAGTTCGCGGCCATCGGCGTGACGAGCGTGCCGCAGAAGCCGGCGAGCATGCCGATCGCGAAGATCGCGGCGGGGTTGCCGTCGAAGCCCTGCACCAGGACGGGCCAGCCGATCGCGGCCGTCATGATCGGGAAGGCGGCGAACGCGTTGCCCATGATGACCGTGAACAGGGCCATGCCGAGGCAGTAGACGACCACGGCGGCGAACAGCGATCCGTCGGGCAGGACCGACTTGATGATCGTGCCGACCGCGTCGCCGACGCCGGCCTGGGTGAACACGATGCCGAGGGTGGAGAGCATCTGCGGCAGCAGTGCCGCCCAGCCGATCGCCTGCAGCAGGCGGCCGCCCTCGCGCACGGGGGTGGCGATCCTCGGCGGACGCAGGACGAACACGGCGACGACCACGGCGAGCACCGAGCCGATGCCGAGCCCGGTCAGGGTCGCGCTGCCCTCGGCCAGCAGCGGTTCGCCACCGATGGACACGAGCGGGCCGAGCGTGGCGACCAGGACGGCGACCACCGGGATCACGAGCGCGGGGATGAAGAGCCGGTTGCCGAACCGCGTCGCGAACGCGGCGCGCTCGTCCGGGCTGGTGGTGGCGAGCACGCTCGTGCTGCTGCTGCCGCCGGCGATCCGCTGCGTCACGCCGGTCGGTTCCGCCGGACCGGTCTCCGCTCCGGTGCCCGCGCCGGGGATGCTCGCGACCCGGGTGCGGCTGGTGGTCCCGGTGAACCCGAGACCGGCGAGCGCGACCATCACGAGCACGGCGACCCCGAGGATCCAGGCGGGCAGTGCCCCTGCGGCGACGAAGGAGCCAGCGAAGAAGGACAGGCCGAGGATCCCCCAGAACGCCGCGTTGCCGATGCGCTTCGCGTGTGCGGTGTCCGTGACGATCAGGACCGCCACGGCGATGAAGAACGCGCCGATGAGCCAGTAGAGCCATTCGCTGGTGATCACGCTGCCGCTCCCGTGGTCGGGGCGTCGGCACGGACGTCCGCCGCCATCTTGTCGAGTCGGCGGTCGAACAGCAGCAGCCGTGCGCCGTGCACGATGAGCGCCGCGATGCCGGTGGGGATCGCCCAGAGGGCCAGGTCGATCGGTTCGAGCGACAGGCCGTAGGTCGCATCGACGAACGTGGTGATGAGCAGGATCGACCCCACGGCGACGAAGACGTCCTCGCCGAAGAACACGCCGACGGTGTCGGACGACGCCGAGTAGCCCTTGATCTTCTCGCGCATCCGCTCGTCGATCCGGCCGTACTTCTTCGTCGCCGCACCCTCGGCCATCGGGTAGACGAGCGGACGCACGGTCTGCGCGGGGCCACCGATGCTGGTCAGGCCGACCGCCGCGGTGACCTGCCGGATGAGCAGGTAGCCGGTGAGCAGCCGCCCCGTCGTGAGCTTGTCGAGCTTCGCGATGAGGCGCTTCGCCTGGTCCTGCAGGCCGTAGCGCTCGATCAGGCCGATGACGGGCAGGACGAGCGCGAAGGTCGTGACGGACCGGCTCGAGGCGAACCCGTTGCCGAACGCTTCCAGGATGCCGACGGGGCCGATCCCGCCGATGGCCGCGGTCACGATGCCCGCGACCGTGACGACGAGGAGCGCGTTGACGCGCAGCGCGAAGCCGACGATGACGACGGCGACGCCGATGAGGACGAACATGCCGGCCAGTCTGGTGCGCATTGTTCAACAATCGCAAGGGGGTGGCGCGGTCTGTAACACGCCCGTCACGAACGACGCCCGTGCCAGGATCGGTCCATGACCCGAACCGTCGGTGGCGCTGACTCCACGGCCGCGCGACTCCGGACCATGATCGCGTCGGGGCACTTCACCCCCGGTGCGCAGCTGTCCGAGGAGCGGTTGAGCGACCAGCTCGGGGTGTCGCGCAACACCCTGCGCGAGGCGTTCCGGCTGCTCGCCCGTGACCGCCTGGTCGAGCACGTGTTCAACCGCGGGGTGTTCGTCCGACGCCTCTCGGCCGCCGACGTCGCCGATCTCTACGCGGCTCGACGGGTGCTCGAGGAAGCCGGCGTGCGCGCCTGCGGCCCCGACGCACCGGCGCTCACCGCGGCCGCAGCAGCCGTCGCGGACGCCCGGACCGCGGCGCTCGACGGCGACTGGGGCGCGGTCGGCACGGCCGACATCCGGTTCCACGCCGAGCTCGTGCGCGCCGTGCCGAGCGAGCGGATCCACGCCCTGATGGACGGCCTGCTCGCCGAGATGCGACTCGCCTTCCTGACCACCGCCGACCCGGCCTCGTTCCACGCCGACTTCGTCGAACGCAACCACGCGATCGTGTCCGCGTTGCGCGGCGGCGACCAGGACGCCGCCTCGGCACTGCTCGCCGACTACCTGGACGACGCGGAGCGGACGCTGCGGGTGGCGGCCGGCGCAGCCGACTGAGGGACGGCCAGGAGGCCCGGTGCGGCTCCGTCGGGCGCGCTCGGTCCGAGCGTGCTCGCGCCGGTACCGGTCAGCCCTTCCCGCCGAGCAGCGCCGTGACCGCGTCGACCACGACCTGACGACGCCGCGGCGGGGTCACCGCCTGCACCAGCGGCTCGTACTCGGGAGCGGTCGCGCTCCAGAGCTCCGCGGTGTGCAGGACGAGTCCGAGCAGCACGGCCGGCCGGAACGCCCGCGGCAGGACCCCGGCGCGCTGGGCGTGCTCGACCTCGGCCACCGCGTCGGCGTAGCTCGTCGCGACCGACTCGAGCGGCGCGTCTGCTCGCTCGAGCCGGTGCCAGGTCGCCAGACGCGGCGCCCACGGGCGGCGCTGGTACGACTCGGACAGTCGGCCGGCCCAGGCGGCGAGGTCGGAGGTGTCCAACGGGACCTCGGTGAACGTGTCGGCCACGGTCTCGGCGACGAGGGCGTCGAACAGGCCCTCCTTGCTGCCGAAGTAGTGGAAGACCTGCGCCTTGTTGCTCGACGCCGCCGCCGTGATCCGCTCGAGCTTGCCGCCGACGAGTCCCGCCGACGCGAACTCGTCCCGCGCGGCGTCCAGGAGCCGCTCGCGCATCGCATCGGCGGCAGGGGGCGTGAATCGGGCCATGGCGACCACCGTACCGATCACGCAGCCCGCGGAGCTGGAGTGCCGCAGCAGCTTCAGGCCCGCTGTCTCCGCACAGCGCTCCTGAGCACCAGCGCGAGCGTCGACAGGACGCCGGCGACCACGCACCCCTGGACGAGGTCGGCGAAGCCGCGCTGCAGATCGTCCCCCGTGACGAGGATCGCAACGACCAACGCCGCCGTCATCCCGAGCACGGTCGACCGTTGGCGCGCGCTCCCGTCGGAACGGCGCACGGCGGCGTCGATCGCCACGAGCGGGACCGGGAAGAGCGCGGCGAAGGCACCCGAGCCGTTTACGAGCAGCAGCCCGAGGAGCAACCCGATGCCGAGACCGGAGGACATCGCCACCCACGCCGACGCGGCGACCCGGGTCCGCGAGGCACCTCTGCGCCCGCCCTGACCGAGCCAGTACATCGCGGCGCAGACGGCGCCGCCGAAGAGCAGGACTGAGCCGGGATCCCACAGCGCCCGGTCCGGAGCGGTCGTCATCGAGGCCCCGACCGCCATGGTGGCGAACAGCACCGCCAGGGCGCAATACCGCCTCGTCCGCTCCGTCACCGGCCAGTGATGTTTCACACCTCGACTCTAGCTTCAGATGTGTCCGGTGGCTTCGCGGCCGCACGGTCACTCCGAGGTGCTCGGTGGAGTTGCATATTTCACCCGCCATCGGCAGATTGGTGGGCGATCAGCGATGGACGCCGGTCGGGAGGAGAGTCGAGGTGAAGCGAGGGTGTTCCCGATGAGGCGCCGGGCGCCGGCCCTGATCATCCTCGGCGGAGTCGTGTCGACCGCCTGCGCCTGGATCGCACTCGATCTGCTCTACGCGTGCTTGGCCGCGCTCGCGACGATCACGTACGCTGCCTTCGCTCCGAGCGTCGTCGGGAGTACTCCGATCCGCCCAGGGTCGACACCAGACCCGGCACAGGTGCGGCGCTGGCGTGAGACACATCCGGGCTCGACGGTGAGCGAAGCGATCGATGCCGTCGACGACCGTGGGGACGTCGATCCCGGATCCCGTGGGGGCACCGGCTCCGGGTTGACTCCCCGGCACCGCTGACTCCGGACACGCTGACCTGCCGATCGTGCACATCCACACCGACGAAGCCGGAACGCCCGAACACGTCGCCGGGCTCCAGCCCCACCGGACGGGAGGCGCGGGGCGGGCCCGCACCGCGCCTCCCGTCCGGCTCACCCGAAGCGACCGTTCACGTAGTCGGACGTGCGCGGATCCTGCGGCGTCTCGAACATGGCGTCGGTCGGGCCGTGCTCGACGATCGCGCCGGGGGTCCCGGCCTCGGCCAGGAAGAACGCGCAGCGGTCGGAGACGCGTTGCGCCTGCTGCATGTTGTGCGTGACGATGACGATCGTCACGTCGGTGGCGAGCTCCGTGATCGTCTGCTCGATGCGTCGGGTCGACGTGGGGTCGAGGGCCGAGCAGGGCTCGTCCATCAGGAGGACCCGCGGCCGCACGGCGAGCGACCGCGCGATGCAGAGCCGCTGCTGCTGCCCACCGGACAGGCCGCCGCCGGGTTGCCGGAGCCGGTCCTTGACCTCGTTCCACAGGCCCGCCTTGGTCAGGGTCTCCTCGACGAGCGCTGCCTTGGCGGCCTTGTCGAGCCGGACGCCGGTCAGCGCGAGCCCGGCGAGCACGTTGTCCTGGATGCTCATCGCGGGGAACGGGTTCGGCTTCTGGAACACCATCCCGATCTGCCGCCGGGCCTCGGTGATGCGACGGGACGCGTCGTAGATGTCGACCTCGTCGAGCAGCACCTCGCCCGCGAGCGAGGCGGTGGGGACGAGCTCGTGCATCCGGTTCAGCGTGCGGAGGAAGGTGCTCTTGCCGCAGCCGGACGGCCCGATCAGGGCGGTGACCTGGCCGGCCGGCATGGTCAGCGAGACGCGGTCGAGCACCTTGTGGTCCCCGAACCAGGCGGAGACGGATCGGGCGTCGAGCGTCGCGGGCAGCGTCGACGGGTCCGGTGCCGGCGGCACGCGGTCGAACCAGCTGTCGAACTCGGCGAGGAGGGTTTCGGTTTCTGTTCCGGGCATCGTGGTCTCTTCGGTCACATCAGGTTGGGCAGGAGGACGGTGAGCTGGGACGCCGCGGAGAGCCCGACGGCGAGCACCACCGGGACGGCGACGACGAGTGTCTGCCGGCGGCCCCAGAAGCGCATCCCGACCGCGAACAGCGCGACCATCCCGGCCAGGACGATGAGGCCGAGCACCAGGAACGGCCACACCGAGCCGTCACCGGCCATGGTGAGTTCGGCGGGGGCGAGTGCGGCGTAGCCGAACGAGGGCGTCGGGGTGGGAGCGGCCTTCGAGACGAGTTCGGCGTCGACACGGACGACGGAGTCGGGCAGGAACGGCAGCCCGGCGGAGGAGACCAGGGTGAGTCGACCGTCGCCGGCCTCGAGCGGTGCCGGGACGTGGTCGCCGGTGCGGCGGACGTCGACGACCCGGTACTTCGCGGTCCCCTGCCCGGTCGTCGCGGTGATGACGGCGCCCTTGTCGAGCTGGTCGATGCGCCCGAAGGGGCCGCCGTAGGCGGTCTGGCGTCCGTAGACGACGCTCGCCCCGACCTGACCGGGCAGCGGGGTGTCCCGACGGTGGCCGACGCCGGAACGCGTGGTCTCCGACGTGGTGCCCTGGAGCACGACCGTGTCGAGGCCGAGCGCGGGGACCTGGACGATGGCGACGGGCGTGCCCTCGGGGACCAGGCGGCCGTCGGTGCCGGTCTGGCCGACGGGGGCGGTGGCGTTCGCGAGCTGGTAGCGGAACGCGTCGCGGGCGAGCTGCTGGTCGCGCGAGTACGTGACCTGCGACACGGCGGTGAACTGCAGTGCGAAGCCGACGAGCAGCAGTCCGACGACGACGATCGCCGACCCGCTGAACCGCCAGCGGTCGGGGGCGCCGAGGACCGGGATCGCGCGGGCGGCGGGCCCGGCAGACTCGTGGGACCAGCCGGTGACCGGACGGGTCGGACGCTTGCTGCGGGACGGTCGGAGCGCGCGGATCGGTCGCCACGGCCCGGCGGCCCGGCGGCGACCGCTCGCGTCCTGCTCGCCGGTGGGTCGCCGGCTCGGCAACCAGGAGGTGAAGCTCGTCATCGATCCGTCCGTCGTGGGGTTCGGGGGGTGGGGTCTTCGCGGGTGG